>NZ_JBZAYZ010000001.1:0-663808 GCF_058242705.1 Clostridium pabulibutyricum
TTGCAAGATCAAAATTTTTTGATGAAGGAACATGCTCTGGAAGCAATTCAAGCACATAAACTTTTTCATTAACACAAAAGTATAGATCATTGTTAAATGCCTTTATTACTATACCGCAGGTACCTTTATGGTAATATACCGGGTGACCATTAGCATCTACTGGAAGATAATATCCTTTATTGTATTTTACACAACTCCCGTTGTCTATTTTCCTACTAGAAAGCACACCAAGAATTAAATTGATTTTTTCAATATCAGGTTGCGTTTCAAATACAGATTTGATATTATCAACAGGTAAAGCAAATCGAGCATTGAATTTTTTTATGTAGGAGTTTAAAAATTCATTTGCCTGCTCAATTGTGCTTATACCAGCTAAACGCAATTCGATAGGAAGTCGTGATTGCAGTGTGTGGAACATTCGTTCCACACGCCCCTTGGCTTGTGGAATACTGCTGGTTTTAATCTCAATTCCTAACTGCTTGCAGGCATAACCGAATTGAGTAAAAGTGTCCTCTTCGATAGAAGGGGATTTTTTTTGCTTATACTCAAAAACTGTACGCCTATCGGTGTAAAACATATAAGGAATACCGTAGGTTTTCAGTATTTGCTCAAGTACATGGTAATAGCCATTTAGCGTTTCTTGAGCATCGAAATAAGCACCTACAATAACACCTGTGGCATCGTCCACAGCTATATGGAGCTGACTTTTTTCTTCGCCAAACCAAGGATGAAGAGAAGCATCCATTTGAAGCATTTCGCCAAAATAAGCACATCTAGGACGCCTGGGATGGGCATCTTCTATATCAAGAATAGCACTTTGAATAATAGCAGCTTCTTTTTTTGATTTGGTGTCTTTTTGTAAATCTCTAAGCTTATCATGTAAAGCTTTCTTAGAAGAACGTTTTGCCTTAGGAGACAGGATGAATTCCCGCAAAAGGATGGAACGTACAGTCGTTGGTGAGACCTTTATTCCTTCAAATTCTTCTAACAGTTCAGAAAAATGTGTTAGATTTGAGCCTTCATATTTTGTTTTGTATAAATCAACGATGTCCTGTTTTACAGAGTTATCTATGGTATGAGCTGGCTTCTTTCCACGGTTGCCATGAATAAAAAAAGCCTTTCCTTTTTCCTTATATCCCTTAATCATTCTGTTTATATGTCTAACAGTGCAGCCTAACTCAATTGCAGCTCTCTGCTTGTTACCATTACTATCTATTAACTTCTTAATAACTTTATATTTTAATTCTTCATTCATTTTTAAATATACCTTTCTAATCATGTCCACCTCATTTCTTTGTCATGAGGTTTATTATATTATAAATTTGCTTTTTGGGACATAATCAACTTTGGTATACTAAGACATTATCATCTTTCGTTCATACAGCAAAGTAGTTGATTCAAGCTTTTGTTGATTTTTTCAATATATAGTGATACAATGTAAAAAAGTTAAAGTTTGAGGTGAAAAGATGATTTAGTTTTCTTGCTAATTTTTAAAGTACAATTGACAAAAAGATAAAAGGATGTATTTTGTTTATTTTGTCGTACTTATGCAAGAAAGTTATTCTTTTTTCTCTTAATATATACTCTTGTGTTATGCTATAATGATTAGCTTAATTAGTATATCTATGAGCTGTAAGAATGATAATTTCTTGCGGCTCTTATTTTTTATAGATAATAGAATAAGGAGGATAATTAATATTATGAAAAACAAAGACACTTTGCTAACACATGATAATCTCCATATAAAGCCGTATACTGAAGGCGACATTTATATGGAGTAAATAAACACAGTCGCCTGTTGTTCCGACTTTGTTGTTTATACTATTAATTACAGAGGAGGACAAAAATATGTCTTTAATAAATGTTACAAACCTAACCTTTGCTTATGAAGATAGTTATGATAATATTTTTGAAAATGTAAGTTTCCAAATTGATACAGATTGGAAATTGGGGTTTACCGGAAGAAATGGAAGGGGAAAAACCACTTTTTTAAATCTCCTACTTGGGAAATACGAATATAATGGAAATATTTCAGCTGATGTGACTTTTGAATATTTTCCTTATAAGGTGCAGGAACAAGGAAATTTCACCATAGATATTATAAGGGAAATCAGTCCAAATTCAATGGATTGGGAAATAATTAAAGAATTATCATTGTTAGATATGGATTATGATGCTTTATATAGACAATTTTATAAACTATCTAAAGGAGAGCAGACCAAAGCATTACTAGCTGCTATGTTTTTAAAGGAGAACTCCTTCTTACTTATTGATGAGCCTACAAATCATTTGGATGTTGAAGCTAGAAAAAAACTAAGCAATTATTTAAAAAAGAAGAAAGGATTTATTCTGATTTCACATGATAGGTATTTTTTAGATAATTGCGTTGACCATATTTTGGCCATTAATAGAACTAATATTGAGATACAGAAAGGAAATTTTTCTTCATGGTGGAGAAATAAAGAATTACAAGATGGCTTCGAACTAGCAGAAAACGAAAAATTGAAGAAGAATATTAGCCGGCTTTCCAGTTCAGCAAAACGTACATCTGCATGGTCAGATAGTGTTGAAAGCAGTAAATATGGAGCTACTAATTATGGGAGCAAATTGGATAAAGGGTATGTTGGACATAAAGCTGCAAAAATGATGAAGCGTGCTAAAAATATAGAAGCTAGACAACAGAATATGATTGAGGAAAAATCAAGGCTTCTTAAAAATATTGAATCCAGTGAAAGCTTAAAAATAGTACCGCTTACTTTCCATGGTAAAAAGCTTGTGGAACTTGCGGATGTTTCAATTCAATATGATAATAGAATTATCTGTGAAGCAGTAAGCTTCACCATAGAGCAGGGTGAAAGAATTGCTATTCAAGGAAAAAACGGCAGTGGGAAATCAAGTATATTGAAATTAATTTATGGAGAAAAAATCCCGCATAATGGAATTGTGAGGAAAAGTAGTCAGTTGATTATTTCTTATGTTTCACAAGATACATCAGATTTATATGGTAACTTGTCTGAATACGCAGATAAATATTGTATTGAAGAAAGCTTATTTAAATCAATTCTTAGAAAGCTTGATTTTTCAAGAGAGCAGTTTGAAAAGAATATCCAGGATTTTAGTGGAGGACAGAAAAAAAAGGTATTGATTGCAAGAAGTTTGTGTGAACAGGCACATTTATATATTTGGGATGAACCATTGAATTTTATCGATGTAATTTCTCGTATGCAGATTGAGAAATTGTTAATTGAATATCAGCCCACAATTTTATTTGTTGAGCATGATATTGCATTTTGTGAAAATGTTGCAACAAAAACTATAAAATTGAAGGGATAGAATGGAATTAATATGTTTAATATGAATATACAAGTAACACATAATAGGCTCCATGCAAAGTCAGATGTTTTAGGCGACATTTGCATGGAGTAGTATAAGTCGCCAATGCTGGCTTTGCTTCCTAACTATTAATAGCGAGGAGGAAGCCTACATGAAGCAGACAAAAACAAAATATGAAAAAATAAAACAAATAGTATCAGATTTAAATTTACCAAATTATAGATATATACAGCTTTCAAAAGCTATTTTTCGTCAAAGGATAGATAATTTTGATGATATGGCTATGTTGCCAAAAGTATTAAGGATAGCTTTAACAAATGAGTTTGGAAATAATGTATCTAGCTTAATACCTGTTTTTTCACAACATTCTAAGCAAGCTGAAAAATTGTTATTTGAATTGACAGACGGAAAGAGAATAGAGGCTGTTCGATTACAGTATAAACAGGGGTGGGAATCGTTTTGTATTTCTTCTCAATGTGGTTGCGGTTTTGGATGCCGTTTTTGTGCAACTGGAAGTACTGGATTTAAACGAAATCTCACTGCTGATGAGATAACTGATCAATTACTTTATTTTTATTTCTATAGACATAGTTTGAATAGTGTTTCATTTATGGGAATGGGTGAGGCTTTTGCAAATCCAGAGTTATTTGGTTTAAGTCAACGAAGAATTACGATTTCAACAATTGGTGTTATACCAGGAATTCAAAAATTGACCAAAGAATTTCCACAAGTAAATCTCATTTTCTCACTTCATTCACCATTTGAAAGTCAACGAAGCGATTTAATGCCTATAAATGAAAGATTTCCATTGCATGAGGTAATGAAGACATTAGATGAACATATTATTCATACGGGACGAAGAGTATTTCTTGCGTATATTATGCTTGAAGGGATTAATGATTCTAAAGAACATGCAAAGGCAGTTATAGGTTTGTTGAAAAATCGTGGTTCATGGGAGTATTTATATCATATTGATTTGATACCTTATAATTCTACGAATAAAACAACTTTTAAATTTCAATCATCGAGTGCTATCAACCAGTTTTGCAGTACATTAAAGGAGGCAGGCATTAGTGCAACTGTTAGGACACAATTTGGTTCTGAAATTGGTGCTACCTGCGGACAATTGTATTGTGAAAATGAATTGTGATGTTGGTTCGAAAATATTATTCTAAGAATAAGCCCTCTCAATTAAAAAAGAGGGCTAATTTTTAAGTGTTGACTTTCTATCAAAATACGTGTGGATATGATAATTTCATTAAAAAGCACGGCAGGAAGACTTTAGTAGCTGTGCTCTTATTAGTGTAGGTTTATTATATACTCTAAAAACTGCTATATCTTTCAAGTTAATTTTAGAAGCTTTTAAGAGGCTGTAATTGAATAATGAAATTCAAGAGTCGGTTAAGGCGAGCAATCATCTTAATTGGATTTTTTGTTTTTACATATAGGTAATTTTATTGTTGCTGACAGTCTATGTCAGTATGAATGTATATAATAGAAAGTGTAATATATAAATATAAATGTTGAGGACAGGGGTGTGTGGTGTGAATTATGAGGATATGGACAAAAAAACGGAAGTGAACAAAATGAAAAAAGTTATTATTGGGATTATCACATTATTGGTTATTGTTGCAGGTGGTTGTGGTTATTACTTTGGTGTATATTTACCACGTGAAAAAGCCGTTACTCAGTTTGATAATGCAAAGAAAAAAGTTGAAACAGAAAATAAAAAACTGCAAATATTAATTGATGGTTCTGAGAAGTTGATAAATTCTAAGAAAGAAGCCTATGATACATCGGCATTAGATAAGCTAAAATCAGCTGATGACAGTGCCAAGAAAGCATTAGTATCTGTTCCCAAAGTTCCTAAAAAGACTGATGCAATCGAAAAAGCTACCAAAGAATTAGAAAAGCCAATTGACTATTCAATACAAATTAGTGAATTGAAATCAGCTAGCGAAGCATTTGAAAGCAGCGTGAAGCAGCTTAAGCAAATTACGAATCCAACAAGTGATTTTGTAATTCAAAGATTGAAGGAAGTATCTTCAATCACAGGAACACAAGCAGTAACAGAAAATAACGATCCAAACGGTAATCTTAATAAACAAGGTGGATATACTGCTGCAGTTTATTTCACTGACAAAAATGTAATTGAAGAAGTGGATGGCAAAGATATTGTTGATAAAGGAACTGATGCAGGTGGATGTATTGAAGTCTATCCAACTAAGAAAGATGCAGAAACCCGTAACGCTTACCTAGCAGCGTTTGATGGAGCAGAAATGTTTAATTCTGGTTCTCACGAAGTACATGGAACAGTTGTGATCAGAACTTCAACCAATTTAACAGCGGCACAGCAAAAGGATTTGACAAAACAAATTCTTGACAAGTTGATTGAGTTGAAATAGTTTATACCAAGAGCAATGGGTCGGTGTTTGACTCCCGGCTTATCTTGTGATCAGGAAAGGCTGGATAGTATTCCCATAAGTATTCATGTCCTTTCCTAAAAATTGGCATAAGAAAAGCACCTATCTTTCGATAGATGCTTTTGAGAATTAATATTCTATTCTTTATATCGTCCATACATTTGTTAATTTCAGTATCAAATTGTTTTTTGGTAAGTGAACCAAAGACAGTTGGAGCATTTGCAGGCAGTTTTATTTCAAATGGAATACCGCGTTGCAGTACAACTTGTCTTAAAAACATTCCTAAAATCGGCTTGTTGTAGTTATATAAGCTGATTTTTTATTACCTAGAATTAAAATGATTTGAGTTGATAAAATGATGCGCTTTTATGCCCGGGCAGGAATAATGTAATATAGAGAATCAATAATTATATGATTTATATTCAAAAATTTTAAATATTTAACTCTATTAAATTTCATGATATACTGAAATTAGTTATAGCAGATTCAAAACTATTGGCTAGTTTTAAGGCAATAGTAGTTTTGGGAGCGGTAATGATTATGTGTGTAAAAATCAGCAAATATTTAAAAGGGTATCGAAACAAGTACTCAGTGGATTATTGCTCTGACAATGGGAACAAAATACATCTGTTTGATTTTGATGAGAAAGAAATATTCCATGCTGAGGAGACTGGGGATTCATCGTTTTATAGGTATGACATAATGAGTCTTTTAGAAGAATTTAAGGTATTTGATAAGGTACAAGATAAGTTGAATGTACAGAAAAAGTCTTTTGAGCGAATGGTAATAGAGTCAGTTGAGGATTTTTATGAGTATGAGTTCAAAGATAATTTCACTAAAAACCAGTATAGGTTGCATTTGCGTAAGGAAAAAGAAAATGAGATTATAAAGGATATGATATATTATGAAGAAGAATATGATGAAAATTTCAATGATGAAGAACATTTCAAAAAATGGTATGTAAATATAATCAACTATAACTACAATACAAATTTCAATACATATAATGAGGCTAAAAGATTTTACAAATCTCAAGGATGGAAAGAAATTAACAAGCAGAGGAATTCTAATCCTTATCATCTGACAGCGGAGGAAAGTGAACTTTTTAAGGAACTGCTTAAAGCAGGATTTACTAAACTTGCAAAAAAATATCATCTAGATGTAAAAGGTGACAGTGAGAAAATGAAAATGTTGAATTCTTTAAAAGAGAAACTTAAAAACGATTAAGTTTATTTACTATTTAATTAAAGTCTGTATCTAAAAATAAAAAAGTTAAGCATGTGCCAAAATGGTTGAAGAAGTTATTGCTCTTTAATAAAGAAAAGTGAGATTCCTGAAAATTTAAATTCAGTTAAGTACAGCTATTTATGGGAGCATTATATTAGGGTACAATATAGTATAAAGATATATTTATCGAAGGGGAATCGTTATGGAAAAAATAAATCAGCAAAGTAGTTTGTATAAGCAGTTTCTTAGGTATTCATATGAGGATTTAAAAGAACTGTTTAAAAAATCAAAGACAAAAGAAGAACAAGATTTTTATGCTGCTTTATCGGATTTAGTGCTTCAAAGAGAGCAAAAAAAGGTGATAGGTAAAGAGTAATGGCTACTTATACTATATTTGCAGGAGTAAATGGGGCTGGAAAAACGTCCATATATAGATCTATTTATTATGAAAGAGATAAAAATCAAAAAAGAATAAATACGGATGAAATGGTAGCAAGAATAGGTTCGTGGAAAGATAATAATCTTCAAATTAGATGTGCAAGAGAGGCTATAAGGCTTATAAATTATTATATTGAAAATCATATATCATTTAATCAGGAGACTACTCTTTCAGGTAAAAGCATTATCAGAAATATAAAAAAAGCGAGGCAAGAAGGGTTTTATGTAGTTATGAATTATATTGGAGTTGATAATTGCGATATAGCAAAAGAAAGAGTTAAGATTAGAGTTATGAAAGGCGGACATGGCATTTCTGAGAGAGATATAGAAAGAAGATACTATGAATCATTGAATAATTTAAAAAAGATACTAGGTATATGTAATGAAATAAATATATATGATAATACAAATGAATTTAAATATGTAGCCTATATATGCAACGGAACAGTTAAATGGCAAAGGAATACAATTTCCAACTGGAGTAGAAAGATTCTGCAATAAGGGGGGGGTACATCTTTACGCAAAAGCCAATATTTCTGCATAATTATATCAAAGGCTTGTCTACTGGCATGTGGAGACGGTAGTATTGATGTCAAGGGTAGAAAATTGAATGTACGGAAAACACAGTAATACTGGTGCTTCCGGGGTTTGCGGGCAAAATTCCGGTGCGCCGAAAACGGCGGAATATCGCTTTGAGGGAACAAGTCCAGAGGGTTGATTTCGGTCGTGAGTGAACGATATTGATGTCAGTGCTCGGCGAGAGAACAGGATAGATGTTTCGGTGCTTTTGGGGTTGGTGTGTGAACAGAATTGATGTTTGTGAGTTTTGGCGTGGCGTGGGAACAGGTCCGTATATTAGTGTGTCGATAAGCGCTTGGGAGAGAAATATGCAGGGTACCATCAAAGAGACAATAGACAATTTAGGCAAAAATCACATGGCCGGATACTATGTGGAATCCATCTTTCAATTGCATAAGCTGATTCGGAATTTGATGCCCGAAGGGCAGACCGGCGTGTATGAATATGTCAGGAATCATCATTACAATTTTTGGGATAAGCATCGGGAAAGCTTGAGTCACGAGGAAAAACGGGAAATTTACCTCCGAAACTTCCGTGCGGACACGTTTTTAACGGGAATCAATGCCGTGACCGTAGACGGCAAACTATTTAATATTGATGGAAACGGCAGTCGTGTTGCGCCGATTATTTATGGACCAAAACAGGTGATTGCTGTTGTAGGAACGAATAAGATTGTAAAATCTGTAGATCACGCCGCCAGATTGCCGCACTACTGGATGCAAAACGACTTGGAAAAGAAACTCCATGTACAACATTGGGCCGGTGTATTGATTGTCATCATTCCCAGCGGATTTGCAATTATTTCGTACTGATAACTGGTCAATTTGAGAAGGAACGAATTAATGTCATATTCATTGATGGAAATTATGGCTATTGAAGTTAAGGAAGATTGCGGCTTCTTTTGAAACATACGCATCCATTACAGCCAGGCCTTTTTTTGAAAAGCTTGGGTACACCGTGCAGGCTGAAAATATCGCCGTCAGAGGAGATGTTTCCCTGACGAATTTCAGAATGACAAAAGTATATAGAAAGGCTACGAGGTTATGGAACTGCAAACAAAGCGATTGATATTACGGACTTGGCAAGAAACGGATGCCGAGAGTTTATACGAATATGCAAAGGATCCGGACATTGGACCCATTGCCGGGTGGCCGTCCCATAAAAGTGTTGAAGAAAGTCGTTCTGTGATAAAGGAATATTTTAATGGGCAGGAATGTTATGCCGTTTGTTTGAAAAAGGTTCCTGCGGCGATTGGCTGTATTGAGTTGAAGCTTAACGGTCACACGGATATGACGGATAAAGATGATGAATGCGAACTTGGTTACTGGATCGGAAAAAGGTTCTGGGGGCAAGGGCTGATTCCTGAAGCAGCCAAAGAACTGCTTCGTCACGGATTTGAAGATTTGGGAATGAACATCATCTGGTGCGGGTATTATGACGGCAACGCAAAGTCAAAACGAGTGCAGGAAAAGCTGAGGTTTCTTTATCATCATACCTGTGATACGGTGCCTGTTCCACTTTTGAGAGAAACCAGAACAGAACATACGAATTATTTGACAATGGAGCGCTGGCGTACAGAGTCGTTATGAAAGATATTTATTTAACCAGTGGCACCATGGGTATAGGTAAAACTACAACTTGCCGTATAATGAAACACAAACTTGAAAACAGCGTATTCCTTGATGGGGACTGGTGCTGGGACATGCATCCATTTCAAGTGACTGATGGGACGAAGCAAATGGTGATGAGAAATATTTGCTTTATCTTAAACAGCTTTATCAAATGCTCCGCTTTTGAACATATTGTGTTTTGCTGGGTTATGCATGAGCAAGGCATTATTGACGAAATTCTTTCACATCTTGATACAACGGAATTCCGTGTTCATCTGATATCGCTGATCTGTGATAAGCAGACGTTGCAAGCCCGGTTAGGCAAGGATATGGATGCGGGTATTCGCACGGGGGATATCATCCGTAAAAGCGTAGAACGTATTCCTCTTTATGAAGTATTAAGCACGGTTAAAGTGGACGTGTCAAAGAGAACTCCGGAACAAACGGCGAATTTTATTATCGAGAATTGTTAATCAGGTGAATACAGGGGAAACCGAAAGGTAGGTGTCGTGGTGCCTAAACCATTATCTGAAATGACGCTTCAGGAACTGTGGGAACTGTTTCCCATTCAGCTGACGGAGTACAAAACATACTGGAAAGACTGGTACCGGGAGGAGCGGGCGTTTCTGTCCTCTTTTTTGACGAAAGACGTTCAGATTGCACATATCGGCAGTACCGCCATTGATAGCATCTGGGCGAAACCGATTGTTGACATCCTAGCAGAGGCACCGCTTGCGGAGCATGAGACAATTAAAAAACTCTTGCTGGAAAACGGTTATCTCTGTATGGCTCAAAGCGAAAAGCGTATGGATTTTAATAAAGGCTACACGCCGGAAGGCTTTGCCGAGCGGGTGTTTCACTTGCATCTGCGGGATTTCGGCGACCACGACGAGCTTTATTTCCGGGACTACTTGAACGAGCATCTCGAAACGGCAAAGGAATATGAAACCTTGAAGCTGTCCTTATGGAAACACTATGAGCATGACCGGGACGGCTATATGGAGCAGAAAACCAGTTTTGTCCGAAAGGTTACAGAGCAAGCTTTCGCGCGATATGGAAATGAAAAATATCCATGAATGATTGGTTTACAATAGACCGCATTGATGCGGATACATATATCATCAGCGAATACAGGCATTGGGAAGAAACACACTGTTATCTTCTAAACGGGAACAAACGAAGTTTGCTCGTCGACACCGGGCTTGGTATTTGCAATATTTCAGAAGAAGTGAAAAAGCTGACGGACAAACCGGTTACCGCCATCGCTTCCCATATTCATTGGGATCATATCGGAGGACACAAGTACTATCCGGATTTTTACGCACACAAGGAAGAACTGGACTGGCTTTCCGGCGGATTTCCTCTGAGCATGGAAACAATCCGTGCTATGGTGCTTGACCGTTGTGACTTACCGGATGGCTATGATGTGAACACCTATAAATTTTTTAGGGTATGCCCGCGAAAATTTTGCATGATTACGACACCATTGACCTTGGCGGCAGGGTGATCGAAGTCCTGCATACACCGGGACATTCGCCGGGGCATATGTGCTTCTGGTAAAAAGAAAGGGGCTATCTTTTTACCGGGGATCTTGTTTATAAGGACACGTTGTTCGCATACTATCCTTCCACAGACCCAGAAGCTTATCTGAAATCATTGGAAAAGATCTCTGCTTTGCTGGTGAGACGGGTATTTCCCGCGCATCACACTCTTGATATCCACCCGGAAATCTTAGTCCGAATGCGTGATGCGTTCCGGCACATCAAAGCCGAAGGAAAACTGCATCACAGCAGCGGAACATTCGATTATGGTAATTGGGCTGTGTGGCTGTAACTTTGGATACAATAGGCAAAGCACCTTACGATGTAATTTCTGTGGGCTGTTCCCGCAGAAAAGCGCTCATGTCGGCGATGCGCTTCTTAACCTCGTCACGATTGGCGCTTTCTATCAGAGCCTTCTGCTTTTCGTCCCGCAGGCGGTAAATCTCTTTGCCGACTTTTTCATAATCCGCATTGGACGAGGCCAGCTTCAGAAGCTCCGCCTGCAGTTCCTTCAAGCGCTTTTCAATGTCGGCGAGCGCCCGGTCGTTCCCGTGGCTAAGGACAGTTTCAATATTTTTCTGCAAAATGTCAAGGAAATCGTCCTTGTCGCAGAGCGTCCGGTTGATGGCTTTGACCAGCACCTGCTCCAGCTGGCTTTCCGGCACGGTGCGGGCGTCGCAGTACAGGCCGGTGTTCTCCAGCCGGCTGATGCACCGCCAGACAATCGACTTTTTGCCACGGTTGTACCAGTGAATCCGGCGGTAAAACTCCACGCAGCCGCCGCAGTAGATGATGTTCGACAGGCAGTGACAGCTGCTGAACACCCGGTTTTTCCCGTTCGGACTTTTGGAATGTCAACATTTTTCTAGACAACTTTTTTAAGGTTATTTAGCTTAAATTGATATAGGGTTACATATCCAAGAGATGAATGAATTCTATAGTTATTGAACCAGTTAACATAATCCGCAAGCTGCCATTTTAACTCATCAAGTGATTCAAATACTTTTCCACGTACAAATTCTGTTTTTATAATTTTAAATGTTGCTTCTGCAACTGCGTTATCATAAGGACATCCTTTCATACTGAGTGAACGTTTAATTTGAAAGGCCCTCATTGCCTCATCTATAATCTTGTTTTTAAACTCATTACCTCTATCTGTATGGAAAATTTCAATATTCCTTAGATCTCCATTGACTCTGGCAAAGGCTTGTTTTACTAATTTTGAATTTTTATGCCTGCCAGCACTATAACCTATAATCTCACGGTTAAAAAGGTCAACAAGTATACAGATATATTCCCATCTGTCTCTAACCCTTACATATGTAAGATCGCTTACTACAACATTCCTGTATGGTTGATTCCTAAATTCCCGTTTAACCAGATTATCTATTTTTGACTGAGTGAATTTATTCACATGTGGTTTGAACTTTAATTTTGTATAACTGGATACAAGAGTATTTTGTTTCATTATTCTGCCTATTCTTCGCCTTGAAACTCTGTATCCTTTTTTCTGTAACTCAACCTTGATTTTTCGTGCTCCATAATTATTGCGGCTTGAGTTAAATATGTCCTTAATCATAGATATAAGAGCATCTTCACTGCCTTTCTTTCTACTTTTATAGTAATAGGTACTTCTTGAGATCTGCAGGACTTTACACATTGCTGATACAGAGTATTTGTGAGAATTCTTCCTTATCACAGTTACTTTCGTCCCAAAATCAGCGCTGCTTGTTTTAAAATATCATTCTCCATCATAAGTTGTTTGTTCTTCCTGCGTAGCTCCATAAGTTCCTGTTCTTCCTTGCTTCGATTATCCTTTTCCTTAAATGACCCCGTATTTTCAGACTGCCTTATCCATCTACTCACCATTGATAATGATAAACTATATTCTCTGGCAATTTCACTTTTCATCTTGCCATTGTGATAGAGCTCTACTATTTGATTCTTAAATTCCGTTGTATAATTATGTCTCTTTTTTGTTTCCTTTTTTTCAGACTGCGTTATTCCTTCGGCAATCCGGGAGCCCTTTATGGTATGAGCAAATGAGTTCAGTAATTCCTCCACTGTTAGTTCACCTCACCAGCAAATTTTACAGTATGGGTATAGGATTGAGAACGAACTAACAATGACTATAAATACGAAAACATAAAAATAGTTGCTTACAAATTTCGTGAACTCGAAATATAATAACTAAAAAGCAATAGTGAGAATGAAAAGGATGGAATGCTTGCCGGTTAGCGAAAAGCGGATGAAACCATCGTACATGTGTGCTGTGTTGACGTTGATACCTTTGGAATATACAGTATTGACTTTATATTATCAATATGATAATATTATAATACAGATAATGAAAGGGTGATGCTATGCCTATTACAACGGAACAGATTATGGATTGTATTGAAAATCCAGTCAAAACAAAAATAATATTTACGCTACAAGAGAAAGGCCCATTAACACCTCAGGACTTGCTAGAGGTGAATGAAGACATACCACAAGCTACTTTGTACCGTGCACTTAAAAGTATGAAAAGTTCTGGCGTTATTGAGGTCGTATCGGAAACTAAAGTGCGAGCTGTTGTTGAAAAAACCTATGCAATAAGCAAGGAATTTTTAAACTTTGAAGACGAGATAGTTAAGAAAAATGACGGAGAAGCTTACTACAAATTGTTCAGTACTTTTGTAATTGAGTTACTTAAGAGATTTGAGGCATATGCTAAGACTAAAGATATTAATATCGTTGGCGATGGTTCAGGTTTTACTGCTATTCCGTTATATGCCACAGTTGAAGAACTTGTTGGATACAGTAAACAAATTACTAAGGTACTTGAGCCTGCAATGACAAGAACATCGAAGGAACAAAAACTATATACACTCGCTACAATTATCACGCCGCCACGTGAAAATGATTAAAGAGAATTAAACATGTAAGGATATCTAAAATGTCATAATAAAATTTAAACTTTTTACTATCAGCATAGTCTATTGTTCTTCTCGCGTCATCTCTATTGCAGTTTTTAAAGTAAAAAAAATGAAAAGGGAAAGGATGAATAACTTCATGATTAACCAAAAAATTGAAATTGATATGTCGAAAGTTATTGCATATTCCGGTATTGTGATAATTACGCATAAGGATTTGGAAAAACTCAAAGCAAGCAATCGAAAAGCCAATATCCAAATGGTTGGATTATTGGTAATCACTAAGGACATTTCTCTCGAGTTAGCCAGAGAGACTATTGAGAGGGTCAAAGTACACGGAATAGTCAAGGCTTCTTCTGAGATAAAACAGTTTTTTCGGGAAATATGCTGTTGAGGTGGACAGATGCAGAATGAATGGGTAATGTGCCCTGTTTGCCAGAGCAAAACGAGGTTAAAAATCCGTGAGGATACGGAGTTGAAAAATTTTCCTCTATTTTGTCCTAAGTGCAAACATGAGACACTAATCAATATAAGTCAAATGAATATATCAGTTATGAAAGAGCCAGACGCGAAGGCGCAGAGCCGATAACACGTATAAGTAAAAATGCGGTTATCGGCTCTTTATTTTTGACAACAACTATTTGCTATGCGATTGCTGACAAGTTGCAATTTATAATAAACCGTTGCTTGTCTAAAATCGTGATTTAAATGACAGCGGTTTTGAAATTGAAAATCAAAGTTATAATTTACTTCTGTAAGATCAGATAGTTATGGGCAATCTCCGACTGCATATAAAATTGGAATTATAAATCTCGATGGAGGAAAATCATTGGTTGAACTGGTGAGTACTATCAATGCTATACCTAGAGAACATTTATGTTGTAGATAATAAGATAATGGTATTAAAATTAAAAATTCCGATATGTGGCTTTTTGATGCTATAATGATGTACTCGCCAAATAAAAAAAACGGCGCTTTGGCGGGTCATTCTCTATGTCTGAATATTTCAGGAATCCCTCCAAACTCGTAAAGTTTGGGGGGATTCCTATAGGTATTGGTCTCTACAGACTGCACCGCTGCGCATACGCCGCAGCGACATTAGGCCATTTGCACAACCGGTACATACTTAGGTGATTTCTTAAAAAAATCCTATGTTTTTCAGCGGATAACTATGCGCATCAGTACGAACCAACAGTACTGGTTAAACATGAAATGATATATAAGAGCGTTCTGACGGGTAAACATGCCTGTAAGTTCGCTCATTTTAGTACCATAAAAGTGTAATTGTTAAACACATCATTAGTGATTTAACACGTACACTTATTTTTTTATAATAAAGGAAAGTAATTGGTCTGTCGAGGCTCTTTTGGATTTTTACATCCATCATGAAAACCGTCAACCACCCCTTACTATAAACATTCGATTAAGCAGGTTGGAACTCATAGATGAGCTTTCGTGTAACGAACTAAAATGAACTGTAATAAGTGTGGATGGGAGAATTACAAATGATTTTAGGAGGTACATGATGATTAGTGTAGGTATTGATGTATCAAAAGGGAAAAGCACAGCATGTATTTTAAAGCCATATGGAGAGATTATTAGTAAAATTAGCAAACGTGGATCATCAATATTACGGAAAATCGGATATGAGACAATGCGAGTGTTAAAGACACATGCGGCGCCAGATGATGATGCAGTATATTGGTATATTCTAAAAAAGAAGCTGAGGGTAAACCCAAACGGGTAGCTAAAATAGCAGGCTTAAATAAATTTTTACGGATTTACTATGTAAGAGTGATGGAAGTTTACCAATAAAAAATAAAGTGGATGTTAAAAAAATACCTTGACTTTTCTTAGCAGGTTTAGTACCATAAAGCCAATATTAATGTTTATAGTAAATGCTTTAACAATGAAAAATACAGTCCAAAAACTGTAAATAGCCATCAAAAGGAAGTTTCATTGCTTACTCCTATGAAACATGGGGTATCTAGCAAAAAACTCCTTTTGGTGTTTGCTTTTGGTGACATCTGTAAAAAAAAGTAAATAATAGAGCAGCAAAAAAACAATAAACATACAACACCTATTGAGTTGTATGTTAATCATAGGTAAAAAGCGTATGGATACCATACGCTTTAATGCAATTGTTTATTCATCTTGCTTTTTTAGGAATTTATCAATTTCATTATCTTCAAACTTATTATTAAAAGAATTGCTTTGCTCAAATATTGAGTATTCATATGGATAAAAACCAAAGAGAACACATGCGGCTAAAGCAATATAGATTGCCCATAAACTTTTTTCATCAGCTTTAAGTATTTTATATTTATGCTTAATCACTTCACTATTATCGGAGTCCAGATATGGATTTGGTGCTTTGTTCTTTTTGATGTTAGCACCTCCTAAATTAATTACAGGTAAAAGCGTATGGCTACCATACGCTTTGGCATAATTGTTTATTTGTCTTGTTTTTTTAATGTTTTATCAATTTTGGTACTTTCTAGTTTATTATTGGAAGAATTGGCTTGCTCAAATATTGGGTGTTCATAAGGATAAAAGCCAAAGGGAACGTATGAGGCTAAAGAATTATAAATAGCACACAAAGCTTTTTTATCAGCTTCAAGTGTTTGTTTATACATTTTTTCCTTCACTTTATTATTATCACAAGCCATATATAACTTTGATGATTTTCTATTTTTTATGGTTAGCACCTCCT
The DNA here is from genome assembly GCF_058242705.1 of Clostridium pabulibutyricum. Taxonomy (NCBI): domain Bacteria; kingdom Bacillati; phylum Bacillota; class Clostridia; order Eubacteriales; family Clostridiaceae; genus Clostridium; species Clostridium pabulibutyricum. The sequence continues at coordinate 16,780 of NZ_JBZAYZ010000001.1, forward strand.
AACTTAATTATATACAGCAAGTGTATGGCTGCCATACTCTTGCTTAAAAATTTTACTCATCAAAATTTTTACTGAAAAATTTAATTTTGTTCATCACGGATGACAAAAAGTTTGACAAAAATTCTAATTCATGTTCGGAGGCATTTTTCAGCTCATCTTCAACCATATTGTTTACAACAGCATGATAATGCATATGGTTGCTATGAGCTTTTTTACCCTTTTCAGTCAGACTCAACGAATATCTAGATAGATTAAGATCATCAACTTCTTTTATAACAAGGCCCTTTCTCTCTAGCTTTTTGAGAATTTCCGAAACAGATCCTTTTGTTACTCCTAGAATATCAGCTAGACCACCCACATGAATTCCAGGATGTTCGGCAATAGCCATTATTACATGTATTTCAGAGTAAAAAATTGGCACATCAGTTTTGTAGTTACGAGTTTTTTTATCAAGATCAACCAAGGCAAGTGCTAACTTTAAAGAATTATCTGCAATTTGATGTTTGTTATCTATAAACTTATTCATGTTAATAGTATATGGTTGCCATACGCTTTTGTCAAGTTGCTATTTGATTTCCTAGGAAACTATTTTTGAAAAATAATATTGAGTAGATTAGTTATATGAGGTATAATATCATTGTTTCCGAAGAAATTATTTTTAAAAGGAGATTGCGATCATGAAAACAGAAAATGTAAAGTTTGAGATAGATTTAACAATAAATAAGTTTATGGCAGCCTTTGAACATATAAATAATTCGTTGAATAGTCATGATGATGAAATAAAGGATTTGTTAATCAAATATAACCACAAAGAGCTTTGTGATATGGGATTAATGTTTTCGGAAATTCACGTAATTGATTGTATTGGGAAAAATCGATTGGTGAATGCAACATTTATAGCAAAGGAATTAAATATGACAAAAGGTGCCATATCTAAGATTACTAATAAGCTGTTAAAGAAAGAGTTAATAAAAGGAAATCATTTGGAAAATAATAAAAAAGGAATTTATTATACACTGACAGCGCAAGGAAAAGAAGTATTTGAAATACACGAAATGCTCCATAAAGTTAAACGTGAAAAATTTATTAAAATATTAAGTAAATATGATAAAGAAGGATTAAACACTATAAATAGTTTTCTAGATGATTTAATAAGTCAAATCTAAGGAGGAGAATGGGATGATGCAAGAGAATTAGTCTTGAGTATGAATGATACACTGAAAAAGATATATTCTAGGAATTTTATAATGAATTCATGAAATCATATAGGAGATGATATTGTGGAGGATTATTTAGATAGCATATATGAAGAATTAAAAGCAGCAGATATTACTCTTACCCATCAACGAAAGGTTATACTACAAGTTTTATTTAAGAATAAAGATAACCACTTAAGTGTTGAAGAGCTTTATTATTATACTAGAATAAAAAGTCCGGATACTGGTGTGGCTACAGTCTATAGGACTTTAGAATTACTATATCAATTTGGAATAGTGAGAAAATTAACCTTTGGCGATAATATAACTCGTTATGAGATGGTTTTAAGCAAAAGTGAACATAAGCATCATTTTATGTGTAAGGAGTGTGGAGCTATTATAGATATAAAAGATGATTTTGTAAGTATTTTCAATGATATAATCATCAATAATTATGGATTTTATCTTATAGAGCAAAGCATAGCTTTTGAAGGTTTATGCTCAGAGTGTTTAAAAAAGAAATCTACATTTATTGCAGATAGCCAGCAAAAGTAAGAAAATATATGCTTAGTATTTTCAAATAAATCCGAGCTTATTTTCCGAGTACTATAATTATTGTGGCTTGTCTTGTTTTTGCTTCGTAGTAATAGGTGCTTCTTGGAATTTGCAGGACTCTACAGATTGATGATACAGCGTATTTGTGGGCAGTTCTATAAGTTCCTGTTTTTCTCTGCTTCGATTATCATTTTCCTTAAATGACTCCGTATTTTCAGACATGACCAAGAAAATATTAGGCGATACAAAAATAAAAATTATCACTACTTGACTTGGAGTTAACTCCAAGGTTTATAATTTGGTTGTTGGAGAAAGGAGATTGTTTATGACTATAAATGAAGTGTGTCAAAAATATGATATTTCAAAGGATACGTTGAGATATTATGAGCGTGTTGGCATGATTCCACCTGTTCATAGAACTGAAAGTGGTATTCGCAATTATACGTCTGAGGACGAAGCCTGGATGGAATTGTGTTTATGTATGCGTAGTGCAGGGCTTTCAATTGAAGTGATAATAGAATATGTAAAACTTTATCGGCAAGGTGATAAAACAATTGCTGCACGCCTGAAACTTCTCCAGAGACAAAAGGACGTTTTGTTAAAGCGACGTCAAAATATTGATGTAACTCTTGAGCGTCTTAATTTTAAGATTGCTAGATATGAGATTGCGGTGGAAACGGGCAGTCTCACATGGGCTGCCCCAAAAACAAAAGATAAATTGAAACCTTAGCTAATTGGAGGAATGTAATATGTATTTAGAACAGATTAAGTCACCTGTAGATATAAAAAAGCTTACGTTAGATCAGCTGAATGTTTTAGCCGATGAGGTAAGAACAGCACTGATAAAGAAACTCAGCGAGCATGGCGGTCACATTGGACCAAATCTCGGAATGGTGGAAGTTACTATAGCCATGCATTATGTATTTAATTCGCCTACGGATAAGTTTGTATTTGATGTATCTCATCAATGCTATCCGCATAAAATACTCACTGGAAGAAAAGAAGCATTTCTTGACCCGAAGCATTATGATGATGTAACTGGATATACAAATCCATTAGAAAGTGAACATGACTTTTTTACAGTTGGGCATACTTCAACATCGGTATCTCTTGCAACAGGACTTGCCAAGGGGCGTGATCTTTCTTGTGGAAAAGAAAATATCATAGCTATTATTGGAGATGGTTCTCTTTCTGGAGGTGAAGCGTTAGAAGCACTTGATTATGCAGGGGAATACGATAAAAATTTGATTATCGTTGTAAATGATAATGACCAGAGTATTGCGGAAAATCATGGCGGTCTCTACAAATCTCTGAAAAATCTAAGAGAAACTAATGGCAAGAGCACTAATAATATTTTCAAAGGTTTTGGTTTGGATTATTTATATTTGGATGACGGACACAATATTGAACAGCTTGTGAAATTGTTTAAACAAGTGAAAGATATTGAGCATCCGGTTGTCCTACATATTCATACAATCAAGGGAAAAGGTTTGCCTTATGCAGAACAGGATCGTGAAGCATGGCATGCAGGTGGGCCATTTACAATAAAAGATGGATCTAGGCCGAGTAACATAGGTGATTCTACTATTTTTGATAGTTTGGTTGAGTTGTTGGACAGCAATGAAAAGGCTGTTGTTCTAAATGCCGCAACACCAATGGGGCTTGGATTCACAGAAAAAGTTCGTCCTGAGTACGTAAGAAGAGGGCAGTTTATAGATGTTGGTATAGCAGAAGAAACAGCTATTGCAATGATTAGCGGGATTGCAAAAAATGGTGGAACACCTGTATTTGGAACACTTGCTCCGTTTTTGCAGCGAACCTATGATCAGCTCTCTCATGATTTGTGTCTGAATGATAATCCGGCAACCATTTTGGTTCTGATGTCCGGTGCTTTTGGAATGAACTCCAATACTCATATTGCAATGTGTGATATTGCATTTTTCTCTCATGTGCCGAATTTGATTTATCTTGCACCTGCAAGCAAAGAAGAATACATTCAAATGTTTAAATTTGCCACCACACAGAGAGAACATCCAGTTGCGATTAAAGTCCCACTTGTTTTGAATCAAACGGGGGTGAAAGATACTACTGATTATTCTATTTATAATAAATCTAAAACAGTAAAAAAAGGAAAAGAAGTTGCCATCATTGGTGTGGGCTGTCTTCTTCAAATGGCCAAGGAAACTGCAGAAGCCTATGAGAATGAATTGGGTGAGAGGATTACTGTTATTAATCCTAAATTCCTTACTGGTTTGGATGAAGAGCTATTAGAAGATTTGAAGAAAGATCACAAGTTCGTGATTACCATTGAAGATGGTGAGTTGGATGGTGGATTTGGTCAGCGTGTGGCCAGTTTCTATGGTGACAGTGACATGAAGGTTAAAAATTTTGGTATCTCGAAAAAATTCCACACTGACTTTAATGTAATGGAGTTACTTGCTGAGCATGGGATGTCGGTGTCAGGATTGATTGACTGTATAAAACAGTTTAAATAATATCATCAGTATCATAAATTATTAATGAAAAGAATGATTTTAACCTAGGATGCTAAACTTCTAAAATAAAACTTTTATAACAATAACGCCTTTTTAGGCGTTATTGACATGATAATTTTTACCTTTAAAATGTGACTTATAATATTACATTTGTTTTATAATAAAGTTATTATGTACAATATAATTTCTTTTAGAGTATAAATTCATGATGCTATTAAAATTTAAGCAATTAAGCAAGATTTTATATTGACAAATAAAGTTTTTAGATATATATTCTAAATAGAGAAAACGTTTTTCTTGCGGAGGATATATATGGATAATAAAAGAGTAACATTAAAAGACATATCTAAAAAACTAAATGTCTCATTAAGTACAGTCCATAAAGCTTTATATGATAAAAAAGGCATAAGTGAAGCTACACGTGAAAAAATATTAAAAACAGCAGATGAAATGAATTTTAAAATTAATATTATTGCATCAACATTAAAAAGAAAAGCTGTGAGAATAGTTGTAGTTTTACCCGAGGCTATAGGTGAAGAACGCTATTTTTATAAAGATATTTGGAATGGAATATTTGGAGCCAAAGAGTCTTTAAAAGATTTTAATATAGAAATAATAAATGTGCCGTTTAGAGGAAATGACTATAAATTGCAAAGAAAAGTTTTGGAAAATGTATTTGATAAATATAATTCATCTATTGACGGATTACTTACAGTTCCGTGGAATTCATCAGAATTGAATAATATAATCAATAAATTTTCTGATGCCGGTATTTCAGTTGTTACTATAAATACAGATGCCCCATTTAGTAAACGAATTGCATGTATAGCTCCTCCATCTAAAAAAATTGGTATGCTTGCAGCTGAACTTATGAGTAAAATGATAGATTCATCAGGAAAAGTTATTGTTATAAGTGGAAATAAAGAAACAACTCTACATAATAAAATTGTTGAAGGTTTTATTGATGAGATGTCAAAAGAAATGCCTTTAATAGATATTATTCAAATTATTGATACTAATTCGAATAATACTTATGAAACATTAAAGGGATTTTTTAAAAGTTTTGATGATATAAAAGGAATTTATTCAAACAACTCAAGAAATACATTGCTTTTAGGAAATCTAATAAAAGAGATGAACTTATTAAATAAATTCAAAGTAATAGGAACTGATATTTTTGATGAATCGATTAAGTTTTTAAAAGATGACATTGTACAAGCAATAATATATCAGAACCCATATATGCAGGCTTACGAAGGAGTAAATTTTTTATTTAACTATTTAATAAAAAGTGAAGTCAATATTCCTAATGAATTTAATAAAATAGCAATCGTTTTAAAAAATAATGTCGACTTCTATATAAATCAATAATAAAAATTATTGGTTTATAAGAGATAACTTCTATAAATTTCAAGAAAACGTTACCTTAACTGTGATGATAAATTAATTTTATATTCATTAAGAAAACGTTTCTTTTAAATACATTTATAAAATATAAAATGAAAGGAAGTGATAATATGGTTATTAAATACAATGTTAGATATGATTCATCCTAGATACAGGTATTACTAGAAAATATAATTTTACATGTGGCAAATAATTTTTTATAGTTATTAGAAAAACGTTTTTCTATTTGTGACTTTATGAGGTACTCAAATGATTAATTGAATTTTTATCATGTATACAGAGAAAACGTTTTGAATTATGATCAATATTTGAAAAATGAAAGGTTGTGTTGATATGTCTAATAAGAAAAAAAATGCTGAATTATCTTATACGATATTAATAACTGTAATAGCAGGACTTGGTGGGATTTTATTTGGATATGATCAAGGAGTAATATCTGGAGCTTTAAATTTCTTTAGTGTTCACTTTAATTTAAGCCAAACAACTGTTGGATTTGTGTCAGGTGTCCTTGCCTTGGGTGCAATGGCGGGATGCATTGTAGCCGGATTTTTGAGTGACTATCTTGGCAGAAAAAAAGTTATGTTTTGTGCGGGTGTTTTATTTACTTTATCGAGTTTAATTTTAGCTATTTCTCAATCAGTGGAAATTTTAATTGTTGGTCGTATTCTTTCGGGTATAGCAATTGGAATGGCTTCGACTATTGTTCCTCTGTATATTTCTGAAGTTGCACCTGCAAAAATTCGAGGAACTCTTGTTAGTACAAATCAATTGGCTTTTGCAATTGGAATGACAACTGTGTTCATAGTAAATGCAATTATCGCTAATACTCATACAAATGCTTGGAATGTTTTGCTAGGATGGCGTTTTATGTTTGGTTCTGGAATGGTTCCAGCAATAATATTTTTTATTTTAACTTCCATAATTCCAGAAAGTCCACGTTTTCTAATTAAAATTGGAAAAAATGAGGAAGCTAAATCTATTTTAACTCGATTGAATGGGGTGGAGGTTGCTAAAAAAGAGAGTATAATTATAGAAAAAAGCATTAAATCAGAGACAAAGGGCCTAATTTCAGAGTTATTTGCTCCTGGGATAAGATATGCTTTTTTAATAGCTATATTATCGGCAGTTTTTCAACAGTTAACAGGAACCATTGCAGTTGGTTATTATGCTCCTGCCATTTTTAAAATGACAGGTGTAGGAACTAATGCATCTCTGATTGAAACTATAGGAATTGGTGTAATTAAAATAATCTTTGTTGCTATTTTTATGTTTTATATTGATAAACTGGGTAGAAAGAAGTTATTGAGAAATGGCGCTTATGCTATGGTTGCTGCATTATTGCTACTAGCCATATTGTTTAGCTTGGGTACATTTAACACTATTATAGATATATTAATCTTATTTGGTGTTTTAGCACACACTGCGGCTTATGAACTATCCTGGGGTGGCGGAGCATGGGTAATAGTTTCTGAAATATTCCCAACTAATATTCGTGGAAGAGCTCTGTCATTTTCATCAATGGCAATGTTTTTAACTTCATATTTTGTTACTCAATTTTTCCCGATAATGCTTTCTAAACTTGGGGCCACAATGACATTTTTAGTATTTTCAATGTTTTGTATTTGTATGGGAATATTTGCTCATAAAGTGCTTCCTGAAACCACAGGAAAATCTCTAGAACAAATTGAAGCAGATTTTAAGAAATAACTTAATGACAGAAAGGATATGAAATAAAGAATGAGTAAAATTGTAATGAATTGTCTTGGAGATTCTACTACATGGGGAGATAATGGAAATGGAACAGGAGGAAATGAAATATCTTGGACTACTCAAATTCAGAAATTCCTTGAATTTGAAACTATACGTAATTATGGAGTCAAAGGGTCAAGGATAGCCATTACTTTTGATCGAAATGACAGCTTTATTGAACGTTTTAAGGATATGGATAATAATGCTGATATTATTACAGTTCTTGGTGGAGTCAATGACTTTCATCACGATGTGCCTTTAGGCAAGCAGAACTCTTTTGATCCTCATTGTTTTTATGGTGCTCTTAACACTCTTATTTCAGGATTGTTAGAAAAATATGCGGATAAAGAAATAATATTCATGACACCAATGAAAAATAATTTTTCAAATTCAGTTAAGAATTATCCTGATTCATTTAGTTATAACAAATTGAATTTAAAGCAGATTGATTATGTGGAAGCGATACTGGAAAGATGTGATTATTATAGCATTCCAGTGTTAAATATGTATAAAGAAAGTGGAATTTCACCATATGATGAATTTCAAGCGAAGTTATATATGCCAGATAAAATGCATTATAACATAGATGGATATAGAAGACTCGCAAAAAAAATTGCTCGATATTTAAATCAATATTTTCATTATTGCTAAGTTATATCATTATATATGAGTAATGGATGCTTTATGTGATATACTTAATAAAAAAGCAGTACATTATGTACTGAAGACTATTTTGAAGTAAAAATATAGATCACATGGAGGAGATAAAATTATGAATGATAAAACTGTAGTATTAAATGCTGGTTTGGTAAATTATGATGGCAACATTGATTACTCGGAAATTGCATCTGAAGTTGTAATCTATGATGAAACGCCTGAAGATAAAATTTTAGAGCGCGTTGACGGATTTACAATTGTTGTAACAAAAGAAATGAAAGTCACAGGAGACATTATTAGAAAATTTCCTGACAGTGTAAAGATGATCTGCGAAGCCGGAACTGGATATAATAATATAGATTTGGATGCGGTACATGAAAAAGGAATCACATTATGCAATATACCTGCTTATAGCAGTGAACGAGTGGCTCATACAGCAATCCTTATGATCCTAAACCTGGCAAGTTCAATGCAAAAACAGATTCGTATGCTTTCAGAAGGTAATCATGATAATTTTCATAAACATTTAATGGTAGACCATGTGGAATTGAACGGTAAAACACTAGGAGTTATTGGTTATGGAAACATTGCAAAAGAAATAATCAAAGTAGCACAGGCAATGGGAATGAAAATTTTAGTATCGACCAGAACTCCAAGGGCAGATATAGAGAATATTCACTTTACAACAAATGAAGAAGTTTTGATGCAAAGTGATTTTATTTCTCTTAATTGCCCTTTAAATGAATCAACAAGACATATGATTGATAAAGATGCTTTAGCAATGATGAAACCGACTGCATACTTAGTTAATACTGCAAGGGGGGCATTGGTTGATGAAAAAGCATTGATTGATGCATTGCAGAATAATGTAATTGCAGGTGCAGGATTGGACGTGCAAGAGGTAGAACCATTAGATGATGCAAGTCCATTGTACACAATGGATAATGTTATCATTACTCCTCATATGGGATGGCGGGGACTCGAAACAAGACAGCGTTTAGTTTCGTTAATTCAGGATAACATCAAAGCTTTTTCAAAAGGACAGCCGATAAATAGGGTAGACTAAAAAGTAAGATTAAACTTAATAAAAGAGCCAGGGCACTAAGAGTCAGAGCCGATAATTTTAAGAGCCTGTGACGGAAAGTCTGTAAATAAAAAATATATAGCTTTCTATGATAAAATAAAAAATCATAGGAGGCTTTTTTTATGGCAAGGAAAAAAGATGTTTATAAGGTAAAACCAATGACCGAAGGTAAGAAAAATAGTATAACTTTCCTTCTAAGTGAGTACGATATTAAATCTGCAGAGGATATTCAAGAGGCATTGAAAGATCTACTAGGAGGAACTCTTCAAGAAATGCTCGAAGGTGAGATGGACAATCACCTTGGATATAAGAAATATGGATGTTCTAATGAATCAAACTACAGAAATGGCCGCAAAAACAAGAAAATACGCAGTAAATATGGTGAAGTAGAAATTGATGTACCCCAGGACAGAAACAGTACATTTCAGCCGCAGGCTGTAGAAAAGCGTCAGAAAGACATATCAAGCATAGAAGATAGAATAATATCCATGTATGCAAAGGGCATGACTACAAGGCAAATATCTGAGATTGTTGAAGATATTTATGGTTTTGAAGCAAGCGAAGGTATGATATCAAACATTACAGACCGTATATTACCTGAAATTGAACAGTGGCAGCAGCGTCCATTATCTACGGTATATCCTATTGTTTTTATAGACGCTGTGCACTTTTCAGTTAGAGATAATGGTATAGTGAAAAAGCTTGCTGCTTATATAATTATGGGCATAAATGATGCTGGAATTAAAGATGTTCTTTCAATAAACATAGGAGAGAACGAGAGCAGTAAATACTGGCTTGGTGTTCTAAATGAGCTTAAAAACAGAGGAGTTAAAGACATTCTCATACTTTGCGCAGATGGTCTCTCTGGCATAAAGGAATCTATAAATGCGTCCTTTCCGGACACGGAATATCAGAGGTGTATCGTACACCAAATAAGAAATACTCTTAAGTATGTATCTTATAAACACAAAAAAGATTTTGCAAAAGATCTTAAGGGAATATATCAGTCTCCATCAGAAGAAATTGCCCATAAAAATCTAGAAGTTGTATCTGAGAAGTGGAATGATAAATATCCAGGAGCTATGCGAAGCTGGCATAGGAACTGGGACTCAATAACCCCTATATTTAAATTTTCACCAGATGTCAGAAAAGTAATATATACAACGAATGCCATAGAAAGTCTTAACAGTACGTACCGTAAGTTAAATAGTCAAAGAAGCGTATTTCCAAGTGATACTGCACTTCTCAAGGCTCTTTATCTTTCAACATTTGAAGCAACTAAAAAATGGACGTCAGTCCTCAGAAATTGGGGTAAAGTTTATGGTGAACTGTCTATAATGTATGATGGCAGACTTCCAGAATAAAATTTTTATAAAAATAACGTCTTTTTTCTTAGACGTTATTGACATGCTAATTTTTAAATTGTATATTTGAAATTAAGGTAGAAATAAATTTTATTTTATCTATCTTTCTAAAATTTCATAGAAAGCTAATTTACAGAAAAAGCTTCACACGCTCATATATTATTTGGTCCAATATTACTTGCTGTATTTAATACACTAACTTTTACTACACCTTCATTGGATAATACAGGAAAGATAATTTATGCGTGTGTTACGTACCTTTTATTTGGAACTATTTATTCTTTGGTTAATGTGCCTTATGGAGCTTTAGGCACGGTAATGACTCGCGATACTAATGAGAGAACTTCATTAAATTCGTTTAGGGGGTTTTTTTCATTAATTTCTAGTGTTATTACAGGGGCACTACTTATGCCATTGGTTAATGTATTAGGTCATGGCAACAATCAAAGAGGGTATAGCTTAGCAGCTTTAGTAATATCATTAATTACATTGCCATTATTTTATATGGTTTTTAGAAATTGTAAAGAAGTAATCAAAATTGAAAAACAGGAGAAGCCATCAATAAGAGATTCAGTAAAAGCAGTTATATCAAATAAATCATTAATTTTGGTTTTCTGTTTTCTATTTTTGATGTTTACTGCATTATTTGGAAGATTAGGTACAGTTGTATATTATTATACTTATGTTATGAAGAGAGCTGATCTTATAGCGCCTTTAATGGCAGGATTTGGTTTATGTACAGCAATTGGTTCTATAATAGTTGGGGGTATTGCTAAATTTTTTCAAAAGAAAACGTTAGCAATTATTGGCGTAACTATATGTGGGTTATCAGCTATTGCATTGTATTTTGTGCCTGTTACAAATATTACAGTTATAGTATTGCTATCAACAGTTGGTTTTATACCAGTAGGTTTTGGATCTCCAATGGTATTCAGTATGGTCGGCGATTGTATAGATTATAATGAATATAAGTATGGAACTCGTTCAGATGGTTCAATTTATTCTGTAACAAGTCTTATTACAAAAATTTCTTCTGCTATAATTGGTGGAATTTTTGCAATTATACTTCAATTTATAGGATATGTGCCTAATGTTCAGCAATCACTTGCCACGATGCATAATTTAAATATGATAGTAAATCTGATCCCAGGTGTTATTTATTTACTTGCAGTAATTCCAATGTGTTTCTATGGAATTACAAAGTCAAAGGCTCAGGAGTATGCTAGAGAGATTGAAAAAAGACATAATGAAAATAAAATTTCTAATTAGAAAATATGATTATTGAAAAAATATTAATATTGATATTTGAAATTTTAATCTGATTAAATTGGCTTGGTATAAGTTTTTAATTAGAATAAAAACATAAGCAGAAACAAATAACCAAATTAATGCTTTTATGTGGTAATAACTATATAATAGAATTAAGACAATTTAAGTAAAAGGTATATAAATAAAATTATTGACTGATCTACTAGGAGGAAGGCAAATGCCAAAATATGGATTTGGAATAGATATAGGTGGAACGACAATAAAGTTTGGATTTTTTAAAATTGATGGTACATTAATTAATAAATGGGAAGTAAATACTAGGAAAGAAGAAAACGGAAAATATATATTGGAAGACATATCAAAAGAGATAAAAGTAAAAATGAAAGAAAAAGGAATATATAGAAATGATGTAGTAGGTGTTGGACTTGGAGTACCGGGGCCGGTTATCGAAGATGGAACCGTTTTAAAATGTGTTAATTTAGGTTGGGGTATATTTAATGTAGAACAAACTTTGAGTGAAATGATAGATCTTCCGGTAAAAGCCGGGAATGATGCGAATGTAGCAGCATTAGGTGAAATGTGGCAAGGAGGAGGAAAAGGATATAAAAATATTTTAATGGTGACGATTGGCACGGGTGTTGGTGGCGGAGTTATAATTAATGGAAATATAATTTCCGGTGCACATGGAGCAGGAGGAGAAATAGGACACATTAAAGTTGTAAAAAATGAAACAGAAGTTTGTGGATGTGGAAAAACAGGATGTCTTGAGCAATATGCATCAGCCAATGGAATTGTAAAAGAGGCTAAAAGACTTTTAAATAAAGATGATAGTGCATCTGTATTACGGGATTTTGATGAAATTACATCAAAAGTAATATTTGATTCGGCAAAAGAAGGAGATAAATTAGCAAACAAATTAGTTGAAAAATTAGGAGAAAAACTAGGATATGCACTTGCAAGTGTTTCCTGTGTGTGTGATCCTGAGGTTTTTGTTATCGGTGGAGGAGTATCCAAAGCAGGAAGTATTCTTATAAATTCAGTTCAAAAATATTTTAAGCAAAAAGCATTTCACGCATGTGAAGGAACAAAATTTGAACTTGCAAAACTTGGAAATGATGCAGGAATTTATGGCGGAGTAAAATTAGTATTGTAAATGTATTGGAATATGGATATAACAAAAAAATAAATAAATAAAAAATAACTTATTTTTTATGTTGAAAGCAAGTGATTCAGAGTGTAGATAAATAGCATATTTTCATTTTTAAAAATATGCTATTTTGAATCCAAACAAATACACGTTTGATTGTTTCTTTTATTCTGTGTATACGATTTGAAGATATCTTTCATTACTTTGCTTATTGACCTGTTAGGTAAATCTGGATATAATATTATTAATCTAACAGGTCAATAATATTTTTTGTAAAGGAGTAGTCGTGATAAAAAAATTATTAAATTTAGACCATAAGCGAAGAGATGCTGTTTTAAATGCAGCATTAAAAGAATTCTCATTACAAGGCTATGACAATGCTTCAACAAATGTAATAGCAAAAGAAGCAGGAATTTCTAAATCTCTTATGTTTCATTATGTAAGTAGCAAACGAGAACTTTTTCTTATTGTATATGATTATTTTTCTGATTTAATGAAGAAGGAATACTTTGAATTGATGAATTACGATGAAAAGGATATTTTTAACAGATTACGGCAATCATATCTTTTACAAGTTAAGTTGTTTAAAAAGTATCCATGGATTTCAAAGTTTAGTAAACTTGCAGGTGTTACTAATTCAGCCGAAATTAATAAGGAACTTCAAAATAGAGCAAACCAAGAAGATTTAGACTGTTATCCTAAATTATTTGATAAAGTAGATGAGAGTAAATTTAGAAATGGATTAGATATTGAAAAATGCAAAAAAATTATATTTTGGTCTAATGTTGGGTTTACTAATCAACTATTAGAGAACATTCGTAATGGTGATATAAGTACTTTGGACAGTGAAGTTATTATAAATAAAATAGATGAGTATTTTGATGAGCTTAGAAAACTATTCTACATCTCACTCAATGATTAAGAGAATGAAATATTATGCATAATCGGTGCCTTACTTATAGCACTAATTCTTTTTAGTATGGGTAAACAATGGATTGATAGGAGGAATACAATGATTGAAATGCGTGAACCAATAATTGTAGAGTTTCCTTTGAGAGGGGAGTGGCTTTCTCCTAATACTCCAGGAAGGAAAATTCCGAGTCATGGTACGAATAAATTAGGAACAAGATATGCTTATGATTTTATACAGGTAGATTGGGAAAGAAAAGGATTACCTGCTTATCGAGTTAGTTTTTTGCAATATCTTCTTGGAGCTTCGGTGAATGAATATTATTGTTGGGGGAAAGAAATATATGCTCCATGTAGCGGAACCATTGTGAAGGCGGAAAACAGCTATAAAGAACGAACGCGTACGAAGCTGCTATCAGATATGTACAATGCTTATAAAAATGCTCATTATTTTGATCCTAAAAAACATGATCCAGGATTTGTCGCTGGCAACTATGTTATTATAGAAAATGCCAATAATGTGTATGCTGCCTTATGTCATCTTCAAACAGGATCTATTCAAGTTTCAGTTGGTCAGAGAGTGAAAAAAGGTGAAGTTATAGGCAAAATAGGAAATTCAGGAAATTCTTTTGCTCCTCATTTACATTTTCAGCTCATGGATAATAGTGATATATCAAAAGCAAAAGGGTTGCCTTGCGTTTTTGAAGAATATGAACTATTCAAAGATGGCAGATGGGTAAAAGTAAAAAATAGTATACCCAAAAATAAAGATAGAATAAGATTTTAATGATAGTTGTTTAAACTGTTTATTTAACACAAAGTGGTTTGAAAATATAGGATCATTTAAAGAAAAAAGGAGATTTGATTTATATGACACAGTTTATTGAGGAAGTCCTTGCAATAATAAATAAAATACCATATGGGAGGGTTATGAGCTATGGACAGGTTGCAAGCTTTGCAGGAAATATTAGAGGCGCGAGGCAGGTATCTAGAATACTTCATTCTATGTCTAAGAAGTATAATCTCCCTTGGTATCGGATAATTAACTCCAAAGGAAAAATATCAATTACGGATGAAAGAGGGGCAGCTATCCAAAGAGAACTTCTTATATCAGAAGGAGTGGAAGTATCCAAGGACGGATACATAGATATTTCTACATATGGAATATGAAGATACACTCAAGGTATGAGAAAACTATGGGCTGTAAAACAAATAAATAGAAACTATGTACCCTGCGGAATGCAAGAGCAAGTAAAATCAAGCAGGTAGCTTTCTATTTCTTTATAATAAATGCAGGGTGGTTGAAATGAGGTTGACAAATAGATGTACGAGTGGCAGAAGCAAATTCAAATTATCGTTGATGAAATTGACAAATGTATTAAAAATTATAATAACGAAGCATTGACACTGCGATTTCTTTCCAGCAGATTGGGTTATTCCAAATTTTATACAACAAGAAAATTTAAAGAAATATCGGGTATGCAGTTTCGGGATTATCTGCGGCTTAGAAAGTTAGCTTTTGCGTTAAAAGAGGTTCGGGATAGTGAAAGAAGTCTCTTGGATATTGCTTTTGATTATGGTTTTTCATCCCATGAGGCTTTTACAAGAGCTTTTAAGGCAACTTATGGGGTAACTCCGAGTGAATACCGGAAAAAGCCTGAGCCTATAGTTCTTCGTACAAAAATTAACCCTTTCGACCGCTACTTTTTTGGATTTGGAGAGATTGGCATGATGAAATCTACAGAGAATGTTAAAATTTATTTCGTAACCATTCCTGCACACAAGTTTCTGCATATTAAAAACTACGAAAGCAACGGATATTGGGATTTTTGGCAAAAGCAAAGTCTGATTCCTGGGCAAGATTTCGAAACTATCTGCGGCTTGATGGATAGTATCAAGGGCAAATTGGATGATGACGGCGGGAGCGAGGTAAACAGTGGCAGCGGTCAGATTATGGCGTATATCAGCGATCCAGATGGCAGACTTTGTGATTGGGGATTTCTGCGAACAGAATGTTATGGAGTACGTCTTCCTGACGATTATACAGGCGAAGTACCGCCACAAATGTTTATGATTGATATTCCCGAGGCCGAGTATGTAGTTTTTGAACATGGGCCGTTCGATTATGAACAGGAGAACCGTAGCGTGGAGGAAAAGATAGAAAACGCCATGTCAACTTTTGATTTTTCAGGCACAGGGTATTGTTTTGATACCTCTCTCGGGAGAATTATATACATGTATCATGATCCGGAACGTTTTTTTAAGTATATAAGACCAGTACGAAAGTAAATAAAATTCATAATATCATATCATTTGCAGAAACAGTTTGAAATGCTTTTGGAAGAGCTTCAAGCAAAGAGTCCACCGTTCTGGATTTGACTTTGTGGTAGTGAAGATTATACATAACAAGCATGGTTGAAAATACAAGAAATCGACATTTCTGCATGCATTCACAAATTATTAGCAATTGAAGGGGCGATTCAAGGTGTTAAAAAAACAAATTTATCACGAGAAAGGAAAGTAGAGTTAAAAGATTTTTATGATTTACACAAAATTAAGTAGTATATTATTTAAAAAAAGATATATCACGATTCATGACATACAGTTATCATGTTCTATTTGATAGAATGACCTTATAAAAATTAAGGGAGGAAACGTAAAATAAAATTAGATGGATTAGGAGTAGTTGTAAAGGACATGGCGATAATGATTCGTTTTTATCGTGATGTCCTTGGGTTTGAAATTAAGGAGTTTTACGATACGAAAAACGTTTACAGGGGAATCTTATAGAAATTGGTTTCTTTATAAAAGAGGGGGAATGATCATTAAATATAGGGGTATACATAAAATTGAGGGCTTTTTGAATATGTTGTGTCCCTGCTTAGAAAAAATTTGAGTAAACGTATGCCTAAAAATGCTGTATACTAGTGGTGAAACAAATTACTTTGAATACATAGAGAGATAATGAGAATTAGGAGGATACAATATGAAATTAGGCATTTTAGGTTCGGGAATGATTGTAAAAGAATTTCTTACAATTACAAAATATTTGAAAGATATTGAGCTGACAGCCATACTTGGAACTCAAAGATCCAAAGAAAATGTAGAGAAACTGAAAAGAGAATACAATATAAAAAATACATTTTATGATATGGATGAGCTTCTTGAAAGTGACGTTGACACTGTATATGTAGCACTTCCAAATAGCCTGCACTTTGAATTTAGCAAAAAAGCACTGGAGAGCAGTAAAAATGTTATTGTAGAAAAGCCATTTACTACAAACTATAAAGAAGCATTGATATTGAAAAAATTAGCTATGGAAAAGGAATTATTTATATTTGAAGCTATAACGAATCAATACCTTCCAAATTACAAAAAAATAAAGGAACTGGTACCAACACTGGGAGATATAAAAATAGTCCAATGTAATTATTCTCAGTATTCCAGCAGATATGACAGGTTTAAAGCGGGAATTGTTCTTCCAGCTTTTGATACTAGGGCGTCAGGTGGTGCGCTGATGGATCTTAATATATACAATATACATTATGTTGTAGGATTGTTTGGAAGACCTGAAAATGTTGAATATTATGCTAATGTTGAAAGAGGAATAGATACATCCGGAGTGCTGATCCTTGACTATGAAAGCTTTAAATGTGTTTGTATTGGGGCTAAAGACTGTAAGGCACATATTGCAAACAACATTCAGGGAGAGAAGGGCTGTATATATCAGGATACACCGGCAAATGTATGCGAAAAATTCGAGGTGATAATGAATGATGGAAATAATAAAATTATAAATAAAAATAACTATGAGCACAGGATGGTAAATGAATTTGTTGAATTTCAGAAGATGATTGAAAACAGAGATTTGGAAGGTTGTTATAAGAAACTTGAGCACAGTATGATTGTTTGCGAGGTTCAAACTATAGCAAGAGCAAAGGCTGGCATTGTGTTTGAGAAAGATGAAGAACAGTAAGTGTAAATTGCTTAGAGTGAAGGAGTGTGAAAACAATGAAACGGATATTTTTAGTTGAGGATGATAGGGAGATTGCCAAAAACCTTGTGCTTCTGCTTCGTTCGGAAGGATTTACAGTTATTCACGCTCCTACACGAAGGGAAGCACTCTCTCAACTTGCAGGGAATAAATTTGATCTGGCGCTTATAGATATTTCCCTGCCTGACGGAAATGGTTTTACGGTTTGCACGGAGATCAAAGATATGCAGGATGTTCCTGTTATATTTCTTACGGCTTCCGGTGATGAGGCAAGTGTTGTTACTGGCCTTAATATGGGAGCAGATGACTATATCACAAAGCCTTTTCGTCCGCGTGAATTGATTGCACGAATAAAAACTGCTTTGCGAAAAAGCGGGCATTCAAGATCGGATTTTGAAATCGCCGGACTTCATGTGGATATGGCAAGTGGTGTTGTTAAAAAGGACGGCAGTGAGATATTTCTTTCAGCATTAGAATATCGTCTGTTTCTAGTATTTATCGGAACCCCCAAAAGCATTATCACAAGAGCCAGACTGCTTGACGAGTTATGGGATGCAGCAGGAGAGTTTGTCAATGACAATACGCTGACTGTATATATAAAACGCTTGAGGGAGAAAATAGAGGACGACCCGGCAAAACCCAAAATTATTCTTACTGTTCGCGGTACAGGATATAGATTGGGGGAGAAGTATGCTTCGAAATAGAGAGTTACGTAAGTTTATGAGCATATTCTCACTAATGACTGCAATTTTTATAATTTTGGGATTTACTATAAATATAAAGGCTGGAATTCTTGTAACCATCTCTGCGGCAGCCTTTGGCACGGCATTTTTTATGTTTACAAGAGCAAGATATAAAAGTATTTCACAGATTTCAGATCAAATCGATCTCGTGCTCCATAATACTGATCATCTTTATATAGCTGAATCCGATGAGGGTGAACTTTCCATTCTCCAAAGCGAAATTACAAAAATGACGCTGCGTATTCGGGATCAAAATATTGCCCTAAAGAAAGAAAAAGAGCACCTTTCAGATTCTCTTGCCGATATAGCCCACCAACTCCGCACCCCTCTCACATCTATAAATCTTATTCTGTCATTATTAGAGAATAGCCCTGATCAAAATCATCGAAAGAAGTTAGTACGTGAAACGGAAGAGTTGCTTATGCGAATGGATTGGCTTCTTACTTCACTGCTGAAATTATCACGCCTGGATGCCGGTATTGTAAGCTTTCAAAGCACACGGATAGATGTAAAAGATTTGATATATACTTCGCTTCGTCCTTTTCTAATCCAATTGGAATTGCATAATATTGATTTGCAAGTGGATGTATCAAAAGGAATTATTATTTGCGGCGATTCAGCTTGGCTATCTGAAGCTGTTCAAAATGTTATCAAAAATTGTATAGAAAGTGCAGGTGATAATGGAAAGATTAAAATTTGCTGTAGCTCCAACCCACTATTTACCGAGGTTACAATTCACGACAGCGGAAAAGGTTTTGAAAAAAAAGATTTATCCCGTCTGTTTGACAGGTTTTATCGAGGGAAGAACACAGATACTGCAGGATATGGAATTGGATTGGCTCTATGCAAGATGATTATAACGCGTCAGGGAGGATCAATTACCGCAAAAAATGGTCCACAAGGCGGTGCGATATTTGACATCCGTTTTCCAAAGTGACAAATCTCTCACCTGAAAGTCACAGAGATGTAAGTTTAAAATTCTATTATATAAGTAAACCACGAGAAAGGAGACTCAAATAATGGAATTTTTAAAAATTGAAAACCTATGTAAAATCTATGGCCGGGGCGAGAACCAAGTTACTGCACTTGACCATGTTTCACTTACAATTAAAAAGGGAGAATTTACTGCAATCATCGGTTCCTCGGGTTCAGGAAAATCAACATTGCTCCACAGTATTGGCGGTGTAGATGTGCCTACAAGCGGAAAGATATATTTGGACGGACAGGATGTGTATGCTCAAAATAATGAAAAGCTCGCTATATTTCGCAGACGCCAGGTTGGACTGATTTACCAGTTTCACAACCTCATTCCAACACTGAATGTTGTTGAAAACATAACCTTGCCTATACTGATGGACAAGAGAAGGGTCAATAAGGAACGTCTTGATGACTTGCTTGAATTGCTTGGCTTAAAAGAACGAAAAAATCATCTTCCAAATCAGCTTTCAGGAGGTCAGCAGCAGCGTGTTTCCATAGGACGTGCTTTGATGAACGCCCCGGCTGTAATGCTTGCCGACGAACCTACAGGAAGTTTGGACAGCAAAAATGGACATGAAATTATAAGCCTGCTTAAGGCAAGCAATCAAAAATATCATCAGACACTTATAGTTGTTACACATGACGAAAATATTGCTCTTCAGGCAGACCGCATTATAGGTATATCAGACGGAAGGGTAGTGAGGGATGAGAGGGTGAGACCATGAATATTTTCAATAAAGTCACCCTGCAGGGAATGAAAAAAAGCCGCACACGAACCATTGTAACTATTATAGGAGTTGTACTGTCTGCTGCCATGATTACGGCAGTAGCTACCTTTGGCATTTCTCTTCTGAGCTATCTTGCAAACGGAGCAGCTCAGAAATACGGTAATTGGCATGTGGAGTTTTTGAATGTTAATTCTCATTTTGCAAAGGAAAGAAGTTTAGACAAGGGAGCTGCAGATACTGCAGCAGTTGAAAATATTGGTTACGCAAAACTTCAAGGTGGAAAAAACCCTCATAAACCGTATCTTTTTGTAACAGGATTTAGTGAGAAGGCATTTGACACCATCCCTATAACCCTGTATTCAGGCAGAATGCCTAAAAACAGCAGTGAAGTTCTTGTTTCACTGAGTATCGAATCAAATGGAGGAGTTAAGTTCTCAGTAGGTGACAAACTTTCACTTCCTGTAGGAAGCCGAATGGAGGGAAGTAAAAATCTTACCCAGCATGATCCTTATGCTTCCGACAAAGAAACTTTTATGACAAAAGGTACAAAAATCTACAAGGTTGTCGGTATATGCCAAAGACCAAGCTTTGAGGAGCCTTCTGCAGCAGGGTATACATTGATAACTAAAGCAGATGCACAAGACAAAACAGACAGCTTAAATCTGTTTGTCACACTTAAAAATCCACGAAAAGTTCATTCTTATGCAAGCAGCATGGCTCAAAGCCACACTTATATCTTTAATGATAATGTGCTGCGTTTTATGGGTCTTTCAGAGGATAATATATTTAACACTTTTCTGTATTCAGTTGGCGGCATTTTGATTATTTTGATAATGGTAGGATCTATTTTTCTAATTTATAATTCATTCATCATATCGCTAAACGAGCGTACGCAACAGTTTGGAATTTTATCTTCGGTGGGTGCCACAGCAAAGCAACTCAGAAATTCGGTGTTGTTTGAAGGAATCTGCATTGGCGCAATTGGAATACCGATTGGAGTTATTGTCGGCATAGGTAGTATAAGCCTTGTAATTTCCATTGTTGCCAAAAAATTTGAGAGTGTTATGTACAGCGGTGTGCCATTAACATTGACGATATCTGCACCGGTGATTGGCTCTGCAGCTTTGGTCAGTATAATTACGATTTTGATTTCAGCCTATATTCCAGCTAAAAAGGCTGCAGACACTCCGGTTATGGAGAGTATTCGCCAGACAAACGAGATAAAAGTTGAATTAAAAGCTGTAAAAACATCAAAACTTGCACAGAGTATTTATGGTTTGGAAGGAACCCTTGCGTTAAAGAATTTTAAGAGAAACAAAAAACGCTATCGCAGTATTGTACTGTCACTTATTTTAAGTGTGGTACTGTTTATATCTACGAGTTCTTTTGTAACATATATGAAACAGGCGTCGGATAAGGCAACAGTATTTACCACATATGACATTGGTTTATCGATGCAGGACATGGACGATAGCAAAATGCTGCAGCTTTATGACAAATTAAAAAAGGTGGATGGTGTTTACGAAGGTTCATATCAAGCACTTATGAAGTATTCGTGTGCTGCTAAAACAGACAGTCTTTCAGAGGCTTATCTTAAATATTCAGGTCAGCATTCAAATGATATGGTTAATCTGCCCCTTGACATCCAGTTTCTTGATGATAGTACCTATTTTAATATTATCAAAGGCTTGGGATTACCTAAAAATGAATATACCGGTGAAAATGCTAAAATGATTGCTGTTGCAAAAATGACAAATCAAATGAAAGCTAATCAGGAGCCTAATGAGTTTGATAATTTATTCAAAAGTTCTTTCGTAAATCTTTCTATTTCTCCGGGAATAAATGAAAAAAATAAAACAGAACAGTGGCGAAATGTAAATATTAAGTTTGTAAATATTGTTCCACCTGATACACTTCCTATTATGGGAAACTCTGAAGCAAACAATCCGTTTATTTTTAGGATAATGGTTCCATACTCGCTTAAAGATAATTTTCAGACTACTGATACCCATGTGGCTGTTAAGGGCATGACTTTTAAGTCAAAAAATGCAGCACAGTCAGCATCTAAAATTGAGGCTGTACTTAAGAGTGCGGAAAACAAATCCGGTTATATATTGTATAATTCTCATAAAATGCTTGATGAGAGCCGGAATTACATTTTCATAGCCAACATATTTTCGTATACTTTTATAATTATGATTTCGCTGATTGCGGTTGCCAATGTATTCAACACTATTTCAACGAATATAAAACTGCGCAGAAGGGAACTTGCCATGCTCCGCTCCATTGGTATGTCAGATCGTGATTTTCAGAAGATGATGAATTTTGAATGTGCTTTTTATGGAATGAAGGCGCTGCTATTCGGACTTCCTATATCGGCAATCTCATCGTGGCTGATTTACAAAGGGATGACAAATGGAGGTGCAGACAATGTCCATTTTGTATTCCCGTTAGGCAGCATGGCCATAAGTATAGTCAGCGTGCTATTTGTAGTATTCATTACAATGTTGTATGCTGTCCAGAAGATAAAAAAAGAAAATATTATTGATGCTCTTCGGGATGATATGGAGTGATAGTGTTTATATAGGTGATGTATTAAGGTATTATTAAAATTAAGATATTGTTTAAAGAATAGAGAAGGTGGTATTTTTGAAGGTATATGAATTTGGAAATGAAGAAAATCCAGCTATTATGCTGCTGCCAGGGACATGCTGTCACTGGAAAAATAATTTTTATGAAGTAATAGATTTGCTGGCAGAAGATTTTTTCGTTGTATGTATATCCTATGACGGCTTTGATGAAATGGAGAAAATAGAGTTCTCTGATATGCTAACTCAGACAGCAAAAATTGAAGATTATATTAAAAGAAGATTTAATGGAGAAATACATGCTGTATATGGGTGCTCTTTAGGAGGATCTTTTGTGGGATTAATGGCACAGCGTAAAAAAATTCATATGAACCATGGAATTTTAGGCAGCTCGGATTTGGATCAAGCAAGTAGAGGGATTGCTGCAGTGCAAACAAGTATCATGATTTTATTATTTTATAAGATGATGCATAGCGGAAGAGTTTCTGGGTTCCTTAGAAAATATATGATAAAAAAAAGCGGAGAGGAGTATACAAAGAAGGGGCTTCATATGATGGGAATAGAAAATGAGGCACCGATGCGTTTTGTAACTAAAAAAAGCATGAAGAATCAGTTCTACACTGATCTTGTAACAAAACTTGAGAACAATATTGAAGTTAAGAATACAACTATTCACTGCTTTTATGCTGCCAAGATGGGAAAAAAATATAAAGATAGATATGAGCAGCATTTTACAGAACCGCATATTATAGAGATGGATTTATTACACGAAGAACTTCTCCTGTGTCAGCCAAGCAAATGGGTTCAAACCGTCAAGCAGTGCATACTATAATTATTTGATTTTACTACTTATCTTTAATCCACTTGAAATTTTTCATAACGCCATCTTCCATAAGACTGTATAAAATCTGTACAGTCTTCTCTATATCTGGATTTTCCTCTCTTGTAAAACAATAGGTCATCACGCCAATAAAAGCAGACATGGCGTATTCAAGGGTACATTCTAGCATATAGTCATCCACATTTCTATTAATTGATTGAATGGCAGGTCTAAGTAACGATTTGTATGCGTTTTTCATCTTTTCCTGAAAAGCGGGATCGCCGTTTTTTCCCAGTAGAACAATAAAGTATTGTTTGTTTTTTATGTATACATAGGTAAGGATCAAAAACGGGTTGTGGAACTCAACGCCCTCATTCGCCGTATTTACGAGGACAACGTAAGCGGCAAACTGACCGATAAAGGCTTTGAACTGCTGTCACAGGAATATGAGCAGGAGCAGACAGAACTGGAGCAATCCGTTTTACGGTTGCAGGCGGAACTGGACAGCTTCAACGCCAACAGTGCCAGAGCCGACAAGTTTATTGAACTGGTAAAAAAGCACACCGATTTTTCCGAACTTACCCCGCAGATGATAGCGGAGTACATAGAAAAAATCGTGGTACACGAAGCAGACAAATCCAGCGGGGAACGGCAGCAGCAGGTAGATATTCACCTGAACTTTATCGGCAGGTTTGAAGTACCCACGCCAGAGCCGACCGCAGAAGAAATCGCCGCCCAAGAAAAGGCGTTTCGCAAGCGGGAGCAACGCCGAGAAGCACAGCGGCGGTATGCCGCCAAGCAGAAGCAGAAACAGCAGGAACAAGAAAAACAGGCGAGGAAGAAAAGCGCATAATCACATATTTGACTGCAGAAAGCGGCTTACTCAAAACAGGGTAAGCCGCTTTTTTGCGCTTAAAATCGAAAGGAGTTTTTTTCATGGCAAAGACCAAGACCGAGAAAATAGCGGACATTCAAACGCAGATTGAACAGCTTAAAAATCAGGAAAAGCGGCTCATTCAGCAACAAAAGGAACAGGAACGCAAGGACAGGACAAAGCGCCTTTGCAAGCGGGCGGGGCTTCTGGAAAGCCTTATTCCCGACACTATATCCCTCACGGACGAGCAATTCAAAACCTTCCTTGAAAAGACCGTCACCACTGAACACAGCCGCCGCATACTGGAGGGGTTGACCGCACATACCGACACAGGCGGGAGCAAGAACGAGGGCAACGGCAAAAGGGTATCGGGCTAATGCCCCTGCCCTTAAACCCGAAGGGCGCACTTATATACCACATGAATGTGGTATGTGCGGCCTGGCGGCGGCGTTTTGTGCCTATCGGCACAAAAGAAAGCGAGAATTAGTCACCTAAAGCTGATTTGATGTAATTAACATCAACATCCATGCGATTTGCTGTTTGCTCTAAGGTAAGTCCTGAACTGATGAACCGCTTTATTACCATAACTATATTTTCGGCAACCTCAATAATATGTTTGTCCAAATCATAAAAACGCACAGCCCGTTGCCCCCAACTATGCTCTACTACCTGATGGAGATATTCAATATTGCCAAATGCTTTCATCTTCTCAATAAACATATCCATATCATCAGTTTCAAAGTACAATTCCACTGCGTTATTAGAAAAAATAATTTGTGCTTTTTCTTTATGGATAAAACCAGTCCAAGTATCGGCTGTTTGTAGAAACACACCATCTGTCAATTGTACATTTGCGCCTGCGTCCATCACTACTTCCAATCCCAACACAGCATTGTAAAACAGCTTAGATTTTTCAATATCATTAACCGCAATCAAAGTACCCTTATATTGCATTTCCATTACCCCTTTAATTTAGTTTCTATTTTTTTAATTATCCAAATTATAACACTCCACCGCCCCACACTCAATTAAAACCGAAAGGAGGCCATGCGGTTGGCAGACCATTCAGTGTGCGAGTAGCACTGCCAGTAACATGCCCTAGTTGTGATTTCTTTTACTGTGATCTTTTCAATTCGCTTTTTACAGTATAGTTGCCAGAAGGCATCCATTAAGTTTCGTTTTGTTTGCATTGTGATTTCAGGCTGCTTGTTCATAGAATTCTCCTTTTTGAAGTTTTCAATAACCGACAAAGCATGAGCAATTGTTGGTTGATGAAGAATCTTAAAATTATTGCAATATGATTATCCAACAGGTTGTTGGATAATAAAAGATTTTTAAGATAACTTATAACAGGAGGATGTAATTGTGGAAAAAAATAGCAAATGATTCAAAATTGCAGAAAGAAAAAATAAATCCAATGCTGCTTAAGGTATCAATCATACTGGTATTTGGTTCTTTTGCACCATTGCTGGATTCTACAATGGTCAGTGGCGGTAAAAACAATAGCAAGTGACATGAAAAACACTGTTTCAATTATTCAGTGGGTCATAACAGGATATGTGCTGGCAATGGCAATGGCGGTACCAATTTCAGGGTGGGCTATTAATCGCTTTGGAGGCAAAAGATTGTATCAATTTTCTCTGGCATTATTTCTTTTGGGTTCAATGCTTTCATCGCTGTCATGGAATATAAGTTCTTTTATTGGATTCAGACTTCTGCAGGGAATTGGGGCAGGTTTATTGATGCCGACTATGACAAATATGCTTGTTAATATATCCGGCGGCAGAAATTTAGGGCGTATGGCATCAATTGTAAGTCTGCCAATGCTTTTGGCACCTATTCTTGGTCCAGTATTAGGAGGGATTATAGTTAACAGCCTTGGTTGGCGTTGGATTTTTTATGTTAATATTCCAGTTACCATTATTGCATTATTTTTAGTTTGGTTAGGAATACCAAAGGATAGTTCTTTTGACAAGAGACAGTCCCTTGATATCATTGGCATTTTGCTATTATCTCCAGCGTTTGCCCTGCTTATTTACGGAATTTCCGAAGTGTCATCTCATGGAGGAATAAACAGCAGTGCAGTGTTTATTCCAGTGGTACTTGGATTACTTTTAATGGTTGCATTCATTGTTTATGCTTTGCATGCAAAAATTTCTCCTGTGCTTGACTTGCATTTGTTTAAATCACGCAATTTTTCAGCTTCGACTATTTTGCTTTTCATGTCGGGAATTATTACAAATGGTGGGTTGATTCTTCTTCCATTATTCTATCAGCAGGTACGTGGCGAAAGTGTTTTATATGCCGGACTTTTATTAATTCCTCAGGGAATTGGCATGCTATTTACAAGAAGTCAGATGGGAAAATTGACAGATCGCATAGGGGCACGTCCAATTGTGTTGGTAAGTCTTGTAATTACCGCAATAGGAACTTTGCCATTTGCTTTTGCTGACTCACACACAAATTCAATACTTTTAACAGCAGCACTTCTGGTGCGTGGAGCTGGTTTGGGTGGAGTATTTATTCCAATTATGGTATCTGCATATTTAGGAGTTAAGGATGCTGAGATTCCCCATGCAAGTATTGCTACGAGAATATTACAGACAATCGGCAGTGCATTTGGATCTGCAGTTCTTGCAACGATATTGGAACATCAGCTTGCACAACACTCTGCAGCAGGGATGCAGTATGTTGCAAGTTCATATAATGTTGCATTCTGGTGGTCTGTTGGATTTACTGTAATTGCTATAATTCCGACACTGTTTTTGGCTAACAAGCATTCTGAAAAATAGTATGTTAAACTGTTTTTTATTTTAATACAAGCTGCTGACAAATATATTCTGCCAGCAGCTTGTTACATTGATTATTATAAGTTATTTTATTGAACAGGCTATTGACATAATTGAAAGTTGAGTATACTATATACTAGTATACTTTATACTACAAGGAGGTTGTTGTATGTCAACTATTGATTTGATGCTGCTTGGAGCTTTGATGGAAAAGCCAATGAATGCTTATGAAATGAAAAAAAATATGGAAGCTCGCAATATAAAGTCATGGGTAAAGATTAGTTCTCCTTCAATATATAAAAATCTTGTTTCGCTTAATAAAAAGGGATATCTTGATGATAAAGTTGTAAAGGACGGGGAAATGCCGGAGAAAACAATTTATTCAATAAATGAAGAAGGGCGCAGTTATTTCGTGAGAATGATGGAAAAATACTCTGAAGAGCCTGGAATGATTTATATAGATTTTGTTGCATTTGCTGCAAATCTTCACAATGTGTCACCAGATATGGGATTGAAGATGATTAAAAACTTAAGAAACAATCTTTTGGAAGCGAGAAAGGTTATTCAATCCAATATTGAAGCAAAAAAAGAATTTGTGCCATTTTATGCAATGTCCATATTGGAGTTATATGACAAGATGTATTTATTGTTTTGCGAGTGGTTCGAAAAAATTGCAGATGATTTCACCGAAAAAAACAATCTTTAAAAGTTAATTTGTCATGAAAATTATGTTTTGAGAGAAACATAATTTTTTATACTCATATAGTATAAAGTATACCAATATAATATATAGCAAGTAATTGGAGGCGTTTTTTTGAAAACAGAAAATTTAAGTAAAACAAAAATTACGTTGATTCTTGTAGGGTTAATGGCAAGCCTTTTGCTGTCAGCTTTGGACTCAACAATTGTAGGTACAGGAATGAAAAAGATAGTTAACGATTTGCAGGGCATGGAATACTATGCGTGGCCATTTACAATTTACATGCTTTGCGCTACTATAATTACTCCGGTTTCGGGAGGACTTGCTGATATCTTTGGGAGAAAGCCAATATTTGTATTCGGTATTTTTACATTTTTAATTGGTTCGGCATTGTGCGGAATGTCAAGAAGCATGGTTCAACTTATTATTTTTCGTGGTATACAGGGAATTGGCGGAGGCATACTTGTTACCAGTGTTTTTACTGTCGTTGGCGATTTATTTCCACCTCAAAAAAGAGGAAAATATATGGGTATGGTTGCATCTATGTATGGATTGTCAAGTATAATTGGACCGCTTCTTGGAGGAATAATTATAGATAATCTCAGCTGGCGCTGGATTTTTTATATAAATGTGCCAGTTGGAATTTTTGCCGCAGCAATTATAGTATTTATAATGCCTAATTTTAAAACAGAGGGAAAAAGGAAGGCAGTTGATTACTACGGAACATTTGCAATGATACTTGCTTTAGCCCCAATGCTGCTTGCTTTTAGCATGGGCGGAAAAGATTATTCATGGTTGTCTGTACAGATTATAGGAATGTTTGTATTTTCATTTGTCATGCTGCTGATGTTTATCTTTTGTGAGTCAAAAGCAGAAAATCCAATCATACCATTATCTTTCTTCAAAAATAGAAGTATAAGTGTGACGCTTATTGTGGCATTTCTTACAAATGGAATTATGTTTGCAGCAATTATGTATATTCCATACTTTGCACAGGGAATTATTGGAACAACAGCGACAACTTCAGGCTCAATAACAATGCCTATGATGCTTGGACTTTTGTTTGCAAGCTCATTGACAGGAGTTTTGACATCAAAGCTTGGTAAGAGCAAAGTGTTTGTATTTGTAGCCTTTATTTTAATGACAATTGGAGCAGGGCTTCTTTCTACAATGAATGCCAATACATCATATTTTAAGGTCATTTTTTATATGATAATATTGGGTCTTGGAATTGGAATCAATATGCCTATTACCAATACAAATGTTCAAAATTCCGTATCCAGAAGGCAGATTGGGGCTGCGACATCTACAGTTCAATTTTTTAGAAACATTGGAAGTACTATTGGGTCGGCAATATATGGAACAATAATGACAGCAGCAATGAATACAGGTTTTTCAAAGCTTGATTTAGGGAGCATTCCAGGTGGCATTCAGGAACAGCTTAAAAATCCTCAGGTGATTACAAATTCTGAAACTTTGAAGCAGATAGAAAATCATGTTCCAGGGCAATACGTAAGTCTTTTAAATACAGCACTTGAGAGTGCAAAAAAAGTGCTTTCAAATTCCATACATGAAATTTTCTTGCTCTGTATGTTTGTTGCAATAGGAGGTTTTATACTTACAATTATTTTTAAGGATGCACCATTACGTTCAAAACAGATTGATAAAAACAGTGAGAGAGTAATTCAATAAATTTTTAAGTGCTGGGTACTTTGTGCTGGACGTCAAACTGCATACTATATAAATACATAAAATCTATATCCATTCAGAAACTTCTTCCAGCAACTTTCGTGGTTTTGGATATGGCGACTGGTTTGTATAGCTGCGCCTATTGATTGAGTATCAGTGAGTAATCTGTAATGATTGTAATCTTCTTCAAAATTAGAAAATGCATTAAATACTAAAGCTACTGCTTATGCTTCATTAATTAAATTTATATTTAACTCAAAACTTCCAATAGGTTTATTTTGTTTCTTTTGGTATTATTTTTATTTTGAAACTTTCGTATACTTCTTCGTTCTTCTGTTGTCTTTATTACATGCATGTTAGTTCTCCTAGAATTCAAAGTTTTTACTTGGTATATATAAATGAGATTGTTAACAATATAAGAATATGATGCACGTATCATATCTGTCAAGAGTAGGTTGGAAAATGTCAATATAGTCCTAAAACAGTGCAAACAAGTTCTTGTATGCAATTATTTAAATATTTATTATTATACGTGGAGCGAGTCAGATTATAAAAAGTTCTGTAAAACTGTTACGCTCGTATTTTAAATAATTGATGAGTTAAAAAAGGAGGTTTTTATGAAAGAACAAAAGTTTGACATTTATCAGAATAATAAGTGGATTGTATTATTTGTTGTTGTAGCAATGACATTTATGGCTACTTTGGATTCAAGTATAGTTAATGCTACATTGCCTGTAATATCTGAAAATTTGTCAGTTTCTCTTTCTTCAATTGAATGGATTATTGCAAGTTATGTAATAGTAATTTGTGCAACTATTTTATTCTTTGGAAGATTAGGGGATATGATTGGTAAAACCAAAGTTTTTCAATGTGGAAGTGCTTTGTTTACTTTGGGATCTTTTTTGTGCGGAAGGTCAAACTCATTTATCTTACTTATTATTTTTAGATTCATTCAAGGAATAGGTGCATCTGCTTACATGGCAAATAATCAAGGCATAATAACAGAAATATTTCCTGAGAAAGGAAGAGGAAAAGCATTAGGAATTTTGGCTGCGGCTGTTGCATTAGGAACTATGATTGGACCACCTGCTGGTGGAATAATTGTTTCATATTTAAGTTGGAATTATATTTTTCTCATTAACGTTCCAATTGGAATTATTGTTTTTATTTTGAGCATTAAATATTTACCAAGAGCTAAAAAAGCCAGTCAAAAACTGGATATAGCAGGAACTATTTTTCAACTTTTAGGGACATCTTTATTTTTTGGAGCATTCATATTGGCTCAAAGAATAGGTTTTGAAAATATATGGATAATAGGCGGGCTAATTGTATCGATTATTTTAATAGTTGTATTTATATATATTGAAACAAAAAGCAATCAACCATTACTTGCATTAAAAATATTTAAGAATAAACTATTTTCTGTAAGTTTGATATGCGCTTTTATTTCTTTTACATGTATAGCAGCATCTACTATATTGTTGCCATTTTACTTTCAAGACACTATGAAATTATCTCCATCTGCTGCAGGATTTCTTCTAATGATATCACCTATCATAATTGCAATTTTTTCACCACTATGTGGTACAATGTCAGATAAAATAGGTCCAGAAATATTGTCATTAACAGGATTGTTATTTATGAGCATTGCATTTCTACTTCTATCTTTTTTGACAGAATATTCACCTATACTGGAAGTGATAATATTTATGGCGATAATGGCTTTTGGACAGTCTTTATTTCAACCATCAAACAATTCACTTATTATGTCAAATTCTCCAAGAGAACAGTTGGGTATAGCCGGAAGTGTTAATTCATTAGTTAGAAACTTAGGACAAATTGTTGGAATTACATTGTCTACAACATTTCTATATACCTTTATGAGCCAGAAATTGCATTATCGTGTTTTAGGATATGTTTTTGGGAAAGATTATGCATTTGTATATGGTATGAAAAATGATTATATAATTTTATCGATAATATGCCTTATCGGTATAATGCTTACTGGTGCAAGAGCATTGCAAAAGAAGAAACAGGCAGATGTCTAGCCTTTAGCATACAAATTTTGTGGGAGAAACACCATATTTCTTCTTAAACAAACGACAGAAATAATTTACATCATTGAAGCCGCAGTTTATTGATATTTCTGTTATGTTCATAGTATCATTTTTTAAAAGTTCTATAGACTTTTTTAATCTGATTTCATTTATATATTCTGTTGCAGTTCTTCCAGTTATTTGTTTAAATATCCTGCAAAAGTAATATGTACTTATATGTGCAATACTTGAAAGTTCTTTTGCACATATTTTTTTACTGTAGTTATTATCTATATATTCGAATACTTCATGGAAACGCTTGAAGTTATCAAGTTTATATATGTTTTTTTCTTTTATGAACTCATCAATATAATTTCTGAGAAGTAAGACAATTAGGTTGTATATATGAGCTTTTACAGCAAGTTCATGTCCAATATCTCCATTAAAGTATTCTTTAATTATAGTAGTTATACATTTTAAAACTTCACTGTCATTTTCTATTAAATTTTGAAATACAATTAGATTTTCAGATAGAGGAGATAAATATTTTGCTTGACATAAATCAACATGGCCACTGAATAAAAAAGGCAAGTCAATGCGTATAATATAAAATTTAAAATTGTCATTGCGGCTTTCAAGATAATGTAATTCTCTGCTGTTTATAATTGCAATATTACCTTTTATGACGGAGAAGCATTTTTTGTTGCATCCCAGGAAACCTTTTCCATCAATAAAGTAGAAAATCTGAAGATGCTCATGCCAATGCTCTTTAAGTCTAGATCCTAATTTAAAAATTTTGGGCGATATTATGTCTACACCAAAATTTTGATCAGGCATATTTTTGTAATAATAATTTTTCATATCTTTCATAAGTATTACCTCTTACATATATTTTTTAGGAGATTTATTAATAAGTTAATTATATCAAGTGTGTAAAATAATTTGATGATGAAAATTCTATTATGACTTATTTAACAATTATACTGATTCGTAGAAGAGAACTCGCCATACTTAAAGCTATTGGCATGACAAAAAAACAGCTTGCTGTAATGCTGTGCCTTGAGTTCTCTGTTTATTGTGCGTCCGTTGTTATTTTTGATGGGTGCATTGATTCCGTATGTTTTCTATCATTTTGTAGGCAGGCAAAGTGTTGCGGAGTCTTTAAAAATTGATGAATAATAAATATTATTATGATACAGAAAAAATCTCTTGACAATATTTTATTAGATACTATATTATTATAATACAAGTGTATTATAATAATGCGTCGGGAGGACAATATTTATGTTGGTTGCATTAATTATAGCATGTGAAATAGGATTTTGGATTTTAGTATTTTTGGGACTTGCTACTCGTTATATTTTGAAGAAGAAAAGGATGGGAGCATTTTTGCTTTTGTTGACACCGATAGTTGATATGATACTGTTAATAACAACTGTGATTGATTTGCGCGGTGGTGCCGAGGCCAGCTCCCTTCATGGACTTGCTGCTGTTTATATAGGTATTTCTCTTTCCTTTGGACCTAAAATGATCCGTTGGGCGGATGAACGCTTTGCACATCGTTTTGCAAATGGACCGTCTCCTTTAAAACCGCCAAAGTATGGGAGGAAAAACGCACGCCATGAGAGAAAAGGATGGTATGCACATTTAAGAGCATGGATAATTGGAAGTTTGTTGTTATATTTTATGACGGTGCTTATAGGTGACAGCAATAGAACAATGAGTTTGATAAGTATAATTAAAACATGGGGAATAATACTTTTTATAGATTTTCTTTATAGTTTTAGTTTTACGCTGTGGCCAAGAAAAGAAAATAGTGTGCTGTAGTATTTTGATTAGTAAAGGAGATTAATATGCCTAAAATTGTAAATCATGATTGTCAGAAGGAAATTATTGCGAAAGCTGCCTGGAGAGTGATACAAAAGGATGGAATAGAAAATGCAACAGTGAGGAAAATTGCACAGGAGGCAAATGTGTCTTTAGGTGCATTAAGGCACTATTTCAGCAGTCAGGTTGAATTGTTGGAATTTGCAATGCTCATGGTTTCAAATCATATTGAAAAAAGGCTGGCAAATATGGATGCCTTGTTAGATACTATTAGTTTATCTGCGGCAAAGGAAGTATTATTAAATTTTATACCAGTTGACGAAGAACGTAAGCTTGAGATGAAGGTATGGCTTTCCATGTCCATTAAAGCTTTGAATGAACCCTCTTTAGAAAAAATCAGAAATGATACTTATGAATCCATGCACAAAACTATTTTTACCATGCTTCAGCAATTGTCGGAAGCACATATTATAAAAGAAGCGATTGATCTGGAATTTGAGGCACAGCAGTTGCAGGTTCTTGTTGATGGATTGTCGTTTCATTTGATGATTTGTCCTGATAAAATTACAGTTGATGAAGTGGATTCGATTCTAGCAAATCATCTTGATGGACTCTGCTAGGACAAATAAAAGCACAATCAGACAGAACTAAGATGATGTATTTTGATATACTCTAGTGTAGATGGTTAAGTATAAAATACAGCTGACGGAGGATATTTTAAATGGGATGTTATTATAAAATCAGAGGAAAGAATATTTACACTGAAATTTTAGGAGAGGACTCATCCAATGTATTGTTGTTTATTCATGGCGGACCGGGTGGAATTGGCGTTGCAGATTTTATTCAGTATCAGGGAGAGAGATTATCAAAGAATTTTAAAGTTATAGCTCCGGAACAAAGAGGTGTGTGGAGATCTGAAGATGTTTTACAGGAAGAAAGTATTACACTGGAAGACATTATTGAAGATTTTGAAGAACTCAGAAGAAAACTGCATATAAATAAATGGTCGCTTCTAAGTCATTCATTTGGAGGATATCTTGCTGCTGTTTATGCGAGTTTATATCCTGATTCCATTGAATGCATGATATATGAATCTCCATCTTTTGATTTTGCACTTTCAGAACGTTCCATGTTAAATGCAGCAGCAAATGAACTGACAAAGCTTGGAAATCCAATATTGGCAGAAGAATATTTTGAAGCGTTAAAAAATATTACAGATTATAAAAAAATTAATAAACTTCTCACAAAAGCTATAGGTCAGCTTGGGGAGAACTGCAATAATTTCATGTGGTTTGGAGATGACAAGCATATTATTGAAAGAATAGCAGTAAATACCCATGATGCCAAGAGGCTATGGCAAAAATCTACAAATACGAGAATGAAGCTGCTAAAAGATTGGCGTGTATATAATGATGTGTTTTGTGAGTTGTCAAATATAAATAAACCGTCTTTACTTCTTAAAGGCAAATATGATCCAATAACTTGTGAAGTTCAGATTGAGGAATTTACGAAGAGGGCTTGTGACAAGAGAGTGGTTGTATTTGATTTTTCTGGTCATTATATTAGAATTGAGGAGCCGGACAAGTATTGTGAGGTTATAACAAATTATGTGTATAATAAGATGATGATTCCTAAAGGAGATAAAAAAATTGGAAACAATTGAGCTGCTTAAAAATGCACTTGAATATATTGAAGAAAATTTGGATGCAGAACTTAATATAGATGACATAGCAAAAATTGCATACTCGTCAAGGTATCATTTTCAGCGGATTTTTCATGCATTGACAGGATTTACAGTAACCCGGTATATAAGAAACAGAAGGCTTACTCTTGCGGCAGAAGAGTTGACTATGTCGCATAATAGAATAACTGACATAGCATTGAAATACGGATATGAGAGTCCGGAAGCCTTTGCCAAGGCGTTTAAAAGAATGCATGGAATGTCGCCTTCAGCTTTAAAAAATTTTGGTGGGAAAATTAAAGCTTTTCCAAAAATATCTTTTACAATATCAATTAAGGGAGAACGGGAAATTGTCTATAAAATAGTTCAAAAGGAAGGTTTTAAGGTATTCGGTGTAAGTTTTGAAACAACTAAAGTTAATGATGAGGCCTATAGAGATATACCAAAGTTTATTAGCGGGATATTTGAGAATGGAGTACATGACAGGATAAATGAAATGTTAGGCAGGCCAAAGGGTAGTTTGCTAAGTGGACTCCATTATGATTTTAAGGAAGATGGTACAAGAAAGTATATGATGGGACATGAGATGGTTAGAGAAGAATTTACGGGTGAATTTACAGTGCTTAGTGTGCCGGAGCTTACATGGGCGGTATTTGAAGGTTTTGGAAAAGGGCCGGATAATTTTATTATACAAGATATCTGGAGACGTGTGTATTCAGAATGGTTTCCTTCTTCGGGATTTGAACAGGTGGAGGGTCCCTGCATGGAAAAAAACTTTTTGGATGATGAAAGTGGGTATAGATGTGAACTCTGGATTCCCGTAAAAAGGAAAAAATGAGCATGCCGTATCAGTATAGAAATATTTTGATGCGGCATATTTTCTAATATAATTTTAAGATATTATTTATGAATTCGTTATATGATTTGGAATTAATTATGAACTCTAAGTTTGCATAGTTGTTACAAATACTTGCGAGAAATGAAAAGACATCAGAAAAATTAGAAAAGTCAAATTTACTTATTGAGAACATAAAAATAATTTTTACTGATGAGTTTCCCCAACTAACAGGTTCTTCTAAAATAGAAATTTCAAGAACCGTTTTTTGTGAATAACAATCTATAGGATGGGGAATAGCAACCATGCCAAAATTAGTTGGCGATATTTCTTCTCTTTCAAATATTTTTTTAGTGAATTCATAAGATACATATTCTTTTTTTATTAGGGTATTTGCCATTTTATTAATTGCATCATCCCTTGAAATATAATTACAATTAGTTTTAAACAAATCTTTATCAATAAGCTTTTTTAGCATAGCTGCGATTTTAGAGCGAGATTTATCTCTTTTAATATGTTTTATTAGTTTACTTATATTATCCTTATCATCATCATTAAAAAATGTAGATATAACAACATAATTACTGACACAGGAAACTGGAATTGTAGATATTATAAAATCATTGTCATTTAAGTTTAATTCCTTTGGATTTGTTATTATGGAATTAATCATTATATCTTCATGAAAATAGGATTCAATTTTTTTCAATTGATTATTGTAATGAGAATAATAATGTGGACAAATAATTGTTACTTTTAACTTTTTACGTATGCTGTTTAATTCCTCAATTCTCACTCCTATGTGCAAAGCTATATAGGCAATTTCATCATCATACATAGTCACATTTTGCTGCTTACTTATAATATTTGAGATGTAAACGGCAATGTCATATATAAAAGGAGAAGTCGATTTTATACTATATAATAATGGGTTGTGAACTGATACTTTTTCTTTAAGACGAATTAGCATGTTTTTAATGTGCAGAGAAAAAGCAATAATAAATTCATCGACATTTAGATCGATATTATAATTTTTATATACAGAACTTATAATATTATTCACCAATATTGTTATGTCATTGCTAACTGATAATTTTGTAGTTTCAATTTCCCTTAGCTCCTTATTTTTAATTGATCTAGTCATTAGAAGTAATGTGAACTGATATTTACTACTATCAGTAAATTTCACATCATACATATTTTCTAAAATTTCGCATAATTCATCAATAATTGAAACAAACGGATGAGTTGATGTTGTTAGCTCTAAATTTAAGGATTCGTAGCTATTTTGTGATGATTGCGCTTGATTCATTGAAATAAGTATGTGCAGCAGAAGATTAATAAGTGAGTATTCATCAATAAAAAAATGGTTTTCATTGAGTTTTTGCATGATGATGTTGTGAATTTCTTCTACATTATAATTAGGAAATATATCGTTAAGGGTGGATAAGCTAACTAAATGATTCCCAGCTTCATCATATATAAGTTGAATTATCAATGTTTTCTTATCTTTTACAGTTCCAACCAAAAGCAATTTGTTATTTTTAGTTTTTAATACTAAATGATATCTTGCAATATATCTTCGAATTTTTTTTATTTCGTTTTGCAGAGTGACTTCAGATATACAGAGTTTGCTAGATAAAATATCTAAATCGATAGCTTTGCCGGTTATTAGTAGTTTTTGCAGAATGTATGATTTACGTTCCTCGAATGTCAAAGGAATATCATTATCCTCGTTTAATTTTAAAGTTTTTTTGATTTTAATACTATTTTTACTTATTTCAATGTCATCTTTATACTCTTCTTTAATATCTTTAATATAATTTCGTATGGTTCTAGGTGTAACGCTAAAATGAAGAGCTATACTTTTAGAAGTTAAAAGTTTGGAATTTGAGTTATTCAAGTAGTTTATGATATCTCTCTTAGTTAGCATTTTAGTTACCTCCTGTACATTTTACCCTGCATTTCCTAAATATTATATCAAATAAAAAGATTATCTTTAATTAGTATAACTATAAATGTTTTTAAAAAAAAGGTTTACAATTTCTTGTGTGCAGGAAAAGACAGAACTATTTTATTAAAATAGCCTTATTTATACTAGAGACATAAAGTTTATGGAGGCGATTAATATGGCTAAGTATTCTATATTATTGTGTTGTGGTGCAGGTATGAGTTCTGGATTTCTGGCACAAGCTGCACAAAAGGCTGCAAATTCAAAGAAAGCTCAAATGATTATTGATGCAAAGAGTCAGAGTGTTGTTGAAGACGTAATAGAAGATTATGATTTTCTTCTTCTAGGACCACATTATAAAAGTCATCTTGAGGAATTTCAAGAAATTGCAGAACCATATGATATTCCGGTTGCTGTAATTCCACAAGAAATTTACGGAGCTCTTGATGGAGAAGGTTTAATTGAATTTATCTTGAAAAAATTAAAAGAATAAAAAAATTGCAAAGGAGGAGTAATACTTATGAAAAAGTTCATGTATTGGCTGCAAAATTCATTGACACCGGCAGTACAGAAATTTACCAATCGCCCATGGGTATCAGGTTTTTCTGCCGGTATAGTTAAATGTTTACCATTTATATTAACAGGATGTGTAGTTTTCTTTTATAATGTTATACAATCTTATTTTTCAAAAATTTTGCCGGATTTAACTATTATAACAACTTATACGTTTAATTTATTGTCTCTTCTTGTAGCGTTTATGATGGTATATCAATTAATGGGATCATTAAAACATCGTGGATATCAGGTAGTTGGAGGATTAACGGGTATATGTGCATATATTTTAACCATGAAAGGAACTATTGATAGTAAGGGAATATATACTGTAACCTGGAACAGATTTGGGCCAACAGGTATTGTTGTAGCTATATGTATTGGATTATATGTAGCATTTATATTTCATATTATTGCCAAATTAAAATTATTAAAGGGAAATACAAGCATTCCTGAATTTGTTAAGGAATGGATCAACAATATTATTCCTATTTTTTTAACTATTCTAACCTTAAAGATTTTAATTATTGATTTTAACATAGATTTGTATCCATTGGTATTGCTTATATTTCAGCCAGTTCAAGCAATTGCTCAAACATACCTGGGATTTTTACTCGTTGTTTTTATTCCTGTATTTTTCTACTCATTAGGAATATCAGGGTGGACATGGTCTGGTCCGAGAAATGCAATTTTTATTCCAGCGCAGGCTGCAAATGTGGCAGCTGTTGCTGCAGGTGGTACAGCTACATTTTTAACAACATCGGAGGTTGCTAATGGTATCGCATTATGTGTACTTGGTGGTATGGGCTGCACATTGGCTTTCAACATTTGGCTGCTTATGTCTAAGAGTAAAAAGTTAAAGACACTTGGCAGGGTGTGCATTGGACCATCTATTTTCAACATAAATGAACCAGTTATATTTGGAGCACCAATGGTATTCAATCCAATGCTTATGCTTCCAATGTATATTTGTACATTTGTCAATGCCACAATTGTATGGGTAGTTATGAAATTTGGGTTCTTAACCATTCCCACAATTCAATTGGCAATGGTTTCAACAATTCCAGCACCGATATCTACTGTACTATTTACAGGAGATATGAGGGGAATTATCTGGTGGGCAGTTGTGCTACTCTTAGATTTATTAATTTACTATCCATTTTTCAAGGTATTTGAAAAGGAAACATTGTTAAAGGAACAAGAAAAGCTTTCTGAGATGGAAGGTAAATCTATAAAAGGTGATGCGGAACTGGTTCTTAAATAAGATAAGGGAGTTTGATGGTATGGACGAAAAGATAGTTAACGTTGCCATGCAAATTATATTAAATGCTGGTGATGCTAGAAATAATGTTATGAGTGCAATGTCTGCAGAGATGGATGGAGACAAAAAGAAGGCAGATGAGTTGTTAAGTATAGCTAGAGAATGTATTAAAAAGGCACATCTTTCCCAAACAGAAGTTATTCAAGAAGAAGCACGTGGAAATAAAATGGATATATGCTTTTTATTCATACATGCACAAGATACTTTAATGACGATAGCGTCAGAAGTAAATATGATTGAGCAGATGATGAAAATGTATAGAAAATTGGAGGTAAAAATTGATGGATATTGTAAATAGCTTTCCTGAAGGTTTTATGTGGGGTGCAGCAACTAGCGCATATCAATGTGAAGGTGCAGCAAATGAGGATGGAAAAAAGGACAATCAACAGGATGTAATTAATAGAGAAATCAGTGATGAATACGGTTATGCAGATGCAAGTGTGGCAAGTGATCATTACCATCATTATAAGGAAGATGTAGCATTAATGGCAGAGATGGGATTTACATCATACCGTTTTTCAATTAACTGGGCTAGAGTTTTGCCTGACGGAATTGGTAAGCCCAATTCAAAAGGTGTTCAATTTTATCATAATTTAATTGATGAATTAAAATCTCATAATATTGAGCCAATTGTAACTATGTGGCATTACGATTTGCCTATGGCTTTAGTAAATAAATATGGAGGATGGGCAGATCGCAGAATTGTTGATGATTTTGAGTACTATGCTAGATATATTTTGAATGAATATAAAGATAAAGTGAAATATTGGTTAACTATTAATGAGCAGAGTATTGTTGTCAATTATATTGACCGTAAAAATAAAATATCATTGGAAGACAAGTTCAACCCAAAGTTTAGATATCAAGCAAATCATTACATGAATCTTGCTCACGCAAAAGCAGCAATTGCTGTTCATGAGATTGTTCCAGGAGGATTATGTGGTGCAGCACTTGACATGGCTCCATATTATCCACATACGTGTGCTCCAAAGGATATTTTGGCATCTAAAAATGCAAGTGCCTTTAAGAATTATTTTTATATGGATGCGTACTTTAAAGGAATATACACAAAATCAGTAATGGCTTATTTGAAACGTCAGGGGCTGGATTTTGAAATTTTAGAAGGAGACATGGATTTAATAAAAAGGGGTTCGGAATGCTTTGATTTCCTGGGAATAAATTATTATCAAAGTGCATGTGTAAAAGAGGCTGCCCCGGGATTGGCTCGTCGCTCTAAACAAAATAATAAGACGGGTAAGGGTGGAAAAATTGTTTATGAGGTACAGCCAGATTTATTTGAATGTTGTAAAAATGACAATATTAAAGATACTGATTTTTCAATGCCAATAGATCCAATTGGACTTCAATATGTATTGGAGGATATTAATGATCGTTATCACAAACCCGTTATGATTTGTGAAAATGGGTTTGGAGCATATGATGAACTGGAAAGAGACGGAAGTGTGCACGACAGTTATCGTATTGAATATATCCGTGAGCACATTAAGGCAATGAAAAATGCAATTGCAAATGGTGTTGATATTATAGCGTATAATCCGTGGTCTGCATTTGATTTATTGTCAACAAGTAACGGAATTGCCAAAAGATATGGATTTATATATGTAGATCGCACAGATAAGGATATTAAAGAATGCAGAAGATACAGAAAAGATTCGTTTTATTGGTATAAAAATGTTATAGCAACGAATGGAAAAAATTTAGAGTAGATTGTTTTGAAAATTTGTTTTAAGACTGCTGATAAATGCATTTATCAAGCAGTCTTTTTTAACAAAATTTTGGCAAGTCCTTATAAGGCTGAAGGTGAGAGTATTATTTCAGTGGAAAATAAGTCGGTGGCGGAAGTTAACGGCTTACTCTACTTATAAAGATATGTTAAAATAAAACGAATACTTTTTTATACAGCAAATTTTAGTATGAAAATATCCTAGAAGGAGGCGTCAATAATGATAAGCATACAAAATGTCATAAAAAGTTATAATGGAAATTATAAGGCAGTCGACAATTTAAATTTAGAAGTAAGCGATGGAGAAATCTACGGACTGCTAGGCCCTAATGGTGCAGGAAAAACCACTACAATCAAGATGATTACTGGAGTGATAGCACCAACTAAAGGGAATATAGAAATCAATGGTGTTGACATAAGTAAAAACCCAATTAAGGCAAAAAAACAGTTCGGATATGTACCAGACAATCCAGATATGTTTTTAAGACTTACTGGAATAGAGTACTTGAATTTTATGGCAGACATTTATGGCGTTTCTAAAGAAGATAGATCTGAGAGAATAAAGAATATGTCAAAAAAGTTTGGTATGGAATCTGCTCTTGCAGATAAAATTCAAGCGTATTCTCATGGAATGAGACAGAAAATCATTTTAATAGGAGTTATGATCCATAAGCCAAAAGTGTGGATTTTAGATGAACCCATGACAGGCTTAGACCCTAAATCAGCATTTACGTTAAAGGAAATGATGAGAGAACATGCTGATGCAGGAAACACAGTTATTTTTTCAACTCACGTGTTGGAGGTTGCAGAAAAAATATGTGATAAGGTAGCAATAATTAATAAAGGGCAATTAATATTTAATGGAACTTTAAACGACATGCATGATAAATTTAAGGAAAATGAATCTTTAGAGGAAATGTTCCTGGAGATGACCGAAAATGAATAGATTAAGAGTTGTGACCAAATATTTTATGAAAAATGCCCTCGGTGAAATGTTTGGAAACAATAAAATGAAGACTATCTTTTTATCTTTAATTATGATTTTTTCAATAATTGTCATATCTATACCATTTGCACTTATAATTGCAAGCGGATATGAGTCGTTTCATGCAGCAGGTCAGGAAGGAATGCTGCTGGCACTTATGGTATCGGCAGGTGCAGGTATTTGTTTCCTTCTTGGAACATACACAATAATGAATGTATTTTACTTTTCAGATGATATAGAAGTGCTTTTACCTATGCCAATTAAAAGCAGCGAACTTATAATTGGCAAGTTCTTAGCCGTATTATTAAATATGTATATGTATACTTCTATATTGATACTTCCGCTTATAGCTTATGGAATTGTATCAAAAGCAAGTATTATTTATTATTTGTATCTTGTATTAGTATTGATAATAACTCCTGTATTTCCAATGGTACTGGCATCTATCATATGCATGATACTTATGAGATTTACCAAGCTGTCAAAGCACAAAGATGGCTTTAGAATGTTTATAGGTTGTATTTCATTAATCTTTGTTATTTTATTTAATTACCTCAATTCTGCTTTAAATGGAAACATGACTCATGGACAAACGCTTTTGAAATTTTCAGAAGGTCATAACAGCATGATGGATACTATGACAGGAATTTTTATAACAAATAAATTTTCATCATATGCACTGCTGTACAATAACAAAACAAGCGGACTCTTGTATATAATTCTAACATTAGTAACAAGCATAGCAATATTTGCTGCTTATTCATATATTGGAGGAA
The DNA here is from genome assembly GCF_058242705.1 of Clostridium pabulibutyricum. Classification (NCBI taxonomy): domain Bacteria; kingdom Bacillati; phylum Bacillota; class Clostridia; order Eubacteriales; family Clostridiaceae; genus Clostridium; species Clostridium pabulibutyricum. The sequence goes on from NZ_JBZAYZ010000001.1 coordinate 60,223, forward strand.
AACTGTATCTCAAAGGAATAATAGGTATTTCAGAATCTTACAGCACAAGGGAAAACATACTTGAAAATGGAAAAGCAGATAAAATCATAAAAATAAATTCTCCACTAAAAGCTCTTGTGGTAAAAGATATTAAAATTATGTTTAGAACACCAACGTATTTTATAAATTGCGTTGCAATGATATTTTATATGCCGGCAATACTTGGGGTGTCAATGATATCCAACGGAGGTCTTGCAAATATAAAAAATATGTTAAACAGTACTAATAGACTAAATGGTTTTGTAATAGTTGGAGCCTTTGTTCTTGCCGCAATGTCTATAATGACAGGTGGTGCAGCCTCAATTGCACTTTCAAGGGAAGGCAGAGATATTATAGTATCTAAATATATTCCGATTTCATATAAAACTCATCTACACTCAAAAATAATATCATCTTTATGTATAAATGGAATGGCAGTAGTAATAACAGCAATAGTATTGATACTAATAGGTATCAATAAATTATTATTTATTTTAGGACTATTAGTATCGATAGGTGCAATATTACTGATATCTTTGATAGGTTTATTCCTGGATTTTAGCTTTCCAAAACTCACATGGGAAACTGAGAAAGCTATTTTTCAGAAAAACTATTTGCCAGTTTTAATAATGGTTATAGTTGTTGTTATAAGTGGGATACTTGTGATTTTAAACTTTTTTATAAATAATTATATAGTAATATTTCTTGTCTGCATGAGCATAGTGTTATTTGGAAGCTTAATTTTATACAGACTTTTATTAAAACTTGCATATAAAATATTTGGATAATAGGAGGAGCAGAGTTGGCATATAAATTAAACAAAATAACAATAAGAACTAATAACTCCGAGGAGGGAATAAAAAAGATTAATGATATCTGGAAGGATATTGAAAGTGGAAAACTGCCTATTCTTTTTGACAGTGAGCATGTATTTCAACAGGGGATTTCTCCGGTTTCAAAATACAGTAATTATTCCAGTGATGAAAAAGGAGATTACGATTTGACCATAATGGCTGCAACAGCAGATTTCTTTAAGATGATGGAACAAAAAGTAAATGAAGGACTTTATAAAAAGTATGATGAAAAAGATGAATATGGACAAATAAGCCTTTGCACAAGAAAGGCGTGGGAAAAGGTATGGTCTGAGCAAAACTCAGGTGATATACATAGAACTTTTACAGAGGATTTTGAAAGCAGTGTTCCGGGTCAATATACGAAGGACGGAAAAGCACATTGCTATTTATATATCGCAGTTAAGTAAATTTGATACATATGACAAGAGCAATCCATTAATAAATTTTATTGGATTGCTTTTTTTAGTTTGGGTGTATTATGATGGTATCAATATATATTAGTAAATTCTTAATAATTTCTTATGAAGAAAATTATAAATAAACGAAAGAAATTTGATAAAATTTTATATGGCTTACATTAGGTGGAGGAGAGTCGATTTTATGAGTGATAGAATTCTTGTGGTAGATGATGAACATGATATTGCAGATTTAATAGAGGTATATCTGCAAAACGAAAATTATATTGTTTTTAAGTTTTATTCTTCAAGAGAGGCACTTGCTTGTATAGAAGACATGCAGCTTGATCTTGCTATTCTGGATATTATGATGCCGGAAATAAATGGCTTTGACCTTTGCAGGAAAATTAGAGAGCAATATAATTTTCCAGTCATTATGTTGACGGCAAAAGATGAGGAAACTGATAAAATTACGGGATTGACTTTAGGTGCTGACGATTATGTAACAAAGCCGTTTCGTCCTCTTGAATTGATTGCCAGGGTAAAAGCTCAATTACGTCGATATAAGAAGTACAATTCTACAAAAGATGAACTGGATATAACTTCTCATTTATCTTATTCAGGATTAAAAATAAATATAAAGACATACGAATGCTTTATAGATGAGAAGCTCATTTCGCTGACACCAACGGAATTTTCAATACTTCGAATACTGATGGAGAATAAAGGTATGGTTGTAAGCTCTGAAAAATTGTTCCAGGGGATATGGAAAGATGAATATTACAGTAAAAGAAACAACACGATTACCGTTCATATTCGGCACTTGCGCGAAAAAATGGGGGATACTGCAGATGAACCAAAATATATAAAAACGATATGGGGAGTAGGGTATAAAATTTAGATATTGCAGGCTGCAAGGAAGGAAAATATGTTATGAACAATAAAATCATAGAAAAAAAGCTGTGTATTAGATTATATATTACTTTGTTACTATATACTTTAATTGGATACGTTTTAATTGTGATAGTTGATTATGCGCTGGGTAAATTTTCAAATGCGTTTTTTTCATGGTTTGATCTTAGAATCAGTATTATTTATTTTATGTATATTGTTATTGGTTTTTGCTGCATATTCTATCATTACTTGAAAAAACCTTGGGAATATCTTCATGAAGTCATAGATGCTACAAAAACTGTGCATCAGCCAAATGACAAAACCATTGAGTTATCGGAGCCTTTAAAAGATGTAGAAAAACAAATGAATCAGATAAAAATGGATGTTCTTTTAAGTTATAGGGCAGTAAAAGAAGCGGAAAGTAAAAAGAATGAATTGGTTATGTATTTGGCACACGATATTCGTACACCGCTGACTTCTGTAATTGGTTATCTGAGTTTACTGGAGGAAGCACCGGATATGCCTGCAGAACAAAAAGCAAAATATGTAAAAATTGCCTTAAAAAAAGCTGTAAGACTGGAAAAACTCATTAATGAATTTTTTGAAATCACACGGTACAATACACAGCAAATTAAGCTCAAGAAAGAAAACATCGATTTATACTACATGCTTGTGCAGTTGATTGATGAATTTTATCCTGCTTTATCGGCTAAAGGAAATTCTGCCATACTCCGTGCAAATGAAAATTTGACTGTTTATGCTGATCCTGAAAAGTTGGCAAGGGTATTTAACAACATTTTAAAAAATGCTGTTGCCTACAGTTATCCAGGTACGGAAATTATAATTTCAGCAGAAGAGAATAATGATAGAATAATTATTGTGTTTGAAAATCACGGGCAAACTATTCCACCTGAACAGCTATCATCTATTTTTGACAAATTTACCCGTTTGGATGATGCACGCAAGTCGGATACAGGTGGATCAGGGCTTGGACTTTCTATTGCAGATCAAATCCTTCGTCTTCATGGGGGAGAAATTTCAGCTCATAGTGAAAATAATACTGTTACTTTTACAGTATCTCTTCCAGTTAAGTCTTAGGAAAACATAAATCGGATATTAAGATTTCCTTAGGAATTTATATTGTTTATCTTAAAGTTTGAAACGTCCTTGTTTAGTACAATAAAAACTGAGCAGGGACGTTTTTATTGTAATTAAAAAAAGGAGAGATAATATGGAGCTTACGATTACAAATCTTAGTAAACAGTTTAAGGATAAAACCGCAGTTGACAATGTTTGCTTAAGTCTTACGCCAGGGGTATGGGGATTGATTGGAGCAAATGGTGCAGGCAAGACTACACTCATGCAGATGATTGCGGACATTTTAAAACCAACCAGTGGAAAAATTCTTTATGAAGGCAGGGATATTCACACTCTAGGGGAAGAATACAGGAATATATTCGGATTTTTACCCCAGGAGTTTGGATTTTTTCAAGACTTCACAGTAAAGGATTATTTGGAGTATATGGCGGCGTTAAAGGATGTCCCCAAGGTGGAAACAGGAAAAAAGATTGAAGGTCTTCTGCATACATTAACGCTTAATGATGTAAGAAACAAAAAAATCATTAAACTGTCAGGAGGAATGAAACGCCGTGTAGGAATTGCACAGGCAATGCTGAATGATCCAAAGATTCTCATTATGGATGAACCAACAGCCGGTCTTGATCCGGGAGAACGGGTTCGCTTCCGTAATTTTATTTCGGAATTTTCTCATGATCGTATTGTTCTTGTTTCAACTCATATAGTATCCGACATTGAGTATATTGCTACCCAAAATGCCATTATGAAGGCGGGAAAAATTCTTGATTTTGGAACAACTGACGAGCTTGTCAGGCAGGTTGAAGGAAAAGTTTGGTCTTGCAAGGTTCTAAGTAACAAGCTGTCTATGTATGAGATGAAGCTGCGCATTGTAAACCAGCGCAGTGAGGAGAACAATATGGTGTCTATCCGATATTTAGCAGATGAATCACAAGTGAGTGAATCTGTGATGGTACAGCCCCGTTTGGAGGATTTATATTTATGGTTGTTCCCGCAGGAGGAAATCAGTGAGGAGGAGAAATAATATATGCGTATTTATTATTTAGAACTTAAACGTATACTTAAGTCACGTCGCTCAATCATTTTGCTGCTTATCGCACTTCTTGCGTCCATAGGGATGGCATGGCTTCCAGTAATGTTTGTAGACAACAATCAATATGATGCTAAGGGAAACAAGGTGGCGGAGTTAAATGGATTAAAGGCTATTAGACATATACAGAAGCTTCAAGCTCCATATGATGGAGAAGTTACCCAGGAGAAGCTAAAGGAAGCGTTGAAAATTTATCAGATAACCATTGCACCGTACGGGGAAGACAGCCTGTATGATGGAAAATTTCCACCTGCTCTTTATCAAAAGATAGAACCCGTTCAGTCAATTATTGGCAGACTTCCGGAGGCATTTGCCGATTTACAAGATTTACAAACAGGATTGGGAAAAAGCAAAATGGATATACCCATAGATGATATGGATCATTTTTATGAAAGGACAAAGAAACGTCTTAACAGTCTTATGGATATAGAAGAGAAAGATTATCCATCGGCAAAGGAGAATGCCTTTAAGCAATATTCGAAAGTCAAGACACCGTTTAAGCTTTATTCAGGATATACAAGAGATGCTTTTGATTATATTGAACTTACGGTGTTCTTTCTTGTAATTCTTTGTGCAGCAGCTGTCACGCCTACATTTTCCAATGAGTATCAAACTGGGGCTGATAGTATATTAAGATGTACAAAACATGGACGCTCCAAATTGGCTGTAGTGAAAATATCTGCTGCACTGACCATTTCTGTCATAGCTTTTGCCGTATGTATTTCTCTGCATTTACTGATTTCAGATTTTGCATTCGGTACAGAGTGCATGAAAACATCTATGCAGATGTTGTTTTCTGTGAGCAGTTTGCCTGCAATTAATTTAGGCAAGCTGCAAGCTTTTGTAGCAATGGGTGGATTAATTTCCCTTTTGGCGACTGTAAGTTTTACGATGTTTATTTCGGCCCAATACAGGGATGCATTGACAGTTATTATGATTACTATTGCAGTGTGTCTGTTTCCTATGTTTGTATTTCAAGCTTTCGGTGCAAATTGGTTAAGTTCTGTTTTACCGTCTTCGGGAATAGGCATGAGTAGTAATAATTTCCTTTATCAACTTATTGATATTAAATATCTTCATATCGGGCACTTGTGCATTTGGACACCATATGTCATGATGGTGTCAGCAGTGATCGAAATCCCAATTTTTATCTTTCTCGCCGTACGTACTTATTGTAAACATCAAGTTGTGTGATTATATGCCAGTTTGATTTTTGTGAATTTTAGTATTAACATATATCCTATGCCTGTTTTCTTATTTGATGAAATATGTAACCGTGCAAATATACTGGATAATGTCTATTTGAAAAATAAATCTTATGCCATACTTGATGATGACAAATGCAGAAAAGCCATTAATATTTCAAATACCTGCGGGGAGGACATAGACAGCGAGATTTTGAAAATATTCGGTTTTGAAAAAGGTGGAATTGGTGAATATGATCATAGGATACGCAAAGCACTTGATATTATAAACGAGGCTGAAACTATTGAAACTGGAATTATTGGACTCTTATGCAGCAAAGTGTTTTTATCTGAAAGCCGTCTTTCGCATTTGTTTCGGGAACAAATCGGAACTTCCATAGCAAGTTATATTATGTTTTAAAAACTTGCAAAGGCTTATGGTTATATTCGGTCTGGCGAAAATATCACGCAGGCGTCAGTTCATGCCGGGTTTTCAAGTTCCTCCCATTTTGCCTCGGTAAATAAGAAGTTATTTGGAATTAGTGTGAAGGAACTTGGAGTGGTTCAAAAACTATTTAAAACAGCAGAAAAGTGAAAGTAAAAGCAGGATTCCTTACAGTACAATGAAGATACAGTAAGGAGGAGATTTTATGGAATTTCATTTTAAAAAAGGTGTATACAAGCTTAATTTGCAAAGTAATTTTGATTTTCAGCTCAATCGTCTGGTAATGTGGAATGGTGGAGATTTGGATGAAGTCAGAGCAATAGGCAGCAGGATAAGTGACAGCAAAAGCTGGAAAAAAGAGTTGATTGACCTTGGCAATCGGGCGGTTTATGAAAACCGTATAGAAAATGCTATTGGTTATTATCGCATGAGTGAGTTTTTCATGTATGATGGAGATCCTGACAAAAAAAAATATTATGTTAAAGCGTCGGAGATGTTCTACGATTTTTATAAAAGTTATTTTGAATGTAAAAAGGTCCAGCGTTTCTTTGTACCATACGATGGTGTAAAGTTGCCGGTTCTGCATGTAAAAGCAAAAGGACAGCCAAAAGACATTATTCTGCTTCATGGTGGAAATGACAGTTATTTTGAAGAGTTCTTCATCCCGATGCTATATCTTGCAGAGAATGGATTCGAGGTTTATTTGTTTGAAGGCCCTGGACAGGGTGGTGTTCTTCGAATACAGAATAAGCATTTTACTCATGAATGGGAAAAGCCTGTGAAAGCGATTATTGATTATTTTGGACTTTGTGATATCACGATAATCGGAGCATCTCTCGGTGGTATGCTGGCACCTCGTGCTGCAGCGTTTGAAAAAAGGATCTCACGAATAATTGCATGGAGTGTTATGCCTGACTTTCAAGAAGTATTGCTAAATAATTTGCCGGACAAAAAGAAAAAAATATGTAGATTTTTTTTGAATTTCAGGTTAAAGTTCATTATGAATATAGCCATGAAAAATGTTTCAAAAAGGGATGAACTTGTTCGATGGGGACTCTCTCACGGGATGTATGCCTATGAAGCTGAAACACCGTATGATTATATAGATAAAATGGATTCTTATCAGATGATGAATGTAGCGGATAAAATAACACAGGATGTGCTTATTGTCGGAGCAAATAAGGATCACTTTATTGATTATAGGGTTGGCTTGAAGGAAATTTCGGCTCTTAAGAATGCACGTTCAGTAACTTTTCGACTCTTTACAGAGAAGGAAAGTGCATGTAACCACTGCAACTGCGGCAATGTAAAGTTGACATTTGACACATTTATGAATTGGGTTATTCAGATGAAATCAACGGACAGATATTGATTTTATATAATTTTGCATTTAAAAGATTGTAATAGTATGGAGTACTTGTTAGAATTAAAGTATGATAGTTTTGGAGGGGATATTTGTATGGTTACTTTGACTTGTGCTGTTTGCGGCATGAAAATAAATGAAAAAAATTATAATTTCAATAAAAAAGCGTTTTTAAATTCCAATAGTGCAAATCATGTAATATACTGTCCGTTTTGTGGAGCGCCTATTGGCTGCCTATCAGAAAATGGGCGGGTAATACAATATGACAAGAATAAATTGACTGAAAATGATTTTAAAATAATAAACCATTCAGTTAAGTTGGAAGTTTTTAATGGAGATTTTTATAAAGAAGCATCAGATAGGGCTAAGAACGAAAATGTAAAAAATATGTTCAAGGATTTATCAAATATAGAATATATTCATGCCGGAATTCATAGGAAGATAGCGGGTTTAAAAGAAATGCCAACACTTAAAAAAGTTGATTATTCCAAATATAATACAGATGAAGAACTGCTTTCTTTGGCCTGTGAGAAGGAGAAGCATGCTGTAGAGTATTATAAAAAGTATGAAAAACAGATTCATGAAGAAAATGTTGCAAAGATATTTCGCATACTTTCCAGGGTTGAAGGAGAACATGTGGAACTTACAAGTAAATGATTTTTTGACAGGCTATATTTGACACAGGTAAAAGTTTAAATACTTGATATTAACTACAAGGGAAAAACGTACAAGAACTATATTTTCTCAAGTATTTGCAATTCCATTTCATACTCATATTTGTTTTTTGCACTTAAGTCAAGGCGTTCAAAAATTTGAAATGCTGTATCGGATAAAACAATTTTGTTTTTGTCTGCAAAATCAATCATGTCAGATATTATTTGATATGACAGTCTCTCGGAATATTTGAAGTTACAGCATAAATATCGTCCTTCCGGCAGGGTAATGTATTCTGCATTTCCAAGAGTTTTATTTGTGAAGTATCCAATTTGTGATACTAGTAAGTCCTCAACATGAGGATTAAAATCTTTTTTCTTGTATACATAGCACATTGTATTTAATTGGGTTGAATTATCACCTTGCAGTACATCTTCATTTCGTCTGCAGTACAAGTCAATATTATTTAGCGAAACATTGACATCTTTAACTCCAATACGACGACTCAGTAGGTATTGCTCATATATGTGAAGATCCTTTCTAATTTTATTCTTATCTTTCAGGTTGTTAATTGCCTCTGTAATGGTTTTACTGGAATATTGTAATTCTTTAATTTTCTTCTCCACGGATATTTTATGATTTGACAAATAGGCTAGAAGGGTTTCACAATCATCAGATGAATTCAACATTAATTTTATTTCTTCAAGAGATACTTTTAAAGCTTTATTCATATAGCGGATTAAATCAATATAAAAAAACTGATCATAAGTATAATATCTGTAGTGCGTATTTTCATCAATATGAAAAGGGTTTAATACGCCAAGTGAGTCATAATGACGCAGTGCTTTAACAGGTATGTTCATTATTTTAGACACTTCACCTGTAGTATATAAACATTTCAATTCTAATACCTCCCCAAATAGAAGTTCATAGTTTTTATTATATAATTATTCATTTACTTAGGCAAATTTTAAGAATTATGTAGAAAAAATATATTGACTCTTCCCCTAGGGCAGATTATATATTTAATTTGTTAAAACAATAACTTAACAGGAAATTAAACTTGAAAATGGAGTGAACATCATGAATACAGTAACAGTTACAATTGATGGCTATAAGTTACAGGCGGAATCTGGTAAAAACATATTGAGTATAGCATTAGAATCAGATATATATATTCCTCATTTATGTCATCATCCTGATCTACCTGATATCGGAGCATGTAGATTGTGTGTTGTGGAAATAGAAGGATGCAGCGAAATAAAAACAGCATGCACTACTAAAGTGGAAGATGGAATGGTAATACGCACAAAAACGGAAAGACTGGATGCTATGCGTAGGTTGTCGATGGAATTAATGCTGGCTAACCATGTTGATGATTGTACTACCTGTCCTAAATATTTAAAATGTGAATTACAATCCTTGATTCAGTATCTGGGAGTAAGTACATCACGTTTGCGAAGGACTCTAAATAGCGTACCTGTAAATACATCCAATCCACTTATTATAAGAGATTTGAATAGGTGTGTGTCTTGTGGAAGATGCGTAAGGGTATGCAAAGAGGTCAGGGGGGTAAACGTTCTTGAGTATGGAATGACAGAAGATGATAGAGTTATGGTTGACATTCGAAATCACAATTCCCTGCAGAAAGAAAATTGTCGTTTTTGTGGAGCTTGTGTAGAAGTATGCCCAACAGGAGCACTTCAAGATAAAGAAGGAGTATTTAAGAAAAATTTAAATAGAGAACTTGGTCTTATACCATGCAAGGCAGAATGTCCTGCAAATATTGATGTACCAAGATATATTAGATGTATTAAGGAAGGAAAGTATCAGGAGGCTATTGCGGTTATTAGGGAAAAAGCACCATTTCCCCATTCATTGGGTTATGTCTGTATGGCGTTTTGTGAAAGTGCATGTAGAAGAAAAGAAATTAATAAAGCCTTGTCAATTAGAGAACTGAAGAGATTTGCGGCAGAACATGATGAAGGGTTATGGCGTGACAAGGTGACTTTTAAACCTAAAACCAACAAAAAAGTTGCAGTAGTAGGTAGTGGACCGGCAGGGTTAACAGCGGCATATTATCTAGCCAAGTGCGGTCATAAAGTTACGGTATTTGAAAAACTTCCAGTGCCTGGAGGAATGCTTACAACTGGTATTCCAGAATATCGTCTTCCAAGAAAAGCTGTTGAAGCTGAAATTGAAGAGATAGAAAAAGCAGGAGTTACTATATTGACTAATTATGAGATTACTTCACTTGAAGATTTAAAAGCTCAGGATTTTGATAAAATCCTTTTGGCAATAGGAACAGGAAAAGGTTCAAGACTGCCAATTCCGGGGGCGGATTTAGAAAATGTATATGAAAATATAGATTTTCTGCGTAAGGTTTCTTTTAAAGAGCAAGTTAGTGTAGGTGAGAAGGTTGTAGTTATTGGAGGAGGTAATGTGGCCTTTGATTGTGCCAGAGTTGTAAAAAGGCTTGGTGCTCAAAATGTTACAATGGCATGTCTTGAGAGTAGAAAAGCTATGACTGCAAGTGAGGATGAAATAAAAGAAGGATTAGAAGAAGGAATAACAATTCTTAATTCAAGAACATTTTTATCCATAGAAGGCAACGAAAACAAGGTATTTGGAGTTAAGTGCCAGGAAGTGGCATCCTTTAGCTTTGATGAAAATAAAAAACTACAGCTTAAAATAACACCCGATTCAGAACATGTAATATTGGCAGATACAGTTATCTTTGCTATAGGCCAGAAGGTGGAAGTACCAGAGAAATGGAATATAGCTACTGGACGTGGAAATTCAATTGTTACTGAAGATGGAATAAAAGTTAATGACAGTGTTTATGCAGTTGGTGATGCAGTATACGGTACAAACTCTGTAATAAGGGCAATTGCATCTGGGCGTAGAGCTGCATCTTCTATAGATATTTCACTTGGAGGAGACGGGGATATCAAAGATACATTAACGGAAAATGTAACTCCAAATCCTTGTATAGGAAAAGATGAAAACTTCTTTAATATTGAGAGAGCGATAAACAAGTGTGAAGATGTTAAGGGCCGTGTTGAAAATTTCAAAGAGGTAAATCATTGTTTAAGTGAAGCTTCAGCTTGTATGGAGTCAAACAGATGTCTGCAGTGTGACCTGCGTACGCAAATTACAAGGTCAAAATTATGGACTGAGTACAAAATCAAATAGAATGGAGTGAAAACTGTATGTCGTTAATGGAAAGAAAACTGTGGAAGCAGGTGGCCTTGGATAAAATACAGGATTTTGTAAATAAAGAATATAAAAGGCGGCAGGAAAATCCCTGTTCGGTTGATAAAATAAGAGAGTTTACTGATAGTGCAAGGCGTGCAAGTTGTGGAGAATGTGTAATCTGCAGAGAGGGAATACTACAGATTAATATGATATCCGAAGCAATTTCGAATGGCAAGGGACGCGATGGAGATATTGAAATACTAGATGAAATATCAGAGAACTTGATAATAGGGTCCTGCTGTGACTATGGCAGAGAAATTGGAAAAATTATTAAAAATATAATTGGACAGAGCAGAGAAGAATTTGAAAAACATATAAAAAGGAAAAAATGTGATGCACTGATATGTAAGAAATTTTTCACATATTATGTTTCACCCGAAAAGTGTGATGGCTGCGGCAAGTGTGCAGGAGAATGCCCAAAAGGAGCAATTGCAGGAGGAGAGAACTTGATCCATGTAATTGATTCCTCTATATGTGATAGATGTGGGAAATGTGCAATTGTCTGTGAAAAATCAGCAATTCAAAAGGCAGGTACAATGGTGCCGGGCCTTCCATCAGAACCAGTAGCAGTTGGAAGTTTTAAGGCGGGTAAACAAAATGGGGGATTGATGGCTGGTAGAAGGAGACGTAGAAGAAGCTAGTAATTCAAATTGAAATATACATATTATTAAAGGAGGAAAAAAATAATGAGAGAATTTGAAACAGATGTTGTTGTAGTTGGAGGAGGTGCGTCAGGACTTGCGGCAGCAATTACTGCTGCTGAGAAAGGTGCGAATGTAATACTACTTGAAAAGGCAAATACTACAGGTGGATGTGCTAATATGGCAATGGGTCCTCTTGGAGTTGAAACGAGAATTCAAAAAGAAAAACTTGTAGATATATCTGTGGATAGAGCATTTAACAAGTTTATGGAGTATACACACTGGAGATCGGATGGAAGGCTTATAAGAAATTATTTGGAGCATTCAGCAGGAACTATTGAATGGTTGGAAAACATGGGTGTAGAGTTTGCATTGCCTTCAAAATATTTTCCAGGTTCAGAAGCAACATGGCATATTGTTAAACCTAAGACTGGAAAGCCGGGACTGCGTGCAGCTGCTACTATGATTAAGATTATGACGGAGAGGGCAGACGAGTTAGGTGTTAAAATATTGTTAGAAACACCTGTAAAGAGTATTATAAAAGATCAGGGAGATGTAATTGGTGTAACAGCTTCCGATAAAGATGGTGAGTTGGAAGTATATGCCGGGGCGGTTATTATTGGTACAGGTGGATTCGGCGATAATCCGGAATTTATAAAAGAGCATGTTGGGCTTGAGTGGGGAAAGGACTTGTTTTCATATAGGATTCCAGGACTTACAGGGGATGGAATTCAGATGGCCTGGGAAGCTGGTGCTTCAAAAGATTTTATGACTATGGAAATGGTTTTCTTTGCGCCAAATACTGGCGGATATGCTCCTATAGAGCTACCTTTTCGTCAACCTAATCTTTTAGTAAATTTGGATGGAGAGAGATTTATAAATGAAGAGGTTATAGAAAATCCTGTATTTACTGCGAATGCTATCGAAAAACAAAAAAGCAGAATTGCGTATTCTATAATAGACGAAGAAATAATCAAGCATTATGAAGAAAAAGGTTTGGAGCTTATAAATGTTGTTACATCTGGTATGGATATGAGCTATTTTAGACAGGAAGAAGAAGAAGCAAATAAAAATGGAAGTGATGTATTGTTTATTGCCGATTCTTTGGAGGAATTAGCCGAAAAGACCGGTATTGATGCTGAAGGTTTGAAAAATACAGTTCAAACTTATAATTCTTATTGTAATTCAAGAGATGAACTATTCCATAAAAACCCTAAATATTTATTGCCAATCAATGGACATAAATATTATGCATTAAAATTTGGTTTAAGTGCATATGGAAGTGCTGGAGGAATAAGAATAAATTATAATACTGAAGCTCTTAATGACGACTTGAATGTTATAAACGGACTTTATGCAGTCGGAACCGATGCCAATTCTTTGTACAATCCTGATTATGCTTTTGTACTGCCGGGAAATTCACTTGGATTTGCATTAAACAGCGGAAGAATAGCAGGGGACAGTGCTGTAAAGTACATTAAAAATCTCATAGAAGAGTAAATGATCACAATCTAGCAAAGTTAATTTACTTAACTTTGCTAGATTCTCTTAATATTAGAGATACGGGTATTATAATGGTTTTGCCGATTTTAGAAGGCTTATCAATAAGACCAAGCAAGTTTTCAACTGCCGAATTTGCAATTTTTTCTGTATTTTGATGTACAGAAGAAAGTGGTGGATTTGAGTATCTGGCATAGGATGTATCATCGAATCCAATTATCTTAATTTGCTCAGGAATTTTTTTGTTTAAATGAGATAGATGTATAATTAATTCCAGAGCAATAGTGTCATTTATTGAAAAAATACCATCTGTTATTGGGTTAGCCTTTAGAAAGTGCTTAAGTTTATTTTCAAATGGTATTGAATTGTCAAAAACAATTGTATTTTCATCAAAGACAAAAGTAAAATTATTTTTTTTAAGAGCATCTTTAAATCCTTTAAAACGTTCTTTTGAAGACGTGGATATCCTCTTATATAAAGCAATTACAGGATGATTACAGCCAGACTTTATCAACTCTTCTGTGGCCTCAAAGGCACCTTGATAATGATTGGAAGATATAAATATTGTATGATCTTTGTTTTTAGGTTCTCTATCAATACAAATATAAGGTATTTTTTTTTCAGATTGGTATTCATCAAAAGAAAACTCTTCTACTCCTGATATCACGATTAGGCCATCTACACCTTTGCCTTGAAGTATTTGCAGGTAAGCTTTTTCTTTTTTTTCATTTCGAGCAGTATTGCAAATAATAGATGTATAGCCTTTTTCAAAAAGGATTTCTTCGATTTTTTGTACAACATGTGAGAAGAAATAGTTACTAATATCAGGGACTAAAATTCCAATGGTAAAAGATTTATTCATTCGCAGACTTTTCGCATTGTAATTCATTTTATATCCGGTTTCCTCAATAATTTTTAAAACACGTTTTCTTGTTTCTTCTGAAAAACGTCCATTATCATTAATAACTCTGGAAACAGTTGCTACGGAAACACCACTTAATTCTGCAATATCTTTAATTGAATATTTTTTCATAAATCATACTCCTTTGAGTAATCGTTATCTCGATACAGTCGCATTTTCCTATATTTTCTCATAGCTTCAGCAATTTTTCAAGTGCATTTTAAAAATAAAACGTTGACATTGTTCTAATATCGTGATATAGTTTGAAATATAAAGAACAAACGATTACCCAAATATTTTTTAAAACGTGGTTAATCGTTACCGCAAAGGAGGAAAGCAAGTATGGATAAACTCTTATGCCCATCAATGATGTGTGCAGATTTTTCAAATTTAAAAAAGGATACAGAGGAGCTTGACCAGGCAGGAACTGATATTTTTCATATGGATTTTATGGATGGAAGCTTTGTTCCCAACTTTGGAATGGGGCTGCAGGATTTTAAGTTAGTGAGGGCTTCTACCAAAAAAAAGGTCGATGTTCATTTGATGATTGAAAATCCGGGAAAATATGTTGAAATGTTTGCTGATATGGGAGCGGATATTATCTATGTTCACCCTGAAGCAGACCAGCAGGTGGCAAGAACACTTGATGTTATTTCCAGCAAAGAGAAAGAAGCGGGTATTGCAATTAACCCGGGAACATCAGTTGAGACAATTAAAGAACTGCTTCCGTTAGTGAATTATGTAATGGTAATGACAGTAAATCCGGGATTTTCTGGACAGAAATATTTAGATTATGTTAATCCTAAAATTGAAAAGTTGGTTGAATTGAAAAAATGTTTTAGTTTTAAAATAATGGTTGATGGTGCTATTTCTTATGATAAGATAAAAAAGTTAAGTGAAATTGGCGTTGAAGGTTTTATTTTAGGTACCTCATCCTTATTTTGCAAAAAGGATTCATATAAAGAAATATTTAAAAAATTAAGAAGATAGGCTTTTTAGGAGGAAATGATATTATGAAATTGGCAATTGGCAGTGATCATGTTGGATTAGAATTGAAACCGGCAATTATTGAGTATTTAAAAGACTTGGGACATGAAGTGAAAGATTTTGGGACGTATTCTTCAGAAAGGACTGATTATCCGATTTACGGAAGAAAAGTGGCCGAAGAAGTTGCAGCAGGAAATTTTGATGGAGGAGTATTGATTTGTGGAACAGGAGTCGGCATTTCCATTGCAGCTAATAAAGTGAAAGGAATACGTGCAGTAGTATGCAGTGAACCGTATTCTGCCAAATTATCCAAAGAGCATAACAACACAAATATTGTAGCATTTGGATCAAGAGTTGTTGGAATTGAACTTGCAAAAATGATTGTTAAAGAGTGGCTGGATGCCAAATTTGAAGGTGGACGACACAGCAATCGCGTAAAAATGATTTCAAATATTGAATATGAAAATTAGAAATAAACCAAGGCGATTCAAAATTCGTGATTAATATTTTATAATGATTGGGTAATCGTTTAATCTGGGAGGGTTTGATATGGGAAAAAATTTAGGTAAAGAGATTATTGATTTAGTTGGCGGAGAGGATAACATACAATCAATTACTCATTGTGCAACTAGATTGAGAATGTCATTTAAAGATAGGAAAAAAGTCAATGATAATGAAATTAGTGATTTGAATGGTGTATTGAGCACAATGGAAAAAGGTGGACAGTATCAGGTAGTAATTGGACCTCAAGTAGAGTCAGTTTATAAAGATGCTATTAAAAACACTAGATTTGAAAATGAGTCATCAACTGGAACTAAACAAGGAAGTAAGAACATTATTACTATTTTCTTGGATACTGTTGCTGGAATTTTCACTCCGCTGCTTCCACTACTGGCAGGTTCCGGTGTACTGCGTGGAATTGTTCTTTTACTTACTCAACTTGGATGGCTTTCTGATAAAAGCAGCACTTATACTATTTTAACAGTTTCTTCAACAGCAGTATTTTACTTTTTACCTATTTTATTAGCATTTACTTCTGCCAAAAAATTCGGAGCAAACCAGTATGTAGCCGTAGCTGTTATGGGAGCACTTATAATGCCGGACTTTACTGGTCTTATGGGTAATGGCGGAAATGGTGCGATTTCAAGTTTTATTGGAATACCTGTCGTTTTAATGAGCTATAGCTCAACTGTAATTCCGGCAATTCTTGCTGTTTGGTGCCAGGCACAATTGGAAAAGTTATTGAAGAAATTTATTCCGTTAAATTTGCAATTATTATTTGTATCATTAATAACTCTTCTTGTAATGGTTCCACTGACAGCAATTGCATTCGGACCATTTGGTGTTTATGTTGGTAAGGCATTTGCTAATGTTGTGAATACTTTGATGAGTTTTAATGGCTGGATTGCCGGAGCATTTATTGGAGGAATCTGGAATGTTATGGTTATTTTCGGATTGCAGTGGGCAGTTAATCCTGTAATGATTCAAAATATAAGTGTTTTAGGATTTGATAAAATTGTTCCTTTAACGGCAGCTGCGAATTTCGGAATGGCTGGAGCAGCAATGGGAACTTTATTAAAGACAAAAGATAAAAAAATGAAGTCATTTTCTCTTTCAGCACTTTTGTCAATTTTCTTTGCAGGAATTACGGAACCGGCCATCTATGGTATTGCAGTAAAGTATAAAAAACCTTTGATAGGAGCGATTGCAGGCGGCGCTGCCGGAGGAGCATTTATTGGACAAGCAGGCGTAAAGGCATATGCTTTTGTGTTTGGAGGATTGACTACTATTCCCGCTTTTATTGGGGATACTCTTGTTTATTATTTGATCGGCTTAATAATTTGTTTTGTTGTTGGAATGATAGTTACATTTATTCTTGGAATTGAAGATAAATTTACAGATGAAAGTTCTAAAAATGAATATGCATTTACACTGCCGATGTCTGGAAAAGTAATTAAACTTGATGAAGTCAAAGATGAAGCTTTTAAATCAGGATCAATGGGGGAAGGATTTGCGATTCTTCCAAGTGAAGGAAAATTATATGCACCATTTGACGGAAAAGTTTCAATGATATTCCCAACAGGACATGCAATAGGTTTAACTTCAAACAATGGGACTGAAATTTTAATTCATATTGGACTGGATACTGTAGAACTTGAAGGAAGACCGTTCACCGCTCATGTTAAACAAGGAGATTCAGTTAAACATGGAGATTTGTTAATTGATTTTAATATTAACTATATTGTATCTAAGGGATATGATATAACGACACCGGTTGTGGTCACAAATGGTGGAGAAAAGACTATAAAATTACTGGATGAAGGTAATTTAAAATTTGGGGTGGACATATTGGATATCAACGGATAATTATATAATTTTGGTTGCTTGATATTTTTAATGCCTTGTAAGGCGCATAAACAAATTTTGTTTATGCGTTATTTTATTTGTTTCTATCATTGTCGCTTAATTTAAGTTTGATTTTTAATCAAAAAGAGATATGTGATATACTAAAAAAGTTGGCAGATATAATATAAAGTATTACAATCCAAAAGGAGAGATAAAAGTGGAAAAGTATATTCTTCTTGTAGACGATGAGGTTGGCATATTGGATATGCTGGAAATTGTTTTAAGAAAAGAAGGATTTGAAAATATAAAAAAGGCAGAATCCGGCAGTGAGGCACTACAGATGATTAAGAAATATGAACCGAAACTTATTGTATTGGATATCATGCTTCCGGACATGAATGGCCTGGAGCTTTGCATGAAGCTGCGTAAAACAACAGATGTGCCTGTACTATTTTTAACGGCCAAAACCTCAGATTATGATAAATTGACTGGGTTTGCAATGGGTGGGGATGATTATATTACAAAGCCCTTTAATCCAATGGAAGTGGTTGCTCGAATTAAAGTGCAGTTGAGGCATCAGCACATTTATTCCAATGGACAAAATTTAAATATTATAGAGTTTGAGGACTTTACTATAAACAAGGATTCCTGTGAAGTGAAACAAAATGGAAAAACACTGGAATTTACTGCCTTGGAGTATTCACTGCTTCTTTATTTTGCTGAACATCCAAATAGGATTTTTACAACGGCACAACTTTACCAAAATGTATGGGGACAAATCAATATGGGAGATGAGAAAACAGTAGTTATGCATATTTCAAAAATACGCAGAAAAATAGAAACTCAATCCAACAAACCAAAGTATATTCACAATATTCGGGGACTGGGTTATAAATTTGTTCCTCATAAAAAGGAGATGTCTTGATAATGAGAGTTTCCCCTAAAATAGTTCTTAAAGTTTTAATGTTTATGATTGCTGTTCTCCTGGTTTATTTGATAAGTCTTGATATACTCCTCTCTCTATTTAAATTTGTATATAAGTTGTCTTTTTTTCAGTTTTATGTAAGCTTCGAGATATTTCGACATACAGCTACTATTATTTCATCAATGCTTGCAGTATATCTGTTCTTTATCATTGTAATAAGACCAGTATTTTATATTAGTTCATGGATTCAACTGTTATCCCAGGGAAGTTTCAGAGAACCCATGATACCAAGCAAACATAAGAAACATTTATTTTTGAATAAATGTGCGGAGTTTATATACAAGGAACTTTTAATACAGATGAAAATTTTAACAAATGAATTGAAGCAAGCTGAGGAAGATAGGAAAAGACTTGAAAAAAATCGTCAGGAGTGGCTTTCAGGTATTACACATGATTTAAAAACGCCACTTTCATATATTCAGGGCTATGCATCTATGATTTCTGCTGAAAAGTACAAATGGACCTATAAAGAATTAATAGACTTTGGAAGTAAAATTGAAGAAAAATCAAAACATATAAAATATTTGATTGATGATTTGAATCTCTCTTTTGAATCCAAAGATGGAAAAATTTTTACCAATAAAAAGGAAGTGGAGATGGTTGAGTATATTCGCAATATAATACTGGACATTGCCAATTCACCAGACTTTTCATCATATAGTTTTTCTTTTGATTCCAGTGTTAAAACAATTTCTATTAGAATAGATTCAGTATTGATTCAGAGGGCTTTGCAGAATATTATTGTGAATGCGGTTATGCACAATCCACCTGAAACAGAAATCAATATATTTCTTAAAAAGGTTAAAGGCGTACTTATAATAAAAATTATGGACAATGGAGTTGGAATGAGTTATGAAGTCCAGAAAAATTTTTTTCAAAGTTATTATAGAGGGATATCCACAGACAAACATTCGGGAGGATCTGGACTTGGAATGGCAATTGCAAAGAGATTTATTGAATTGCATGATGGTTCCATTGATGTAAAAAGTACTTTGGGACATGGAACTTCCATTTTCATCAAGTTGCCAATCTGAAAAATTTTACTTATATTTTACTTTTGTTTACCTTAAAATTATATTCATTGTTTATACTCTTGTTATCAAGTAATGCAGGAGGTTTTTTTATGGGTAAATATATAATTGAAACAAAGGGATTAACACGGAGTTTTGGAAAGCATGTTTCTGTAGATCATATTGATCTTCGTGTTCCAGAAGGAAAAATATATGGGTTCCTAGGAGCAAATGGAGCAGGTAAAACTACAACAATTCGTATGCTTTTAAGTTTGATTCGTGCAGATTGTGGAACTATCCAGATTATGGGACAATCTCTTCAAAAGCATCGTGAAGAAATTTTGAGAAATGTTGGATGCCTTGTAGAAGGACCGTCTTACTACGGGCACTTGTCTGCATATAAGAACTTAAAAATTATTTGTGGCCTTATGGATTTGCCGGAGAAAAATATAGATGAAGTTTTGGAGATTGTTAGGCTTACACCTTATGCAGATCAAACTGTAAAAGGTTATTCTCTTGGAATGAAGCAGCGTCTTGGAATTGCCCAGGCATTAATTCGAAAACCAAAACTTTTAATTTTAGACGAGCCAATAAATGGTCTCGATCCAGCTGGAATTCAGGAAATTAGAGAACTGATGCTGTCACTTTGCAGAAATCAGGGAATTACTGTTTTTTTATCAAGCCATATTTTGAGCGAGATGCAGTCTATCTCCGATGAAATTGGAATTATTCAGAAAGGAAGACTTATTTTTCAGGACAATATAAAGGAACTGGAAAAGAAAAGTGGTTCAAGACTTTCAGTACGAGTGGATCATATGCAGGAGGCATATCGTGCACTTGCCTCCGCCGGAGTTGATGTGGTTTTGCAGGAGGATACACTTCTTATATCACTGACAGAGGATATTAACCAAGAAAAAGTTTTTCAAATTTTAAAGCCATTTTCCATACAACATATGCAGGAATATGTTTCTACGTTGGAAGACATCTTTTTATCTTTAACGGGAGAGGGTGGAAGCTTATAATGATAAAATTGCTTTATGCAGAAATTCAAAAGACAAGAAAAATTTGCTATGTCGTTCCAGTTGTTAGTTCTATCATTTTGATTTTATTTACATGTCTTGAGTGGTATATATATTTTCGCCAGGGTGCAGGAGGAATAATGTCAGGGTTAAATGTAGTATACATGTTTCTTTCTTTTACAATGCTTCTTACTATTTCTATTATGTGCAGTATAGTATCTGAAACTGAACATCAGGCACAGGGATTGAAATTATTTTTTACCATGCCAGTAAGTCGTACAGCCTTTTATGTTATTAAAGCTGTCTGGGTTATTATTCTGATGATTATATGCAGTACGTTGATTTTAAGTGGATTTTCAGTGGTATGGATTATGTATTCTAATGAGACGTTACCATTTTTATTTCTTGCAAAACAAATATTTGGGTGTCTAGCAGCATCACTTCCGGTTCTTTCCATTCAATTATTTATTTCAATGTATTTTTATAATCAAACATTTCCTCTTGCATTTGGTGTAACTGGAGCAGTTTCAAGCCTTTTTCTACCTAGAATCATACAAAAAGGTCTGTACATTTTTCCATGGGCATATCCTTCCATGGCAAGTCCTTTCATTAAGGAATATATTTTGTGGATTATATTGGGATTGGGAATCGGAGTAATTTTTCTTATAGCAGGTGCTGTGAAATTTCGTAATTTAGAGATAAAATAGGAGGAAATATATGTATAAATTGTTTTTATCAGAACTGCAAAAAATAAAATGGAGAGTTATATTGCTTTTGATATTATTAGAGGAGGTTGGAACGTGGATTCTTGCAACCGGAAGTGTAAAATCTTTGGTGGATTATTTTAAGCCAAACTGGATGACACTTTACTTTCAGGGAGTACTTTTCCATGGAATGTTCTTCTTGCCGCTTTTTACAGCACTTTTTGCAGCCTTTCTATGCTTTTATGAGCATAAAGAGGGGTCATGGAAACAGCTTCTTACTTTACCTTATCCTCGTTGGCAGGTTATTTTATCTAAAATTCTAACTTTGATTGCCTTAATTGCAGTTATACAGTTGATTTATTTTATGGGATATTTTATTGCAGGTAAAATTATTGGAGTGGAAGGATCAATTCCATTGAAAATTGTTATATTACGTATATTTGGCGGATGGCTTGCATGTTTTCCACTGGCAGTACTTCAAATTGGATTGGCATGTCGCTTTAAATCATTTGGTGCGATTTTGACATTTAGTATTTCTTCCGTAGTTCCAAATATAGTTCTTACAGGTCTTCCATCATATATAGGAGCGTGGCTGCCATTTGTTCCACCTTATTATGCTATGTTTCCCCAGGGTTTAAATCTTTCACCAAGAGTTGAACCTGTGCCTTTTATATTGATACTTTTAGTTACTTTTTTAATATATTTTTATATAAGTATAAGGTCTTTTGTTCATAAGGACTTTATGTAGCTTTAAAACATACCTTGATTGACTTTGCATTGTTAGTGTGCTAGACTCTTATTACCACTGGTAATAAGAGAGGTGTTTGAATGAAAAAAAGTATAACAAAAGAACAAATAATAAAAACAACCCTTGATTTATTGAAAGATGAGAGTGACATACGAAATGTAAATCTTCGAAGGATTGCTCGTGTTATGGGGTGTGCGCATACAAATTTGTACAATTATTTTCCGTCTTTTAATGAATTGCTTTGGGAGGCGCATATTGAAATAGAAAATAAGTTTGTGAGCCAGATATCCCTCAATATTGACAGTGCAGAGAATTATAATGTTAGACTTTATCAATTCTATTTTGCGCTGTCAGGACTTTATTTGGATAATAAAGGATGGTTCAGGCTTCTATGGATGGATTATATTGATGACAAAAGGCCGGAAAAAGATATAATTGCTACAGAAAATGCAGTGGATGTAATGATTGAAATTTTAAAGGATATTTGTGCTTGTATATGTCCTGAGGTTTCTGAAAGGGAGAAAATGCATGATATATTGCATGATGTGCACTGTTATATTGTCGGAGAGGTATCCAATTTTATAAACGGAAGAGGATTAATACAGGATAAGAAGCTGCTTAGAGAACACATTGCTGAAACTTCTGCTACTTTTTTCATGCTTCGTTTAAAAATGGAGATGTAATATACATACGTAGGAGGTTTTGTTATGGTAAAAAACTATAAAGTTGAGTTGGCATCTGAGCTTGAGTATTTTAATAAGACAATAACGTATATCGAACTGGAATTGGGAAAGAAGTTGACAAGTAACAATAACAGATGTAATGATGTTGTTTCCTCAAGGAGGGAAATGTGGAATGATACGGTGCATTCAATACATGATTCTGATGAATCAGTTGAAGTTTCTCAGTATTTACAGGAATTAAACATCAGAACGTCCTCTTATATTTCTTGCAATAATGAGATAGAAAAGTTAAAAATTTTAAAAGAGTCACCGTATTTTGCACGTATTGACTTTAAGGAAGATGGTTGTGAAGATAAAGAAAAAATATATATTGGATGTTATTCTTTCATGGATGATGATACTTGTAAAATGTTTGTTTTTGATTGGCGGTCACCTATAGCTAGTATTTTTTATCGCTTCGGGTCTGGAAATGTTGAGTATAAAGTACCTGATGGTATTGTGTATGGAAAAGTTTCTTTGAAGCGCCAGTATGAAATAAAATTTGGTAAGTTTGAATATTTTTTTGATGCAAATGTGCAAATAGTAGATGAATTTTTGCGCAGGCTATTATCTAAAAATGCTTCATCACGGATGACTTCTATTGTTGAAACCATACAGAGAGATCAGGATATTATTATAAGAGATTCAAAGAATGATCTTTTGATGGTTCAAGGAGTAGCTGGAAGCGGTAAGACGTCGGTCGCTCTGCATCGTGCGGCATACCTTATGTATCATGGGCTTAAAGATAGACTTTCATCAAACAATATTGTGATACTTTCACCGAATAGTTTGTTTGCAAAATATATTTCAAATGTACTCCCGGAGTTGGGTGAGGATAATGTAAAAACTTTGGATTTTGAGGATATTCTAAATAAAGTGTCGAAGGGTGATTTTGAAATAGCTCAAACACGCAATCAGTTTTTTGAAAAAATCATTACTTGTACTAGAGATTATGAAAAGCAATTTTTTAAGTTAAGTATGGAGTTCAAGACTTCAGATGTATTTGTAATAATGTTAAAAAGACTGATACTTTGCTATGAACGCAAATTAATACCGATAGAAGATGTTTATTATAATGGTAAATTGATTTTCAAAAAAAATTTATTGAAATCATGGCTATTAAAAAGAGATTCCAAGGTGCCGGTTATTATAAGGCTTGAAAAGATGGAAAATATGATTTTAGAAGAGATTCGCAGAGAAAATAAGCAGCGAATTATGAAACTGGAAAAATTTGCAGATAGATATCCGGAACATATGTACGAGGCGAGAGCATTCTCACGAATGATATCAATACATGAAAATAGGATGCTTCTTTTTCATATTCGTAAATTTACAAGGATTGATTACATGGATCTTTATTATAAAATGTACAATAATAAGGACTTGTTTTATACCCTTGCCAAGGGATTAAAATTGCCACAAAATGTTGAAGAAATCAGGCAGCAAACGATGAAACAGTTAGTTTATAAAAATTTACAGTATGAAGATGCATTGGGGGCTGTGTTTTTAAAAGTAAAGATGACTGGGTATGATTTTTATAAAGATATAAAACAGGTAATAATAGATGAAGCACAAGATTATTATCCAATACATTTTGAAATATTAAAGTCTTTGTATTTAAAAGCAAAATATACGATTTTGGGTGATATTAATCAGACAATAGAAAAGCAGACTTCATTAAATTTTTATGATCAAATTAAAACAATATTTAATAAAAAAAGATCTGCATTACTTACTTTGAAAAAGAGTTTTCGGTGTACCAGCGAAATTATTTGCTTTAGCGAAAAATTTATTGACAAGAACATAAAACAGGAATGTTTCAGTAGAAAAGGGACCCTACCCAAAATTATATTCGGTGATACCAGGGATGAATTGGATAAAGGAGTAATAACATTTATTAAGGGACTTGAAGAAAAGACTTGCAAGTCTATTTGTATTCTTTGCAAAAGTATAAGGGAAGCTTCTGAATTGTATGGAAAATTACAAAAATATTTGAAAATTGTTTTGATAGACAACACTTTTGCAGATGAGATATCCGGCATTTCTATTACATCCATTTATATGGCAAAAGGATTGGAGTTCGATGCAGTTGTTATTTATAATGTGGATGATGAGCATTATAAATGTATGGAAGATAAAAAGCTTTTATATATTGCATCAACAAGGGCACTGCATAAACTTGCATTGTGCTATACAGGCAAAAAAAGCAAATTTTTGAATTAAGAGTAAGGAGGTGAATATAAATGGTTTTTGATAAGGTTTCTTGTATTCTCGCCGAAATTTTGGGACAGGATGAAAAAGATATAACAAAACAAACAGAGTTCACAGAAGAATATGGAATTGACTCTATTGATTTTGCAAAACTAATCTTAGAAGTTGAAAAAAAGTTTAATATTACAATATACGATGATAAAGCCGCGGACTTTAAGAATGTTTGTGATATTGTAGATTATATAAATGAAGTTAGTGTTTTGAATTGAAAATATACAGCATGAATATTTGAGTTCATGCTGTATATTTTATAGGATGTTAAAATGTAACAGCACCGGTATCTGCAGATGAAACCTTTGAAGCATATTTTGCAAGAGCTGGTTTCATAGGTCTTTTAACCGGTTTCCAATTTTTATGACGATTTGAAAGTTCTTTTTCAGATACTTCAAGGGTAAGAGAACGGTTAGGGATATCTATTATAATAGAATCACCATTTTCAACCATTGCAATAGGCCCACCCGCTGCTGCTTCAGGAGAAACGTGTCCAATACATGGCCCGTGTGTTGCGCCTGAAAAACGTCCATCTGTAATAAGGGCACAGCTTTCACCGAGACCACGCCCCATGAGCATGGCTGTAGTCATTAACATCTCACGCATTCCGGGGCCACCTTTTGGTCCTTCATATTTTATAACTAAAACATCACCTTTTTTGATGGTATCACTTCGTACAGCTTCATTTGCCTCTTCCATTGAATTAAATACTTTTGCAGTTCCTTTAAAATAATACATGCTTTTTGCAACACCGGATTGTTTCACCACGGCACCTTTAGGGGCAAGGTTACCATAGAGTACGGCAATTCCACCTTCAGTGTTTATAGGTGATGATAGAGGATACAAAATTTTGTTTTCTATTGTAGGAGTATGTTTAATATTTTCTATTATGGAGAGACCGGTAACAGTCATATGATTTGGCATTAATTTGTCTTCGATGGTTTTTAAAACTGCAGAGACTCCTCCGCATGTGTCAAGTGCAACAAGGGGATATTTTCCGGATGGCTGCAAATTGCAGATGAAAGGGACTTTTCTACTTATATTGTCGAAATCGCTGAGTGATAGTTCAGCTGATGCTTCTTTGGCGATTGCCATTAAATGAAGTACTGCATTAGTGGATGCACCCATGGCCATGGTAACTGAAATGGCATTTAAAAGAGCATCTCTTGTAATAATTTTACGTGCTGTCAGGCCTTCTTTGAGCATATTTACAATGCGGCGGCCGGATTGTTTTGCGATAAGGCGTTTTTTATTTGAAACTGCAGAGGCTGTGGCACATCCAGGCAATGAAATACCAAGGGCTTCAGTTATACAGGCCATTGAATTTGCCGTTCCCATATGAGCACAGGTGCCTGCAGTGGGTAAGGCTGAACGTTCAGCAGTATGAAGCTGATCAAGGGTCATTTTTCCAACTTGAACCTGGCCTGAGAATTCTCTGAGTTCGCTTGAACAGAAATTATCGTTCCCGTTGAAGTTTCCAGGAAGCATAGGGCCGCTTGTAATTACAATGGCAGGTATATCTAAACGTGCGGCAGCCATGATCATTCCAGGCACGGTTTTGTCACAGCCTGGAATAAGAACCATTGCATCAAATTGATGAGCTTCCACTATCATTTCGATTGAGTCTGCAATTAGATCACGGCTTGGAAGGGGATATCGCATGCCCAAGTGTCCCTGACATAATCCGTCACATATAGAAATGGTCTCTAATTCTCTTGGTACACCGCCTGCGTCACGTATTCCCTGCTTTACATAATCGGCTATTTCATGGACATGGACATGGCCGGCAACGATTTCACTAAAAGAGCTGACAACTGCGATTAGAGGCTTTTTCATATCCTCTTCATCTAATCCAACTGAATATAAAAGTGCACGCTGACCTGTGCGTTCAAGACCGTTTGTCAGGGTACTGCTTCTAAATTTTTTATTTTTGATTTGATCAAATTTATCATCTTGTTTCATAGTATTTATACCTCCTTAGGATTATAATCACAGTATAAATACTGTGATTATAAAAGTAAAACAGTTAAATTCAGATAATACTACAATATAAATGTTGTATATATACTTGGAACAGAGAGTTAATTAATGTGTAATTATCATACTGAGATAGTAAAAATATGGAATGAAAGCAGGGGATTATATGAAAAACAGTCTTGAACATTTTTTGATGGCAACTAAAGAAAAAAGCATAAGTGATGCTGCAAGAAAAGCATTTATAACTCAGCAGGCCTTTAGCGACCAAATTAGGCATCTTGAAGAGGAATATGGTATAAAATTATTTCACAGGAGGCCAAGATTGGTATTGACAAAAGCTGGAGAAATTATGGCATATAGACTTCAACAAGTTAAAAGTATTGAAAATATAATGAAAACCGAACTTTTGGAATTGAAGGATGGAATTAGAGGCAAACTTCGAGTTGGGATGCACTCTACCAGGGCAAAAATAATTCTTCCGGGTCTTTTGGAGCAGTATCAAAAAAAATTTCCCAATGTCTCTCTTGAAATTATTCATGATGAATCGGATGATTTGGAAAAAAGGCTTTTAAATGGTGATATTGATATGTTTCTTGGGGTTAATGTAAAACCACTTCCTGAAATAAAGAAAATTCACTTGATGGATGCAAGGATATATCTTGTGATTTCAACGTATGTGTTAAATAAATATTTTCAGAAGGAAGATGACTATATAAAAGAAGGCTTCAAAGTTTCTATGGAAAAATTTATTGGAATCCCCTTTATACTTAGTCCGTGCAACAGCCGATTGTATAAAACTATAAATCATTTTCTTGATGACAGATGTTTGATATTAAAAAGTATGTTGACTATCAGTGATACTGATACACAAATACTTTTAGCAGGGAGAAACTTGGGGGCTTGTTTTTGCAATGAGATAATGCTGAAACGAATTGAATTATTAAATAACACGCAGTTTTTAAATAATAAACTTAAGTATTTTGAAATAGAAGGTATGAATCAAACTGATAAAATAGAACTGATATATAATAAAAATTTACGTTTACCGGAATATATGACAGGATTTATAGAAATAATTAAGAAACAGTTTTTAAGTTACTAGTAACTTAAAAACTGTTTCTTTTCATTATTCGTAAATAAAAAAGATAAATATGTGTTGACTGGAAAATATATCTGTGATAAGTTATTAGTGTAATTGATAATGAATATCATGTGTTAATATTTATCAGTTACATTAATATTACTGTTAAAGTAATATAGCTAAAAAATATTTTAGGGGGACTAAGATGATTTTAAAGAAAATTGTAAGTTTGTTTGGATTGACTATGATATTGTCGTCATCAACTGTAATGGCTCAATCGTCTTCGCATGAACTTACGCAGAAAAGGATTTTTGGAAATGACAGATACGAAACATCGTCGGTTATAAGCAAAGACGGGTGGCAGAATTCTTCAAATGCAATAATATGCAGTGGAGAAGATTTTCCAGATGCACTTTGCGCAGCACCTCTTGCGAAAAAATACAATGCTCCTGTACTTCTTGTCAGGAAAAACAGTGTGAGCAGTAATGTAATGCAGGAGTTAAAAAGGCTCAGTCCTGAAAAAGTTACAATAATAGGAAAAGAAGGAGCTGTTTCAAGCCAGGTCGAGAAAGATATAAAGAAAAATGTTTCTAGTATAAAGACAGTGGAAAGAATTGGTGGACAGGATAGATATCAAACTTCAAGATATATTGCAGATAAGTTTGAAAAAGGCAGTGAAGTAGCTCTTGTTTCAGGCAAAGTTCCATCGGATGCACTTACTATGAGTTCAATAGCAGCTAGCAAAAACATGCCTATTTTACTTGCAGATCAAAATGAAAACAATATAAAAGATTATATAAATAAAAATAATATAGGAAAAGCATACATAATAGGAGGAACTTCCTGTGTTCCAGGAAATATGGACAAAATTACCTCAAATTCTGAAAGAATATATGGAAAAGACAGATATGAAAGCAATGAGAAAGTAATAGAAAGATTCAAGGATGATATAAATTTCAGCAAAATATATTTAACAGTGGCAAAGTACAACGGAGTTGATCAGTTTGCAGATGCACTTTGCGCTGCACCTCTTGCAGCAAAAGAATCAAATCCAATAGTGTTTGGCGAAAATATAAGCAGCAAGCTTGTGGACACTATAAAAGACAAGGTAAGTGATAACAGCAGTATTGTAGCTATAGGTGGAGAAAAACTTGTATCAAAAAGTGTAGTTGACTCGCTGGCAAATGTGGATAAAAAAGATTCTGGAAATTCAGGCGGTTCATCAAGTTCTGGAGGCTCAAGCCATCATAACAATCAAAATTATTATACCGCCTCTTCCAGTTTGTCATTTCCAGGTGCTCTTACCTATGATGTAAAAGTTACGAGCAATAAAAGTTCAGAAATTCTAAAAGGATACAAACTTTTGTATGATGGAAAAGTAATAGCACAGGATGAGGACAACGATGGAACAGTAAGAGTACTGTCAATATTCTTTGATCAGAAAGTAGACAAATCAAAATTTCAGATTCAAAAAGACAATAATATATCAAATTTAGTGTTTTGAATTAGGGGGAACGAATAATGATAAAAAGAAAAATAATGTCATATCTTTTAGCATCAACAATAGTTTTAGGTACAGGCAGTTTTGTAATGGCAGCAGGAGTTGATGAGCTTCCGAACATATCAGATAATTCTCTGGTTATAGGTAAGAACTTATTTAAGCTGGATACTGTAACAAATTCTATTTACAATTTAAATACTTTTGTAAAAGCATCAAAAACTGTAGATGAAAACAATGGAGTGTATTATAAATATAATGGAAAATGGTATACGGGTCAGGACATAGAAAGCTTTGAAAAGCTTAAGACAGGAACTCCGGTTGATTCCATTAAAAATGATATTGAAAGTGTAAATGGTCAATCGGCAGCAGATTATAAAAATAACAACTTTTCCTTTGACTGGTATCAAGATGGTGATTACAGTCATGACAAAGATGGTGAAAATGAATCAGTAGAACAATTCGTGGTAGTATTCAATCAGAAGATAAATCCAAACAAGGGAAAATTAAAAATCATAGTTCCGGATAATACTAAAGCAGATCCTTATGGAGCTGGCAAGCTTGGCGAAATTACTGTAGATTTGGAAAATGACAGTACAGAACAGTCTCTTGCAAATGTAGAGGGAGGAAAACCTGTAACTTGCTTTCTTGTAAAAACTAAGGAGAATACAGACAGAGTTATTTTGGAACTTACAGAGGATTGGACGAGAATACTTAATACGGAAAAAACCGGCATAAATTATTATGACAAAAGAGTAAGTGGTCTTAAACTTGTTGCGGAAGGACTTGAAGATAGTGAAGGAAATAAAATATCAAATGGTTCAGAAACAGGTGAGATAACTGCAAAAAGTGATATAAATCTTGTAAAGGACAACCAGAAACCAAAAGTTGTATATGATAAACCAATATACACATATATAGGGGAAAACGGTATGCAGCCTGCAGGAAGTACAAGAATTGTATTCAATGAACCAGTTCAGATATTTACAGAAAAAATGATATCGGAGTTAAAAGATGCAAATACAAAATTGCCTGAGATTATAACGTATAATCCACTTACTCCGAGTCAGCAGCAGCTTGAAACAAATAAAGACGGACTGCCTGTTTTCTCAGCCGAATATCACAAGGTAGGCAGTGATGGAAAAGATGAACTTGACAAAGATGGAAAACCAATAGTCATAAAAGGTGAATATGGACTTATGGGAGACATTATGAAAAAGGATGCAGAATCAAAGGAAAATGGAGAAAAGATAGCATTTAGGATCGATCAGATTCCATTTGACTATGATTTTGATCCTAAAAACGAGGGAATTACAAGATTCAGGGATATAGGAGCTTATCTTATAAATCCCGAGACAACTTTAACAGAAGGAAAATGGAAGCTTGTAGTGAAAAACTTCACCGACGAAGCAGGAAATACGATGGATGAGTATGTTTCAGATGTAATTGATATTAAACCGTATTTCACAATAGAGAAGCTTACAAAGGATGGAATAAAGATTAAATTTACAGAACCATTTAAAGGAAACAAAATTTTTGGAGGCAGGGTACCGATACTTGTATATAATAGTGAAGGCAAAATGGTTGCATATTGTTTTATCGACAACATTAAAGAAGGACAAACTGAAGCAGAAGGTAAATTTTTAAGCCCGATTGAAAATTTAGAAGGCACCTATGATATAAATAATATGGAATATACTGTAACAAAGGAAGAGAGCCAGAAAGACAACGGTCAGGTGGAGAAAAACCAGGAAGATAAGACTCAGGAAGAGAATGATAAGGTAGATAAAAGCCAGGAAGATAATACTGAGATGGATAAGGCTCAACAAAAAACTCAAGATGAAGGTCAGACATCAAAAGTAGAAGCAAATGATGAGTCCAAAGCAGAATAGTTAAACCAAGTAAAAAGACAACTGGAAATTTTCACTTCCAGTTGTCTTTTTACTAAAATCTTTTATAGGCAATTCCTTTTCTTATATTTTCAAGATTTTTCAAAGTTATGTCTTTTCGCTTAAAAGCTACGCCAACGTAAAGCCAATCAATTATCATAAGAGATGACAAACGGGATTCAGATGCTTCGCTTCTGAACATGGATTCATTTCCATAGGCTATAAGGGCTACATCCGATGCTTTTGCAAGGGGAGATTTTTCATTATCAGTAACAGATATAATATTGATATTGTTTTTTTTGGCCAAAGTTACATTTTCAACAAGTTCTTTGTTGCTTCCTGAATTTGAAAAGGCGAGGATTGTATCGTTTTTATCACTCATGGAGGAAAACATCACCTGCCAGTGGGAATCAGATGAACTTACGCAGTTGATTCCAGTACGTATAAATTTATGATATGCATCATTTGCAATTGCTGCAGAGCCGCCCATTCCAAAAAACATTAGCTTGTTTGACTTGAGTATCAATTCGATAGCGTTGTTTATGATTTCGACTTTGTTTAATTTGATGGTTTTTTGAATGCTGTCTATACTTGAACGCATGATTTTATGCATAATAATATAAGTGTCATCGCCTTCTTTTATTTCTCCATGAATGTTTTCCATTGGTTCTATTACTGAGCCTGCAAGGTTTATTTTTAAATCTTGATATCCTTTATATCCAAGCTTGCTGCACAGTCTAAATACAGTTGCTTCGCTTGAATGGCTTGCCTCTGCCAGTTCTGTTATAGAGAAATGAATTATATCTTTAGAATTTTCCAATATATATTGAGCTACTTTTCTTTCGGCACCTTTTAAACTGCCATAGCTTGAAGTAATTCGTTCAAGGCAGCTCTGTTTGTTGTTAGACATTTTAAAACTCCTATTCTTAAGTAAAGAGATATATTAGACTACAATAACTGTTACATTATTTAATTATATCATAAATATTTTTTTATAAAAATTATTTTCATTAAATTAGTTAATTGTGTTGTTGTAAGGGAAAAATGCTAGTGATATAATTTTATTAAAGAAAAATTTCTTTGCAAATGATGAAAATAAGGTGTATATGCTATTTAATGAAAAAAATTATCAAACTTTATGAAATTAAAAATATGAAAAAGGAGATGCAGGTATGAATATAGGAATAATTGGACTTGGGAAGATGGGATTTAACATAGCATTGAGTTTATTGAAAAATAATTATGGCGTGGTTGCATATGATTTGAACCGGGAAAATATAAAGCATATTGAAGAAAAGGGAGCAAGAGGGGCTTCAAGTATCAGTGAATTATCTGAGAATCTAAAAGGAAGAAAAATAATATGGCTGATGATTCCGGCAGGAGGGGAAGTTGACAAGACTATAGATGAATTATTAAAATACTTGAATATTGGAGACATAATAATAGATGGAGGAAACTCCAATTATAAGGATTCACTGAAAAGATACAGATATTTAAAAGAAAAAGAAATAAACTTTATTGACTGTGGAACAAGTGGAGGAACAAGCGGAGCGCTTAATGGAGCATGCACAATGATTGGAGCGGAGGATGAGCCGTTTAGTTACTGTGAGAGTATATTTAAAGATTTGTCTGTAGAAAATGGATATCTTCATGTTGGTGGTCCTGGAAGCGGACATTTTGTAAAAATGGTTCATAATGGGATAGAATACGGAATGATGCAGTCCATAGCCGAGGGATTTGAAATACTTTCAAAGAGTGAATTTGATATTGATTATGAGAAAATTGCAAAGGTGTGGAATCACGGTTCCGTTATCAGAGGATGGCTTATGGAACTTGCAGAAGACGCATTTAAAAAAGACAAGAATTTAAGTGGAATAAGAGGCGTAATGCATTCATCGGGAGAAGGAAAGTGGACTGTGGATACAGCTTTGGAATTGCAGGTTCCAGCCCCTGTTATTGCATTGTCTTTAATGATGAGGTATCGCTCCATTGAAACTGATACATTTACAGGAAAGGTAGTTGCGGCCTTGAGAAATGAGTTTGGCGGACATTCTTTTGAAAAGAACAATTAATATCAAAAAAATTAATAAAGTTTGTTATATGTGACTTCTTGATTTTTGAGGAGTCATTTTATAATTATAAAAAAATATTTCATATATTGGATTCAAGACTGCTTATATGCAAGTTTTTGAAAAAAAAATTCAAAAAAGTATTGTAATCATAAAAAGCTGATGATATAATTCAAGTAAAGAAAATTTTCTTCGAAAACTTTGATAAAATAGTTTACAAATCAAAAACGAAAAAAATTTTCTGAAAACAAGTATTTACAGGAGGCGGGTTAATTGAAATATTTAGTAGGAGTTGATATTGGGACTACTAGTACAAAAGCAATAGCTTTTGATTTAAAAGGAAATCTTTTAAATAAATCCAATATAGAATATGAATTGTTTAATCCAAAGCCATCATGGAGTGAACAAGATCCTGAACAGATCTTCAGGGCGGTTCTCGACTCAATCAAGCATGTAGTTCAGGAAAACGATGTCAAGAAGAATGAATTGCTTGGAGTCTCATTTAGCAGTGCAATGCACAGCGTTATAGCAGTTGACAAAGAGGGAATACCTCTTACAAATTGTATAATATGGGCTGATACACGAAGCGATGAATATGCCGAAAATTTAAAAAACAGTCAAATTGGACAGAGAATTTATATGAGGACAGGTACTCCAATACATCCGATGTCTCCACTTTGCAAATTGTGCTGGATGAGAGACAACGATAAAGAAGTATTCAATAAAGCATACAAGTTCATATCAATAAAAGAATATGTATTTTTAAAGCTGTTTAATGAATATATAGTTGATTATTCCGTAGCTTCAGCCACAGGAATATTTGATATTTGGGATTTGAAATGGAACAGGGATGCTTTGGATTATATAGGAATTTCAGAAGAAAAACTTTCAAAACCAGTACCTACGTTTTATAAAGTCAAGGGATTGAGCAAGGTATATTCTGATTATATGAAAATTCCAGAAAAAACAGTTTTTGTAATTGGAGCAAGCGACGGATGCCTGGCAAATCTTGGTGCCAATGCCATAAAAGACGGAGATGCTGCAGTGACAATAGGTACGAGTGGGGCTATAAGAGTTATATCAAAAGATGTTAAAAATGATGCCAATAGAAGAATATTTAGTTATATATTGACAGAAAACCATTATGTACTGGGTGGTGCTGTAAATAATGGAGGAGTAATTTACAGGTGGTTCAGAGATAATTTTTCAACTGCCGAACTGGAAGCATCAAGGCAGCTTGGAATTGATGCTTATGATATTTTAAATTTGGAAGCTTCGAAAGTTAATCCTGGAGCGGACAGCTTAATATTTCTTCCGTATTTGCTAGGTGAAAGGGCTCCACACTGGGATGCAAATTCAAAGGGAGTATTTTTCGGGGTTAATATAAAGCACAGGAGACAGCATTTTTTAAGAGCAGTTCTTGAAGGTGTAATGTATGGAATATATGATGTTGGCCAGGCTCTTGAGGAGACTACTGGAAAAATAAACACCATATATGCGACAGGAGGATTCGTAAGATCAGAGTTGTGGGTTCAAATGATGTCTGACATATTCAACAAGAGGGTAGTAATTGCTGAAAGTTATGAGAGTTCATGTCTTGGTGCCGTAGTTATTGGAATGAAAGCACTTGGTATTATAGATAATATTGAAGAAGTTGAGAAGATGGTTCCTATATCAAAAGTATTTGAACCTGATAAAAAGAATCATGAGATTTATATGAAAAATTTCAGCATTTATAAAAAATTATATGACAGGCTGAAAGACGAATTTTTAGAGATAAGCAGTATACAAAATGAAAATAATTAAAATGGGGAGTGATATAAATGCCACTACTTATAATTGGCATTGGAGTTGCCTTACTGTTATTGCTGATGATTAAGTTTAAATTGAACGGTTTTTTGTCTTTGATTATAGTTGCACTTCTTGTAGGTGTAATGGAGGGAATGCCGATTGACAAGGTAGTAACATCTGTAAAAAACGGTGTAGGAGGGACACTTGGAAGTCTTGCGCTTATAATTGGCTTTGGTGCAATTCTTGGAAAACTTTTGGCCGATTGTGGTGGAGCGCAGAGGATTGCCACAACTTTGATTGAAAAGTTTGGAAAGAAGAGAATTCAATGGGCTGTAGTTATAACCGGATTTGTAGTAGGTTTTGCACTGTTTTATGAAATAGGTTTTGTACTTTTGATTCCACTTGTATTTACAATAGCTGCTGAAGCAGAAATACCTCTTTTATATATAGGAGTGCCAATGGCAGCAGCACTTTCTGTAACACATGGATTTCTGCCGCCTCATCCAGCTCCAACGGCAATAGCCGGAGTTTATAATGCAAGCATAAGTAAAACGTTATTATACGGTGCAATTTTGGGAATACCAACTGCTATAATATCAGGACCTGTTTTTTCTAAATTTTTAAAAAATATGGAGCATCCGATTCCGAAAGGATTGTATAATCCAAAGATATTTACAAATGAAGAAATGCCAAGCTTTGGAGTAAGTATATTTACAGCATTAATACCTGTTTTTCTTATGGCGGTTCAGGCAGTAGCTGAAATGACAATGCCAAAGGGTTCTGCAGTACTTAAATATGCAACTTTTTTTGGGGATCCGGTAATTGCACTTTTAATAGCAGTAATTGTAGCTTTGTTTACATTTGGATTAAATAGAGGCAAGAAGATAGACGAGGTAATGGATACGGTAACAGAGGCGGTAAAGACAATTGCAATGATATTATTGATAATAGGCGGAGGCGGAGCTTTGAAACAGGTTCTTGTTGACAGCGGAGTATCAAATTATATAGCAAATGCAATGCAGGGAAGCAATATATCACCTTTACTTTTGGCATGGCTTATAGCTGCAGTTTTAAGAATAGCTTTAGGTTCGGCTACAGTAGCCGCCATGACAGCGGCTGGAATCGTAGCTCCGATTATAGCGGCTACTGGAGTAAGCCCTGAACTTATGGTAATTGCCACAGGATCAGGAAGCGTAATATTTTCACATGTAAATGATCCTGGCTTCTGGTTGTTTAAAGAATATTTCAATCTTTCAATACCAGAAACATTGAAGTCATGGTCGCTGGTTGAGACACTTATAGCAGTCTGTGGACTGGTTGGAGTATTAGCAATAAATGTATTTATATAACATAGAAATGTGAGTTTAATAATAGTTGTATCAATTAAGGGAGTGTAATTATGAAAAATCATCTTTCAACGATAAGGCCATATACTCGTGCTATATTGAAAGGACATCTTTGTTCATGCGGAGTTGATTACAAGAATATGGACAAACCTATCATTGCAATTGCAAATTCATGGAATGAAATTGTTCCAGGACATGCACATTTAAGGGAACTTGCCGACAGGGTAAAAAAAGGAGTGAAGGAAGCAGGGGGACTTCCACTTGAGTTTAATACAATTGCAGTCTGTGATGGTATAGCTCAAGGACATGATGGAATGAAATATTCTCTGCCAAGCCGTGAAACAATTGCAGACAGTGTAGAGATAATGGTAAATGGACATGGAATTTTTGATGGAATGGTTGCATTAAGTTCCTGCGACAAGATTGTTCCGGGAATGCTTATGGCATCTGCACGTTTGAATCTTCCAACTTTGGTGGTACTTGGGGGAGTAATGCCAAATTACATTAAACCAAAAGAATCAAAAGCTGCAAGAAAGCAGTTCCTGGATGGAAAACTCGATGAAAAAGGGCTTGTAGATGTAACCAATAAATATTATCCGAGCAAGGGAGTATGTCCATTCCTTGGCACGGCAAATACTATGCAGGGATTGTCAGAAGCTTTGGGAATGGCATTGCCTAAATCATCATGGATGAGGGCTTTGTCGGAAGAACAATTCATGGCTGCAGAGGCGGCAGGACGTCAGGCAGTGGAACTTGTTAAGAAAGGAATAAAGGCACGTGATATTCTTACACTGGATGCCTTTAAAAATGCAATTTCAGTTTTGCTTGCTATGGGAGGATCACTCAATGCATGCCTGCATCTTCCGGCAATTGCACATGAGGCAGGAATAGATCTTCCACTTGATATGTTTGATGAAATCAGTCGAAAAGTACCATTTATTGCAGGGGTTACACCTAACAATAATGAATATACGACAAACGATTTGCAGAGGGCGGGGGGAATGCCGGCTCTAATGAAAGAAATTTCCGAACATTTGAGTTTGGATGCCTTGACAGTAAACGGAAAAACGGTTGGGGAAAATATTAAAGATGCAAGTGTTTTTGACCGTGAGATTATCCATAGCATTCAAAATCCAATTGACAGGGAAGGCGGCATTGCTGTGCTCAAGGGAAACATAGCAGAGGGTGGTGCTTTGATTAAACAGTCTGCTGTACCTGAATATTTGAAAACTTTTGTAGGAGATGCGATTGTATTTGACAGTGAGGATGAATTTGACGATGCTTATCAGGCCGGAAAAATCCATGAGCATCATGCTGTTGTAATTCGATATGAAGGCCCAAAAGGTGGCCCTGGAATGAGGGAATTGCATAGATGTACAGAGATTTTAGGAAAATTCAAGGATATTGCACTTATTACAGATGGTCGTTTTTCCGGTGCATCTGCAGGATTGTCTGTTGGATATGTGAGTCCGGAGGCTGCAGAAGGAGGAATTATTGCTTTTGTAAAAGATGGTGATAAAATTTCCATAGATATTGCAAAACGTTCCATTTCGCTGCTTGTATCCAGTGAAGAGTTGGAAAAGAGAAGAAAACATCTGGAGATTGTAAAGAGAAAGGTAAGCAAGCTTTTGGAGCTGTACTCAATAAGTACTACATCGGCATCAAAAGGTGCAGTTCGCTTTATTGGAAAGTAGAAATATTAATAAAAATAACGCCTGTTTTTGTAGGCGTTGTTTTTGCTTTGAAGAAATGTTGTTTATATTTTTTTTGATATGTGCTATGATTATTGTAAATGATATTCATTGTCATTTGCGATAATCATATATTACTTATTTGGAAAGGGAGATTATTTGAATAAGAGATTGTACATATCTGATATCAGGTGGCATGCCTCGTTTTCAGATATGATAAGAGAAGCATGTCAAGTTGGAGATAAAACAACTTATTATTATAATCCGGATTATATTAATGGTAAAACAATGCAGTGTGAAATATTCCCGGGAATATGGATTGTTTATCATGACTTTATGTTAAACGGTAAGGAACTTCTTCCTGTAGAAGAGGGTGGAGTCTTGGAGATGAACTACTGCATAGACGGCAGGTGCGAGCTTGATTATTCAAATCGAAGAATATTTTATGTGGCACCAGGAGATTTTGCAGTAGCAATTTTGAAAAATGGCAGACACAAGCATAATTTTCCACTTGGAACCTATAGGGGTATTTCAATGGTAACTACAAGGGAGGCCCTCGATTGCTTTTTAAGAAGCATATTTGGCAAAAGCGATATTAACAGTTCATTTCTGTTTTGCAAACTGGAGGCTTGTGGAGGTTTTACAATATTGCCGAATAATAGATATATACAGGAGCTTATTGGAGATATTATATCAGAAGGTGTGTATTGGAGGGAAAGAGCAGTTTTGAAATTTTCAGAACTGATATTGTTTTTAATAAGCAGTCGCAATGGAATGCCCAGAATGAGTGGAAAGTATTTTACAAGAAGGACTATAGAAAAGGTAAAGCTTATAATGATGGATATAACTCAGAATCTTGATGAATATACGTCTGTAGGAGAGGTAGGAAGCAGATATGATATAGGTATTAGGACATTTTCAGATTGCTTTAAGGAAGTATACGGCAAGACTTACTATGCATTTATAAAGGAATTCAGAATAAAAAAGGCAGCGGGTATGCTTTTGACTACAAAACATACAATAGGGAATATTGCAGTTTCCGTTGGTTATCAAAATGCAAGTAAATTTTCAAAGGCTTTTCGGGATGTTATGGGAATTGCTCCCGGTGAATTTAGAAAAAAATAACTTGTATACACTTTTGGAGCATAAAAGTTTGAATGGAGTAGATGTAAATTTGGCTGAGGGATATAATTCAATGTAGTTTAAGAAAATGACTACATTGAATTTTTTTATGTTTGTAAAACAAAGAGGAGGTTTTAATGAAAAAAGATAGTACTTTTAATAAACTCATGCTGTTTGCATCACAGTGCAAAGGAGAGATGACAGTTTCAATGATTCTGGCATTATTTGGTGTAGCCTTCGGAATGCTGCCATATTTTGCCGCGGCGGATATCGTTTTGAAAATATTAGACGGTGTCAAAAATTTCAGCGACTTTTTATATCCTGTACTGATTATTTTTGTAGGATACACAGGGAAGGTCGTGTTAAATGCACTCTCTACTTCCATATCCCATAATGCAGCTTTTACGATTCTAAAGAATATTCGTTCTAAATTGACGGAAAAACTTTCAAAAGTTCCACTTGGTTATGTTCTTGAAACTCCATCGGGAAAATTGAAAACAGTAATAGTTGATACTGTAGAGCAGCTTGAAGCACCTCTTGCACATATAATACCCGAGATGATTTCAAATCTTATTGTACCTGTATTTGTCTTTATCTACATGCTTTATCTTGACTGGCGCATGGCACTGATTTCTCTTGGTACAATCCCTATAGGAATGATTTTATACAAGTGTATAATGAAAAAATATGTATATTACTACAAAGAATATTCAGAAGCTGGGAATGTAATGAATTCAACCATAGTTGAATATGTAAACGGGATAGAGGCAATAAAAGCCTTCAATCAGGCATCTGTTTCTTATAAAAAATATTCTGATTCTGTGGAAAATAATTGCAGTGCAGTTACGGCATTTTTTAAAAATACTTTGTTCTTATATACGGCAGTAATGTATATTACACCTGAAGCACTTTTCTTTACACTGCCTGCAGGATTGTATTTTTATGCGAAGGGTACTATTGAGCTTTCAGTATTTATAACATGTATAATACTTTGTTTCGGACTTTTGACGCCACTTGTGAATGCCATGCAGTATACAGATAATATAGCATCCATGGGTACTATCATAGGAAAGGTGTATGAAATACTTAATCAGAAGGAATTAGTGCGTCCGCATGATTATAAAAAACTAAAGAATAATAAAATAAAATTTGAAAATGTAAAATTCAGCTGTGGAGGTACTGAAATAATACATGGAATATCATTTGAAACAACACCGGGAGGAATGACAGCTATTGTAGGTCCTTCAGGCTCGGGAAAATCAACTATAGCAAGGCTCATTGCAAGTTTTTTTGAAGTGACCGAGGGAAAAATGACAATAGGACATGTTGATGTAAAAGATATTCCGCTTGAACAGATAGGTAATCTTATATCTTATGTATCCCAGGAAAACTTTTTGTTTGACATGTCTGTTAAAGAAAATATAAGGATCGGAAACCTTAATGCCTCTGACGAGGAAGTCATTCAAGCAGCAAAGATGGCAAGCTGCCATGATTTTATCATGTCTCTTGAAAATGGATATGATACTCGTGCAGGTGAATCTGGAATGAACTTTTCAGGAGGAGAGAGACAGCGTATTTCAATTGCCAGGGCAATACTCAAAGATAGTCCTATAGTTGTCCTTGATGAAGCTACTGCATATACAGATCCGGAAAATGAAGCTGTGATACAGGAATCAATATCACGAATGGTAAAAGGAAAAACATTGATTGTAATAGCACACAGACTTTCAACTATAATGTCTGCAGATAATATAGTTGTACTTAACAAGGGAAATATAGAGGCGCAGGGAACACATGAAAGACTTCTTGAGGACTGCAGCTTGTATAGAGAGATGTGGGAAGCACATATAGGAGCAAAAAGGGGAGAGGAATATGATTAAAACAATAAAAAGAATTTTAAAGTTTGCAGGTATTTACAAGAAAGACCTTGTTCAATCGTTTATACTTGATGTTATCTTCTCTATTTGTCAGGCAGTACCTGTTTTTGCAATGTTATATGCATTATATGAGATTATATCACTTAAAAGTTCAGGAGCGAATGTTACAACAGAAATCGTGCTCCTGCCGCTTATTATAATGGTCTTGGGACTTGCAGGAAAGATAATATTCGGATATCTGGCCAATGAAAAGAGAAGTATTGCTTGCTTTTCGATGTGCTCAAGAAAGAGAATTCAAATTGGAGAGAGATTGAAAAAAATGCCCATGGGATATTTCAAAGCTAATAAACTTGGAGAAATATCGTCTGTAGTTACTACTACTATTTACGATATTGAAAATAAGTCCGGTGATGTTTTGGACAAGATTGTTGTGGGATTTGTACATGCAATTGCAATAACCATAGCTATAAGCTTTTTCGATTGGAGAATTGGGGCTATATCTGTTGCTGCACTTGTTATAGGTACTATTTTAAACTCAAAAATTCAGAATAAAAGTATTGATATTTCCAAGGAACGCCAGCAGGCGCAGAGGAATCTTGCATCAGCGATTCTTGAATATATACGTGGAATATCGATTGTAAAATCCTTTGGCTTGGATAAAAAGTCAAACAGACAGGTAGATAAAGCTATTGAAGAAAGTCGTATAAGAAATACAAATATGGAAAAAATGTTTACAACTCTTATACCGCTTTATACTTATGTTTTCAAATTTGCATCCTTTGTTATTGTAATAGTATCATGTTATTTCTTCTTGGGAGGCAGCCTTTCGGTTTTGGCAAGTATTATGATGATTATATCAAGTTTTGTGATTTATTCATATATAGAATTGATAGGGACTGTTTCAGCTGAACTAAGGATTATAGACAGCAGTATGGATAAAATTGAAAGTGTAGAAAAAAGTCCGCTTATGGACGAGGGGGGAAAGGATATAATACCTGATAACTATGACATTGAGATTCAAAATGTATCCTTTTCTTATGACAAGAGAAAGATTATAGATAATATAAGCATGACAATTCCACAAAATTCTACTGCAGCCATTGTAGGACCATCAGGTGGTGGAAAAAGTACAATATGCAGCCTTATAGCAAGATTTTGGGATGTTGATGAAGGAAAGATAACTATAGGTGGACATGATGTCAGAGAATATACATGTGAAAGTCTTATGAGAAATATAAGTATGGTTTTTCAAGATGTGTATCTTTTCCATGATACTGTTTTAAACAATATAAAGTTCGGATGCTCGGAGGCAAAAATGGATCAAGTAATTGAAGCTTGCAAAAAAGCTTGCTGCCACGATTTTATAGAAAAACTTTCAAAGGGCTATGATACTGTAATCGGTGAGGGAGGAAACAGTCTATCGGGAGGAGAAAAACAGCGTATTTCAATTGCCAGGGCAATACTTAAAGATGCACCTATAATTATACTTGATGAAGCTGCATCAAGTGTTGATCCTGAGAATGAAAGGCAACTTCAACTGGCAATCTCTGCTCTTACATCACATAAAACCGTAATTTCAATTGTACATCGTCTTTCAACAGTGAGAAATGCGGATATAATTTTTGTATTGAAGGGAGGACGTATTGTTCAGAGAGGAAGTCACAGCAAACTGCTAAAAGAAAAAGGATTGTACAACGAATTTATAAACATAAGAAAAAGGGCTGTTGGATGGAATCTTTAAAAGAAATATTATAATTTTATGAAAAAATTTAAAAAATATAATATGATTTTTTAAGATCAAGCAAATGTCATGGAACTGTTCCATAGTACATTTGCTTGATTTGGGTTATACTTGAATAATAATATTGAGCTGCAGATTGATGTAAGGTAAAAATTGTTGAAAATAGGTGATTAATTTGAACATAAAATATAAATGCAGGTATATATCCCCTGTGGGATATTTATCAATAATAAGTGACGGCAAAAGTATAACGAAGATTGGCATAAGCAAAGAGTCAAAACATATAGCAGAGTATGTCGACAGCGATTTTCACGATTTTGAAGTATTAATAAAAACCAAGTACTGGCTTGATTGTTATTTTTCGGGCGTCAAGCCTGATTTTGACATACCGCTTGAACTCTGCGGAACTGTATTTCAGAAGATGGTGTGGGAGCTTGTATCTAATATACCCTATGGCAAAGTTGAGACTTATGGAGAAATTGCAAAGAAGATTGCCGCTGCAAGGGGTATAAAGAAAATGTCGTCTCAAGCTGTAGGAGGGGCGGTTGGAAGAAATCCGATACCTATAATTGTGCCTTGTCATCGTGTTGTTGGAGCAGGTGGAAACCTTACCGGTTATGGATGTGGACTTGATGTAAAATATAGACTTCTTGAGATTGAAGGATTTGATATGAGTAAATTTTACATGCCTGTATAAATCTTTATTTATAAGTTGGAATTGCAGTATAATTAAATCATGTATATATTATTTTAAGATAGGAGAGGAAAATTTTTATGAATATTTTAGTTGTTACAGGAAGTCCAAGAAAGGGAGCAAATACTGAAGTCATGGCTGATGTTTTTGCAGATGGAGCAAGAGATGCAGGAAACAAAGTTGATGTTGTAAAGCTGAGCGGACTCGATGTAAATCCCTGTATTGCCTGTGAATACTGTCACTCTCATGGTGGAGAATGCGTGCAGAAGGATGATATGAAGAAAATATATGAGAAGATGTCAGAATCAGACATGATTGTTTATGCATCTCCTATATATTATTTTACACTGAGTTCCCAGATAAAGGCTGTTATAGACAGGTTTTATGCAAAGGGGAAGGATTATCCAATTAAGAATGCAGCGCTCCTTCTTGATTCAGGTTCCGAGAATGTATATGATTCTGCAATAGCTGCATACAAGGGAATAAACAGGTATCTTGGATGGAAGGACAGAGGAATAATTACTGTAAGTGGAATGAGAGCAAAGGATGCAATGAAAAATTCTGACAAACTTGAAAAAGTCCGTGAATTTGGAAGAAGCATCAAATAAAAAAATTCTAATTTAAGGAGGTAAATTTAATGAAAGTTGTTGC
This sequence comes from Clostridium pabulibutyricum, assembly GCF_058242705.1. Classification (NCBI taxonomy): domain Bacteria; kingdom Bacillati; phylum Bacillota; class Clostridia; order Eubacteriales; family Clostridiaceae; genus Clostridium; species Clostridium pabulibutyricum. The sequence goes on from NZ_JBZAYZ010000001.1 coordinate 104,725, forward strand.
ATTCAATGGAAGTCCGGTAAAGGAAGGAAACACCTATCAGGCAATAAAGCTTGTTTCGGCAGAACTTCAGAAAAATGGTATAGAAGTTGAAGTGATTCATGTGGGAAACAAGAAAATCAGGGGATGTACTGCCTGTGGGGGATGTATAGCAAATCAGAATTGCAGATGTGTTATACAGGATGATCCTGTAAATGAATGGATTTCCAAGATGAAAGAGGCGGATGGAATAATACTCGGAGCACCTGTGTATTTTTCTTCAATAGCAGGGACAATGAAATCATTTTTGGATAGAGCGTTTTATGTGGCATCTTCAAATGGAAACTTTTTAAGGCACAAGGTGGCAGCAAGTGTTGTTGCAGTTAGAAGAGCAGGAGGCATACCGGCATTCAATGAGTTGAACAATTATATTACTTTTTCAGAAATGATTATGCCTACATCAAACTACTGGAATGTGATTTATGGAACTCAACCAGGAGAAGCGCTCAAAGATAAAGAAGGAATGCAGATTATGAGTATACTTGGCAAGAATATGGCATGGATCATGAAGCTTGTTGAATTTGGAAAGGATAAAATAGAAGAAAACAAGAATGAAGAGAAGGTATTTATGAATTTTATAAGATAAATTCAATATATTAAAAGCGGCCCAAATAATATTTTAGCCGCTTTTAAAGCTTTTATTTCTCTTTGTCTGCGATAAAGGTTGAGTCGTACTGGTATATCTTTATACCATGGGGATTTCCCTTTCCATCTGTCAGAAATTCAAATTGTGCATCGGCTTCCCGCATGTAAAATTTTTTAGCTGTTTGTGGAAGCAATTCATATTTTTCATTGTTGATTTCGTAGTAAAGATGATTGCCATCACTTTTTATTGTAAAAATAGAAGAATTTTCTTGAAGCTTGTATGTTCCTGTATATTTTTCAATTATTTTTTTATCAAGGTTGATTGTATTTTTGGGTTCTGGAAGGCTGTAACTGTATCCAGTGGATATGTCCGCCAGCGTATCATTCAATTTGTTCAATATGGAATTCCCAAGGTTTGTGAGAATTATTATAGTCATGTCCTTTTCAGGATATCTTGAAATATTGCTTGTAAAACCAAGTACGTTTCCACCATGGTAAATTTGTTTCCCGAGTTTTCCGTCGGTAATCATCCATCCATATCCATAAGATGGCTGGTATTTTCCCATTTCAATGTAACCTGTGAATATTTTTTTCAGGTTTTCAGATTTCAAAAGTTTGTTTGTATAAAGAGCCCTGTCCCATTTATAAAGATCTTCTGTGGTTGAATAGAGTGATCCTGCTCCAAAACATCCGTTTAAATCTATCTGGTCATTTACGGGAAAAACATCAAGATATCCAGTGTAGCCTGAAGATGTATACAGCTTGTCTTCTCCGTTATAGGACATTCCAGTATTTTTCATGTCCAAAGGAGCAAAAATATTTTTCTTGAAGTAATCTATGTAGCTCATTCCTGTTACTTTTGTAATTATATAGCTTAGCAAAGTGTATCCAGAGTTTGAATAGGAAAATTGACTTCCAGGTTTGAATTCAAGTGGTTTGTTCTTGAAGAGGTCTATTACTTTGTTTATATCCTTCACTGAATCAGTATTCATGGACCAGAATTCTGGAAGGTTTGTGTAATTTACAATTCCGGAAGTATGAGTCAATAAATTTTTTATAGTTATCGAGTTGCCATTAGGATAATCCGGAATAAATTTTGAGAGGGGGTCATTTTCACTTAACAGACCACGTTCTACGAGCTGCATTATGGAAAGTGCAGTAAATTGTTTTGTCATTGAGCCAATTGGAAATTCTGTTTTAGGTGAATTGTCTATGTTCTGTGAGAAATCCGATTTTCCGTAGCCTTTGTCAAGAATTATATTGCCGTTTTGGGCCACTAGTACGCTTCCATGAAAGTTTTCATTTTGCTGCAGGAGAGTTAGATAATTATCCAGTTTTGCTCTGGTGTCATTTGTCTGATTGGAATTTTTGAAATAGGTTTCTTTGTTTTCATAAGGAGTACATATTTTTGCAGTCTTTGTAACAAAATTCCAATTTATAGTTTTATTTAGAACTTTGCTGAAAAATTCCAAAGGCACATATATTACGTCGTTTTTGATTTCAGGAGCAGTTTCAAGATATATTGATGTGCTGTTTGAGATAATTTTTTTATTTCCATTTTGAAGTTCTATGGTTGTATGAGGATTTTTGAGCGTGACATTATTATGGTTTGTGGAAAGAGAGGATTTCTCAAGTAATTTGTCATATACAGAGTTTAAAGAAACCATAACAATTGAATTTGAGTTTTCATAAATTATATTTGGATCGGAAGATATTTTCGAATTCCCGATATCGAGAGTTGCTTTTGAGGAAATATTTTGTACGGATTCAGCACGGACTTTGATGTTTAAAGCATTTCCACAGGGTAAAAATATAAAACAGGATACTAGAAAGCATGAAAATAATTTTTTTATCATTATAAAAGTTCCCCCTTTGTCTAACTGATATAATGATATCATGAGTATGGCAAAATATACAAGAAATAAAGCTTGAAATGATTTATATCACTTCAAGCTTTACTCCATATAGCTTCATTTTATTTATTTCATGCCCTGCTCATAAGCTTCTACCATTTTTTTAACCATGTTTCCACCAACAGAACCTGCTTCTCTTGATGTAAGGTCACCATTGTAACCCTGTTTCAAGTTTACCCCAACTTCTCTTGCTGATTCCATTTTAAACTGGTTAAGTTTTTCCTTAGCTCCAGGTACAACTAATCTGTTACTGCTTGATGCCATTTCAACCACTCCTTTTAAATGATTTAATAAGTATTGGATACTTATATTTAAAGTTTGTACAGTATGAGATAAAATATGTTAGGTAATTGGAGGGTTGATTGGAAAACTTATATACAAGTAGTGAAACATATTTTTATTTCATAAAAATAACTCTAAAAATAACTTTTTAATAATAATTATCTATTGATAAATATTACATTTAAGTGTATTATTTAATTATACAAATATTTATGGAAAGGGAGTGTTGTTTATGGCAGGAAATAATAATTTTAATGCCTGTGAGATGCTTAAAATAGCAATGCTTATGGAGGATGAGGGATATAAATTTTATACTAATGGAGTAAAGTATACAAAAGGAAAAACAAAAGAATTTTTAAAGGCGGCGGCAGGTCAGGAGTTTATACATCGTGAGAAGTTCCAAAAGCTGTTTAATGAAGCTTCAAAGAAGTATGAATCAGATTCAGAGGACTATCTTTTTGATGAAGATGTAGTTGTATATTTGAGAGATTTGATAGAAAATAAGGTATTTGATCATAAAGAGCTGCCTGAAGATGCCTTCAGTGATTTAAAAACGGCTGTACAGCATGCGGTTAATACAGAAAAACTTACAGTTGATGTTTATGCACATATGTACAAGGGTGTTTCATCACCTGATTTGAAAAAAACTCTTTCCGATATACTTGAAGAGGAAAGATCTCATGTAAAGTATTTTTCAGGATTGCTAGAACAGATGGTATAAATAGTAGTAATAAAGAGTGACTGCAGGAAAGCATTTTCCTGCAGTTTGTTTAGTCTGGAAGAGTCAGGGGAGTTACTTGCCTTGATTTGCTTTTTTATAGTAAAATTATGTTTAAAGTATAAAATGGAGGTAGCACAGTATGCAGAAGGCAGTTGAAATTGAGAGAGGAAATCTTGTTTTGAGAGGTGTTGTTCACATACCGGAGGGCATTTCGGGAAAAGTACCTTTGGTTTGCATGTTCCATGGTTTCAAAGGAAATAAAGAGGAAAAACATTTCATGTTCGTTAAAATGTCAAGGCTGTTTGAAAAGAAAGGCATTGCAAGTTTGAGGTTTGACTTTAGCGGAAGTGGTGAAAGTGATGGAGAATTTGTTGATATGACTATACTCACTGAACTTCATGAGTCCAAAACTATATTGGATTATGCAAAGGGACTGGATTTTGTAGATATAGAGAATATAGGTGTTCTTGGGCTTAGTATGGGAGGAGCTGTTGCAAGTATACTTGCCGGTGACTGTAATGAAGATGTGAAAGCTTTATGCCTTTGGGCTCCGGCAGGAAATATGCAGGAGATTGTTGATGGGTTTAAAACGAATCAAAATATTGGAGTATTGACTAAAAGGGGATTTTTTGACCTTGATGGATTTTCCATTGGAAAAGAGTTTGTGAAGGCGCTTGAAAAAATAGATATATTCAAAAGGGCATCAAATTATGAGAAAAATGTACTTCTGATACATGGAAATTGTGATGAGATGGTTTCATTCAATACATCCGAAAGATATCTTGATATTTATGGAGAAAAATCATTTTTGCATCCTGTTGAAGGATCAGATCACACATTTAATAAAAAAGAATGGGAAGATGAAGTACTTGAATGTACGGTGGAATTTTTTAAAAATGAATTTAAGGGGTGATTTGTTTGAAAAGTGATGTATATTTTGCAGATTTAAGAGCAAGAAGTGAAAAACAAAATAAAGTTAGTAAAATAAGAAAATTGTTTGATGCAGCTGGATTTCGAGATGTTTTAAAAGATGGTGATCTTACTGCAATAAAACTTCATTTTGGTGAACTTGGAAGCGACGCATATATAAACCCAATATTTGTACGGCAGGTTGTTGATAAAATAAAAGAATCGAAGGCAAATCCATTTTTAACGGATTCAAATACATTATATACAGGGAGTAGGTCAAATGCTGTTGATCATTCAACTACAGCAGCACTTCACGGATTTACAAATTATGCCGTTGATGCTCCGGTTATAATAGCCGATGGGTTGAGAGGAGAAAATGTAAGGGAAGTCTCTATAGACAAGAAACATTTTAAAAAGGCCAGAATATCTGGAGTTGTATTTGAATCAGACAGTATGATTGTGATTTCACATTTTAAGGCACATGAAGCAGCTGGTTTTGGAGGTGCAATTAAAAATTTGGCTATGGGATGCGCAAATCCACAGGGTAAAAGAGATCAGCATTCTATAAGGCCTGGTGTAGTTACTGAAAAATGCATAGGTTGTGGAGAGTGTACAAAAGTATGCCCAAAACAGGCTATAACTTTGAAAAATAAAAAATCTTCCATAGATAAAATGACCTGCATAGGGTGCGGAGAATGTATGACCGTCTGTCCTGTTAAAGCAATTGATTCTGGAAAAGAAGAAGAACTCAGGATATTCACAGAAAAGCTCACTGAATATGCTTATGGAGCTGTAAAAGGAAAAGAAGGAAGGGTTGGATACATTAATTTTGTCATAAATGTAACCCCTGATTGTGACTGTGTTCCATGGAGTGATGCACCCATAGTTCCGGATATAGGAATACTTGCATCAACAGACCCTGTAGCTCTTGATACGGCCTGTTATGACCTTGTAAACAAATCCCATGGACTTGAAGGAAGTATGCTTCATAAGAAAAATGGAGCTTGTATAAAAGATGGGGAAGATAAATTCAAAGGACTGAGAAAAAACACATACGGTTATGTACAGCTTAGCTATGGCGAAGAAATTGGACTTGGAACTAGAAACTACAATCTAGTTGAAATCTAGGAGGAATTACATTGGAATATACTTTAATTGCAACATCAACTTTCGGACTTGAGTCTGTGGTTGCTGGAGAACTTAGAAATCTTGGGTATGAAGATTTAAAAATTGAAAACGGAAAGGTTACTTTTACAGGTGATGAAATGGACATAGTTACCTGTAATCTCTGGCTTAGGACGGCAGACAGGGTTCTTGTTAGGATGGCACAGTTCAAGGCTGAGAGTTTTGAAGAATTGTTTCAGGGAACGAAATCCGTAGACTGGGGATCGTTTATGCCTGAAGATGCATTTATGCACGTAACGGGCAAGTCAATAAAATCGGTACTCCACAGCGTTCCGGATTGCCAGTCCATAGTAAAAAAGGCTGTAGTTGAATCTATGAAAGACAAATATAATATTGAGAAATTTGAAGAGAGCGGTGCAGAATATAGAATAGAAGTCGGGATACTTAAAGATATAGTTACACTTACTGTGGACACTTCCGGCGAAGGACTTCACAAAAGGGGGTATAGAAAAAATTCAGGAGAAGCTCCAATAAAAGAAACTCTTGCGGCAGCCCTCGTTATCCTGAGTGGATGGAACACAAGTATAAAACTTGCAGATCCAATGTGCGGTTCTGGAACAATTGCCATAGAGGCGGCCCTTATAGGAAAAAATATTGCTCCGGGACTTGGAAGAAGCTTTGTATCTGAAAAGTGGGGTATTATTCCAAAAAATATATGGGATGATTTGAGAAAGTATGCCATGTGTTCGATAAGCAAGGATAAATTTGAAATTTCGGCCTCTGATATAAATGGCAGAGTGCTGAGAACTGCTATGAACAATGCAGAAAAAGCTGGAGTTCAAGACTGCATTGCATTTAAGAAATCTCCGGTTCAAGCCTTCAAACCAGAAGAGAAATCAGGATTTATAATATCAAATCCGCCATATGGAGAGAGACTTGGTGAAATTGAAGAGGTTGAGGCACTCTACAAGGATATGGGGAAAGTATTTTTAAAGCTCAAAGACTGGTCTTATTTTATAATAACGGCAGATCAAAAATTCGAAAAATGTTTTGGAAAAAAGTCTGTGAAAAATAGAAAATTGTATAATGGAAAGTTGAAATGTTATTATTATCAGTATATTTCAAAACATGGAGAAAATAAAAGATAATTATTTAGGAAAAGAGGCAGGAATATTTGGATTTGTATATTTCGGATTTGGATGGAACACTTTTAAATTCAAGGCAGGTTATAAGCAGGGAATCGGTGGAAACAATAAATGATTTGATAAATAAGGGACTTAATTTTACAATAGCTACGGCAAGATCATATGAAGCTTCGATCAACATAATTGCTCCGCTTGAATTAAGGGTTCCTGTTATCCTCAACAATGGTGCTTTTATATATGATTTGGCTTCCGGGAAGAATATAGTTGAAAACTATATGGATATGGATTCGGTGGCATACATTCTAAAAACGTATGCTGAAAAAAATATACAACCTATGGTATCGGCTGTAAATCGGGCAGGAGAGAAAAAGATATTTTACAAAGGTTCTTTTAATTTTGGACAGGATGTATATTTAAATTCGAGATTCAGGAGCAAAGACAGAAGACTTGAAATTGTGGACGACTTTTCAGCAGTTTGGGATTGTAAAGTAATAAATATTTTCGCTATAGATAAAAAGAAAAATTTAGACTTTGAGTATAAACTGTTTACAGACAACCTTGACGTGGGATGTCATTATACTGAAGAAATCTATTCAAAAGGATTTTTCTGGCTTGAAACTACGAATCCGAAGGCAAAAAAATCAAGTGCAGCCATGTATGTTAAAAATTATTTGAAGGCCGAAAAACTTGTTTGTTTTGGAGACAATCTAAATGACATGCCTCTTTTTGAAGTTGCAGATGAGAAATATGCAGTTGAAAATGCATATGAGGAATTGAAAAATATTGCAACGGAAGTAATTCAATCCAATGAGGAAAATGGAGTGGCACGGTTTCTTAGAAAATGTTTTGGAGGTGTATGAATGAAAAAATTTTTAAAAAACTACATGTTTTCCATAGTACTGCTTTCATCTATTGTAGTTGGAGCGGTTATAGGAGTGTGTTTTGGTGAAAAAGCAGTTGTTCTCAAGCCTCTTGGGGATTTGTTTTTAAATTTGATGTTTATGGTAATAACGCCTCTTGTATTTTTCAGTGTCTCTTCTGCAATAGCCGGAATGAATGGAATAAAAAGATTTGGAAAAATAATGGGGGGCACCTTCCTTGTATTTGCATGCACTGGAATAGTGGCGTCTATTATTGGAATTATAGGGGCGGCTGTTGTGAAACCTGCTAGCGGAGTAAATTATTTTGAGTTGAAAAAGATTATTGCAGGAAGTGGTGCTGTAGAAAAAACTAACCAGACGGGAATACTGGAACAATTTGTGAACACGGTTACAGTACCTAATTTTACGAATTTGTTTTCTAAGGAAAATATGCTACAACTTATTATATTTTCATTGATTTTTGGAATATCTGTGGTACTTGCAGGTGAAAAGGCAGACCCTGTTAAAAAGTTTTTAAGATCAGGATCAGAAGTTATGATGAAGATGGTGAAAATAGTAATGTATTATGCCCCGATAGGTCTTGCCTGCTATTTTGCATCCATGATAGGGCAGATTGGCTCAAAGATACTTGAGTCATATCTTCGGGTATTTATACTTTACACGGTGATTGCACTGATATATTATTTTGTGTTTTTTACTATTTATGCATTTGTGTCAGGAGGCAGAAAAGGGGTGAAGCTGTTTTGGATGAATTCTGTGGCGCCCACAGTGACAGCACTTGCAACGTGTTCCAGTGCGGCAAGTATTCCTGTAAATATAGAATCTACTAAAAAAATGAAAGTCCCGGAGGATATTGTGGAGACGGTAATTCCGCTTGGAGCAAATATTCACAAAGACGGTTCTGTAATTGGAGGTGTAATGAAAATTACATTTTTGTTTGGCGTATTCGGCAGGAATATGAACAGTGTGTCTTCTGTTATATCGGTAATAATAATATCTTTTCTTGTAGGGGCAGTTATGGCTGCTATTCCAAGCGGTGGAATGATAGGAGAAATGCTCATACTGAGCGTTTATGGGTTTAACATGAATCTTGTACCTGTAATATCGGTTATAAGTGTTATAATCGATGCAGCTGCAACGGTTCTTAATTCTACAGGCAATACTGTATCGTCCATGATGATTTCAAGACTCGTAGAAGGAAAGAACTGGATTGAAAATGAAAAATGAGCTTGAATATTTTGAAGGGGAGGAATAACTGTGAGGTATAAAGTTTTAATTACTGAAGATATAGATAGAACGGCAAAGGAATATTTAAAAAAGTTGGGATATGATGTAAAAGTAGCATCAGGTACATCAGAGAATATACTTGTCCGTGAAGTTTCTGATTGTGATGGAATGATAGTAAGAATGGCCAGGATAAACAAAAAAGTGATGAGGGCGGGCAGAAAACTCAAAGTAATATCAAAATTTGGAGTCGGAATGGATAACATAGATGTAGATGAAGCCACAAAACTTGGAATAAAACTTACAAATTCACCTGAGTCAAATAGAAATTCTGTAGCTGAATATACTATTGGACTTGTCATAGCACTTGCAAAAAAATATTTTACCTATGACAGTGAAATAAGGAGTGGAAATTTTCAAATAAGAACAAGCCTTGGAATGGATGTTGCAGGAAAAACCCTTGGAATTATAGGAATGGGCAATATAGGAAAACTTGTCTCAAAGAAAGCTGTATATGGTCTTGAGATGAATGTTATAGCATATAAAAAACATAAATATACGGGAGAGAATTTGGAAGGTGTGGAGTTTACTGATAATCTGGATTATGTCCTTGAAAATTCTGATTTTATAAGCCTGCACGTTCCACTTACGAAATCAACAAGGGGTCTTATAGGCAAAAGGGAACTTGACATTATGAAGAAAACTTCATTTCTTATAAATACTGCAAGGGGAGGGGTAGTTGATACAACAGCTCTTGTATGCGCCCTCAAAAATGGTACAATAGCAGGGGCGGCTGTAGATGTGTTTGAGGGAGAAATTCCATCGCGGGATAATCCACTTCTTAAACTTTGCAATGTCATAGTTACTCCACATACGGCAGCACATACCGTGGAGGCTTTTGAAAGAATGTCAATGCATCCTGCAATTGGCGTCCATGAAGTGTTAAGCGGAGCAAAACCTTCCTGGCCTTTCAATTAAAATCAACCCGCCGGTGTATAAAATACTACACCGGCTTGTTTCAATTAACTTATTATGCTGATTTATATGATACTTTTTTTTCTTCGCTGCAACATATTTTGGTATTTTTTTTATTCAATACTGTTGTGAGTTCAATTGGATTCTTCCAGAGGTCGTATATATATTTCAAAGTTTTTTCAGTATATCCAGTATCAAGTTCCCTCCCGTCGTAAATATGTTTGAGGAAAAGTGTTGTACTGCGATTTGAATCATTTTTTACACATATTTTGGGTATGGAGCCCATGCCGCAGTTTTTGCACAGTGTATTTCTGATTTCAATCCATCCTTTATTGTCGGAAATGTCGTCTATTACATAGTTTTTACCTTCCCTTGAATATTTAAACAGGTTAAGGCTGCTGCACAGTTCTTTTGTGAGATATCTTCTTATGAATGATTCATCTCTTTCTATCTCCCTTACTTCAAATATCTTTTTGATTCCATATTTTTTTTCGAGGTCCTCGAATATCTTGAATCCAAGGTGATAGGGATTTATTGATCCTGAAAATGGTGTTATAACGTCATTGTGTCTCTTTAGAAACTCAAGATGAAGCGGCTGTGGAAGGTCAAGAATATGCAGAAGTTTATAGTGCCAGTAGCTTGCCCATCCTTCATTCATGATTTTAGTTTCAACTTGGGGAATAAAGTACAGGGCTTCTTTTCTTACCACATTTAGTACGTTCTTCTGCCATTCAGAAAGCTTTCCATTCAATATTATATATTTTAATATGTCATTTTCAAATTCATTATCTGTACTATAGTTTTTTTTCATTGATACGCTTTGTTCTGTCTGGAATTTTACAGCATGGGCTGCATTCAATATTTTTTCAACTTCTTCATATCCTATGCTCGGATCGTTTATATAACTGCGTATTATGTCAGCATCATTTTTAAACATTTCTATAGTATAGTCTGCACGGGTACCCTGGCTGAAAAGTCTGTTGTTTTTGAAAAAATCATTGTGTCCGTACACATGAGCCATGGTAAGTATCTGCAAAAGGAGAGTGTTGTCCTTCATAAGATAGGCTATGCAGGGATTTGAATTTATGACCATTTCATAAGGCAAACCTGCAAGGTTGTATCTGTACAGTGATTCAGAACGGTCATAAGCTTTTCCAAAACTCCAGTGTGGGTATCTTGACGGCATACCAAGGTAAGCTTCATACCCTATCATATCTTTAAAGCCGACAATTTCGAATTCCTGTGGATAGAAATTGAGACCGGATTTTTTAGCTGCAGCTTCAATTTTGATGCACCAGTTTTTTAAGCCGGATAATGAATAGTCCATTAAATCACTCCGTTTCAAATTCTTTTTTTAATATTTTTTTTAAGGATTTCCACAAGTCACCTTTTTCATTTATGGTTACAGCTGTAAAATTCTTTTTTTTAATGCCTCTTTCAAAGATTTCCTTTATATTGCTTCCATAAGAGCTTGGAATAATTTCAGCGTAGCTGAACAGATTGCACACACCACTTAATTTTCTTCCGTATTCGAGTGCCCTGTCGTTGTCTTCAATCCAGTTGTCACCGTCGCTTACATAAAACGTGTATATGTTCCAGTAGGCTGGATTGTAGTTTTCGTATATGACATCGAAAGCTTTTTTAAGGCCGCTTGATATATAGGTTCCACCGGATTCAACCTTATGGAAGAATTCATTTTCAGTGACAAGTTTGGCGGTTGTGGAATGAGCTATGAATTTTACTTCTACGTTGTTGTATTTCATTCTTATGAATTCATATAGTATGAAGAAGAAGGAACGAGCAAGGAATTTCTTGGTATTGTCCATGGAACCGGAGGTATCCATTACGCATATTATTGATGCATTAAGCTCGCGTTTTGGCTTTTCCTTGATTCTAAAATATCTCAGGTCATCTTCCCGAAACGGGAATCTTTTGTTTTTAATATCGCAGATTTTACCACTGTTTTGTTCTTGAAGTGTACGTTTTGTGCTCTGACGTCTTTTTAATTTTTCAACCACGCTTCTTTTCTTTGCAAGCCTCGGGTTTATTCCTTTCTTTTGATAACCGGATTTCTTATTTGAATGTTTTGATATAAGTTCCTTGAATCTTTTTTTATCCATCAGGGGAAGTTCAAGATCTTCAAGGAGATATATCATAAGGTCTTCGAGAGTTATCTCGGTTTCATATATATCTTCACCTTCTTCATTTCCGGGTTTTCCATCCATGCCGGGAATTTTATCCTCTGGAAGTCTTCCTATTTTGTCTCCCTGTTTTTGAGATCCATTTCCACTTCCAATCTGTGAACCTCCATTTCCGTAAATGAAACGATATTCCTTTATCCCTTTTATAGGGATTTTTATCTTCTTGTTTCTGCTTTGTCCTATGATACTTTCTTCTGATATTATGTCTGCAAGATTTTCCTTTATTGATTTTTCTACAAGCTGTCTGTGACGCCGTCTGTCTTCTAGGGATCTGTCATGATGGCTTGCTGAATCGAATTCCCTGAAAATGGCCATAAAATCAGTCCTTCCATAAATTGTTAGCAGCGTATTTTAATATGACGTCACAGCAGTTGTCACAATATCCGTTTGCTTTCATCTCTTGTACCATGGAGTTGTATTTTTCATCCTGTTCCTTGTTTCGAACTTTTGATTTTGTTATAATTCTTGAAAGTTCCTTTACAGAAGTTGTGAGCTTTTTTTCTATAGCTTCTTTTAGAGGCTCATAGGAAGTATAGTCCATTTTGCCGCCGTTTCGTATTACGTAGAACATGTATGAGGTAACATCACTTCGGAAGCCCTTTGAAGAACTTTCGGATATACCTATGTGTTCCTCGATGGATCTCATGAATTCTTCATCAGGGTCGAGTTCTTCACCTGTTGACTGGTCTTTTATTTTATTTTTATTTACAAAGGCTTCTGCATGGTCGAGATAATTGTCAAACAGACTTTCGGCCTGTTCTCTGAAACTGTGAATAAAGGCTCTTGTGACTTCTTTTTCAAGAAATTTATTGTATTCCTTTCTTATAGTGTCTTTTAAAAATGTAATATATCTTTTTTTGCTGTCCTCTGCAGTGTCAAGGTCTTTTACTGACTTTACAAGGCTATCCATGACACTTAGTGGATTTATGCAGTTGTATTCGGAGTTTGAAAGTGCGTTGTCGAGAGCTTTTATAATGAATCTTGTAGATATTCCGGACATTCCTTCTCTCATACCGGCTTCTTCCTTGAGCTCTGAGTAATCTATTTTTTTTGTAGTACCTTTTTCTACGATTTCTTCTCCGTTGTAGATTTTGAGTTTTGTCATTGGATCGACTTTGTTTGATGGCGACAGTCTGGATAGTATGGCGAACATTGCGGCGATTTCAAGGGTATGAGGTGCAATATGGGCGTTAAATCTGCTCTTTGACAGTATTTTTTTATATATCTTGACTTCTTCATTTAGCTCCAGGCAGTAGGGAACTTCTATCTTTACTATCCTGTCAAGAATTGCCTCATTTGTATGGTCTGACTTGAATTTGTTCCATTCGGATTCATTGGAGTGGGCGAGTATTATACCGTCAAAATATATCATTGATCCTTTTCCCGGTGAAGGAATTGACTTTTCCTGGGTTGCAGTTATTATAGTGTGCAAGTATTCAACATCATTTTTGAACACTTCTATGAATTCTACGAGCCCGCGGTTGCCTACGTTGAATGCGCCATTTAATGAAAATATTCTTGGATCATCTTCAGGATACATGTCCATTTTGGATATATCAATAGAACCTGTTAGAACGGAAGTATCCTGATTGTTGGGATCGACAGGAGGTACAACTCCTATCCCTTTTCTGGAGCGTATTGAAAAATCTGTGGTTACAACTGGAAATTTTTCATACTCCCCGTTGTATTCATGCTTTAGTCTGTATTTGCATACGGGACACAAGTCTCCTTCAATTTCAACATTGAGTTTTTCCTCAAAGTCATGCCTAAGATGCTTTGGAATAAGATGGAGAGGCTCCTCCCTCATAGGACAGTCTTTAAGGGCATATATTGGTTTTGCAGTTTCAAGAGCTTTTTTTATTGATTCTACAAGTGATGATTTGCCGGCACCTACAGGTCCTACAAGGTATAGAACCTGTCTTGATTCTTCACCATTCATTGCAGCAGAATGAAAATAATTTACAAGTTTCATGATTACCCGGTCAATCCCGAAAAAATCATTTTTAAAGAAGTTGTATTTTTTTATGGTTTCATTTCCGTATAGTTTTTTAATCCTTGGGTTTTCCTCGGGTTTTAAAATTTCATATCCCTTGTTTACTATTATGTCGTACATTCTTTTGTGAGCTAGTTTTATTATGTCTGGATTTTCCTTTATAATTTGAAGGTATTCCAAAAATGTCCCCTCAAATGTTTCTTTCCTGCTTGCTTCCCTGTCTTTTTTTATTATATCTTTAAAGTCCATTAATATCCTCCTATATACTTCCTTATTTATTAAATGTTTACGCATAATAATTATCTATTATGTATAATGATAGACAGGTATTTATTAAATTATATGAATATGCAGCTTTTTTGGCACTTGAAATTTTGATTTTGTACAAAAAATACTTTGATGTGTCTGCATTTGTGATAGTATTATATTAGATAAATTTATGGTGAAGGTGTTTTTATGGATTATATGCAAAGTTCCATGTTTGACAGAAAGGTGTCATCTCCACTTGCGGAAAGGATGAGACCTGAAAGTATTGATGATTACATAGGTCAGGAGCATATACTGGGCAGTGGGAAAATGCTCAGAAATCTTATATACTCTGATAATATAGGTTCTATGATATTTTGGGGACCGCCGGGGGTTGGAAAAACAACTCTGGCTATGATAATTGCAAAGATTACAAAGGCAAGGTTTGTTACATTCAGTGCAGTTTCCTCAGGAATAAAGGAAATAAAGGAAGTAATGGAGAAGGCAAGAAAAAACAGACAGATGGGCATAAGGACCATAATATTTGTAGATGAAATCCACAGGTTCAACAAGGCACAGCAGGATGCGTTTTTACCTCATGTTGAGAAGGGAAATATAATTCTAATAGGTGCGACGACGGAAAATCCTTCTTTTGAAGTCAATTCGGCGCTTCTTTCAAGATGCAGGGTGTTTGTACTGCGTTCACTTACTGTAGACAATATAGTGGCGCTTCTTAAAAAAGCCATAACCGACAAACGTGGATTTGGATATATGGACATAAAAGTTTCAGATTCAATGCTAAGACTTATTGCAGTCTATGCAAATGGGGATGCAAGAACAGCATTCAATACCCTTGAAATGGCGGTTATGAGTTCTTCGGATGGAAGTGGAAGGGCTTTTATAACAGAAGATATTGTAAAACAGTGTATAGGTAAGAAAGCACTGCTTTATGATAAGGATGGAGAAGAACATTACAATTTAATTTCAGCATTTCACAAGTCAATGAGAAACAGTGATGCAGATGCGGCGCTCTACTGGCTTTCAAGGATGCTGCAGTCAGGGGAGGACCCACTGTACATTGGAAGAAGAATAATTCGTTTTGCTTCCGAGGACATAGGCATGGCAGATTCTTTTGCACTCCAGGTGGCGACTTCTGCGTACCAGGCGGTGAAATTCATAGGAATGCCGGAGTGTGGGGTGAATCTTGCCCATGCGGCAGTTTACATGGCAGTATCTCCAAAGTCAAATGCAGTTTATGCGGCGTACAATAAGACTAAAAATGATGCGCTTGGTACAATTGCAGAGCCTGTACCTCTTCATCTCAGAAATGCACCGACAAAGCTTATGGACGACCTTGGATATCATAAAGGGTATAAATATTCTCATGATTTTGATGGAAAGGTGGCTGATATGCAGTGCCTTCCAGACAACTTGAAGGATAAAAGATATTACATTCCAACGGAAGAGGGAGCAGAAAAAGAAGTGTCGCATAGATTGCTTGAAATAGAGAGACTGAAAAATAAATCCTGAATTTATGGGGAGGGTGTCTGTTGTGAAGTATTTTATAATGTCGGATATTCACGGCAACCTTGAGGCTCTTGAGTCTGCACTTGAAGTTATAGAAAGAAGAGGTTCCGGAAAAATTGTTGTACTTGGTGATATTGTGGGATACATGTGTAATCCAAATGAATGTATAGAAAAAGTGAAAAATTTTGACTGTATCAAGGGAAACCATGACTATGCAGTGGTTAACCGTGAAATGCTTGGATGGTTTAATGAGAATGCAAAGAAGGCTCTCCTCTGGACAATATCAAAACTTGAATACGAAAAAATCGAATTCCTTGATTTGCTTCCTTATGTAAGAAATTATGAAGGATTTACAGTAGTACACGGAGATATTACAGCACCGGAAAAATTTAATTATATAAAGGGAGACAGGGGAATTCTTAAAATAAACTTTGAAAAGATGGAAAAGAATGTTTTGCTTGTTGGACATACTCATTATCCATGTGTGTTTGTTAGAAATAATACAGGAAAAATAAGTCATGTATATGATTTAAATAGCAGGATGAATCTTGATGTGGAAACATGTAAATACATAATAAATGTAGGAAGTGTTGGACAGCCAAGGGATGGAGACAAGAGGGGATGTTTTGTGATGTTTGATGATGAAAACATGAGCATTGAGTATGTGAGGTTTGAATATGATATCTTTAAAACAGCGCAAAAAATGATTGAAAATCATATGCCTGAAATGCTGTATAAGCGGTTGTATATTGGAAGATAGCAGTAGATATGTATATTGGAGTTGATGGATATGATACAACTTGTAGGAATAAGAAGTAATTGTGGTATTGATGTAAGACAGAAGTTTTCTATTGTACCTGCAAGGCTTTATGCGAGTCTGAAGAAGGCTGGGGAAGTACTTGGAAGCATT
Source organism: Clostridium pabulibutyricum (assembly GCF_058242705.1). NCBI lineage: Bacteria > Bacillati > Bacillota > Clostridia > Eubacteriales > Clostridiaceae > Clostridium > Clostridium pabulibutyricum. The sequence continues at coordinate 121,398 of NZ_JBZAYZ010000001.1, forward strand.
GTAATTGTGAGCACATGTAATAGGACGGAAGTTTATGTGGATTCCGAAGTTGAGGGTAAAAAACTCATAGATATTTTATTTGAATGCCTTGGATGGGACGTTGGTATTGTAGAATATGTTTTTTATACAGGGCAAAATGGCGCAGTAAAGCATCTCTTCGAAGTCAGTTGCGGATTTCATTCGCGAATTCTCGGTGAAGACCAGATACTTGGACAGATAAAAGATGCCTATGAATCAGCTGTAAAAGCCCAAACGGCAGGAGGGCGGCTTCACAAACTTTTTCAGTGTGCACTTTCCTGTGGAAAAGAGTTCAAGCATACGTGCAAAATGTACGAAATACCTGTATCTGTTCCATCTATAGCTGTAAAAGAGGCAGAAAGTAAAAGATGTGCAAATTACATGATTATAGGATTTGGAAAGATAGGCAAACTGATTTTGAAATACTTGAATAGAACCCGTGCGGAAAAAATATATGTCGTATCAAGAAATCCTGAAAAGGCAGCTTTATCTTTAGAAGGCAGTTCTAGTGGAATAAAATTCGTGGAATTTGATGACAGAAAGAAATTTTACAGTTCCATAGATTGTATTTTCAGCTGTACATCAGCTCCCCATGAAATAATAAGTAAGGGCGAACTTCCTAATTCAAAAATCAGGATATTTGATCTTGCAGTACCGAGAGATGTGAGTTTGGAAGTGAAAGAACTCAGCAATATTTGTGTTTATGACATAGACAGTATAGGAAGAATAGATGGTGAAAACAAGAAAAAAAGAAGAGAAAGAATGTCAAGTTACAGATATATAATTGATAAATATATTAACGAATTTGATAGGTGGAATACACTTCTTGAACTTTCACCCGAGATACAGAAAATAAAGATGTATGGACATTCAATATGTGAGAAGAGAATAAAGACCTATGTAAACAAAAGGCATACAAGGAATGATGAACTTCTTGCAAGGACACTGATAGAAAGTACTGCCAGGGCGTATATAAACAGGGCAATTGATGTACTTAAAGAAGAAAAGATAAAAGGCAGTGAAAGGGAATGTATTGACATCATAAATAGAATATTTTGCAGAAATGATTAGAAGGGAAGGATACATATGAAAAGTGATGATATATTTGAAGAATCCAAACTGTATATGCCGGGGGGAGTAAACAGTCCGGTCAGAGCATTTAAGGATGTTGATGCCAATCCTCCAGTTATAAAAAAAGGCAGTGGTGCTTATATATATGATGAGGATGGAAGAAAGTATATAGACTTTGTTTGTGCATGGGGTCCTATGATTTTAGGGCACTGTGACGAAAGGGTTGTTCGTTCGGTTAAGGCTACCTGTGAAGGTGCATTATCATTTGGCGCTACAACAAAGATTGAACTTGAACTTGCAAAATATATATGCAGGACACTGGATAATGTTGATATGATAAGAATGGTAAATTCAGGTACTGAAGCTACAATGAGTGCTGTAAAACTTGCAAGAGGATACACAGGACGCGACAAGATAATAAAATTTGCAGGGTGTTATCATGGACATTATGATGATTTCCTTGTGGAGGCTGGGTCAGGTGTTATGACTGAGGGAATTCCAGGAAGCTTAGGGGTTCCTGGAGACAGTATAAAAAATACAATAATAGCAAGATACAACGATATTGAAAGTGTGGAAGATATTTTTAGAAAATATGATGACATAGCAGCCGTAATAGTTGAGCCTGTTGCCGGTAATATGGGAGTTGTACCCGGCGATGAAAAGTTTTTGAGGGGACTTAGAGACCTTTGCAGCCACAATGGAAGCATTTTGATATTTGACGAGGTCATGAGCGGATTCAGAGTTGCATACAAGGGAGCGCAGAGCATTTATAAAATAAAGCCCGACCTTACTACTTTTGCTAAAATAATGGGAGGAGGATTTCCATGTGGGGCATACGGTGGAAGGCGTGACATAATGGAAAAATTGTCTCCAATAGGTCCTGTCTATCAGGCTGGTACAATGTCTGGAAATCCTATAGTAATGTCCGCGGGACTTGCCACTTTAAAAGCGCTTCATGAAAATGAATGGTATTATGATTATCTTGAAAAACTGGGAAGCAGACTGCAAAGTGGAGTTGAGAGTATAGCAAAGAAAAAGGGGATTCCTGTTGTAGTGAACAGATGCGGTGCCATGTTTTCAATATTCTTTACAAAAGAAGGAGAAGTGAGAAATTATGAGGATGCAAAAAAGTGTGACACAAAATTGTTTGCAAAATATTTCAGCCATATGATAAGTCATGGAATCTACATTGCACCTTCACAATTTGAATCGGTATTTTTGAGCGTAAAACATACCGAAGAGGATATAGATAAATTTCTTGAGATTTTTGAAAAATTTGATTTACAATAAATAAAAAACAACTGCGACGAATATTTCGCAGTTGTTTTTTCACATTATTTAAACGGTATGCATAGTTTGATTATATAAAGTTAGTTTAAGGTAACTTTATGAGTTCCAGGAAACAATTTTAATTTGAGGAGGATGAAAAGGTGAGGGAACTTAGTAGTGTTGAAACAGGAAATTTTGTAAAGGTTGGCAAACTTGTATCACATGGATTTCTCAGGGAAAGAATGCTTGCAATAGGACTTACAAAAGATGCCGAGGTTCAGGTTATTCAAAGAGGGCCTTCGGGAGATCCGACTGTTTATAACATAAGAGGTGCCATGATAGCTTTAAGAAGAGATGAAGCTTCACTTGTATATGTATATTAAAAATTTTTTTGGAGGTATAAATGGGTCTTACGTATCAGTCTACAGGATTTGATTCTATGAAGGAAATGTACGAGATTAAAAAAAAGGAAGGTGAATATGTAGTTGCTCTTGCAGGAAATCCAAACACAGGCAAAAGTACGGTATTCAATGCATTAACAGGATTGAAACAGCATACCGGAAACTGGCCCGGAAAGACTGTAACAAATGCAAAAGGAGAGTTTAAAATAGGCGCTAGAAACTGTGTTTTGGTTGATCTGCCTGGAACATATTCGCTTTTTTCATCTTCGGTTGAAGAGGAAATTGCAAGGAATTTTATATGTTTTGGAAATTCGGATGCTGTAATTGTAGTGACGGATGCTACGTGTCTTGAAAGAAATCTCAATCTCGTATATCAGATAATGGAGCTTAAACAAAAGGTTATATTGTGTGTGAACTTGATAGATGAGGCGAAAAAGAAAAAGATAGAAGTGGATGGTGAAAAACTACAAGAACAGCTTGGAATTCCTGTTGTGCTTACAGCTGCAAGAAGCATGGATGGAATTGATGATCTTAAGAATACTATAAAGGCTGTGTCTTGTGAGGACATAATTCCAAGACCCAAAAAAATAATTTACAAGGATTATATAGAAGAGGAAGTCGAAAGGATTCAGCCAATTGTTGAGGGACAAAAACTCGGAGTCGATTCAAGGTGGCTTTCTCTTAGGCTTATAGACGGTGATGAGAAGATTGTAGGAAAGATACTTTCTAGAATTGATGATGAGAGAAGACTGCTTGTAGTAAATGAAATGGAGAACATAAAAGCATGCTGCGGGAAGAGCAGTATAAGAGATGATATTACATGCGAAATATATAAAAATGCTGAAATTACAAAGCAGATATGTGTAAAAAATAAAAATGACGGTACAAGCAGAGACAGAAAAATAGACAAGTATGTCACATCAAGAATAATTGGAATACCCATTATGCTTGCCGTGCTTGCAGCTGTGTTATGGATAACAATTGCCGGTGCCAATGTTCCATCTGACATGATTGCAGGAGCTTTGTTCAGTTTTCAGGATAAACTTACAATGTGGTTTACAAATGCAGGCTCCCCAAAATGGCTGTATGGAATCCTGGTGCTTGGGCTTTATAGGACAATGGCGTGGGTGGTTTCCGTCATGCTGCCGCCTATGGCGATATTTTTTCCGCTTTTTACGCTGCTGGAGGATCTTGGATATCTTCCAAGGGTTGCATTCAATATGGATCATTTTTTTAAAAAAGCATGCGCACACGGTAAACAATGTCTCAGCATGTGTATGGGATTAGGGTGTAATTCTGCTGGAATTGTAGGATGCAGGATTATAGAATCGCCAAGAGAAAGACTTATAGCGGTACTTACAAATAATTTCATGCCATGCAATGGTAGATTTCCAACTTTGATTGCCATATCGTCGGTATTTCTGGCAGCAGGTACAGGAGGAAAGTTTTCAAGTATTCTTCCTGCTCTTTCAGTCACGGGAGTAGTGGTGCTTGGAGTCATAATAACTTTAATAACCTCAAAAATACTTTCGAAAACAATTTTAAAAGGATATCCATCTAGTTTTACTCTTGAACTTCCACCATATAGAATTCCTCAGATAGGAAGAGTTGTATATACTTCAATCATAGACAGAACCATATTTGTACTTGCCAGGGCAGTAAGTGTTGCAGCACCGGCAGGAATAATCACCTGGATACTCGCAAATGTGTATATAGGCAATATGAGCATTATAGGACATGCAGCAGCTTTTCTTCAGCCTTTTGCACATTTAATAGGGCTTGACGGGTATATACTTCTGGCCTTTATATTGGGATTGCCTGCAAATGAGATAGTTCTTCCAATACTTATAATGTCTTATTTGTCTACAGGTTCCATGATCGATTTTCAGAGTATAGATTCATTAAGACAAATACTTTTGTCACATGGATGGACATATCTTACTGCACTTAATTCACTTTTATTCTGCCTTTTGCACTGGCCTTGCGGTACCACACTTTTAACAATAAAAAAAGAAACAGGAAGTGCAAAATGGACAGCGGCCGCGGCAGCTATTCCAACAGGAATTGCCATATGTGTATGTTTTATTACAGCCTCCTTTGCGAGACTTTTTGGAGTTTCATAGAAAAATTATAAAAGCCGTGGAATTTAGAAACTCCACGGCTTTTCTGATGAGGTTAATTTTTGCTTGTTATATCTGCGTCAAACCATTTTTCTGATATTTTTTTCAATGTTCCATCTTTCCGCATGGCCTTTAATGCACTGTTTATTTTGGCGATTTTTTCTTTGTTTGCGTCATTTTTAAGCATAGGGAAAGCATTTTCCATTTTTTCTATAGGCTCGCCTGCAAGTTGTAGATTGTAGTTGGAACGTTTTATGGTGTCCATTATAGCAAGTTTGTCTTCGAGAAGGGCATCAGCTCTTCCGAGATTTACTTCTGAAAAAATTGAATTGTAATCGCTGTACTGTTTTAATTTTACTGATCCGCCTTGTTTGTTATATTTTTCAATAGCCTTGTAGAAATTCATTCCTGATTCTACAGCTACTGTTTTACCATTTAAGTCTTTTAGTGATTTTATAGAATTATTGCCTTTTTTTACTGCAAGCTGAACACCAGAGTATACATAAGGATCTGAGAAATAGTATTTTGATTTTCTTTCGTCTGTTATTGTTACCTGATGGGCAATTGTATCTATTTTTCCTGAATCAAGCATTCCTATAAGACCATTCCAGTTTGCAATTACATATTTTACTTTCCAGTTGTTTCTCTTTGCAATTTCATTCCATACGTCTATTTCAAGACCTTTTACCTTATCCTGTCCTTCTCCCTGGTCTACAAATGCAAAAGGCCTGTAATCTGTTGATGTTCCTATTTTGATTGTATTTGAACTGCTGCCTGATTTAGTATCTGTACTGCTTCCGGAGCATCCAGCAAGTATGCCTACTGTAATTAGTGATGTTAAAAGTATTGCAAATAATTTCTTTTTCATTTTATAACCTCCATATGACATAAATATATTTTTAAATTATTTATAAGCTCTTGATAATTTCCTTTCAAGTATTCTCTGAAGAAAATTGAATATTTCAACAAGTATCCAGTATATTATTGCAAGGGCCAGATAACTTTCTAGGACCTTGAAACTTGAAGCTGCATCCATCTGCGCTCTTGCCAGTATTTCTGTAAGCCCAAGAACAAAAGCAAGGGAAGAGCTTTTTAAAAGATCGACAAACTCATTTCCTATTCCAGGAACTGCAATTCTTATAGCCTGTGGATATACTATCCTTTTAAAAGCTTGAGTCTCAGTCATACCTATAGAAAGTGCAGCTTCGATTTGTCCTTTTGGTACGGATTCTATTGCACCTCTTATAATTTCGGCCATGTATGCGGAACCACACAAGCTTAGCCCGAATACCATTGCCTGAAAAGGTGAGATGTTTTTAAGGGGCAATATTATCTGCGGTACGCCGTAGTAGAATATGAATAGCTGTACAAGAAGAGGTGTGCCTCTGAAGAATGATATATACACATTTATTATTTTGTTGACTACTTTAATATTAAGGAGTTTTACTCCAACAAGTAAACTTGCTATTACGAAGCCTATTATTGTGGATATAACTGACATTGAGATTGTATAATGAATATATTTTATGAGATCTGGAAATACATTTATAAAGTATACTACATCGAATTTCATTTTATCTTATCCTCCTTATTTCAATGATACCTGCCTTAAAAATTTAATGGTCCTTTCATTTTTCGGATGATTGAATATATCGTCTGGAGTCCCCATTTCAACTATATTTCCACCATCCATGAATACAACTCTGTCTGCAGCTTCTTTTGCAAACCTCATTTCATGAGTTACTATAATCATTGTAATGTCTTTTGTTGCAAGTTTTTTTATAACATCCATTACTTCACCTACAAGTTCAGGGTCAAGTGCGGATGTTGGTTCGTCAAAAAGCATCAAATCGGGATTTACTGCCATTGCACGTCCAATGCTTACTCTTTGCTGTTGTCCTCCCGAAAGCTTTAGGGGGTAGTAGTTTTGCTTGTCTTCAAGCCCGACTTGTCTTAGTATGTCAGTTGCCTTTTTGAATGCAGAATCTTTGTCCATCTTTTTTACCTGGGTAAGTGGTTCCATGATGTTTTGAACTGCTGTCTTATTGAGAAACAAGTTATAATTTTGAAAAACCATGGATGTATGTTTCCTTATTTCATATACTTGCGATTTTGTTATATTTTTCAAATCAGCTTTTATATCTCCAATTTCTATTGTGCCGCAGTTAGGCATTTCAAGAAGATTTATGCATCGAAGCAAAGTCGATTTACCTGTTCCGGAAGGTCCTATAACAACTACAACTTCACCTTTTTTAACAGTAAGATCTATCCCTTTTAGTACTTCAATTTCATTAAAGGATTTATGAATGTTTTTAATTTTTATCATATTTATTCCTCGCTTATCCATATAAAATAAAAAACCCCCGCCTCTATTCAGAGGCAGAAGGTCATCTGCTGTTCCACTCTGTTTATTATAAATAACATAATAATAGATTTAATGTTGGTACTTATAATACCTCAATGCTATAATGGGCATACCCACTGAAGTCTACTGTAGTTCAATTCAGGGTTCGGGGATGCATTTCAATTGTCTCTACTTGAAACCCTTGCACCTTGTGGGTTTCTCTCTTTAAGTTTGCAACAAATTTACTTCTTCCCGTCTTTACTTTGAATCATATATTAAATTACTTAATTATTATATGATTTACACTTGAATATGTCAACAATATATTTAAGCTACATAATAAGCATAAAAAGTCGAATTACAAAAAAATAACTTTATTGTGAATAGGCTTGTCTTGTATAATGATATAGAGGAGATGATTTGATGCATAAAAAAAGTGTAGCTGTAATTGTGTTTGTCATTGCTGTAATTGCAGTATGTTCAGGGATTTATTATTTTAATAAAGTCAAGCCTTACAATGATATTGTAGCATCGGCAAATAAAGCCATGGATTCAGAAGACTATGACAAGGCAGTAAAGCTTTATAAAGAAGCTCAAACGTATAAGAAAACCAATGATACAACTAAAAATATACAACTTGCAGGTGTATTGAAAAAATCAAAAAGTAATTATAATGCAGCAGTTGAAAAAATGAATCGAAAAGACTATATTGGAGCAATTGATGATTTTAAAAAAGTAGATAAACAAGATAAAAAGAGATATAAGGAATCTGAGAATAAAATTGAAAAGTGCAGAAAATTATATGTGGATAATAATTTAAAACTGGCTAGAAACAGCCTTAATAACAACAATTTTGACGATGCCAATAAGTATTTGGCAAACATATTAAAAATTGACTCGAATAACAGTGAGGTTAAAAAACTTAAAGAGGATATAGCAAAAGCACTGGAAAAAAAGAAACAGGAATCAAAAGAACAATCTTCTTCAAAGGAAGATGATAGTTATACATCTGAAATGGCAATTAATTTAATGTTGAAGATTGATAGAATTGACAAAAATAATCCGGATCTTTCAGTTTATTGTGATAATGTTCCTTATTATAATTCTAGTGGCAAAAAATATTATTTCGTAATTTTAAAAAGCAACTCCCTGCTTAAGTCAGGAGGAAGCGGTACTTTAGACAGTGGTTTAATTGCAAAAGACGGAAGCATGTGTAGTTGGGATGATTTGAAAAAGTAGAAAATTTTTATATTGACATTATGATTTGGATATGATACTTTTTACTTACACAATTTATTTGAAAGTTAATCGTATGACCGGCGGAAGTGGATGTAACCACAGGGAGTATGATTAGAAAAAAGCCGACCGCCTGGGCAACTGAAAAGTCCCAGGCGGTCTTTTTACGGTTTTAAATAGAGAGATTCATCACCCTGGGACTGGTGATTTTTAGAATAGAAAAGATATTTTGAAAAGGAGAATGTTTATGAAAAGTCAGTGGAACGATTTTAAAGATGGAGTTTGGAAAGACAGAATAGACGTAAGAAATTTCATTCAGAAAAATTACAGCCCATATAGAGGAGATGAAGGTTTTTTGACTTCACCTACGAAAAGAACAAATAAAGTATGGGAAATATCAAAAAAACTGATACTTGAAGAGATAAAAAAAGGTGGAGTACTATCTGTTGATACAAAGACAATATCTGGAATAGACAACTTCAAACCGGGTTATATAGATAAAGAAAATGAGGTAATATATGGACTGCAGACAGATGAGCCGCTTAAAAGAATGGTAAATCCTTTCGGGGGTATAAGAATGTCATCCCAAGCACTTGAAGCTTATGGGTATAATACCGATTCAGAAATGCAAAAGATTTTTACAGGATGCAGGAAAACACACAATGAAGCTGTATTTGATGCATATACGGATGAAATGAGGACTGCAAGGCATGTTGGACTTTTAACAGGTCTTCCGGATGCATATGGACGAGGAAGAATTATTGGTGATTTTAGAAGAATTGCATTGTATGGAATTGATTATTTGATAGAGGATAAAAAACGTGATAGAGATTCTTTAAGAGGAGATATGACAGAGAATCTCATAAGGCAGAGAGAAGAAGTTTCAGAACAAATAAAGGCTCTTCACAAGATTAAGAGTATGGCAAAAAAATATGGCGTAGATATATCGAATCCGGCAAAAAATGCAAGGGAAGCAGTACAATTTACTTATTTTGGATATCTTGCAGGAATAAAAGAAAACAATGGTGCGGCAATGTCTCTCGGGAGAGTTTCGACATTCCTCGATATATATATAGAAAGAGACATTGAAAGTGGAATTATAAATGAACAGGAAGCTCAGGAGATTATTGACCAGTTTATAATAAAGCTAAGACTTGAGAGGCATCTTAGAACTCCAGAATACAATGAGCTTTTTGCAGGAGATCCAAATTGGGTTACAGAATCCATAGGAGGTATGGGAATAGACGGTAGAACACTTGTTACAAAGAATTCCTATAGAATTTTGAATACTCTTACAAATCTTGGACCTGCGCCTGAACCAAACATGACAGTTTTGTGGTCTGAAAAGCTCCCGGAAGCTTTTAAGAGATATTGTGCAAGGATGTCTATCGAAACTGATGCCATTCAATATGAAAATGATGATGTTATGAGACCGGTTTATGGAGATGATTATGCAATTGCATGCTGTGTTTCAGGAATGGCAGTAGGCAAGCAAATGCAGTTTTTCGGAGCAAGATGCAATCTTGCAAAGTCTCTTCTATATTCCATAAACGGTGGTGTAGACGAGAAAAAATTTATAAAAGTTGTACCACACATAGAAAAAATGGAAGATAAAGTTCTTGATTATAAAAAAGTAAAAAAGAGTTACGAAAAAGTTCTTGACTATGTTGCAAAATTATATGTAAATACATTGAATACCATACATTACATGCATGACAAATATGCATATGAAGCAAGTCTTATGGCACTTCATGATACATTAGTCCATAGATTTATGGCATGCGGTGTAGCTGGACTTTCAGTTGCTGCAGATTCCTTAAGTGCCATAAAATATGGAAAAGTAAGACCTGTAAGAGATGAAAATGGTATTGCAGTTGATTTTGAAGTTGAAGGAGATTTCCCAAAGTACGGAAATGACGATGACAGAGTTGATGATATAGCAGTTGAAATTGTGACTGAATTTATAAATAAACTTAGAAAAGCTAAAACGTACAGAGGAGCGGAACACACTCTGTCTGCACTTACGATAACCTCAAATGTAATGTATGGAAAGAAAACAGGAACTACTCCGGATGGAAGAAAATCAGGAGAACCGCTTGCTCCAGGAGCAAATCCAATGCATGGAAGAGACAGAGAAGGTGCACTTGCGTCTTTAAATTCGGTTTCAAAGATACCATATAGAAGTGTATGTCAGGATGGAGTTTCAAATACATTTTCAATAGTACCTGATGCACTTGGAAAAGACATGCATTCAAAGGTGTCAAATCTTACATCAATTTTAGACGGGTATTTTTCAAGGGGAGCACATCATTTGAATGTAAATGTGCTAGACAGGGAAACTCTTGTGGATGCCATGGAAAATCCGGAGAAATATCCTACGCTTACAATAAGGGTTTCCGGTTATGCTGTACATTTTGTAAAACTCACACGTGAGCAGCAGATGGAGGTAATAAGCAGAACATTTCATGAGAGGGTGTAGCCTAAGTGGGGAATTTTGGAAAAATTCATTCAATAGAGACAATGGGACTTGTAGACGGACCTGGTATACGGTTTGTAGTCTTTTTAAAAGGATGCAGATTAAGGTGTGCGTTTTGTCACAATCCGGATACGTGGAGTGAAGATGGGGGAGAGAGTGTAACTCCGGAGGAACTTCTAGAGAAGGTTCAAAGATACAGCATGTATTTTGACAGGTCGGAAGGTGGAGTTACAGCTTCTGGGGGAGAACCCCTTATGCAGATGGAGTTTATGATTGAATTTTTCAAGTTGTGTAAAAAGAATAAAATAAATACTGTACTTGATACTGCAGGATTTGGCTGTGGAAATTATGATCAAATTTTAAAATATACAGACCTTGTAATCCTTGATATAAAACATGTAGATGAAAAAGGATATAAAAGTATAGCGAGAGGAGAGATTAATGAGCTATACAAGTTTATTAAATCTCTAAATGTTTCAGAGCATTGCAATAGAGTATGGATAAGACACGTTATGGTTCCTGGAATAACAGACAATATTGAAAGCATGGATAAAATTGTGGAACTTATATCGGAAAGAGTTGATCTGGAAAAGTTTGAAAAGTTTGAAATACTGCCATATCATACTATGGGAGTTTCAAAATACCATAAATTGAAACTGGATTATAGACTTTATGGAGTAGAACCGATGAATAAGGAAAAAGCATTGGAATTTGAAAAGTATGTAAATAATGCTATTGAAAATATTAGATAATATAGTATCAAAAACTTTAGAAACTTAATATTATATAATTAAGGTGAATATTTTTGTTCACCTTGATTATCCTTTGTTCTTATAAAAAGACAAGGGAGGTGATACTCTTGAGAAGAAGACACAGAATCAGCAAGTATATGCCTGTGGATATAACACAGTGTAAGTATCTTGGACATGGGCACAGCGGTGTAGTTTATTTAATGCCGGATTTTAGGGCTATAAAGATATTTAAAAACTCTAAAAGTTGCAGAGAAGAGTTTGATATATTGAAAAAAACAGAATCAAGTAAGCACTTTCCCAAAGCCTATGAACTTGGAAAATATTATATAATAAGGGAATATGCAAGTGGAATTAATGCATATGAATACCTTTTAAAAAATGGAATTGAAAGATCTTTTGTAGAAGAATTTGTAGATTTGTTTGATGATATGAAAAATCTTGGATTCAAAAAACTAGAGATTAGATTTCCACACTTGTTTGTTAAAGATACAGGTAATCTTATGCTTATAGATCCAAGAAAGAGTTATACTGAAAAAATACCCTATCCAAAATCTTTTTTAAGAAAGCTTTCAAAAATGGGGTTAATAAATGAATTTATGGAAACTTTAAATAAAATAAGACCTGATCTTAAATGGAAATACAATTAAAAATGAAAAAGACCGTACAAAGAAGAATTATATATAATTTATCTTTGTACGGTTTTTTTAATCCTTTAAAATTTTGTACCCTTCAGTTACAGATGACATATAGTCTAAAAGGCCATTCTTTAAATTTTGATTTTTCAATGCATAATGTATGTTTGCCTTTAAAAATCCAAATTTGTCACCGGCATCAAATCTTTCTCCAGAAAAGCAATAACCATACATTGCTTCGGTTTGTGACAACTTTTTTAGTGCATCGGTAAGTTGTATTTCACCTCTATTGTCAGGAAAAGTATTTTCGAGAATTTTAAATATTTCGGGAGCTATTATATATCTCCCGAGGATAGCTATATTTGAAGGTGCATCCAAAATAGAAGGTTTTTCAACCATATTTGAAATTTTGTACAATCCAGATTCAATTTCATGACCATCTATTATTCCGTATTTTGGTATGTATTTTTTATCAACAGGTTGTACACCTAAAATAGAAGTTTTGTATTCATTATAGCATTGTATAAGTTGTTTAAGGCAGGGAACTTTGGAGTCTACAATATCATCTCCAAGCATTACTGCAAAAGGTTCGTCATCTACAAAATTTTTTGCAAGACTTATGGCATGACCGAGACCTTTTGGTTCTTTTTGCCTTATATAATATATGTCAGCAAGATTTGATATGTCTTTTACAATTTTTAAAAGCTGGTTTTTATTGCTGTTTGAAAGCTCGTTTTCAAGTTCCACTGATTTATCAAAATGGTCTTCTATAGCTCTTTTGTTCCTTCCTGTAACTATAAGTATTTCTTCAATTCCTGACTTTACAGCTTCTTCGACTATATATTGTATAGTTGGTTTGTCTACTATTGGCAGCATCTCCTTTGGTTGAGCTTTTGTTGCAGGAAGAAATCTTGTCCCCAATCCTGCGGCTGGAATTACAGCTTTCTTTATATTCATGAATATCATATCCTTTCAATTAAATACTTGATAGTGTTTTTTTAGCTTTAATTTGTTTATAACTAGTTTTACAGTGTATATAAATAAAAGTAAATTTAAAAGTGATATTGTATCTCCAAGAAGACTGTGGGATGAGGAAGAAGTCATCATGGATGATTCTTTGAATAAAATTGCATATATATTGAAATAAATTGTTATTGTGTATCCTATGCATAATAAAGTGAAATTTTTTTCCTTTATATATATGGCTGCTATAGTACAGAGGGCCAGTGCAGGAAAAAGATATCTTTCGTGCATTCCTGTAGAGAAAGTGAAAACTCCTGTAATTTGGAGAAAGGCTGCAAGGTATGCAAAGTCGTTTCTCTTAATTTTGGCATAGGAAAACCATGAAAATAGTGTTACAGCTATTATTGCCGCCATTCCCCAGGTTTTATAACTAAGGATTATAAAAGACAGAGAAGTATCTTTATAGTTTGCACCAACTAAATTAAAAAAATTGAATCCATTTACGGAAGCATATGGATATTCGGATATTGTACTTGAATAGAGCTTAAATATCCAAATTGGATTTTTACCTATGGAAAAAGGTAAAATTACAATAACAAAAGTTATTAAAGCCGATAATATACTTTTAATAAACAGGGACGGACGCCTTTCTTTTACAAGATGAAAGAAAAGGACCGGCAAAAATATAATTCCTTGAGGTTTCATAAGTACCGAACAGGTAAAAATTACTGAAGAAAGTACTATTTTGTTTTTGCTCATTAAAAACAGTGAGGCAACTATTAATAAAGTAAAAAATGAATCAACCTGTCCCCAAAGGGTGGAATCTATAAATACTGCAGGATTGAATATATAAAATATACAGGCTAATGCAGCAAATTCAAAGCTAACGTGGTGTTTTGCAATTTTATATATGAAATATCCTGTAAGAACATCTGCAAGTATTGAAGGAAGCTTTAAAAGTAGTGTGTAGTAATTTGAAAAAAGACTGATATGTCCAAGTTTGCCTATTATAGAAAGCACATATATGTACAGTGGAGGATAATCACTATGACCTGCAGAGGAATAAAAATTCATGAAGTTATCTGCTGCAGTAGATGCCCAATTGCTGAAAAGTGATATATCTCCACTGTATCCTTTTATTATAGTTCCGAGACATAATCTTAAAAATAACCCTATAAACATTACAGCAAGTACTATAATTTTCTTATTGGATTCACAAACTTTGAATTTTTTATTCCTTATATTATATAGAAGCAGAATACATATGCCTATGAATATACATGTATACAAAGTAAGTATGGGAGCATATTTATTTGACACGTTATTGTCTTTCATACCTCCTGGAATATTTCCATGAAAATTTTTATTTTTATTCCTGACGTTATTTTGTGGTTTTGGAGATTTCTTGGATTTTGAGTTTTTAAAATCAGGCATTTTTGAAAACTGCATTTTATTTTGATTTTGCAAATTACTTTGTGTTGTAAAATCTTTTGTTGAGGATTTAAAGGTGTTTATAGTATACAAGAATAATATTACAGATAATGCCATCAATGTAATGAGGATTACTTTTATAAATTTATTTTGTGATTTTTCCAGCTGCATTTGAAGACTCCTTTCTTTAATTGGCCTTTAAGTATATTTTCATGGTAAAAACTTAAAAAAACCTTAAGAAATTTATTGATTATGTTAATTTGAAGTTAATATTTAAATAACAAATCCGAGGATGCTGAAATTCCCCGGATTTGTAAATTATTATCTACATGCAAAGCTCTGTATTTGATTTAGATCCATTACAAAGAATACCCATTGATTTCTGAACCATCTGAAACCTGATACATTGTTAAAGCCAATCCCTGTTAACCAGGCCCAAAAACCATTTCCACGTCTAGGCCATATATAAGTAAATCTAAAAAGACAAGGTCTTATTGAAGATGAACCTATAGGAGGAAATGGTGTCGGACCTGGGTGATGCGGCGGTCTTGGAGGAATTTGACCGGGAGGCCTTCCAGGAGGTCTTCCAGGACCGCCGCCACCGGGAGGTCTTCCAGGACCGCCACCACCGGGAGGTCTTCCAGGACCGCCGCCACTAGGAGGTCTTCCAGGACCGCCGCCACCGGGAGGTCTTCCAGGACCGCCACCACCAGGAGGTCTTCCAGATTGTCCACTTCCATGACTTTGCCTTGGCATGAATACTGGAATTTGAACAGGTATGAACTGGATACATGGCATGAAGAATTCTCCTGATAGATAAGGATCACTGTAGTTTAATTCATCATCTTTATCATTCTTAAAGCCATTGAACATGTATACAACTCCTATTTTTGCTTATAATTAATATTATGTGATATGAATAATAATGTGATAAAATAAAATTGAACAAAATGTATTATTAAAAATGGAGGTGCTAAATTATGGAAAAAAATTTTTATAAAGCTGTTGAAGATAGAAGAACTTTTTATGTCATAAACTCTGAAACTACAGTAGATGATGATAGAATAGTTGAAGTTGTGAAAAGTTCTGTAAAAAATGCTCCATCAGCTTTCAATTCACAGAGTGCAAGAGTAGTGGTTCTCTTTGGAAAGTATCATGATAAGTTGTGGGATATTACCAAGGAGGAACTTAGAAAACTTGTTCCACCAGAAAACTTTTCCAGGACAGAGGACAAGATTAATTCGTTTAAGGCAGGACATGGAACTGTTTTGTATTTTGAAGATGAAAGTGTTGTTGAAAGTCTTCAAAAAAAGTTTCCTACGTATAAAGATAATTTTCCTATATGGTCTCAGCAGTCTTCAGGAATTGTCCAATTTGTAATATGGACAGCACTTGAAACGGAAGGACTTGGCGCATCACTTCAGCATTATAATCCACTTATAGACGAACAGGTATATAAAGAATATGGGATTGACAGACAATGGAAATTAATAGCCCAAATGCCTTTTGGAAATCCTGTTGAGAAACCGGGGGATAAGCAATTTATACCTGTTGAGAAAAGAGTAAAGATTTTTAGATAATATAGCAACTTTTGCTTTTGTATTATTTTAGCCAGGTATATTTTCGATTATGTGAAAATTTACCTGGCTAAAAAGTAAAAAGCTATAAATTAATAATACATTATGTATTTTAACAACTCAGGGGGCTTTTTATGAAATACATAGATTTTGAACCGGGGCTTGAAATAGAAAAAATAAGATTTTCTTTGAAGTCCATTTCGATCTATAGAAATTTACTAAGAGACGATATAGTGAAAAGCATGTGTTTACTTTTTGACTGTATGGAAGGTGGGAAGATAGAGTTTGAAAGGTTTTTGTTTTTGTACAGTGATTTTTTCTTTAAATTGACAAAGACAGGGGAAAGTTCACTTGAAGACTATGTCATAAATATGATTGTGTTTGACGAGAATCCATTTTCCTGCGGAAAAAAAAGGGACAACCAGATTGAAATACAGGACAACATTAGGAAGGCTGTTTCGGCAGATCTAAAAAAACTTGAAATTATTGCAAAATTAGACAGCAGAATGATAAAGGATAAAATTGAGTGTTTTGTGGATGATGAATTTAGAGAAATGGTTCGTGGACTACCTGACTGGCATTGTGAAAGTGTTTCGGATTCTGAAGAAAGTGAAGGTTATATAAATGCAATAAAAAACAGATTTCATAAAAGCAGTTCATGGTCTGAATGCGTGGATGATCTTGAAATGTTTTATAGGAAATATGGATACGGCATATTTGCAAAATATAGAGCATTTATATGGGAACATCGAAATGGACAGGGAAATCTTAAAAGTATAAATAATCCTGATCAAATACAACTTTCAGATTTGATTGGATATGAGAATGAACGGTCCGTTGTAATAGATAATACTCTTCAGTTTCTAAATGGATTTTCTGCAAACAATGTGCTTCTTCATGGGGACAGGGGAACAGGCAAGTCATCTACGGTAAAGGCCATATTAAATAAATACTATAAAGAAGGCCTTAGAATGGTTGAACTTCCGAAGTCGCACATTTGTGATTTCCCGGACATAATAAAAATTCTTAAAGACAAGCCACAGAAATTTATAATATTTATAGATGATCTTGTATTTGGAGATGATGAGGAAAGTTATACTTCACTTAAATCCGTGCTTGAAGGAGGACTTGAGAAAAAGTCGAATAATGTTCTGATATACGCAACGTCAAATAGAAGGCATCTTGTGAAGGAGTATTTCGATGACAGATCAGCCTCGCAGTATATGAGGGGAAGCGAAGAGATACATTCAGGAGACAGCAGACAGGAGAAATTATCACTTGCAGACAGATTTGGCATAAATGTAGTTTTTACATCACCTACAAAAAAAGATTATCTTGAAATTGTAGATGGAATAGCAAAAAAGAGGAAACTTGATATAGATTCTTCCGTTTTACACAAAGAAGCCCTTAAGTGGGAAATGTGGTACAATGGGAGATCTGCAAGAACGGCCGTTCAATTCGTTGATTGGATTGAAGGACATGAGTCAGTAAAAAATATAAAGTAAAATATGAGGGGGAATTGATTTATGATATCTGAAGAAATGAAGCAATATGTTTCACAAAGTTCCATTATAAGGGCTATGTTTGAAGAAGGAAAAAAGCTTGCAGAGATTTATGGAGAGGACAATGTTTTTGATTTCAGTCTTGGAAATCCAAATGTAGAGCCGCCTGAAAGTATTAAGCAGGCTGTAATTGATATTGTTAACACTGAACCTCAAAACCTCATTCATGGATATATGAGCAACTCAGGGTATGATGACGTCAGAACAAAAATAGCTGGAAAGTTAAATGAAGAATATAATGTTAAGCTTACAGAAGATAATCTTGTTATGACATGCGGTGCTGCAGGAGGACTCAATATAATGCTTAAAACAATATTGAACCCTTCAGAAGAAGTTATAACTTTTTCACCTTTTTTCGGAGAGTACGAAAATTATGTGAGAAATTTTGGAGGAAAGCTTGTAATTGTGCCTTCAGAAGAAGAAACTTTCGAGCCCGATTTGAATGCGCTTGAAGCTAAAATAAACAAGAAGACAAGAGCTGTTATTATAAATTCGCCAAATAATCCAACTGGAGTTGTTTATTCAGAAAAACTTATAAAAGAACTCGCGGAAATTTTAAATAGGAAGCAGGAAGAACTGAATACTGTAATATACCTTATTTCAGATGAACCCTATAGAGAAATTGCATACGATGGAGTGGAAGTGCCATATATATTGAATTACTATAGAAACTCAATGGTTGGATATTCATATAGTAAATCTCTTTCACTTCCAGGAGAGAGAATAGGATATGTAGCATGCAGCAGTGAGATGGATGGATTTGACGAAGTTATGTCGGGACTTAATGTTGCAAACAGAATTCTTGGTTTTGTAAATGCACCGTCACTTTTCCAGAGGGTTATTGCAAGGTGTATTGACTCAAAAGTGGATGTTGATATATACAAAAAAAACAGGGATGTTCTTTATGACAAGCTTGTGAAATTGGGATTTTCATGTATAAAACCACAGGGGGCCTTTTATTTGTTTCCAAAGACACCTATTCCAGATGATAAGAAGTTTGCAAGTGAGGCAAAAAAATTCAATTTGCTTTTAGTTCCTGGTTCATCATTTAAATGTCCGGGACACTTTAGACTGGCATACTGTGTTTCATACGAAAAAATAGAAAAGTCACTTCCGAATTTTGAAAAGCTTGCAAAACAGTATTTCTAATTAATATAGTTGAAAGAGGAATGTCACTCAAATAACATTCCTCTTTTTAAAATTTATTTTATAGTTTCATTCATGCTTCCAGTTTTATAACCGAGAAGATCCATGGTCACATAAGTAAAGCCGAATTCTTTTAATTTATTTCCCACTTTATCCATAAGGTTTACATCGAACAATTTAGACCTTTCTTCAGGAGATACCTCAATTCGTGCAATTTCACCGTGATGTCTTACTCTAACCTGTCTAAATCCAATATCAAGTAAAAATTGTTCCGCATCTTCCACCATTTTTAATTTCTGGCTGTTTATTTCCCTGCCGTAGGGAAATCTTGAAGAAAGGCAGGCAAAAGATGGTTTGTTCCATGTTGGAAGTCCAAGTTCTTTTGAAAATTTCCTTATGTCCTCCTTTGAAAATTTTGCATCTTTAAGGGGACTTAG
Organism: Clostridium pabulibutyricum; assembly: GCF_058242705.1. Lineage (NCBI taxonomy): Bacteria > Bacillati > Bacillota > Clostridia > Eubacteriales > Clostridiaceae > Clostridium > Clostridium pabulibutyricum. The sequence continues at coordinate 140,833 of NZ_JBZAYZ010000001.1, forward strand.
CACTCCAAGTTCCTTTGCAGCCTCCATACCTGGTCTGTAGTCACCTACATCATCAAGATTTGAACCATCAAGTACCCATTTAAGGTTGTTTTCTTCAGCTACACGTTTAAGTTTTGAAAACAGTTCCTTTTTACAGTAGTAACATCTGTTTGTTGGATTCTTTGAATATCCCTTTATGTGAAGTTCCTCAGATTCTATGATTATATGCTTTGCACCAAAGGATTTTGCGTATTTCTTTGCCTCGTCCAATTCCCGCTTTGGATAAGTTGAAGATGTGGCGGTTACCGCAACTGCAGAATCACCGAGCACGTCATGAGCAACTTTTAATAGAAAGGTACTGTCAACACCACCGGAGAAAGCTATAATACAGCTTTTAATGTTTTTAAGGTTTTCTTTTAATATTTCCAATTTATTATCCATAAATAATTTCCAACTCCTATGTTATAGAGAAATTTTATTTTAATTATATCACAGTTAAAAAGTATGTCATAATTTAATTATATACATCAGAACTATTTTTCACATTTTATATACTGTTGAAATTTATTATATATATCAGGATTGCTTTTCATGAAAATGGCGTATTTTTTAAAACATTCCACTGTCTGACTATTGATGGTGTGTTCAATTTTTTCTGTTTCTTCAAGTATCGAGTTTTCGTCTATCCCTAGCATTTTCAAAAAATCCTGTATGATATTGTGACGGTCTATTAAATTTTTGGCTATTTTCATTCCACGGCTTTTGAGGGCTATCACGCCGTATTTTTCATATTTCAGTATATTGAGCCGGGATAGTTTTTGAATCATTTTTGTAACGGATGGAGGTTGGACGTTTAGTGAGGTTGAGAGTTCGTGGACTCTTGTATAGCCCGTACCGTTTGACAACCTGTAAATCATTTCAACATAATCTTCCATTGATGCAGTGAGTGTATTTTCATCTTTTTTCATATATTCGTTAAATGTAAAAAATTCACTGTTTTTCATGAATTCACCTGCTCTTTACAAAGTATTTATTAGATTATATGTATGAAAGGCATGGTTGATTACATATAGAGATTGTATATGTACATAAATTGGATGAAAATATATAATTAAATTTGTAATATAAAATTTAAAGGGAGGGACTATACATGAAAGAAGATAGCAAGGTTATAGGATTTATAGGTACAGGTGTAATGGGAAACGGCATGGCTTCTAATCTTATAAAGGGTGGTTTAAATCTTATTGTATATAATAGGAGCAGGGAAAAAGCTGAAAATCTTGTTCAAAATGGGGCTGTGTGGAAGGACACAGTGGAGGAGCTTTCAAGAGAAGCTGATATTATAATATCCATAGTAGGATATCCAAAAGATGTAGAAGAAATATATCTCGGTGAACATGGAGTAGTTGACAATGCCAAAAAGGGAAGCATTATAATAGATATGACAACTTCGAAACCATCTCTTGCAAAGAAAATCTATGAAAAGGCTGCAGAAAAAGGTATATTTTCACTTGATGCTCCAGTTTCAGGTGGAGACATAGGTGCAAGAGACGGTGTACTTTCTATAATGGTAGGCGGTGACAGAGGTATATTTGAAAATGTTAAGCCGATCTTTGAACTTATGGGAAGCAATATAGTGTGGCAGGGGCCTGCAGGAGCAGGACAGCACACTAAAATGTGTAATCAGATTGCTATAGCTGCAAACATGATGGGAGTTTGTGAAGCAATGGTATATGCTAAAAAATCGGGACTTGATCAAGAGAAAGTACTTGAGAGTATATCTAAAGGGGGAGCGAGCAGCTGGTCTTTGAGTAATCTTGCACCTAGAATGATAAAAGGGGATTTTGACCCTGGTTTCTATGTAAAACACTTTGTAAAAGATATGAATATTGCAATTGATGAGGCTGAAAAAATGAATTTGGATACTCCGGCACTCAAACTTTCAAAATCATTATATGATGAACTTTTGGAAAATGGAAAGGGTAGTTACGGCACCCAAGTATTATATAAACTTCTTTCCAAATAAATTAATAAAATTTTAAGGAATTGCCTTTATATTAATTGTATAATATTAATTGTATACTTGTTTATTCAAATTGTTGAAATGGAGATGATAATTGTGTTTAAAGGCATTTCGAAATTTATTATGGGTTCTGTGGTCTTGATGATTTTATCTGTTGGACATACTGTCTATGCGGGTGAAAATTACAAGCTGTGGAACAACGGCAATATCTCCACTGTAGATGAGAATAAAACTTGGACTGTTACATTTAATAAAAATGTGAACATAGATACGGTTGAGGATTCCATAAGGGTTTATAGGGCAAGTGACAATAAGGATGTGGAAGTGAATATTTCTCTCAAGGGAAATAATTGCATTGAAGTATCACCTAAAAAACCATATGAGAAAGGAAAGATTTATGTACTGGAAGTAGGGAATGGTGTAAAGGACATATATGATGACAAAATAAGTCAGCCTGTAAAGTATAATTTTAGAATAGGCAGTGAACAAAATATTGAAGAGAGCGGAGGAATACTGATTTCAAGTTACGAAGAATACTACAATGCGGTCAAGAGCGCCCTTGAAAATTATGATTCAAAGCTTGTGCTCAATATTGAAAATTATGATAGAAATACGTATGGTCTGAATGTAATTGATAAAATAGTTACAGATTATCCTGAACTTAGATCATGGTACAATAGTGCGGTAGGTACATCGCAGCTTCAGGACGATGGTTCTGAAAAACTTTCTATAGATTTTAAATACGATGATACTAGGGATAATATTATAAAAAAGAACAATATGGTAAATGCAAAAGTTTCAAAAATAGTTTCAAGTATAACTAATTCAGGAATGAAGGATTATCAAAAGGAACTTGCATTACATGATTATGTTGTAAATCATGCAAAATATGATACTAGAGCTGACACAAATCTTGAAAGCATGCCGCAGGATTCATATACGGCATATGGCATTTTGATAAATGGAGTAGGGGTGTGCCAGGGATATGCAGATGCCATGTATAGGCTTCTTAAAGAGGCGGGAATAGAAAACAAGATGGTTGTTGGAAGTGCGAACAATGGTACAGGATGGGTTGGACATGCATGGAATATTGTTAAAATACAAGGACAATACTATCAGCTCGATGCTACATGGGATGATCCTGTAACAAGCGATGGATCCAATGTACTTTTACATGATTATTTTAATATTACCGATTCCGAGCTTTCAATAGACCATCAGTGGGAGAATCTTCAGTATCCAAAATGCAATAGTACAAAGTATAATTATCAGGAAGTAAAAAAATCGGAGATAAAAAAACACACAACACTCAATGTGTCGTGTGTTTTTTTATTTTCCTGACATATCAGCTGACTTTTTTATGCTGTCATTTACGGCATTTATTACAGCTGATCTGAAACCGTGTTTTTCAAGAGAGAAAACTCCTTCAATAGTAGTTCCGCCGGGAGAGCACACATTATCTTTTAACTCTCCAGGGTGAAGACCGCTTTCAAGTACCATCTTTGCAGAACCAAGTACTGATTGAGCTGCAAATTTGTATGCACTTTTTCTTGGCATGCCCTGAAGTACTGCCGCATCTGCCATGGCCTCTATGAACATGTATACATAGGCAGGTGAGGAACCGCTTACCCCTGTTACTGCATCCATTAAATTTTCACTTATTACCTCGGATTTGCCGCAACTCTCGAATATTTTTATAACATCTTTTTTATCATCATCTTCGAGATTTCGAGAAAAGCAAATGGCGCTCATTGCTTCACCAACAAGGGCTGGTGTATTTGGCATCACACGTGCAGTTTTAATGTCCCGGTCAAACATGGATTGAGTTTTACGTATTGAAATACCAGCTGCAATTGTAATTATTATTACATCTTTTTTTATTGATGCACGGATTTCATCTATTACCTCTGCATATTTGTTTGGTTTTACAGAAAGCACAATAATGTCTGAAGCTTTGGCGGCTTGAATATTTTCAGATGTAGTTTTTATACCGTATTTCTTTTTTGCATATTCCAGTTTGCTACTGGAGGGATTGCTTGCAATTATCATATCGGAATTAAGTGTATTTGAATTTATAATTCCGCCTATAATTGCCTGTGCCATGTTTCCGCATCCTATAAAACCTAATCTTTTGTTCACTTGCAACACTCCTTGAAAAATTTATAAATTATATGCTATAATTTTTTTTATTGTAGTAATTATTATTAATTATACATCAAAATTAAAATTAGGTGGAAATACTATTATGAATTATAGAGAAAAGTGTTTAAAAGATGTGAAAAAAGTAGTTATAAAGGTTGGAAGCTCAACATTGACGTATAAAAATGGACTCTTAAATCTTTATATGATAGAACATATTGTACGTCAAATTTCTGATATACATAGCATGGGATTTGATGTGGTACTTGTTACGTCAGGTGCAATAGGTGCGGGAATTGGAAAACTTCATATGAAAAAAAGACCTGAGACAATTCCTGAAAGTCAGGCTGCAGCTGCTGTGGGACAGGGACTTCTCATGAATACTTATGAAAAATTTTTTTCAGAGTATGGAAAGACGGTAGCTCAGATACTTATAACGAAAGAAGACATATCTCACAAGGATAGGCTGCTGAATGCAAAAAATACTTTTTCAGCACTGCTTGAGAAGGGTGTAATACCGATAGTAAATGAAAATGATGCAGTTATTGTAGATGAAATAAAGTTTGGAGACAATGATACTTTGTCTGCCAGAGTTTCTTCCATTATAGAGGCTGATCTTCTGATACTTCTTTCAGATATAGATGGTCTTTATGATAAGAATCCAAGATCCAATCCGGATGCTTCACTTATAAAATATGTTCCCGAGATAACAGAAGATATAGAAAGATGTGCCGGAGGTGCAGGAAGTGACCTTGGAACCGGAGGCATGATAACAAAGATAAAAGCCGCAAAGATTGCAGCAGCAGGGAATGTGCTCATGATAATAGCAAGAGGCGATGTGAACGATATAATAAGAGACATAATAAATTTTAAAGATGTCGGTACTCTTTTTGCATCTAAAAATGCAAAGCTTTAAATTCAATAAGGGGTGGTTGATTATGGATATAAAGGAATATGTCTTAAAAAAAGCTGAAAGTGCCAGGAGGGCCTCGAAAAAATTGTCTTACGAGAGTACTGTAGTAAAAAACAATGCTCTTTTGAATATGGCCAGGGCGCTTGTTGAGAACAAGGATTATATAATAGAGGAAAACAAGAAGGATTTGAAATTTGCGAGGGAAAAAGGAATGTCCGAGGCACTTATAGACAGACTTGTCTTAGATTATAAGAGAATAAATGAAATGGCTGATACGCTTGAAAATACTGCAGCTTTGCCCGATCCTGTAGGAGAGGTGACTAAGATGTGGAAGAGACCGAATGGTATGGAAATAGGCAAAATGAGAGTGCCTCTCGGAGTAATTGGAATAATTTATGAGGCCAGGCCAAATGTTACAGTGGACTCTGCGGCTCTATGCATAAAATCAGGAAATGCGGTGGTTTTAAAAGGTGGAAGTGAGGCAATAAAATCCAACACAGCCATATATAAGGTCATATCAAAAGCATGTGTGGATTCTGGAATTGAAGATGGTGCGGTTCAGTTTATAGATATAACTGACAGGGAAGCTGTAAATGTGATGATGAAGATGAATGGTGTTATAGATGTGCTTATACCAAGAGGAGGAGCAAGCCTTATAAAAAATGTTGTTTTGAACTCAACAGTGCCTGTTATAGAAACAGGAATTGGAAATTGTCATGTTTATGTAGACAAATCCGCTGATTTCAAAATGGCAGATGATATAATCGTAAATGCCAAAACACAGAGACCGGGTGTGTGCAATGCCATGGAGACTCTTTTGGTACATGAAGATATAGCAGAAGATTTTTTGCCAGAGATATGCGGTATTCTTGAAAAGCTTGGGGTGGAAATCAGAGGATGCGGTATAACGAAGAAAATTGTGCCTTCTGTAATAAGTGCATCGGAAGACGACTGGAAAACAGAATATCATGATCTCATTCTTGCGGTAAGGGTTGTATCTTCCATTGATGAAGCCATGGATCATATATACAGATATGGTACCCATCATTCCGAGGTCATAGTTACGAATGATTATTCAAAATCTCAAAGATTCTTGAAAGAAGTTGATGCAGCGGCAGTTTACGTAAATGCATCATCACGATTTACAGATGGAGGCCAATTTGGATTTGGTACGGAAATAGGTATTAGTACTCAGAAGCTTCATGCGAGAGGTCCTATGGGACTCAATGAACTTACTACTTCAAAGTATATAATTTATGGTAGTGGCCAAATAAGAAAATAAAGTATAATATAGTTTTAAAATAATATAAATACCACGTTTTTATCTTATAAAATAAAAACGTGGTATTTATACATTTTAGTATTTATTTTTACATCTTATACTATTATAATGTGTTAATAGAGAGGAGAGACATGTATGAAAAGTATCAAGACAAAAATAACCGTTACAGTGATGTTGACATGTATTATAAGCCTTCTTGTCGTATCGGCAGTATCTTTCCAAAGAGTATATATTACAGTTACAGCTGAAGCGGAAAATACAATGAAGGCATCTGTGAGCAGTTATTCTGAAAAAATAAACAGTTGGTTGGATGGAAAAGGAAAAATAGTTGGAGAAATTGCAAGTTCTGTAGAAAGTATAAATCCTTCTGATAAAAGTAAACTTACGTCGTATCTTAAGAAAAAGCTGAAGTCAAGCTTGGATGTACAGGATGTATACTTTGGAACGATGGATAAGAAATTGATAGACGGAGCAGGATGGGTTCCGCCTGCAGGATATGATGTTACAAAAAGAGATTGGTATGATAATGCTGTTAAAAAAGGAAAAATTGTTTATACAAACCCATATGTAGATGCAAGTACTAAAAAAACTATAGTTACAGTGTCTGCACCTGTTAAAGTAAACAATAAAATTGTAGGAGTTGTTGGTTACGATATAGATATGGGAGTTATAACAAACACAGTACAGAATGAAAGGACGATGAAGGGAAGCTATGGCTTTCTAATTGATGGGTCGGGATCATTTATAGTACATAAAAATAAAGCTTTTCAGCCTTCAAAAAACGGACCTAAAAAAGTAAAGTCTGTTATGGATGGAAAACTTTCCAGAATATTTAACGATAAACTTTTTAAACTAAAGGATTATGATGGAGAAGAGAAGTACTTTGCATCGGCAAAAATACCAAGTACAGGGTGGACAATTGGATTTTCAGTTCCAGTATCGGAAATCATGAAGCCTCTAAAGAGTTTGTTTATAATACTTATAATTTTAATACTTGCTGTTCTTGCTATAGTAATATATGTATCTGTATATATGGGAAATAAAATAGGCAGACCTATACTTGCACTTTCAAAAATAGCGGACAGGATATCACACTTTAATCTCGAGTATGACGAGAAGGACTATAAACAGCTTCTGGTATACAATGATGAGATAGGAAAACTGTCGAGGTCATTTGAAATGATGCATAAGGAACTGCTGGAACTTGTCAGGAAGATACGAAATAATTCAGGACATATAAATGAAGCAAGTATGGGAATTTCACAACTATCAGACAACATTTCAGTAAAATATCAGAAAGTTGACAGTGCTGTAAAGTCTGTATCTTCAGGAATTCAGGAAACGAGTGCGGCATCGGAGGAAGTTAATGCATCCATGCAGGAAGTTAATGCAAGTGTAAATGAATTGTCGCAGAGATCAATGGATGGAAGTACAAGTGCAGAAAAATTGAGAAAAAGATCCCTGGAAATGCAGGACAAGAGTAAGGAACATGTTAAAAATATAGAAGACATGTATGGTGAAAAAGAGAGAAAAATAAAGGATACAATTACAAAAACAAAAACCATGGACAACATATCAGACATAGCAGATACCATATCGAATATAGCTGAACAGACCAATTTGCTTGCACTTAATGCTGCGATAGAAGCTGAAAGAGCAGGAGAAAACGGAAAAGGATTCAGAGTTGTGTCCGAGGAGATAAGAAAACTTGCTGAGCAATCAAAGGATTCCGTGGGTGAAATAAAAAGCAAGATTTCAGATGCCCAGGGTGTATTTAAAGTAAATACTGAAAATAGTATGGATATATTGAACTTTATAAATGAAGAGGTTATACCGGGATTGAGATACTTTGAAAATATAGGAAACGAGTATTTCAAGGATTCAGATTTTGTAAGCAAGATGTCGGAAGAAATAGCTTCAATGTCAGAAGAATTAAGTGCTACAGTTGAACAGGTGACTCAGGCTGTTGATAATGTATCTGAAAACATGCAGAAATCAAGTGAAAATATGGAAATAATAGATAACAATATGAAAGAAACATCAAATTCAATATCACAAATGGGCTCTACGGCAGGTGATCAGCTTAAACTTTCACAGGCACTCAAGGAACTTGTTCAAAAATTCACCATTTAAGGTATTTGATTTTGAAGTGCTTCTAAATTATAATTAAGCATGTGATTAAAATTCAATCTGGATAAAGAGGAGTTTTAGAGATGAAATTAAAAGGAATTGCAGATAAGTTGCTTGTTATTTTCATGATTTTGTCTTCAGTAGTTTTATTTTCCGGTAATAAGGTTTTGGCTGATTCATACAAGGTTGTTACTCTTGGAGGAGATCTTACTGAAAAACAAAAAAATAGTATGCTTGAATATTTTGGAGTTGACAGGCAGGATGCGGATATTATAGAGGTGCATATTGATGAAGAAAAGAAGTATCTGAGTGATATTGCAACCAGCGATGAAATTGGTACGAAGTCCATATCATGCGCTTATGTTGAGCCTACAACAAATGGTGGATTGAATGTAACTACAAACAATATATCATGGGTAAGCAGCAGTATGATAGAAAATGCACTTATTACGGCAGGGGTGAAGAATGCCAATGTAAAGGCAGCAGCGCCATTTAAGGTATCAGGCACCGCCGCGCTTACCGGAATACTCAAAGGTTATGAAAATAGTAGTGCAGGAAGTAAAATTGATGAAAACAAGAAGAAAGTTGCAAATGATGAGCTTATGACTACAGGTGAAATTGGAGATAAGATAGGAAAAGACAAGGCAGCCGGTCTTATAAACGATATAAAGACTCAAGTTGTAAAGGACAAGCCAAAGACAGAAGATGGAATAAGAGACATAGTTCAAAATGTAGTTAACAACTACAACATAAATTTAAGTTCAGATGATATTGACAAAATAACTTCACTTATGAATAAGATAAATGGACTTGATTTAAAATTTGGCGATATAAAAAATCAGCTTGGTGGTGTTGCTGATAATCTTAAAGGCGTTTTGTCAAGCGATGAAACCAAAGGATTTTTTGCAAGTATTGTATCAGCAATAAAAAGTTTCTTTTCTGGATTGTTTTAAAAAAATAAAATGCTAAAAGAGATGATTCGTGTAATTATACATGAAATCATCTTTTTCATTATAATATACTTGAGAGGAGATGTATATTTTGAATTTTGAGAACTGTAAGATAGAGACTTTTATACCGGAGGAGTATGTTGATAGACTAAGGGAAAGGCTTAATACTGAAGGAGTACTTACGATAGGAGGCAATTATGACAACTGCATGTCTGTGTCAAAAGTTCAGGGATACTGGAGGCCACTTTCCGGTGCGAATCCATTTGATGGTCAAGTCGGAAAGTTAAGTTGTGAGGAAGAGTGCAAAGTTGAATTTTGCTGCAGAAGTCAACTTGCAAAAATTGCAGTAGATGTAATAAGGGAAGTTCATCCCTACGAGGTACCTGTAATAAATGTTCTTCCAATGTTAAATTATTATCAATAAATTGTGAGATTAAAGATTTTATCGTTGACAACAAGTTTAATATAAGTATACAATATAAGTAATCTTTAGCAATAGTTTTTCTGTTGCTAAAGAAAACATAAAAGCATCTACACCGGATTGTGAAGAATATTCTGAGCAAAATGCTGATAGAGTATATCTGTGGTAAAAAAGAACTTTAATGGATATAAGTAGGATAAAACCACTTGTTATATATTTAGCATATAAAATGCCCATTATTGTACTTGTTTTACATAAATCGATTAAACTTTCAGCTGTGTAGAGAGTTTAATTTTTTATTATCAGGAGGAAGTTATGAAAATAGACAAAAAGTATTTGGATCCTAATTTTAAAGATTTTATCGATGATGACAAGATATGGGAGCAGCTTAATGCAGCAAAAAATCCAGACAGGGCTGAAATAATGGAAATATTTGATAAGGCCAGGTCAAAGGTAAGGCTTGAACCATCGGAAACAGCAAAACTAATCCAACTTCAGGACAAGGATTTGATTGAAGAAATGTTCTCTCTTGCAAGAGAAATAAAAGAAGAGATATATGGGAACAGAATAGTGTTTTTCGCACCTCTTTATATAGGAAACAAATGCATAAACAATTGTCTTTACTGTGGATTCAGAAGAGACAATGGTTCTATAGAAAGAAAGACACTTACGATGGATGAACTCCAAAAGGAAGTTAAAATACTTGAGAAAGCCGGACATAAAAGGCTGATACTTGTATATGGCGAGCATGATGTGTATGATGCCGATTTTATAGCCAGTACAATAAAAAAGGTGTATGAGACGAAAGTTGGGAGAGGAGAAATTAGAAGGGTCAATATAAATGCAGCACCTATGGATGTTGAGGGATATAGAAAACTTCATGAAGCGGGAATAGGAACTTTTCAGATATTCCAAGAAACATATCATCATGAAACTTATAGTAAACTTCATCCTCACGGTGATGTAAAATCTAATTACGATTGGAGACTTTATGGTCTTGACAGGGCAATGGAAGCTGGCATTGATGATCTTGGAATAGGGGCACTTTTCGGGCTCTATGATTGGAGATTTGAAGTTATGGGGCTCTTGTACCATACTATTCATTTTGAAAAAATGTTTGATGGAGTAGGACCACATACTATATCTTTTCCAAGAATAGAAAATGCCCTCGACGTTCCATTTACCCTGAATCCTAAATACAAGGTTTCAGATGAAGATTTCAAAAAGCTTGTTGCAATTTTGAGGCTTTCAGTTCCATATACGGGAATGATACTTACAGCCCGTGAAAGTGAAAAAGTAAGGGAAGAGGTTCTTCCAGTTGGAGTTTCACAAATTGATGCCGGTTCAAGGATAGGAATAGGTGGATATGCTGAATATGAAAGTGGACTTATGCCTGACAAGGAACAGTTCGAACTTGGTGATATGAGAAGTCTTGACCAGGCAATAAGGGATGTTTGCAAGCATGGATGTATACCTTCTTTTTGCACGGCTGATTACAGGTGCGGAAGAACCGGTTCACATTTTATGAGTATAACAAAAAAAGGACTTATTCATAATTATTGTATTCCAAATGCCATATTTACTTTTAAAGAATACCTTCTCGATTATGCTTCAGAAGAGACTAGAAAAGCAGGAAATGAAGTTATTGAATCCACTATAAATAAGTTTGACAAGCCAAAGCAGGAGATAATAAGGAAAAAACTTCAGTCGATAATAGAAGGAAAAAGGGATATATATATATAAAAGAGGTTTGTTATGAGTGATATGAGATTTAAAGAATTTTTACGGGCATCTTTGAAGGAAGTAATCGGGTCGGAAGATATAAAAAAATTGTTTGAAGTGTTGTGTAAAAATACATCGGATTTTTACAATGGCAGACAGGTTAATTTTTGTGAAAGGTTTACAAAAAGGATTGAATATGTCACAGGATATGGAGAAGAATCTTTCATTCCTCAGGAAAAAATTGAGCTTGATGGCAGGTATCTCGTGCTTCTTCAGGGATTTGAAGATGTACCTGATTGTGAAAGGGAACTTCTTGTTTCACTTTTTAAAATAGCTGCAGCATCTTCAAAAATAAAATAAAAAAAATTACCTGCTGAAATTGAGTATGCAGGTAATTTTATTTAAAAAAAGATACGAAAATACATCAAAGAGGGTAAAATTTAGGTGATGTTCTCTTTTGAATTCAGGGCTTTCGCGAGATACTGTGAAAAGCCTTCAATCTTTTTTTTGCTTTTTCTGTCTAGTTTTCTGTATGTCTGTATGAGCAGCACTTCATCTGATGTAAGTTCTATATCAATCTTTTTTTTTGCATCGGTATTATTGATAAACATCTTCCCGGTACCTTCTATGAGCCATTTTTGGGAAATGTTATACTTTTTTTCTATGTTTATAAGAGCTCTGCTGGAAGGCTTGTACCGCCCTTTTATCCAATCAGTTATATTACCTGGAGAATATTTTATAGATAAAGCAAAATCTTTTTTCGTAATATTGAAATATTTGAGTGTAAATTCCAGTCTTTCACCAATAGTGGACATAAATACACCTCCTGTCTGGTTAATTTTATATTGCAATCTTAAATATTAAGTATATATGTATGTTTGTCAAAGAAACAAGGGCAGGAATACTGTAACTTTACAATTACTGATTTCAGTATTATAATTACACTAAGATATAACAATATATGATAATTTTAGCACACTTCTAATTTAAGATATAAATAATTAATTATTGTCAGAGTAAAAACTAACGAATTGATATTTTATGTTGTTAACTTTCAAGTTAGGGGGAGAACATTATAAAAAGTAAAAACACTACCATGTTTGGAATTGAGGTAAAAAAGAGACTTATAGATTTGAATATGACTCAAAGGGAATTGTCTAACGATATAGGTGTAAGTGAGAATTATTTGACTGATATATTAAATGGGAGGCGCTCCGGTAAAAAATACATAAGCTTGATTTTAAAAAGACTTGATATGGATAGTGATTATAACTATACAGAGTGAAATATAAAAATCCAATTGAATACTTGCTTTCAATTGGAGCATATTTTTAATATAATTTGCATAATTTGTTTTCTATATATATAATATTTTTGAAGATTGTGTTTTCAATAAAGTGTGCCTTCTAATAAGAGTAGAAGGTTTTTTTGATAAATGGAATCGTGTAAAAATAATTATATGGGGGTAGGAAGAATATGGCATGCAAAGATGCAAAAAGTGGAGTTTACGATGTAAATTCTCTAACTTCTCTTGAAAAGCTTGAACCAATAAGAGTAAGGCCCGGCATGTATATAGGTTCTACGGGAAGCCGGGGACTTCACCACTGCATATGGGAAATTTTAGACAACTCCATAGATGAAATTTCAAATGGATACGGAGACAGTGCATCGGTCATCATTAACGAGGATGGAAGTGTAACTGTTGAAGATAATGGGAGAGGTGTTCCAACAGGAGTTCATCCTGTAAAGAAAAAGACAGGAGTTGAAATGGTATTTACAGAACTTCACACCGGAGGAAAATTTAATAATAATGTATATAAGACATCCGGAGGACTTCATGGTGTTGGAGCAGCTGTTGTAAATGCTCTTTCAAAGTGGATGGAGGTTGAAGTAAGGCAAAACGGAAATATATATAGACAGCGTTTTGAATATGCCTATGATAGAGCTGCCGGAAAAAACATGCCGGGAACTCCGGTGACAGAACTTGAAGTTGTTGGAGGTTCTAAATCCACAGGCACAAAGGTTAGTTTTATGCCGGATGACAGTGTATTTTCGACTGTAAATTTTAAATTTGATATAATAGACGAGAGAATGAAGGAACTTGCGTTTCAAAACAAGGGAATAACATTGAAGCTTCTGGATATGAGGCATGAAGAACCAGTTCAAAAGCAATATCATTCAGACAGGGGACTTCTTGATTTTATAGAATATCTAAACGAAAGCAAAACGCCTCTAAACAAGGAACCGATATTTTTTTCCGGAGAAAGAAAAGTTAGTGGTATAAGTATGGAAGGCGAGGTATGTATTCAATTTACGAATTCAACTACATATCATATATCAAGTTATGTGAACAATATACCTACAACTGAAGCGGGGACACATGAGAGTGGATTCAAAACAGGAATGACTAGAGCTTTCAAGGACTGTGGAAAAAGATTCAATCTTTTCAAGGATGGAGAGTTTGAAGGTGATGACTTGAGGGAGGGAATGACCGCAATAGTAAAAATAAAAATCACTGAGCCTATATTTGAGGGACAGACCAAGACCAAGCTTGGAAATACAGAAGCGTACACCATGATGAACGACCTTTGCTATACAAAGCTCTGTGAATGGATAGAGGACAACAGGGATATGGCCAGTGTAATAATAAAAAATGCACTGGAATCTGCATCAAGAAGGGAAAAAATAAAAAGGATAAATGAAGCTGAAAAAAAGAAGGTCGGACGTGGTGCGGCACCTCTGGCGGGTAAAATCGCAGTATGTACTATGAGAGACCCTTCAAGCTGTGAATTTATAGTAGTGGAAGGTGATTCAGCAGGTGGTTCAGCCAAACAGGCGAGGGACAGAAGATTTCAAACTATAATGCCGTCAAAGGGAAAAATAATGAATACTGAAAAGCAGAATCTTGAAAATGTCCTTGGAAGTGAGGAGCTCAAGATATTTAATAGTGCAATAGGAACTGGAGTTCTGGAAAATTACAATGAAAAAGATCTCAAGTATGGAAAGATAATAATAATGAGTGATGCGGACGTTGACGGATACCATATCCGTACGCTTTGGATGACGTATATATATAAGTATATGAGAAAGCTTATTTCAAACGGGCATCTTTTTATAGCACTGCCCCCTCTTTACAAAGTCTATAAGAATACAAAAACAAAGAACAGTATAAAATATGCCTACAGTGATGCACAGCTTGCCAATGCCAAAAAGGAAGTAGGCAAAGGCGCGCTTATCCAGAGGTACAAGGGGCTTGGCGAGATGAATCCAGATCAGCTGTGGGAAACTACTTTGAATCCGGAAACTAGGACTCTTCAACAGATAACAATAGAAGATGCGGCAAAGGCGGAAAAGATGGTATCGCTTCTAATGGGCGATGTTGTGGCTCCACGAAAAAAATACATGTACAAATATGCTCAATTTTAAATTTACAAAAGGAATGATTTAATTTGGTCAAAAAAGCGATAATTCCAAAAGACAATAATATAATAAAGCTTCCTATAGAAGAGGCAATGCCGGATAATTATCTTCCCTATGCCGTAGAGGTTGCAAAAGACAGGGCTCTTCCGGATGTACGTGATGGATTAAAGCCGGTTCACAGGAGGATAATATACGGTGCATATATGCTTAAGGCTTTTCCAGACAGACCTTACTATAAATCGGCAAGAATAGTCGGTGACATTTTAGGCAAGTATCATCCCCATGGAGATTCTTCTGTTTATGATGCAATGGTAATACTTGCACAGGACTTTACAACGAGAATGCCACTTATAGACGGACATGGAAACTGGGGAAGCCAGGACGGTGACAGTGCTGCTGCCATGCGTTACACTGAGGCGAGGCTTACTCCGATAGCCATGGAGATGATAGAGCACATGGAAGATGATGTTGTAGATATGCTGGACAATTATTCAGGTTCTGAAAAAGAACCTGAAGTTCTCCCTGTAAGATACCCTAATCTTCTTGTGAATGGAGCCTTTGGAATAGCAGTAGGACTTGCAACAAACATACCTCCACACAATTTATGCGAGGTTATAGATGCTTGTGTGGCACTTATAGATAACCCGCAGCTCGATACCAGCGGACTCATAAAATACATAAAAGGTCCTGATTTGCCTACAGGTGGGATAATAATAGGAAAAAAATCGCTTGAGGCGGCTTACAGTACTGGAGAGGGGCGTGTAACACTTAGAGCGAGAACAAAGATAGAAAAGCTTGAAAGCGGGAGATATGCAATTGTAATAAGCGAGTTTCCATATAGGAGAAGTAAAGCAAGGCTCCTCCAAACGATTTCCAACATGACTGCAGATAAAAAGCACTCCAAAATTCTTGATTCAATATATGATATACGCGATGAATCCGACAGAAGGGGAATACGTGCTGTAATTGAATTTAAAAAGTCCATAGATGAAAAACATGCAGACAAGGTACTTAAATATCTTTTCAAGAAGACTGATCTTCAATGTGGTCTTTCCTTCAATATGGTAGCACTTGCAAAAGGAAAACCCGTTACCCTTTCATTGAAGAAAATCCTGAGTTACTTTATCGAGTACCAAAAGGAAGTTTTGGTAAGAAGAGTAAGAAAGGAACTTAAAACTGCAAAAGATAGATTCCATATAGTTGAGGGATTTATAAAAGCCATTGGAATAATGGATCAAATAATAAAGACCATAAGGTCGTCAAAATCAAGGAAAGATGCCTGTAAGAATATAGTTGAGAATTTTGGATTCACAAAGCCTCAGGCAGATGCAATTCTTGAATTGATGCTCTACAGGCTTACAGGGCTCGAGGTTGTACAGTTTGAAAAGGAGCATGATAAGCTTGAAAAGATTATAAGCAGGATGGAACTTGTGCTTTCAAGTGATACACAGCAGTTTAAAGTAATAAAAAAAGAATTGAAGGAAATAAAAGACAAGTATGGTGACAGCAGGAGAACTTCAATTATAGAAGATGACAGCAGAGCTGACATACAGGTGGACGATTTTATATTGAGTGAGGATATAGTGATTACGGTATCAAATGATGGCTTTATAAAGAGAATTCCACTTAAAAACTATAATCGTTCAAGTAAAAACACAGATGAAATAGAATACAGAGATGAAGATTTCATAAGGTGGCTTCTGAATTCAAATACGCAAAATACAATCATGTTTTTTACCGATGATGGGAATATGTATAAATTGAAAGGTTCCGATCTTCCAGAACTCAAGTGGAGGGACAAAGGTGAAAGACTTGACAATATTGTAAAAGGCTGCAGCCTTTCAAGGGAGAAACTGGTTGCTGTCCTTGACTTGAACCGGGAAAAATATGATTACAATATTTTGATGACTACAAGTGAAGGCGGAATTAAAAAGACGCCTGTTTCCAAGTTCGACACAAGTTATTCCAAGCTTGCTGCTCTCAAGTTGAAAAATGGAGAAAAACTTGTATATGTGAAATTAATCGATAAAAATAGCATTCAAAGATATTTTCATGTTTCAACAAAATGCGGACTTGAATTTATAGTTCCTGCAAAAGATGTGGGGATTCAGGACAGAAACATAGTTAGCAGAAAAATTTTCGAACTTCTCAAGGGAGATTGTGTTTTGAAGATGGAACCTGCTCAAAATAGAGAAATAAAAAAGTTTTATATAGTCATAGACAGGCAAGGAATTTTAAAATCAGTTAAAAGTGCGAGAAAGAGTCTTTACAGTGCAGCAACTGATTCGTGCTCCAGATTATATGTATTTACAAAGGACGGTACTGTTTTTTCAATCCAATCATTTATGCTTGAAAATGCTGAAGATGGAGTAAGTATAGAATCGATTTTTGGAATACATGGAAGAAATGACATACTGTACATTGTTTCTATAAAGGATTTTAGATGCGGTTCATTTTATTTCTTCACAAAACATGGAATGATTAAAAAAACAAAGCTTTCCATGTTTGAGGAAAATAAAATGATGGAAACTGCATATAAATTTAAAGACGAGGATGATGTACTTTTAAAAGTAAAATATTTTCAGGAAGACAAGGGAGATATAGTTATATTTACTGAAAATGGTATGTGCATAAGATTTATGGATCGAAATGTAAACTGTACAGGCAAGATAAGCTGTGGTACGGTTGGAATAAATAGAAAAGATGACGATAGTGTAGTTTATGCAGATATTGTATCCACGGAGGAAAAGACCGTATTTGAATTAAAATGCGAGGATGGAAAAAATATAAGTATGGAACTTTCGGATATAAAACCTCAGAACAGAGGAGGAAGAGGGAGAAACATACTTGATGTGAAAAACAAAGTAGAAAAGGTTATTCCAAAAAAAGGCAATTGAAATATTATGTATTCTATATTATAATGTAGTTGACAAAAGATAGATAACTAGAAAACCACTTTTTAATGGACGCGAGTTAGTCTTGTTTAGGAGGTGGTCTTTTTGTTGCGTGGAGTATTGTAAAAATGTATTCTGCGTAATTGATTGTATTTTCTGCCTTGAAGGTATAAATAATAACTAGGAGGAAGGTCATGACAAAATTAATTGCAGAGTTTGTTGGAACTATGATTCTTATATATCTTGGGGATGGTGTATGTGCAAACTGCACTCTCGCAAAGACAAAGGGTCAGAACGGCGGATGGATGGTAATAGCCACAGGCTGGGCATTTGCAGTTGGAATACCAGCGTTTATATTTGGAAATATAAGTGGTGCGCATTTTAATCCGGCACTTACAATAGGACTTGCCGCTATAGGGAAGTTCCCTGCAGATGAAGTAGCTGGGTATGTCATTGCACAGATGCTTGGGGGAATAGTTGGAGCAGTGCTTGTATGGATAACGTATTTTCCACATTGGGAGCAAACAGATGATAAGGAGGCAAAACTTGGAGTATTCTGTACGGCACCGGCTATAAGAAAGCTGCCGCTGAACTTCCTTACAGAGTTTTTGGTAACTGCGCTTCTTGTATTTTTAATTCTTGGAGTAGGAACTCAACATGCGGCAGCAGGATTTGGAACCTTCTTTGTAACCACGATCATATGGTCAATTGGTCTTTCACTTGGTGGACCTACAGGGTATGCAATGAATCCTGCAAGAGACCTTGGACCTAGAATTGCACATGCAATACTTCCTATTGCAGGAAAAGGGAGTTCAGACTGGTCATATTCATGGGTTCCAGTTTTAGGACCGATACTTGGAGGAATTGTAGGGGCAGCATTTTTTGCGCTCATATTTTAATCCGGTTTATTTGTAACTTGTATAGCTTGAATTACAGAGGATTATAATGTTATTATTAGATAACGGAGCTAAAAACAATCTAAAAAAAGAGGTATATGATTTTGAGTATTAAACTTAAAGAAATATTAATAGAAAATCCAGTTATAGCTGCTATAAGAAATTCAGAGGACCTTGAAAAATCTCTTTCAAGCAGTGCAGGCATAGTATTTGTACTATATGGAGACATACTTGGGATAAGAAGTATATGTGAAAAATTAAGAGAAAATGGAAAAATGGTGTTTACACATATTGATTTGATAGAAGGACTTAGAGGAGACCAGGCTGCTGTAAGGTTTATAAAGGAGTCTGCCAAACCGGACGGGATAATAAGCACAAGAGCGTCGAACATAAAATACGCAAATCACCTTGGAATGTATGCGATACAAAGGATGTTTGCAATAGATTCGCTGTCCCTTAAAACAGGAATCAAAAGTATTAAAGAGACAAACCCCACAGCGGTGGAAGTAATGCCGGGTGTGGCAAATAAAATAATAAGTACTCTGGAAAAAAAGATAAAGGTTCCTATAATTGCCGGAGGTCTTATAACAAACAAGAAGGATGTAATGGATTCACTTTCTGCAGGGGCAGTTGCAGTTTCAACTACAGATGACAACTTGTGGAATTTGTGATGTGCATGTGTTTTGTATAAATAGAAAACGTTATGATAGGGAGGATATGAAATGGCAAAGTATATAATGGCTTTAGATCAGGGAACAACAAGTTCAAGGTGTATATTGTTTAATGAAAAAGGACTTCCTGTAAGTACTTCCCAGAGAGAGTTCAAGCAGATATTTCCTGAAGGAGGTTGGGTTGAACACGACCCGATGGAAATATGGGCTACACAGTTTGGCGTGGCAACAGAAGCACTTTTAAAATCAAATATAAATGCACGGGACATAGAGGCCATAGGAATAACAAACCAGAGGGAAACAACTATAGTATGGGATAGGAGAACAGGACTGCCTGTGTATAATGCTATAGTATGGCAGTGCAGGAGGACTTCGGATTATTGTGACGAACTTAAGGAAAAAGGTGTGGACAAAATAATAAAGGAAAAGACCGGGCTTGTTTTGGACGCTTATTTTTCTGCAACGAAGATAAAGTGGATACTAGACAATGTGCCTACTGCAAGGAGAGAAGCGGAGAAGGGAAATTTGGTATTTGGAAATGTGGATACGTGGCTAATATGGAACTTGACTGGAGGAAAGGTTCATGTAACCGATTATACCAATGCTTCAAGAACCATGCTTTTCAATATACATGACCTCAAATGGGACAAGGATCTTCTTGATATCTTTGGAATTCCTGAATCAATGCTTCCGGAAGTAAAACCTTCGAGCTGTTTGTATGGAGAAAGTGACAAATCCCTGTTTGGAGTAAGTATTAAAATTGCCGGAGATGCAGGAGACCAACAGGCGGCTCTCTTCGGACAAACTTGTTTCAAACCTGGAATGGCAAAAAATACTTACGGAACAGGATGTTTTCTGCTTATGAATACAGGAGATGAGGCGGTTGAGTCTAAAAATGGCCTTATTACTACAATTGCTGTTGGAATAGATGGAAAAGTGGAATATGCTTTGGAAGGAAGTATATTTATAGGTGGAGCGGCCATACAGTGGGTTCGTGATGAACTTAGAATGATCAAGTCGGCTCCAGAGTCTGAAAAGTACTGCAGTGAGGTAGAGGATACAGGTGGGGTATATCTCGTACCGGCTTTTGTAGGCCTTGGTGCTCCATACTGGGACCAGTATGCGAGAGGTACCATGGTTGGAATTACAAGGGGTACGAAAAAGGAGCATTTTATAAGAGCTGTAGTTGAATCTCTGGCATATCAGACCTATGATGTTTTAAAAGCCATGGAGGAAGACTCGAAGATACAGCTCAAGGCACTTAAAGTTGATGGGGGAGCATGTGCAAATGATTTCCTCATGCAGTTCCAATCAGATATACTGGATGTTCAGGTTGACAGGCCAAAGGTAATAGAAACTACAGCACTTGGTGCTGCATATCTTGCAGGAATTGCAGTGGGATACTGGAAAAACAGGCAGGATGTTACGAAGAACTGGGCTATATCCAAAAATTTCAATCCGAACATGGATGATGCACGAAGAAGTGAACTACTTTCAGGATGGCATGATGCCGTAAAAAGATCCATGGGGTGGGTCAAGAGCAAGTAGAAAAATACCGGGGAACTGTTTTTAAACAGTCTCCGGTATTTACTATTTGTCTGGAATTAGTGTAATATATATTTGTAAGGGAGGTATGATTTTGAAAAATGCAGTAGTTTTGATTGATAATGGTTTTGAAGATATAGAAGCGCTTACACCTGTTGATATTTTGAGAAGAGGAGGAGTAAATTGCATAATTGCTTCCGTGAATTCTGAAAAATACAAGAAGAGTTCGAGAAATACAACTATAGCTGTGGACGATGTTATGAGTAATATAGATCCAGATGAATATGAAGCATTGATACTTCCAGGAGGACTTCCAGGTGCAACAAATTTGAGAGACAATGATGATGTAATAGAACTTGTAAAGAGTTTCTATTTTAAAAATAAAATAGTGGCGGCAATATGTGCGGCACCTATAATTTTGAAAAGGGCCGGCATCATAGGAAAAAGCAGGGTTACTTCCAATCCTGGATTCAGGGAGGAACTTTGTGCTGTGAACTACAGTGAAGATATTGTAGTTCAGGATGGAAATATAATAACCAGCAGGGGTGCTGCAACATCAATTTATTTTGCATTCAAAATACTTGAAAACATTTCAGGCGTGGATGTTGTGGAAAAGGTTAAAAAGTCCACGGTTATGAATCTTGTAGAAAGGTATTTTGAAAAGTAGCATGAGGTCCGTTTTACTTCAAAATGGTGTAAAACTTATATATAACCATAGAGAAGGAGATATAACTTCGATGTGCATAGGTTTTGGGGCAGGTGCCATTTGTGAGTACCCCGATTTTACATATGGCACCTCCCATGCACTGGAACATATGATATCAAAAGGTACCCGGCATAGGAGTGAAGAAGAAATAAACAGAATAATGGATGGCCTGTTTGGATTTGAAAATGCAATGACAAACTATCCATATACAATATATTATGGAAGCTGCATGAGGGAAGATGTAAAAGGTGCACTTTCTATATATTCAGATATACTTTTGAACCCTCTTTTCAGGGAAAAAGATTTCAAATCCGAAAAGAACATAATACTTGAGGAGTTTAAAGAATGGAAGGGTGATCCTTACAGGAGATGTCAGGATGTGCTTTTCTCGAATTCATTTAAAAACAGGAGAATAAAAGAGCTCATAATAGGTTCCAGGGATAATATAAAATCTATAACGCTGACTGAAATAGAGGACTTTTACAGACAGTTTTACATCCCTGAAAATTGTGTTGTGAGTTTTTCAACTTCTATGGATTTTGATAATATAGTTGAATTGTTCGAACATTATTTTGGATCATGGAAAAATTTGAAGAGGAATATTGAAGATAAGAAGTGCCGTGAGGTATGTGAGAAAAATATGCCTGGAGTATATAGAGAAACAAAAAAGAATGCCGATGCAGTTAAAATACAATATATTTTCGATATGGGAAATCTAAGGCTTCCAGAGCTCAAGGCACTTGAAATTTTAAATTGCGTCCTAGGTGAAGGAACGAGCAGCCTTTTGTTCGATCGTGTAAGAACTAAAAATGCAGCAGCTTATGAAATAGGAAGCCGTATACAAAATGAGAGAGGGATGCAACTGCTTTCCATAAGCATGGGTACCTCGATTCAAAATGCCGAAAGCTCGATAAACTCAATAGACAGCGTAATAAGGAATATGAAGATGGACAGAAAATATTTAAATGAATATGTATCTATAAAAACTTTTGCAAAGCGGATTGAAATGAAGAGAAAGCTTTTGCTTGAGAGGTCGATCCAGCTTTGCAAGGAACTTACAACGTATGAACTCATGTATGGAAATTTTGAAAGAGTATACGATGAGGTTTCAGAACTTGAAAAGATAGATAGTGAAGCAATATATTCTGTAATGGACAAAGTGCTTGTAAATCCATCTGTGCAGGTACTGGAAATTTAAAGTGGGAGGATGAGATTTTGCAGAAAAGATGGATGCTTAGAAGACGTAGAATAGATGAAAATATATTAAAAAAATATGGCGTATCAGATATTGTACTTTCAATACTTGCGAACCGGGGTATAGTATCTGAACATGAGGTCAAAGATTTTTTAAATCCTTCCATTGACAAAATGTTTGATCCGTTTATGATGAAAGACATGGACAGAGGTACTGATATAATAGCCGATGATTTAAAAAAAGGCAACAAGATAGCGATATATGGAGACTATGATGCCGATGGAGTGACAAGTACATACATACTCTACAAGGGACTTTTAAATTGCGGCGCAGATGTCATATACCACATACCCGACAGGATAAAAGAAGGATACGGAATGAACGTTAAAAGTGTTTATGAGCTTGAAGGGTGCGGAGTGAGAACCATTTTGACCTGTGACAACGGCATATCTGCAAAAAATGAGATAGACAAGGCCCGGGAACTTGGAATGAAAGTTATTGTGACGGATCATCATGATGTACCGTTTTGCAGTGAAGAAGGCTGTAATAAAAAGTATGTAATTCCCGATGCAGATGCGGTAGTTAATCCAAAACAGCAAGATTGCAAATATCCTTTCAAGATGCTCTGCGGTGCCGGTGTAGCTTTCAAATTCATTCAGGCACTCTACATAAAACTTGGCAGAACAGATAATATTATTCATGAGCTTATGCAGTTTGCGGCAATAGGAACAATATGCGATGTAGTTGACCTGGTAGGCGAGAATAGGATAATTGCAAAATTTGGACTTGATGAGATTAATAGTACTGAAAATACAGGAATGAAGTGTCTTATAGAACAAAATTCACTCAAGCCTGGTTCAATAAAGGCCTATCATGTAGGTTTTGTGCTTGGACCATGTATAAATGCAGCGGGAAGACTTGAAAGCGCCCAAATATCCCTTGAACTTTTTATGGAGAAAGATTTAAAGCGTGCGGAGGTTATGGCAAAACATCTGAGAGAGCTTAATCTTTTAAGGCAGGAAATGACACTTAAAAGTACTGAAGATATAGTCAAAGCTGTTGAAACTTCAAACATGAAAAATGACAGGGTGATTGTAGCATACAAAGAAGGTATGCATGAGAGCATTGCAGGCATTGTTGCTGGAAAAATCAAAGAAAAATACAATCTACCGTCTATTGTGCTTACAGATGGAGAGGCTTTTGCAAAAGGTTCGGGAAGATCCATAGATGAATACGATATGTTTTATGAGCTCACAAAATGCTCACGTCTTATGGAAAATTTCGGTGGACACAAAATGGCTGCTGGGATGTCCATAAAAAAAGAAAACATTGAAAAATTGAGAGTTGAGTTAAATAAAAACTGCAGCTTGAAGGATTGCGACATTGTACCTAAAATAATTATAGATCACAGGCTTGCGCTGGACAGTATAAGCTTGGAGCTTATAAATTCGCTTAAGTGTCTTGAACCCTTTGGAAAGGCAAATCCTTCACCGGTGTTTGCAGAGAAGAATATAGAAGTGTTTGCTGTGCATTTTATGGGCGAGAATAAAAACACCGTAAAATTTTCATGCAGGTTAAAGAAAAGCGTCAAAAAGATGGATGCCTTGAGTTTTGATGGAGGCGAAAGGTTCAGGAAAATTGCAGAGAAGCACCACATTTCAAATAATTCAGGAAGTATTTTTATGGATATGGTATTTTCACCGTCTGTGAATGACTACCGAGGGGTTAAGAGTGTCCAGATAATAGTTAAAGATTTTAGATTATCAATTTAATGTGTGGAGGAATAGGTTTTGAAGAAAATAATATTGACAGGTGGAGGATCGGCAGGACATGTGACTCCAAATCTTGCACTGGTTCCAAAACTGAGGGACCTTGGATATAAAGTTGAATATATAGGTACTGAAAATGGAATCGAGAGAAAAATAATAGCAGGTAAGAAAATAAAATATTTTGCAATATCCAGTGGAAAACTCAGAAGATACTTTGATATAAAAAATTTTACAGACCCGTTCAAGGTAATAAAAGGTCTTGTACAGGCTTTTTTTATAATAAAGCGTGAAAAACCGAGTATAGTATTTTCAAAAGGTGGTTTTGTATCAGTACCGGTTGTTATTGCGGCCCATTTTGCAAAAGTGCCGGTTATAGCACATGAGTCAGATATGACTCCGGGGCTTGCAAATAGAATATCTGCTCCATATTGCAGCAGTATATGTGTTACGTTTCCTGAGTCTATACATAAGATAAAGGACGGAAAGGGAATTCTTACAGGTACGCCGATAAGGCAGGAAATAATAGATGGAAGCAGGATAATTGGGAGAAGAATCTGCGGTTTTACAGATGAGAAGCCTGTACTTTTAATAGTTGGAGGAAGTCTTGGTTCAAGATTTATAAATGATATAGTAAGGGATTCGGTTGTACCGCTTATTGAAAAGTACAATGTAATTCACATATGTGGAAGAGGAAATATAGAAAGGAAGCTTCAAGGAATGAAGGGATATGTTCAATTTGAGTATGTGAATGAAGATATGCCGCATATCTTAAATACTGCTGACATTGTTATATCAAGGTCTGGTGCGAATGCAATATTTGAACTCCTTGTACTTAAAAAGCCAAATATACTTATACCGCTGTCGCGAAAATCAAGTAGAGGTGATCAGATATTGAATGCAGCTTCATTTGAAAAAAGTGGATACAGCATGGTACTTGATGAAGATTCTCTTGATTCAAATCTGCTTGTCAATAAAGTAAATGAAGTTTATAAAGACAGAAACATATATATAAATAAGATGAGCAACAGTAAAATAGGGAATGGAGTCGACAAAATAATAGATGTAATAAAGAGGTACAGCAAATAAAAATATAAATCAAATTTATGGAAAAATAGTATATTAAGTTAACGATTTCAGTCATAGTGCGAGTTTCGGTATGAATACGTTAGCTGTTTCAGTTGATTTTATGAAATAATGAATGTGTTGAATTGATACAGATGCCGTTTAAGCTTTAGATTACTTGTAATATTATTGTACACAAAGGAAAAAAAATATTAATACAGCATAAATTTATAATTTACAGATTTACTTTTTTGTTGTAATATAAAAGTGTGATATTAATTGAAATTTTGATTAATATGTTTTTTATGTTTTTATTAAGATCAAGTTGTTGAACAACAATATGTGACCCTATATGACTTAAAAAAATAAAGGAGGAATTTTACATGTCAAGATCTAAACAATCAATGGATGGTAATACAGCTGCTGCACACGTAGCTTATGCGTTTACTGAAGTAGCTGGAATCTATCCTATCACACCATCGAGTCCAATGGCTGATGTTATCGACCAGTGGTCTGCTGCAGGACGTGAAAACATTTTTGGTAATCAGGTTAACGTTGTAGAAATGGAGTCTGAAGCAGGTGCTGCAGGAACTGTTCATGGTTCTCTTGCTGCCGGAGCTATCACAACAACATTTACAGCATCACAGGGTCTTCTTTTGATGATTCCTAATATGTATAAAATTGCTGCTGAACAGCTTCCTTGTGTATTCGACGTATCAGCACGTACTGTTGCTACTCAGTCACTTAATATATTTGGTGATCATAGTGATGTATATGCTTGTCGTCAGACAGGTTTCGCGATGCTTGCTGAAACAAACCCACAGGAAGTAATGGATTTAAGCCCGGTTGCACATCTTTCAGCAATCGAAGGTAAAGTTCCATTTATAAACTTCTTTGACGGATTCCGTACATCCCATGAAATTCAAAAAATAGAAAAATGGGACTATGAAGATCTTAAAGAAATGTGCAACATGGACGCTGTTAAAGCTTTCCGTGAACATGCATTAAACCCAGAACATCCAGCTATGCGTGGTTCTCACGAAAATGGAGATGTATTCTTCCAGCATCGTGAAGCAAGCAACACAACTTATGATAAATTACCAGCTGTTGTTGAAAAATACATGGCTAAAATAAATGAAAAACTTGGTACAAACTATGACTTGTTTAACTACTATGGAGCTCCAGATGCTGATCGTGTTATCATAGCTATGGGATCAATATGCGATGTAGCTGAAGAAGTTATTGATTATTTGACAGCCAAGGGAGAAAAAGTTGGACTTGTTAAAGTTCGTCTATATCGTCCATGGGTATCAAACTCACTTCTTAAAGTTTTACCTAAGACAGCTAAAAAGGTTGCAGTTCTTGACCGTACAAAAGAGCCAGGAGCACTTGGAGATCCACTTTATCTTGATGTAGCTACAACTCTTCGTGAAGCAGGACTTAACGATGTAACATTAACAGCAGGACGTTACGGACTTGGTTCAAAAGACACTCCACCATCCAGCGTATTTGCTGTATATACTGAATTGAAGAAAGATGCCCCTAAGGCTCGTTTCACAATCGGTATAGTTGATGATGTTACAAAATTGAGTTTGCCGGAAGTAAAACCAGCTCCTATTACATCTGCACCAGGAACTGTAGAATGTAAATTCTGGGGTCTTGGCGGTGACGGTACAGTAGGTGCCAACAAGAACTCAACAAAGATCATAGGAGATCATACAGATAAATACATCCAGGCATATTTCCAGTATGATTCAAAGAAAACTGGTGGTGTAACAATATCACATCTTAGATTTGGTGACAAGCCAATCAGAAGCCCATATTATATAAATCAGGCTGATTTTGTTGCATGTCATAACCCATCATATGTCGTTAAAGGATATAAGATGGTTCAGGACGTTAAACCAGGCGGAACATTCATGATTAACTGCCAGTGGTCAGATGATGAACTTGATTCCAAGTTAACTGCTGATGCTAAGAAATACATAGCAGATAACAACATACAGTTGTATACAATCAATGCTATTGACAAGGCAATTGAAATTGGTATGGGAAAACGTACTAATACAATTCTTCAATCTGCATTCTTTAAGCTGGCAAACATCATGCCTATTGATGATGCTGTTAACTTTATGAAAGCTGCTGCTAAAAAATCCTATGGTAAAAAGGGTGATGCAGTTGTAGAGATGAACTACAAGGCAATTGATGCCGGTGTAGATGCTGTTCATAAAGTAGACGTTCCAGCTTCATGGAAGAGTCCAGCAGCAGATCCTAAAGCTCCAGAGCTTACAGGACGTCCAGAAACAGTTAAGATGGTTAAAAATCTTATGAATCCTATCGGACTTATGGATGGAGACAGTCTTCCTGTATCTGCATTTGAAGAAAATCCAGATGGACAGTTTGAAATAGGTGCTGCTGCATATGAAAAACGTGGTACTGCTGTAACTGTTCCAGAATGGGATCAGGATAAATGTATTCAGTGTAACAACTGTGCATTTGTATGTTCTCACGCAACAATTCGTCCATTCATGCTTAGCGCAGATGAAGTAAAAGCTGCTCCTTCAAATATAAAATTAGCTGATACTAAGCCAAAGGCTGGCGAATACAAATTCACAATGAGTGTATCACCACTTGATTGTATGGGATGTGGAGAGTGTATTACCGTTTGTCCTACAAAGGCTATCAAAATGGTACCTCAGGAATCACAGGAAGACCAGCAGCCAGTATTCAACTACTTGGTTGATAATGTAGGCAAGAAGCCTGGAGTTCCAGCTGATACTACAGTTAAGGGTTCACAGTTCAATCAGCCACTTCTTGAGTTCTCTGGAAGTTGTGCAGGATGTGCTGAAACATCTTATGCTCGTTTGCTTACACAGTTGTTTGGTGAACACATGTACATTTCAAATGCTACAGGATGTTCTTCCATCTGGGGTGGACCTGCTGCAACAAGTCCATTCACAGTTAACAAAGATTCAAAGATGGGTCCAGCTTGGGCTAACTCATTGTTTGAAGATAATGCAGAGCATGGATTTGGTATGTATCTTGGACAGAAGACACTTCGTGACCAAGCTATAGCAAAGATTGAGAAGATTGCTGGATCTGACAAGGCATCTGCTGAATTAAAAGCTGCTGCTGAGAAGTTCATGGCAACAAAAGACAGCACAAAAGAAAACACAGCTGCTGCAGATGCATTGGTAGCTGAGCTTGAAAAGGCTGTTGCTGAAGGTTGTGATCTTTCAAAAGAAGTACTCGAAAAGAAGCAGTATCTTGCTAAGAAATCAGTATGGATTCTTGGTGGAGACGGATGGGCATACGATATCGGATTCGGTGGACTTGACCATGTACTTGCTTCAGGAGAAAATGTAAATGTAATGGTATTTGATACTGAGATGTACTCAAATACAGGTGGACAGGCTTCAAAGGCTTCAAACATAGGTGAAGTTTGTCAGTTTGCTGCTGCTGGTAAAGAAGTTGGAAAGAAGAGCCTCGCTGAAATAGCTATGAGCTATGGATACGTATATGTAGCACAGATTGCTCTTGGTGCAAACCCAGCTCAGGCTGTTAAGACTATTGCTGAAGCAGAAGCTTACAACGGACCATCACTTATCATTGGATATGCACCTTGTGAACTTCACGGAGTTAAGGGCGGCATGAACCACTGCCAGGATGAGATGAAGAAAGCTGTAAAGGCTGGATACTGGAATCTGTTCTCCTTCAATCCTCTTAAAAAAGCTGAAGGAAAGAATCCATTCACTCTTACATCTAAACCAGGTGATGGAACTTATCAGGACTTCTTGAATAATGAAACACGTTACACTCGTTTGAAACGTGCATTCCCTGATCGTGCAGAGAAATTATTCGATGAATCCGAAAAATCTGCAAAACAGCGTTACGAACATCTGTTAAGATTAGTAGAACTTTATAAATAATAGGAAAGAGGAGCCACTTGTGGCTTCTCTTTTTTATAAAAATCAATTAAATTCAAAAAAAGCTTTTACTATTTCACAATTAAGGGTAAAATTAAAACATAACACTAAAAAGGAGGTCCATACATGGATAAAAAAAATTTAGAAGACGGTTGTAACTGCGGACATGAACATGAACATCAGCATGTTCATGAAGATTCGTGTGGCTGCGGCTGCGAATGCGGTCATGATCATTCCCATGAACCCATGATGGTAGATCTTGAAGATGAAGAAGGAAATGTAGTACATTGCGAAGTAGTAGATGGATTTGTGTTCAAGGACAATGAATATGCAGTAGTTCAGCATCCCGAGAAGGATAGTGTATATCTTTTCAAGGTTGTAGGGGATGATGAAACTGGAGAGCTTGTAATTCCAGATGATGTTGAATTTGAAGAGGCTTCAAATTATTATTCATCGCTTGAGTAGGTAAAAATACATTTTTACAAATAAATAAGAATAATAAAGAGGCGGATTATAAATTAACAATCCGTCTCCTTTTAGTTCCACTTTAGTATATTTATATTTTTACTGTCTTTTTTCTTGAAATTTATAAGATAGGGATGACCTACAAGGTTAAAAAGGGGAAGATCCGACAGTGAATCTGAAAACATGTATGAATTTTTGAAATCAACTTTTATGTTGTTTTCTTCAAGGTGATTTTTTAGCCTTAGTACCTTTTCCTGTCCCTTGCAGTTTTCTCCTGCTATTTTATTTGAATATATTCCATTTGACTTGATAAACACCGTTCCTATTATTTTGTCGACTTCTTTTATGTCATACAGGGTGTTCAAGTAGAATTCAGGTGACGCAGATATCAAGTATATTTTAAATCCCTGAGATTTTAATTTTCGAATTTCAGAAAGTGCATCCTTGTAAAGTATTTTTTTCAAATGCGTACTGTAAAATTCCTCTGCAAGGGAAGTTAGATACTCCTCTTTCATTCCATCTATAAAATTAATAAAATTTTCTTTCGTTTTTTTTGCTTCCATTATATTTGTAATAAACATCAGGGAAGATCCAAAGGCAAAAGGGGCATGAAATATAAGCGAAGGTTTTTTTCCAATCATGAAAAGATAAAATTCAAGAAGCGTTTCCCTTCGAGTTATAGTAAAGTCAACATCAAATATCGCAAGTTTTTCCAAATTGATCACAACCTTTATCTTTCATTGAACTTTATAATTATATCATAAAATTTTTATTGTGTGGAAATTGTACTTTGGATAATGGTAAAATATAATAGAACCGATATATTAAAATTTTGTTAAATCTAACTATTCAGAGGTGACATAAAATTGAACAGCGACTGTAAGTTTTTTATACAGAACGGTGACGTAAAAGATTTAAGTAAATTTAAAAGTGAAAATGTAACATCTGGTAAGTCTCTCTATGAGGTAATACGGGTTATAGAAAAAAAGCCTCTTTTTTTAAGAGAACACATTGAAAGACTTGAGAATTCATCAAGTAAATCAGGATTGAAACTGTGGCTTACGAGAGAGAGAATGAAAGAGGATATACTTAGACTTATAAATGTGAACAAGTGTACCACAGGCAATATAAAACTTGTATTCAATTATAATGTCGAAAATAATTTTTTATTGTATTTCATAAAATATCATTATCCGGATAAAAGCCAGTATATAGAAGGAGTTGATACTACTTTTTTCTTTGGAGAAAGACATAATCCAAACGCAAAAATTATTGATAATGACTTTAGAAAACGAATAGATATTCGAATAAAGGATAAGAATGTATTTGAGGCGGTGCTTGTGGATAGAAATGGCAATATAACTGAAGGAAGCAGATCCAATATATTTTTTATAAAAGGCAGTAGTGTTGTTACAGCACCTTTGGATCAGGTGCTTCCAGGTACCACGAGGCGTATCATATTTGATATATGCAGTGATATGGGTATACGTGTTATTGAAAGAAAAATAAAGTACACGGAAGCTGAAACTTTTGATGCTGCATTTATATCGGGAACTTCGCCGAAGGTTCTGCCAATAAGAGCCATGGATGAGGCTATATACTCTTCTTCAAATAACAAATTTGTTCTTCAGATAATGAAAGCTTATGATAAGAGGATGCATGAGGATATAAATAGTTTTAGATAATAAGTGGAGGGGAAATTATGAAAAAAATATTTAGGGGAAATTCACTTGAAATCTGTCTTAGAAATGCGGCTGTAGATTTAGGTATTGACCAGGAAAACCTAAATTATAATATTCTGGAAAACAAAAAAGGGTTTTTTAAGAGAAAAGTGGTTATAGAAGTATATGGAGCAAAGGAGAAAAATGATTCTAAAACGGTACCCTCTGAGAAACATGAGGTGAAGAATTCAAATGGAACAATTTCTGTTTCGGGATCAGTTGTAACTGTAAAAGATCCAGATACAGGAGGAAGTCCTGCAGTAATAGAAAAAGGGGAACATATGAAGCTTTTTGTAGATGGGGAAGAAGTGGAAAAAAGCAGTGAAGTGTTCTCAAACAACAAAATACAGGTTATATTTGACGAGGTGGAAGCATCAAGACATATTGACATTTACACATCGGAGGATAAGATGGAGGCTTTTTTGGAGGTTTCATATATTCCAAAGAAAGTTTATGCACTTGAAGATGCACCGGAAAGTCAGAGAATGGTTCTTCACCTCAAGGTTGCGGATAGAATATATCCACCGGCATATACATTCAATGAAATAAAAGATGAACTTTCAAAAAGTGGTATAGTATATGGCATAATAGAAGAGAATTTAGGAAATATTACAGCGAAAAACAATAAAAAGATTACTGCAGCCCTTGGAAAAAAGGTAGTAAACGGAGAAGATGATTTCATAGAAATCAAATTCAAAACTTCTTCTTCTTTTAAGGAAGATGAGGTTGGAAATATAGATTTTAAGAGTATAGGACTTGTAAACTCTGTGGGAAAGGGCGATGTTATAGCAGTGAAGCATCCTGGAAAATCCGGTCAGGATGGGTGTGATGTAACAGGAAGAAAGATAAAAAGCAAAGAGGGAAAAAAGATTTCAATAAAAGCAGGTGCAGGATGTGTAAAAAAAGACGAAAATACTATAGCAGCATTAATTGCGGGAAAGCCTTCTTTCAATGGAAATGTTTTCTATGTAAAACAGGTTCATGAGCTTAATAATGATGTTGACTTGAAGACGGGAAATATATGTTTCCTTGGTGATATAAGTATTCATGGGGGAATAAAAGAAGGTATGGAAATAGATTGTGGAAACAATCTTATTGTGGACAAGGATGTTGAGAGGGCAAAGATATCTGCGAGAGGCAACATAGTTGTCAAGGGAAGCATAGTTGCATCTGAAGTAAGCGGCGGCGGTGAGGATGTAAAAAAGATAAAGGCTGTAAAACATCTCATGGAGTTTAGAAAGGTCATAGAAGATCTTATAAGTGCAGTTAAAGAAATGAAGATGTACAATCTTCTGGGAGAAGGCAAAAAAGACGGCGAAATAATAAAAATACTTATAGAGAGCAAGTTTAAGAATTTGATAAAGCTTTGTATAGATATAATAGCGGATCTAAGCATAGGAAATGAGAGTGGAAACAAGGACAAAGTCGTGGGATATATAAGAACAAGACTTATGGGAATGGCACCTATAAGTATAAAAAGTTATACGGAGCTCAGAGATGTTCTGGACAGTGTGGATGAAAAAATAAGTGACCTTCAAGATACGTTGAAGCTTCCTGTGAAGATTGTTATGTCATACTGTCAAAATTCAGATGTTGAAAGTTCGGGAGACATAGTTATAACTGGAAAAGGAGAATATATATCGACAATTTCAGCAAATGGCTCTGTTGAATTCACAAAAGAAAATTCTGTTGCAAGAGGCGGAAGCATAAAAGCAAAGAGTGATGTAAAATGCAGAATAGTTGGCAGTGTAGCAGGGGTTACTACAAAAATTGAGGTTGGAGATGACGGCAACATCTGGGCTGATGTTGCATATCACAATACTGTTATGAAGGTTGGAAACAAGGAAGCAGTGCTGGATTCACCCAGCAAAGATGTTCATGTATATCTAAAAGATGACAATATAGTTGTAGATAAGCTTTTATTGTAAAAAAATGTTGTATAAATTGGATTTAATGGATTATAATTAACATATTAGAGATAAAATACAGTTAGGAGGATGTTTGAAATGGATGAAAAGGAATTGAAAATACTTATATTCAGTATAAACGGGGAATATTATGCTACTGACATAATGGAAGTAGAGAGGATACTTGGCTATGAAGAAACTACCAAAATTCCGGATTCCCCTGATTTTGTAGAAGGTGTTATAAATTATTCGGGAAACATACTTCCTGTAATTTCTCTTACAAGGAAATTTGGACTTGAATACAGAGAAGCTACCAAGGATTCAAAAATCATTGTTACAAAACAGGATGAAAATAAAATAGGAATAATAGTAGATGTAGTATCAGAAGTGAGAGACATAGATAGGTCGATTATAGAAGAACCTCCTGAAATTGTATCCGGTATATCGAAGAGATATATAAAGGGACTTGTAAAGTTGGATGATAGAATAATAATATTTTTAAATCTTACAACAATACTGACGGAAGATGAAAAGCAGCTTATACAATAAATAATTGAAAGGTGCAGTATTATGGATATAAATAATATAAAAGTAGGAATTGCAGATATGAATACGGCCACCTCACCTGATGTAATTATGACGATAGGATTGGGATCTTGTGTGGGAATAGCACTTTATGACAAAATTAAGTCAATTGGTGGACTTGCACATATAATGCTTCCCGACAGTACACAATTTAGCAGTGTTAAAAATCCAATGAAGTTTGCAGATTTAGCAATACCAATGCTTATTGAAAAGCTTGAAAAAATTGGAGCAAACAAAAGAAACCTTACAGCTAAAATAGCAGGAGGAGCATCCATGTTCAACTTTTCAGACAGGAATATGACCATGGATATAGGTAACAGAAATGGAAAGTCTGTAAAGCTTAATCTTAAAAAGTACTCTATTCCTCTTCTTGCAGAAGATCTTGGTGGAAATAAGGGAAGAACCATGATATTTGATACTGCAAGAGGTTCTGTGGAGATAAGAACTGTTGGAGTTGGTACGAAAGAATTGTAATTTTATTAAATTACTGGAGTGATAGGGTTTGAAAAAAATAAAAGTTTTAGTAGTAGATGATTCAGCATTAATGAGAAAAATTATTTCTGACATGATAGAAGAGGACGATTGTTTGGAAGTTATAGGTACTGCAAGAAATGGCGTTGACATGTTTGAAAAGCTGTCAGGCATTCATTCAGTAAATATGCCGGATATAATAACTTTGGATGTTGAGATGCCTAGAATGGATGGAATAACGGCTCTCAGGGAAATGAAAAGCAGAAATATAAATATACCAACGATAGTCTTAAGCAGTAGTTCAACTTCCAGTACGAAACTCACAATGGATTGTCTTCAGGAGGGAGCATTTGACTTCATACAGAAACCGTCAGGTCCTATTTCGCTTGATATAAATAAAGTACAATATGAACTTATAAAGAAAATAAAAATGTCATGCAGCGTTGAGAATTGTGATAGAACTTCTCAAACGGTAAAAAATCAGGTTGTACCGGAGGCAAAAAGATATGAAAGGCACAGCATAAAGGCTGTAGTTATAGGAGCGTCTACAGGAGGACCAAAGGCATTGTATTCTGTTATAACAAAGCTGCCTAAGAATATAGGTGTTCCGACTTTTGTAGTTCAGCACATGCCGGTTGGCTTTACAAAGGCATTTTCTGAGAGATTGGATGCAAATTCAAACCAGAAGGTGGTTGAAGCAGAAGAAAATATGAACATAATTTCAGATAGAGTATACATAGCAAGGGGAGGCCTGCATATGAAAATAGGCAGGGATAGAAAGCTACATCTTGTGGATGAACCGCCAATATGGGGAGTAAAGCCTGCTGTTGACAAATTATTTGAATCGGCGGCTGAAGTCTATGGTGGAAGTCTTGTCAGCGTTGTTCTTACAGGAATGGGCAAGGATGGTGCTTGTGGAACAGAAAAAATTAAAGACAAAGGCGGCATTACCATAGCTGAAGATAAATCAACATGTACAATTTATGGTATGCCAAAAGCGGCTTATGAAACGGGAAAAGTCGATATGGTTTTGAAACTTGATGATATAGCTGATAAAATTACAAATCTAGTATTGACAGGTAGGAGGTAGAATTTATGGTTGTGGATATGGATTATTTTGAAAAGTGGGTTTTGAGAGAATTTGGCATAAATCTTTCAGCGTACAAGCCCAATCAACTGCATAGGAGAATAAACAGTCTTATGTCTAGAGTTGGTGTTTCCAGTATAGAAGAGTATATAAAACTTTTAAAGGGTGATGCCAAACAGAAACAGAAGTTTCTTGATTTTATAACCATAAATGTATCTGAATTTTTTAGAAATCCTGAAATATTCGAGGAGTTCAGGACAAAACTCAAGGAAAAACTTCAGGAGGAAAAGGGCAGTGTCAAGATATGGAGCGCAGCCTGCTCTATAGGTGCAGAGCCATATTCAATTGCAATATACCTGAAAGAACTGTCCCCGACAGGTTCGCACAGGATAATTGCAACTGACATAGATAATACTATACTCTCAAAGGCAAAAAATGGCGAGTATTCCGAGCAGGAAGTAAAAAACGTAAAAAAAGAATATTTGGATAAATATTTTACACAAAA
Source organism: Clostridium pabulibutyricum (assembly GCF_058242705.1). Lineage (NCBI taxonomy): Bacteria > Bacillati > Bacillota > Clostridia > Eubacteriales > Clostridiaceae > Clostridium > Clostridium pabulibutyricum. The sequence goes on from NZ_JBZAYZ010000001.1 coordinate 177,217, forward strand.
AGACGATAAATATAATATAACAGACAATATAAAGAGAATGGTTACTTTCAAAAAACATGATCTCATATTGGATAGATATGAGGACAATTTTGACCTTATAGTATGTAGAAACGTAGTAATATATTTTAATCAGGATGTGAAGGACAAAATCTATGAAAAATTCAGCAAATCTCTTAAAAAGGGAGGAATGCTGTTTGTGGGAGCTACTGAAAGCATATACAATTATAGGGACTATGGTTTTGAAAAAGCATCTACCTTTATATATAGAAAGCTATAAGGAGGTAATGAAATGGATACATCTCAGTATATGTCCATGTTTCTGGAAGAAGGAATGGATAATTTGCAGACCTTGAATGAATCCCTTCTCCAGCTTGAACAGGAACCGGATAATGTAGACAAAGTAAACGAGATTTTTAGGGTTGCACATACGATAAAGGGAATGGCAGCCACTATGGGGTTCAATAAAATGGCGGAACTTACGCATAAAATGGAGGATGTACTTTCTGAGTTCAGGGAAGGCGAACTTAAAGTAAGTCAGAATGTAGTTACTGTTTTATTTAAATGTCTGGATACCCTGGAACAGATGCTTAAAAATATAGAGGAAGGAATTGATGATGAAACTCCAATTGAAGGCATAATGAATGAACTTGAAAAGATAGCTGAAAAAGGAGAAGAGAATCAGGAAGAAGAAAATCAGCCTCAGACTGAAAAAGAAGAAGTCATCAAGAATTCCGATTCAAAGGTTGAACTCAACGAGTATGATATAAATGTAATAAAACAGGCCAAGGATAGAGGATATGGCGCATATGACATAGATATAAAACTCAGCGAAAATACTCTTTTGAAATCTGCAAGGGCATTTTTAATATTCAAGACTCTTGAGGAAGTGGGAGAAATAACAAAGTCTGTCCCAGGAACAGAAGATCTTGAAAATGAAAATTTTGAATTTGAAATAAGTCTTGTTCTGCTTTCAACAAAAGTACCTGATGAACTTAAGGAAATAGTCATGGGAGTATCGGAAGTTGAAAGTGTGGAAGTTAGAGAAATAGATATAAGTTCAGAAAAAAAGAATAAAATAATTGAAGAGAGCAAAAAACCATCTCCACAAAAAGAACCTCAAAAGGAGAAGCCAAAGCAGAAACCGGTGGATCCAAAACCTGCAGATACAGGGAAGCCTAAAAAGGACAAAAAACCTAAAAAGAAAATACATCAGTCTGTAAGAGTTGACCTTGAAAGACTTGATAAGTTTATGAATATGGTATCCGAGCTTGTAATACATAGAACAAGGCTCGAGCAGATAAGCAGCAACTATAAATCAGCGGAGTTAAATGAAACTCTGGAGCAGGTTGCAAGGACAACATCCGATCTTCAGGATCTTGTTATGAAAATAAGAATGCTTCCTCTTGATACTGTATTCAGCAGATTTCCTCGTCTTGTACGTGATCTTTCAGTGGAACTCGACAAAGAAATGGATCTCGTAATAGAAGGAGCCGATACAGAACTTGATAGAACAGTAATAGATGAAATTGGAGAGCCTCTTATACATCTTATAAGAAATGCTGCCGATCATGGAATTGAATCAAAGGAAGAAAGACTGAAGGCAGGAAAAAATCCTATTGGAAAGATAAGGCTGATTGCATATCAGGAAGGAACACAGGCAGTTATAAAGGTTGAAGATGATGGTGCAGGAATTGATGTAGCAAAAGTCAAGGAAAAAGCAGAGAATATGGGAATAGATACAACGGGAATGACAAACAATGATATAAAGAACGTCATATTCATGCAGGGATTCAGCACCAACAAGGTAGTTACAGATATATCGGGCCGTGGAGTTGGCATGGATGTTGTAAAAAACAAGATATCTTCCCTGAATGGTACTGTAGACCTTATAAGTGAAGAGGGAAAAGGTTCGTCGTTTATAATAAGACTTCCTCTTACACTTCAGATAATACAGGCACTTCTTGTTTCTGTAGGCCAGGAGACCATGGCAATATCACTTGGATATGTAGACAGGGTTATAGACTACAGTGATGATATAGTGAAGATGTCAAACAACAGGGAAATTATAATTTATAATGGAAATATAATACCTTTTATAAGACTTTACAGGAAACTTGATATTCAAAAGTCGGATAATACCAAGAGTTATATAGTTATAGTCAAAGTTGGTGAAAAGACAGTAGGACTTATGGTGGATTCGCTTCTTGGACAGAGGGAAATAGTTATAAAACCACTTGGAAAAACACTTCAGTCTATGAAAGAATATATAGGGGCTACGATACTTGGTGATGGACTTGTAACTTTGATACTTGATGTTGCAGCTCTTGTTTAAGGAGGATTAATATATGAGTTTTGAAAATCTCACTCCAATGCAGCTTGATGCACTTAAGGAAGTAGGAAATATAGGCACAGGAAATGCAGCAACTGCACTGTCACAGCTTTTATCCAGAAAAGTGGACATGACGGTACCTTATGTAAATGTAATACCGTTTAGAAGCATATTTGAAAGCATTGGAGAGGAACAGGCAGTTGTAGGTGTAATTGTAAGAATTCTAGGTGACGCTCCTGGAAACATACTTTTTATATTTGAAAAGGAAGTGGCACTTGGAATAGTAGGTGACCTTACAGGAGAGAAAAATGGTGAGCTCACAGAAATGGGAAATTCAGCCATATGTGAGATAGGAAATATAATATCGAGTTCGTATATGAATGCAATATCAAGATTTACAGGACTTTCAGTAATGCCGTCTGTTCCCGCTGTTACCTATGATATGCTTGGAGCAATACTATCGACTACTTTTATAGAGTCTGGACAGTTTGATGAATCTGTTCTTGATATAGAGACTGTATTTGTTGAGGATAATTCGGAATTAAACGGACACTTTTACTATATACCAATGCCGGGCTCCCTTGAAAAGATACTTGGAAGTCTTGGAATAGGATAATATAAAGCTACTAAATAATTGGAGGGAATAAAATGTCAAAAGTATTAATTGTAGATGACGCTGCTTTTATGAGGATGATGATAAAGGATATACTTGAAAAAAATGGATTTGAAGTTGTAGGAGAGGCAAACAACGGTATTAAAGCTGTTGAGCTTTTCAAAAAAGAATCACCGGATGTAATCACAATGGATATAACAATGCCTGATATGGATGGAATAGAAGCTGTAAAGGCGATAAAACAGATAGATTCAAGTGCAAAAATAATAATGTGTTCGGCTATGGGACAGCAGACAATGGTTATGGATGCCATAAAAGCCGGTGCAAAAGATTTTATAGTAAAGCCATTCCAACCTGACAGAGTTATCGAGGCAATAAGCAAGGTACTTGGCTAGAATTAAAATTTAGGAGGTGTTGGAATGCAGGTCGTAATATTTAAACTGAACGAAGAGCAGTTTGCCGTGGAGACTTCGAAAGTTCAGAGTATAAATGATACAATGAAGATAACAAAAGTTCCTAAGGCACCTGCACATATAAAGGGAATTATAAATTTAAGGGGAAATGTAATATCAATTCTCGATATAAATTTAATAATGGATGTAAGAAAAGCAGACAACAATGATGAAGGTGAGAACAGCATAATAATACTTGAAATGGAAGATGAACTGGTCGGCATAGTTGTTGACCAGGTAGATGAAGTTTTGGATATAGATGAAGAAGTAATTGAAAGAGTAAATGATGAAAACAAAAAGCCGTACATAGAGGGAGTTATAAATTTTAAGGACAGGGTGGTTACCTTGATTGATATTGATAAGCTCTTTAGTAACTAGAATTTTCGTAGAAATGAGGGAGAGAAATGGCAGACGTATTATCACAGGGTGAAATAGATGCACTTTTAGCCGCATTATCTGCCGGAGAACTTACTCCAGATGAACTGCCAAAAGAGGAAGAAAAGCATAAGGTAAAGCCATATGATTTTAGAAGTCCTCAAAAGTTTTCAAAGGAGCATATAAGGACTCTTGAACTTATCCATGACAATTATGCCAGAATAATTTCAAACTATCTTACAGGACAGGTTAGGACAAATGTTAAAGTAAAAGTTGAATCTGTGCAGCAGATAACCTATGAAGAATTTATTCATTCGGTACCCAATCCGACTATTTTGACTATATTCAAGATGCCTCCCTTAAGTGGATCCATTTTGTTTGAGATGAATCCACAATTTGTATTTGAAGTTATAGATATGCTTCTTGGTGGAGATGGAAAAGGAAAATTCAAAACAAGGGAGTTTACGGATATAGATAAAAACATAATTACTATCGTAAACTCCGGGCTCATATCTAACCTGAAGCTTGCATGGGAAGATGTAATGGAAGTTGAAACCGAAATCGAGGGAATTGAAACGAATCCGGCATTAAACCAGACACTTGCACCTAATGATCCTGTTGCACTTATAACATTTTCTGTTGAAATGAGCGACAGTACTACCTTTATTAACATATGCATACCGTATTTGAGTATAGAGAAAGTACTTGACAAATTAGTTGTGCAGTATTGGTTCCAGGACAGTGATGAAGATGTTCTGAGTGAATCCCGTGAAAAGCTTAGAGAAAGGCTTAACGTAGTCGGCATAAATGTCTCGTGTGTACTTGGTGATGCGGATGTTACCGTGAGGGAATTCTTAAACTTAAATATAGGTGATGTAGTTACTCTGAATGAAAAAGCCACGAGTCCTGTCAAACTTATGGTTGGAAACAGAGCATACTATCACTGCAAACCCGGTACAATTGGTAAGAACATGGGTGTTGAAGTACTAGATATAATAGATAAGGATGTGGAAGATTATGAGTAACGGGAATGATAATGAAGGCAATGGATTCCTTTCACAGGAAGAAATAGATGCACTCCTTAACGGTGGAGGCGATGAAGAAGAAAGTGGCAAAAACGAAGAAAAGGTAAGCGAAGAAGTTGATGAGAAAAAAGATGATAGCTTGGATGTAGGACTTTCCGATGTTGAAAAAGATCTTCTTGGTGAAATAGGCAACATATCAATGGGTTCTGCATCAACTGCATTGTCTACAATAATAAACCAACCGGTTAACATAACTACTCCGGTTGTTACAGTAACTACACTTAATGATTTAAAAGGTGGCTTCAAAGTTCCAAATATTGCATTGGAAGTTAAATATACAAGCGGAATAGTTGGAGAAAACATGCTGGTCATGGAAGTCAGGGATGCTGCAATTATTGCAGATTTCATGATGGGCGGCGATGGAAATATTGAAGAGGAAAGCTATACAAAGCTCTCTGAAATTCAGGAAAGTGCAGTGTCCGAGGCAATGAATCAGATGATAGGATCAGCTGCAACCTCAATGGCCACAATGTTTATGAGGGAGGTTAACATATCTCCTCCAAAGTCGAAGATATGGAATGATGTAACCGAACCTCTTTCACAGAGTATATCAGATGATGAGACGATTGTAAGAGTTTCATTTTCACTGAATATAGGAGAACTTGTAGACAGTCATATAATGCAGATACTTCCTATTGAAACCGCCAAGAAGATAGTTTCAATAATGATGGGTCAGGAGGAAAGTGAGGACAAAGGCACGGAACAGACATCCGAAGAAGTAAAAAGCAGCAGGGAGACAGCTGCAGCTGTTTCATCGGCTGCAAATAGTCCAAGTCCGGCTCCAAGTCCAGCGCCAAAACCTATAGAAAACCCTGCACCTCAAAACAGTAAAATAGATGTCAAACAGGCTCAATTTCAACCGCTTAATTCAGGCAGCACAGAATCTGTACCTAAAAATATAGATCTTATAATGGATGTGCCGCTTCAAATTTCAGTTGTTCTTGGAAGAACCAAGAAGAAGATAAAGGACATATTGAACTTTGGAACGGGATCACTCATAGAGCTTGACAAGCTTGCTGAAGAACCTGTTGAAATACTTGTAAATGGTAAAAAAGTTGCTTATGGTGAAGTTGTAGTAATAGATGAAAATTTTGGAGTAAGGATAACTGGCATAGTGAGCAGTGAAGAGAGAATAAGGTCCCTCGGACAAAGCAATAGTTGATATTTGTGCAGGGTGCAGTATATTTAGACATCAATTCTAAATGTACTGTTTTTTTTATAAGTATTTAATATGATGGAGGTATAAATATTAATTGTGAATAGTCGATAATATCAGTATGCAATGTAAATATAAACTTTTAGGTTTTGTATGTAGGGAGTGTATTTTATGAAAGTTAATGGGATCGGTTCAAGTCGACTGGTTAATATGTACAATGACAACATAAAGGAAAGCAAGATTGACTCAAATTACAAAGCAAACAGAGATTCCATTTCCATATCTTCTGCAGGGAAAAGGCTCAGTACGTATTCTCCGAATGATGATATTATAAAAGACAGCAAAAAGAAAATCGAAAGCATAAAAAAAGCCATAGAAAATGGAAACTATAAAGTAGATGCTAAACTTGTGGCACAGAAGATGATTGACAGTATGAAAGGAAGAATATAGCATCCTTTTTCAAGGGAGGTGAAAGCATGGATCTTGTTCAGGTTATGGATTCGGAATATGATGTTTTGAAACTTCTTTATGATTCACTTGGAAAGCAAAATGAATATTTGATAAAAAGGAAAGCTTTTTCATTAGATGAGATAGTCAAAGTTATAGATGCAAGGACAAGAGAAGTTGCAAAATGGGAAGTTGCACGAAGAAAAATTACAGGGAATACTCCAATGAGAAGTATAGTTCAAAAGTCAGAAGATGAATATACAAAAAAACTCTATGAAGATATAGTGGAACTCATTGAAAAAATACAATTTCAGAAAGAAACAAATGAGGCGCTAGTAAAGCAGTGGCTTGTATTTACAACTCAGATGCTTGCGGCGATAAAGCCAAACAGGACAGCAAGTACGTACAATGCAATGGGAAAAAACAGATGATATAGGAGTGATAAAATGCCAGGGCTATTTTCAATATTCAACACGTCAAAAAGTGGTCTTTTCGCACAGCAGACAGCACTTAATGTAACTTCGCACAACATAGCAAATGCGGGAACTGACGGATATTCAAGGCAGAGGGCACAGCTTGTTACAACTCTGCCATATACAATGCCGAGTATAGATAATGCAGCAAGTGCAGGGCAGCTTGGAACAGGAGTTACGGTAGATGCAATAAACAGGATAAGGGATACATTTATCGATTACCAGTACAGGGTACAGAATTCGGTGAATGGAGAGTGTACTGCAGAACAAAAATATTTGAGTCAGGTTGAAGGTATAATAAATGAACCTACGGATACAGGACTTTCAGCGCTACTTGGAAAATTTTTTAATTCATGGCAAAGCTTAAGTTCAACAACAGATAATACAAATACAGTTGCACAGGAAGCTTATCAGCTTGCAAACGAGCTGAATTCTATGGATTCACAATTGACAAGCGTAAAGACTAATACTGAAACCGAAATAAAAAATTCAGTTGTAAATGTGAACAGCCTTATTGAAAAAATATCGAATTTGAACAAGCAGATAATAAATATAAAGGAATCCGGAAATAATCCAAATGATCTTATGGACAGCAGGGACCTGCTTCTTGACCAGCTCAGTGATGAGCTTGGAATAGATGTGACCCAGGAAGGGTATGAAGGGGTCGACGTAACAAGCTCGAATTTGGGCAAAAAACCTGATACGGATGATAATGGTACGGCGCCAACTTTGGGTGGAAAAACGCTGAACCTTGTATCAAGTGATTCAAAAGAAGAGACAGCTACTTTTTCATATGTATCCAGCATAGAAAAAACAGGTGAAGGTCAATATAAAGTTGTATATTATAAAAAAGGCGATGTTGGAAATGCAGATGACAGAGTTGAACTTAATGTTAATATGACTGCAGACCAGGCAAAGGAGCTTGAAAAGAGCAGGGTGCTCTGGGCGGACAAGGATGGAAATGCGTATAAAGCTTCAATTGATGTTGATGGTAAGACTGTAACAGTAAATGACAGCGATAGATTGGAAGATGGAAATACTGTTGATTTTAAAGACCTTGCACTTTTCAAACCACCATCTGGTGAGCTTAAAGGTTACATGCAGGTGCAGGACAATATCATGGAATACCAGACAAGACTGGACAATTTCGCCAAGGCACTGGCATTCTCGGTAAATGCAATAGTGAGCCAAAGTGATAAATGGACAGCTGACGGCGAGGATGGATCCCCAGAGGGTGGAATAAACAACTTCTTTGTAAATGGGGACAAGAAGGATTATTCAGATTATAAGGAAGAGGATGAAAACGGCATAACTGCAGCAAATATTACATTCAATGTGGAGCTTTTGAACAATCCATCGAAGATAAAGACGGGGACGAAGTATGACTCCAAGGGAGATGCGCTTGGCACAAGCACAGACCCAAACAGGGCGGTTGCAGTAGCTCAGCTTGCAAATGCCCTGCTTAATATTTCGGATACCGACAGCATAAGTTCGAGGGAAAATTTCGTCAAAGATGTATTTTCTACAGACAGTGATTTGAATAATATATATACAATTAAAAATGCAGATGGTGGTCTTACACTGGACAATTATTTCAACAACCTTGTAAATGTAATAGGAAGTGATTCAAACAAGGCAAACACGCAGCTTAAGAATCAAACGGCCCAGCTTGCTGTGTATGAACAGTCGCGAGAATCTATATCAGGGGTTTCAATGGATGAAGAAATGACAAATCTAATACAGTTCGAACACTGTTATCAGGCAAACGCAAAGGCTATATCAACGGTGGATGAACTTTTAGACGTTGTAATAAACGGACTTAAAAGATAGGAGGAGTTAATTTGAGAGTAACTAATAAATTATTATCCAACAATTTTCTTCTGGATATGCAGAACAATCTTCAGAATTTAAATAAGATCCAACAACAGATGTCTTCTACAAAGAATTTTTCGAAGCCATCTGATGATCCTCTAAATGTTCAGAGGGCAATGCAGCTTCAGACAGCAATAGATGCAAATACACAGTATGCTTCCAATATAAAAACTGCAAGTAAGTGGATGGATACGACGGATACTGCATTGGGACAGCTTGGAACAGCACTGAGCAATATAAGAGCGAATCTTGTAAAGTCTGGAAACGCATATTCACAGTCAGACAAGGACAAGATAAATGACGAGGTCAATCAACAAATATCCGAAATAGCACAAATTTTAAATACAAATTTTGAAGGAGAGTATATATTTGGAGGTACGGCAGGTTCCTCAAAACCTATAATGACCGATAACTATGATATAACAAGATCAGGAAAGGACGACAACGGAAATGACCTTTCAGATTATGGAAGCTGTGTTTCACTTAAATATTCAAATAAAGATGGAAAAGCAATTGAAAACCTGCCGGCGGTTGTATCTGATGGATTTGATGTAAGTAAATGGCAGAACAAAACAATTGACTTTAGTATTGATGGCGGAACAAAGATATCAATATCTGTAAAACCAGGAGATGCCGATATAGATGCTGTTGTAAAAGATATAAATTCGCAAATTCAGAGCAATACTAATCTTAAGGACAAAATAAATGTAGTAAAGACAAATAACGGCAATATAAAATTTCTTGCAGTTGACAGCAGCCAGAAGATAACTATTTCTACAGATATAGCTGATATGTCAAAAGTTAATGGTAAACAGCTTTCCAGTATGGATATGGAAAACATAAGTTCAAAAAAGGTAATAGAGGTATCTCAGGGAGTAGTACTTGACTATAATGCCACAGCAACTGAAGTAATGACTTATGGAGATGGTGCAGACGACAATGTATCATCGCTTATGGACAGGGTTGTGCATCACCTTGCAGGTGAAGTATATTCAAGCAGCAAAGCAGATGGAAGCGCAGTTACATCCGGCGATGAGGGAGCAGTTCTCGGAAGTGATGGAAAGTATTATGCCTGGGTCTATAATTCCAAAGCAGCACAGGAGGAACTTGGCGGGCAGGATCTTGTAGACATGGATGCGGCTTCAAGCCAGGTATCGAAGGTACGTTCGCAGATAGGAGCCAAAGACAGTAGAATGAGTGATCTTGGAAATCAGAATTCAGCAGCCAAGCTTAATCTTACGGATACACTTTCTAATACCGAAGATATAGATCTTACCAAAAAGACAATAGAGTTTGCGACCATGATTACAGTCTATCAGGCATGTCTCCAGACAGGTGCAAAAATAATGCAGCCAACACTTATGGATTATATAAGCTGATAGATTTTAATGAGGAGATACTGATATGGAACTTAGAACAAAGTATCATGGAACAAGGCATTATAAAGAAGAGGATATAATAAGCTTTAAAGGTGGAATTCCAGGACTTGAAAATTTGAGAAAGTTTATATTGTTTCCTGCAGAGGAAAATGAACTTTTTTATATACTTCAATCCATTGAAAATTGTGATATTGGACTTGTCATGGTATCGCCTTTTAACATAGTAAAAGATTACGAATTTGAACTCAGTGATACATCAGTTAAGCGGCTTTTAGTTGATGATAGGAAAGATTTAATCATATTGAATACTGTGACATTGAATTCTAATGTTAATAAAATAACTGCAAATCTAAAGGCTCCTTTTATAATAAATATAAAAAGAAAAATAGGGGAACAAATAATACTGGATAATTCAGACTACAAAATAAAATATCCTATTTTCGAGGAGGGAGCATGATTGCTTGTTATAAGTAGGAAAAAAGGTGAGTCTCTTTTGATAGGAGACGATATCGAAATAACCGTTTCAAAGATAGAAGATGGAACGGTAAAACTGTCCATATCAGCGCCAAGGAATGTAACAATACTCAGAAAAGAACTCTACAAGGAAGTAGGAAAAGAAAATATAAGTGCAGCGGCGTCTGATATGAGTGTACTTAAAAAATTAAAAAAATAGTCGAATAGATATATTTTAAAGTTAAAGAGGTGTTTTAGCATGGAAGTTACAGGTATGAGTCAGGGAGGACAGCAGCCTTTAGTATTAAATACATCTAGTGGTTATACAAGTTTTGTATTTGGCAATGGGAAAAGCAGCTTGGATTTGAAACATGAAGAAATTATAGAAAAAAGAGATGTTCAAACTGCTGCAGACGAGATGAACAAGCTTATGGATGACTCCAGCACTCATTTGAAATTTGAGGTGTATGGAAAGTTTAAAGACATAGTTGTACGGGTAATAGATGACGACACAAACGAGGTTGTACGGGAAGTACCGCCAAAACAAATAATAGATATGATTGACAAGTTCTGTGAGATGTCGGGCTTCTTTATGGATGAAAGAGCCTAGCTTTGTCCACTTGAAAGAGGTGTTGTCATGGAATTTAAATTGAATAAAGTTGATCCTGAATTGAGGCGAAGAGTCAAAGAAACCACGAGTACTGGCAAGATTCATAACAAGAGAAGGATATCAATTGATAAACACAAAAACAAAGATAAAAAAGGCCATGAAGGGAGAAACTTCTCATCACAACTGGAAAAGTACAAAAATGGAAAGAAAAAAATATTGGTAGATGCAAAAAAAGTAGAAAATATTGAAGTAAAAGCATTCAAAGAAGACGATAATATTTCCAGCAAATGCTGCGGCAGGGGAAATATACTTGATGTTAAAAAGTAAAGTAAAAGGAAGGTGGATGTTGATATGTATGCAGCAAATGCCTACAACACATATAAGACAAACAGCATAAATTATGCTTCAAAAGAGCAGCTTTTACTTATGCTGGTAGACGGTGCGGCGAAGTTTGCAAAAATTGGCAGACAAGCAATTTTGGACAAAAATATAAAAAAAGCGCATGAAAATATAGTGAAAACAGAAAATATATTTTATGAGCTCATGGCATCTCTTGATGTTTCAAAAGCAGGAAACTGGGGTCAGTCTCTTATGAGTGTCTATGATTTTATAGTAAGAAGACTTATAGATGCAAACATGAAAAAAGATGCGGACATAATGGATGAGATTATTCCTCTTATAGAAAATATAAGGGACACATGGAATGAAGCTTACAAGGTTTCAAAGAATGGTAACAATAATTAAAAAAGAGGAGGATATTAATTTATGAGTGATGTAACAAGTACTACAGGTTCTACTGGATCCGGCGGAGGAAATATGCTCAGGATAACAGGGTTAAATACTGGACTTGATGTAGATGCAATGGTTAAAAAGATGCTTACATCGGATCAGACGAAAGTTGATCAGGCAAAGCAGCAGCAGCAGATTCTTGAATGGAAACAGGATGCTTATAAAAGCATAATTTCAGATATAAAAGAGCTCCAAAGTGCTTATTTTGATGTAGCAGACACAAGCAATTACCTTTTGTCTACTGGAAATTACAGCAATATGTCAGCGTCCAGTTTGGATCCCACTTCGGTAGGTGCAAAAATATCAGGTTCGGCAACTGCTGGAAATTATAAGATATTGGTTACAAAGCTTGCACAGTCTGCAAGTATCAAAGGAGACAGTATAAATGCAACTTCTGGAAGCTCGACAAAGCTTACGGACCTTGGAGTTGAAAAAGGAGACTGTACCCTTAATTTGACTTACAAAAATGAAGATGGCTCAGAAACGACAAAGAAGATAACCCTTAATGTTACGGAATCATCTACAATTAAAGATCTTACGAATGCAATCAAAGATCAAACAGACGGCAATGTTACTGCAAAGCTCAATGAACTTACAGGGCAATTTGAGATTCAGGCGGCAAATAGTGGTTCCAAATCATACCTGAAAATTGAAAATGGGGGCAATACGGGGTTGATTGATGCTCTTAAAATTACGGATGGAGCTTCCCAAACAGGAAGTGATGCTGTATTTGCAATAAAGGAGCCTGGATCAGACAAGTATATAGTAGGAAAGAATGATTCAAACAATTTTACTATAAATGGAGTTAGCTATAACTTGTACGAAGTCAATTCCACCAATTCCGAGATATCAGAAGAAAATTCAGGAAAAACAGTGGAAATAGATTCAAATACAGAAAATCCGGTAACTATATCGGTTACACAGGATACATCAAAATTGCATGATCTTGTTTCAAATTTTCTTACTAAATATAACAAGGTTGTAGGTGAAATAAGAGACAAGCTAAGTGAGAAAAAAGACTATGATTATTCACCTCTTACGGATTCACAAAAAGAAGATATGAGTGATAGTCAGATAACAGCATGGGAGGAAAAGGCAAAACAGGGCATACTAAGAAGTGACGATAATCTCCAAAAATTGCTTGATGACCTCAACAATGCTTTTGTTAATCCAGTTAAGGATGCCTCGGGAAACAGTGTATCCAAATATTACTTTGGAAGCATTGGTGAAAATGCACTTGGAATAGATGGTTCGAATGAAGTTGCCAATGCCGGTGAAGTTACAATTGCTGATGATGTGAAATTTACTGAAGCTATTGAGAACGATCCTGAGGGAATAATGAAATTGTTCACATCAACGTCAACCAGTAAAGATACTGATGAAAAGTTCAGCCAATCAGGTATATTTCAAAGAATGAGCAAAATATTGACAGATAATGTTGGAACAATAGGAAGCACGTACAATTCCGGAACCCTTACGAAATATGCCAACCTGCAGGACGATTATAGTGTAAATGGAGGCAGCGGAACAGGAACATTACCTGATCAGATATACATGCAGCAGCTTCTTGTAACTAATCTTAAAAGCAAAATGTCCAGTGACCAAACAAAATATTACAATCAATTCACACAGCTTGAGGTAGCTATGGAACAGCTTAATTCGCAGCAATCTGCCCTTTCAATGTATATAAGCAGTTAGAAGAGGTTTTGTATGGAAGAAAAAATAGAGGATATTTTTGTTAAATATAGAAGTTGTACAAAAGATATAATAGAGGCAGTGCAAAAAGACCAGTTTGAACTTTTAAAAAGTAAGCTGGATGAAAGAAAAGACATTTTGGATAGAATCACATCGGGTATCTATAAAAAAGCTGAAATTAAATATTTGTATGAAAAATTTGAGATTTTAAATCTTGAAAAAAAGGCGCAAGATATCATGAACAAAAGCACTGTTAAGTTAAGAAAAAAAATCAGCAGTATAACCAGAAACAAACATGCGGCAAGTGCATATGGAAATGTAGGGAATGGTGCGGCAATATTCAGCAAAAAAATATAAAAATATTTTTATAACTATATAAAGTATTAAATATGAATTACGATAAGTAAACTGTAACAAACATATTTGGACAAGGATGTCCACTTAAAATCAAGGAGGAATAAAAATGATAATAAATCACAACCTTATGGCAAACAATGCTTTAAGAAATATGGGAATCAATTCAGGTAATGCATCAAAGGCAATGGCAAAACTTTCTTCAGGACTTAGAATCAACACAGCAGCAGACGATGCAGCAGGTCTTGCTATATCCGAAAAGATGAGAGGACAGATAAATGGATTGACTCAGGCATCTTCAAATGCCCAGGATGGTAATTCACTTATTCAGACTGCTGAAGGTGCATTGAATGAAACTCACTCAATACTTCAGAGAATGAGAACACTTGCTGTTCAGGCTTCGAACGATACAAACACTGATGATGATAGAACTCAGCTTCAGTCGGAAATGTCACAGCTTGAAGATGAAATAAACACAATTGGTAATACTACACAGTTCAACACAAAGAATCTTTTGGACGGTTCAATGGGAAAATCACAAATAGCAGATGTTGCTAATGTTAATACTAATAGTTTATTGAAAAAAGGTGACGATGCAGTTGCTGATACTACTAAGTTAACAGAGTTAACAAATGTTAATGGAAAAAGCTTGGGAATTGCTTCAGCAGGTGATACAATAAAGGTTTCTTATACTGTTAATGGTGAATATCATACTAAAGAATTACATAGTAGTGTTGCTACTACAATAAAAGATGTTTTTAGTGCAATTACTGCAGCTGGAACTTTAGTTGTTACATATTCAACTTCAGTTTCTATACAATCTGGTACTGCAGGATTGAATGGTGCTATTGAAGGATTGTCTATTACAGTTACTAATAGTGAAGGCGTAAAGAATACAGATGCTACGAATGCACTTACAGGATTTACGGAAACTACTGAAGCAAGAGACAAGAAAGTATCAGATGGATCGGCTCTTTTACAGATAGGTGCAAATATTGGACAAAACATGAGCGTAGACATAAATGATATGAGAGCACAGTCTCTTGGGGTTGACAAGCTTGACATAAGCAGTCAGGATAGAGCCAATGTTGCCATAAAGGTTATAGATACAGCTACTCAGAAAGTATCTTCCGAAAGAGCAAAACTTGGTGCACTTTCAAACAGACTTGATCATACCATAAACAACTTGGGAACATCAAGTGAAAACTTGACTTCAGCTGAATCAAGAATAAGAGATGTAGACATGGCATCTGAAATGGCTGAATACTCAAAGGACAACGTTCTTTCACAAGCTGCACAGGCTATGCTTGCTCAGGCAAATCAGCAGCCACAACAAGTACTTCAGTTATTAAGATAATATCCAATAAGCCAGAGCTTTTCTCTGGCTTATTTTTTATAAATGGTTTAAGGAGTGGGAAATGGATAACAAAATTTTTGAACAAAATTTAAAGATATTAGATAGAATTGGAAAGCAGGATATTATTTCTAATGAGTATTTTGAAATTGAGAGTTCTGTTAATGGAGGATATACTTTCAGATACAGTATAGATGGTAAGAAAATATATATAAACAGCAAGTATAACATAAATAATGAAATAAATGATTTGTTCAAGAATATAGATTTTACTAAAAACAATTTATTTGTAGTATATGGCATAGGACTTGGATATCATGTAAAAAAACTTATAGATATGAGTTCGGAAGACAGTATTATATTTGTTATAGAAAAAGACATGAAAATATTAAATACATATTTTAGATGCAAAGATTTTGCAGAACTTGGAAATAAGAAAATAGTCATGTTTTTTGGCGATGAACAGGATATATTTTCGCAGATAAGCAATTATATATTTAATTTTAAAGTTATGCCTATAATTTTAAATTATACACCAGTTGTACTTCCATCCTATTATTCCATATATGGTAAGTGGATAAATCATATGAATACAAGAATAGTCAAGCTTATACAACATGCATTTTTTAATCTTGGAAATGATGTAGAGGATACTATAATAGGATTAAAAAATAATTTCATTAATATGAAGGAATTGATAGAGAGTCCAAGTATTGAAACTGTTAAAGATATGTATACAAATAAACCTGCTATTATAGTTGGTGCAGGGCCGTCTCTTGATAAAAATATAAAAAACTTGAAGTTAGCACAGGGAAAAGCACTTATATTTGCTACCGATGCAGTAATTAGTACTTTGAAAAAATATGATATAGTTCCAGATGCAGTTTTTAGTATTGAAAGAGGAATTGCCACATATGATAAGTTTTATAAAAATAATGATTTGAATGAAAAAACAGTTTTTGTAGGACCTCCTGTTGTTAGAAAGGAAGTATTGGATAAGATAAAAAACAATAAAAAATTATTGTGCCTGAAAAAAGAAGAGCGCATAAATGAATGGATTAATAATGACATTTTAAAAGAAAACAGATTAATTAAAATGGGTACTTCCTGTGCACATGTAGCATTTGCTTTTGCTAAATATTTAAATGCAGATCCTATAATATTTATAGGAATGGATTTAAGCTATAATAAGCAGGGCATTACTCACTCTGAGAATGTAGAAGTTAAGAATACAGTAAATGTATATAATAAAGATAATGTATATGTTAAAGATATTTGTGGAAATATGCTTCCTACTAATAATGTATTTAAAAATTTCTTAACTTTTATTGAAATAGAAATAGCAAATGATTTAAGTAGTAGAAAATACATAGATGCGACTGAAGGCGGAGCTTTTAAAGAAGGTACTGAAATTATGAAATTAAAGAGTGCAATTTCCAAGTATTGTACTCATAATATAGATAGTTTGTATGATGTAACCCCAGGCAAAAGAGAATTAGACTGCAGCAAGTATAATGAGGCTTTAGACAAACTGAGAAATTTAAAAAATAAATTTAATAATCTAAAGATAGATTCTGAAAATTACTTAAAGAAAGTTGATAAATTTAGATATAAAGATTTTAATGCGAAGAATGCATACGAATTTTTAAGAAAAAGAAGTAATATAGAAAAAACAATATACAGTGACGGAATTGTAAGAACGTTTTTACAAGGAATATACGTCAATGGAAAAATAAAGGAAAATTCTATAAGCACTAAAATAAGTGAGAAGAACGTAAGAGATCGATTAAACATTCGTATTCGCTTAATGGTGTTGTTGTATGGTGCATGTAATAAAATTTATGATTCCATAAATAATATATTAAAAGATATGAAACGGAGTGAACTATGAAATTATTGATTACGTCAATAGGTAAAAGAGTTCAATTAATAAAATATTTGAAGAAGAGCTGCTCTGTTGTAGGAACAGATGCAGGAGAAATGGTACCAGCTGCAAAGTTTGTAGATACGTTTTATAAAATTCCTGTAATATCTGATGAAGATTACATAAATTCACTTCTTAAAATATGCAAGAAGGAAGAAGTTGATATGATTATACCACTTCATGAATATGAATTTTATAAATTGTGCAATAATAGACATAGATTTAAAGAAATTGGCACAATACTTCTTTTAAGCAGTAAAAGAATATTAGATACATGTCAAAACAAGATAAATACATATAATTTTTTTTTAGTAAATGGTATAAATACTCCAAAAACTTACTCCAGAGAGGAAATAATTTTTGTAATTAATCATAACTCCGAACTTTTGAAATTTCCACTTATAGTTAAACCTTTAAATGGTATGGGAAGCATGGATGTATATAAGGTAAACAATGTAAAAGAACTTGAGTTCTTTGTAGAATATGTACACAATCCAATTGTACAGGAATATGTAGATGGAGAGGAATATACTGTAGATGTAATTTGTGATTTTGGAGGTATTCCAGTTTCAATAGTGCCTAGGGAGAGGATTGAAGTAAGAGATGGTGAAGTTTCAAAGAGCAGAACTGTAATGAATATGAAAATAATAAAAGAAACTTATAATCTTGTAGAATGTCTTGCAAAAAATTCTATAGCTAATGAAAAGTTTTCTGCAGTAGGTCCATTTACAATACAGTGCAGGATAGATAGCAAAGGTATTATAAAATTTATTGAGATAAATCCACGTTTTGGTGGAGGAGTTCCACTTACATTTGAAGCAGGGGTGGATTACGGAAAATATTTTAATATGATGCTAGAAGGAGAAAAAATACAACCTATAATAGGCAAGTTTAAGGAAATTGCTATGCTAAGGTATGATGAGGCTGTTTATATTAATGATTAGGAGTTGCAGAAAATGAAATCTATTATATTTGATTTAGATGATACTCTTTACAGGGAAAGAGAGTTTGTAGAAGGTGCTTTTAAGTATGTATGTAAATATTTATCTATGCAGTATTATTTGAAATTTAATCACATATATAAGGAAACTATTAATATACTTCAAAACTATGGAAGAGGCAAAGTATTTGATATTTTATGCAAAAGATACAGCATAGATGACAATATCCATAGACTTGTCAATATATATAGGAATTCAATACCAGGCATAGAGCTTTATAAAGATGCACAGAATTTTCTTCAAAAATATAATAATAAGTATAACTTTGGAATTATTACAGATGGAAAAGCATCTGTTCAGTGGAATAAGATAAATAGTTTGAATTTAAAAGAAATTATAGATTATATAATAGTTACGGATGATTATGGGACAGAATACTGGAAGCCAAATAGTTTTGCATATTTGAAGATGGCACAACATTTTAAATGTAAACCTAAAGAATGCGTATATATTGGTGATAATCCAAATAAAGATTTTATAGGTGCAAAAAAAACTGGAATGTATACAGTAAGAATAATCAGAAAGTCGGGAGATCATATGGATACAAGTTTGGAAAGTTCAAAAGAAGCTGATTTTAATATTCAAAGTATGGATGAGTTGCATAATATACTTCAAACAGGATGTGATTTCAAATGAAAATACTTTGTATAGTACAGGCACGTATAGGGTCTGAAAGATTGCCGGGGAAAGTTATAAGAGAGATTTCTGGAAAGCCCATGATACTTTATACATTGGATAGACTTGAAAAAAGCAAATACATAAATAAACTTATTCTTGCAACATCTTTAGAAAATAGAGAAAAGCCACTTGTGGACATAGCCATAAAATCAGGATTTCAGGTGTTTAGAGGAGATGAAGCCAATGTACTTAAAAGATATAAAGATGCTTCGGACAAGTATAGTGGGGATATAATAATAAGGGTTACAGGAGATTGCCCACTCATAGATCCAGTTATAGTAGATAACGTTATAACTTATTTTAAAATGAATAACTATGATTATGTTAGGCTGGATGTTCCAAATAGTTTTATAAGGGGATTTGATGTGGAGATATTCACCAAGGATGCACTGGATAGAGTATATAATACTGTTTTCAATATGAAATCTGATGAACAAACCGATACTGATATGTGCAAAGAGCATGTTACATATTATATGTATAGGCATCCAAAGGAATTTAAAATTGGATATGTTCATGGAAGTGATTTTTACAATAAAGATTATAGATTATGTGTGGACACAATGGAAGATTTTAAACTAGTTGAAAGTATATATAAGTATTTTAAAGATGAATTTGTGTCTTCTAGGTATATAGTGAGCTATTTAGATAAAAATCCCGAGATATGTAAAATAAATTCTAATATACAACAAAAATAGAGTAAAAACTTAGATTGATGTCTAAGTTTTTTTATATATTTACGATAATATATATATACTATAGAAAATAATATGGAGGGTTTATGAACAAGAGTATAGCTATAGGAAGCAGAAAGATAGATAAGGATAATCCTACATTTATAATTGCGGAACTTTCTGCAAATCATCTTCAAAAATTTGACAATGCAGTAAGACTTATAAAGGAAGCAAAGAAAGCTGGAGCAGATGCAGTTAAACTGCAAACTTATACTCCGGATACTATAACATTAGATTGTGATAATAAATATTTTCAGATAAAGCAAGGTACAATATGGGATGGAACTACGCTTCACAAGTTGTATGAAAAGGCATATACACCGTGGGAGTGGCAGCCAAAACTAAAAGAAATTGCAGAAGAAGAAGGGCTTATTTGTTTTTCTTCACCTTTTGACAATACTTCAGTCGATTTCCTTGAGAAAATGAATGTATTAGCTTACAAGATAGCATCTTTTGAAATTACAGACATACCATTTGTGAAATATATAGCGTCAAAGAAAAAACCTGTTATAATTTCAACTGGTATAGCAGCACTTGGCGATATTCAAGAAGCACTTGAAGTTTGCAGAAATGAAGGTAATAAAGATGTTATACTTTTAAAGTGTACTTCAGAGTATCCTTCACCTCTTTGTGATATTAATCTTAGAACCATACCAAATATGGCAGATACATTTGATGTATTAACGGGTATATCTGATCATACTTTAGGGCAGACAGTATCTCTTGGAGCAGTGGCACTTGGAGCCAAAGTTGTAGAAAAACATTTTACTCTTAAAAGAGAAGATGGAGGGCCGGATTCTGCTTTTTCAATGGAACCTGAAGAATTTTTACAGATGGTAAAGAGTATAAGAGATATGGAAAAAGCTCTTGGAAGAGTGAGTTATGATTTAACGGAAAAGCAATTAAAAAGCAGGGAACATTCAAGAAGCTTGTTTGTGGTTAAAGATGTTAAGACAGGAGAGATGTTTACGAAAGACAATGTAAGAAGTATAAGACCTGGCTTTGGAATGAAAACAAAATATATTAATGATGTTATTGGAAAAAGGGCAAGATGTGATATAGAGAAAGGAACTCCTGTTAATTGGGAGCTAATTGAATAAATTATGGAAGATAATTTGGAGTGAATATATATGAAAAAGGTGTTAATAATAGCATATTATTTTCCGCCACTAGGTTGGTCAGGAGTACAAAGAACTTTGAAGTTTGTTAAATATTTAAGAAACTTTGGATGGAAACCAGTAGTTGTAACTGTTGGAAGAACTAAATTTTCTGTTTTAGATGAAAGTCTTATGGAAGAAATACCGAAAGAAATAGAAATAATAAGAATTGATGATGTGAAATTTAAAGATATAACTGACAAAATCAAAGAAAAAATGAGAGAGTATACTAAATATTCATTTGATATTATATCGGATGAATATTTAAAAAATCAATATGAAAAAAGAATAGATGATAACTTTGAAAAATTAAGAAATTTATTCCTTTTACCAGATGGAAATGCTATTTGGGCAAATAATGTTATAAGAAAAATATCAAAGAAAATAAATTTTAAAGATATATCTGTTATATATACAACATCATCACCTTATTCTACTCATATAATAGGTTATTATTTGAAGAAAAAATATAAATTACCTTGGGTCACTGATTTTAGAGATGAGTGGACTAATAATCCATATTATAGTTTTAATGAACAAGATATAAGATATAAGATTGAGAGAAATATAGAAAAAACTTTAATTGAATCTTCAGATAAAATTATTACAATTACGCCAATATCTATGAATAATTATATAAGTTTATTTAATGTTAGTAAAGATAAAGTTGTTAATATTACTAATGGTTATGATGAAGAAGATTTTAATTTTTTATTGCAATCCACACAGAAACATAAATTTAAAATTATTAGTAATGGAAGCTTTTATTTAGATATAAGTCCAGAAACTTTTCTAATAGCAATTAAAAATATTTTAAATAAAAAATTAGTTGATAAAAAAAATCTAAGTATTGATTTTATAGGTACTATTGAAGAAAAAATAAAAAATAATATTGAAAATCTTGGGTTAGGAGATATTATTAATTATGAAGGATATTTGCCACATATAGATTCTTTAAAAAAGTCAGCTAATGCTAATTTATTATTACTTGTTGTAGGAAAAGGAGAAAAGGTAAAGTCAGTTTATACCGGCAAGGTTTTTGAATATCTTAGATTGAAAAGGCCTATATTAGCTCTTTCGCCGGCCGAGAGTGTAGTGGAAAAGCTTTTAAATGAAACAGGATGTGGTATAAATGTTGAGTATGATAAAATTGATGAAATAGAAAAATGTATATTAAAAATATATAATGAATGGATAAGTAAAAGTAAACTTGTTGTTAATGAGAGCAAAATTAAAAAATATGAAAGAAAGAATTTAACAAAAAAGTTAGCAGAAGTATTTAATGAATTAACGACAAGATGATGAATAGATAGCAAGTTTAGGTATAATCTGAGTATGTATGATGGGAGGAAGCATCAAATTAAATAACGTTTGATGATATAATAATGGATATTGAAAATACAGTTTTAGATATTTTAGAAGAGGTTTGTTCTACAGATGAAGTAAAAATAGATAAAGACTTAAATTTATTTGATACAGATTTGTTAGACTCATTAACCACAATGGAATTGTTAACATCTATAGAAGAAAATATAGGAGTAGAAATTTCACCATCTGATGTTTTAGAAGTTGATATAGAAACTCCAAATAAAATTATAGAATTAGTCCAAAAAAAATTTAGTGAAAAATTTACAATTAAACATGATGAAGAAATATTTTTACCATTAAGAGAAAAGAATCATAGTATTTTAATACAAAAAGAAATTTTACAAAACAGAAATATTTTAAGCGTTTATGGTTCTTCAGAATTTACAAGTGAAAGAGATGAGTTTTTCCCTACTAGTTTTTTTAATAATATGAAAGAAAAAAAATTTCTTGTTAGTCTTACAGGTACAGGATATTATCAAAGTATTATCCATGCTTTGAATTTTGGAGCATTAGGTAAAGAGTTAAGGAATAAGAAAATTGTTTTTATAATTTCTTTTCAATGGTTTACTAAAGAAGGATTAAGGCCTTCTCAATTTAGTATGATATTTTCAAAGCTTATGTTTTATTCTTTTATGTTTAATTCATATATAGATAAAAATTTAAAAGATTATGTAGCTGAGAGGATTAAATATCTTTCTAGTGAAGATGAGCGACTTATTGATTTAAATAAATTTTGTTCAGCTTATTGTGATAAAAATATAAATAATGAAATTTTGAATAAACATAAAATTATATATGAAAATTTATTAGAAAACGATAATAAAATTTATAAAAAATATAAAGATGTTTTAGAGTATATTAATGATATTAGTTTAAAATTTGGTAATGTTACAACTCAATATGACTGGGAAAGTATGAAAAATAAAGCTCAAAAAGTTGCTGAATGTAAAACAACTAATAATAAATTCGGTGTTGAAAATGAATACTTTAATAAATATAAGAAAAATGTATTATTAGAAATTAAAAATAAATTTGTACAATACAAGTATTCAGATTCACCAGAATATAATGATTTTGATTTTTTGTTAAAAGTATGTGAAACTATAGGAGTGAATCCTTTATTTATAATAGTGCCTCCAAATGGTAAATGGTATGATTATTGTGGATTTAATGTAGATGATAGACTTAAGCATTATAAAAAAATAGTTAATATAATTAATAAATATGGTTTTAAATTTGTAGATTTTTCAAATTATGAGTATGAAGAATATTTTTTGAGAGATGTAATGCATTTAGGGTGGAAAGGCTGGGTATATATAAATGAAGCCATATATGATTTCTTTAAAAAATAATAAATAAAATATGTTGTAACGAAAAGTATGTTTTTAGGATTTTTAAATTAATAAATGTTTTTATATTCGTGCTATATATAAATACATTAAGAACTTAATTTTTATAATTAAAAATATTTATATTGAGAGGATGAAAATTATGTTTGATATAATTGACATAATTGATGGTTATAATGAAACTAAACCCAATAGTATTGCACATATAAATAGACAAAATGAGTTAACATATAAGGATCTTGTTGAAAAATCAAATGCATTGGCGGCATATTTAATAGATAAATTTTCAGATAACAAGACTCCTCTAATAGTGTATGGACATAAACAAAATGAAATGTTAATATGTTTTTTGGCTTGTATAAAATCAGGACATCCATATATACCACTTGATAGTTCAACTCCTAAAGAACGCATTTTAGAAATAATAAAAAATTCTATAACAAGACTAGTTTTGTGTATAGAAGATTTAGATTGTAAATTAAGTAATATAGAGACTATTGAATTTGAAAGCATACATAATGTTATTGAAAAATTTAAAGGAACTATACCAGAGAAAAAGTATAGGGTTAAAGAAAATGATACTTATTATATTATATATACTTCAGGAAGTACAGGTAAACCTAAGGGTGTTGAAATAACACTATCTTGTTTGAAAAGTTTTATAAAATGGATATTGAAAATTTATAAATTTGATTTAAATAGTAAATATGTATTTATGAATCAAGCACCTTTTTCTTTTGATTTGTCTGTTATGGAGTTATATACATCATTAATTACAGGATCAACATTATTCAGTATAGATAAACGAATGATATCAAATAGTAAAGAATTATTTGAATGGCTAAAGAAGTCTAATGTAAATGTTTGGATTTCAACACCATCTTTTGCAGAAATGTGTCTTACAGATAAATTATTTAATGATAAATTTTTAAATATAAAGTTGTTTTTATTTTGTGGAGAACCTCTTATGAGACAATGTGTTAATAAACTTCATGAAAGATTTACATATGCAAAAGTTATTAATATGTATGGACCAACAGAATGTACAGTAGCTGTTACCTCCATAGAGATAGATAAAGAGATTAAAAGTATAAGTCCTTTACCGGTTGGAAAGGTTAAAGAAGGTTGTAATATAATTATTAGTGATTCTAGTGGTAAAAAAGTGCAAGATGGAAAATGCGGAGAAATAATTATAATAGGAGATAGTGTTGGAAAAGGATATTACAATAATGATGAACTTACAAATAAATATTTTTTTAAAATTAATATTGATGGAGTAGAAAAAAAGGGTTATAAAACTGGAGATAAGGGTTTCATTAAAGACAAAAATTTATATTGTATTGGAAGATTAGATTTTCAGGTTAAAATGAATGGTTTTAGAATAGAACTAGGAGATATAGAAAACAATTTAAGAAAAGTTTCAATTGTGGAGAATTGTGTAGTTATTCCTTTTGTAAAATATGAAAAAATACATCATTTGGTAGCATTTGTAATTTTAAATAAGATTCTTAACGAAAAAGATTTCAAAATAGGATTAATAATTAAAAGTGAATTAAAAAAATTTTTACCAAAGTATATGTTACCTAAAAAAACTATTATTGTGAAAAATTTTCCTATTACATCTAATGGTAAAATAGATAGAATGAAATTAATAAGTTATATTAAGTAGAAGGTGAGATTTTGGTAAGTGTAATTATAGTGGTATATAATGAAGAAAAATATATAGCTGAAGCTATAGAAAGTGTGTTAAATCAAACTTATAAAGATATAGAAATAATAGTTGCAGATGATGGATCTACTGATAAAACTTCAGAGATAGTTAAAAGATATGATAAGGTAAAATATATTTATCAGAATAATAAGGGAGAAGGTTCAGCGAGAAATTTAGGGGTTAGTTTAGCAAAAGGGAAATATTTAGCTTTTTTAGATGCAGATGATATATATAAGAAGGATAAGATAGAAAAACAGTTAAAAATTTTGGAAAAGAATCCTTATGTTGATGTGGTATATAATGATTTAGAGGTAGTAGATGAAAACTTAAGGTATATAAATACTCTTAAAAGTGAAGGTATATATCCCAAAAGAGAAGATCTACTTGCTATGATACTTTATAGACAGGTAATTCAGGGACCTATATGTATGATGATTAGAAAAAAATGTGTAAATAGCATAAAATGGAATGAAGAACTTATTTATACAGTAGATTATGATTATACAATAAAATTAGCTTATAAATATAATTTTAAATACATTGAAGAACCTTTGTATGTGTATAGAAGACATGGAAATAATTTGTCAAATTCCCATAGTGAAACTTTAAAAGAAGAAGTACAAATTTTAAATAATATTGGAATTGAAAACATAAAGAATTCAATATATAATTCAAACTTTGATTATAATAATAAAGAGTTGTTATTAGCTAAAATATATATTAAGATGGGTAATTATAAGTCAGCTAAAGAAATATTATTAAATTTATTAGGCAAAGTTAAAAATGAAATTTTATATTTTAATTTAGCAAATTGTTATTATCATTTACAAGACTTTAAAAATGCTGAAAAATTTTATTATAAAGCTATAAAAATATGTGAAACTATGGCAGAGGCTTATAACAATTTAGGATGTATTATATCTTTAAGTAATAAAAAAAGTGGCATTGAATATTTTAAAAAAGCTTTAAACCTAAGAGATGGTTATATGGATGCAAAAACTAATATAAATAATATTTTAGAAAATAATAATGAATTTGAATTTACAGAAAAAGAGCTGAGAAAGATTTTAACTTTTTATAAATAATTATAAAAAATAATTTTTACATAATAATATAATTAATTTCAAAATTTATAAATATAAGAATGTTTTAAATTCAAAGATTATAAAAAGAGTGTGATATTTTGTATAATATATTAATATTTGGAACTGGAAATTCTTCTATTATTGTGGAAAATGCTTTAAATAACAATGTGCGTATTTTAACTTACTTAGATAATGATATGAGTAAGTGGAACAAGATTAAAAATAATATTATAATTAATAGTCCAGATAAAATAGAACAGTATAATTATGATTATATTATAATAGCAAGTCAATTTAATACAGATATATATAAACAACTTATACATATATATGGGATAGATGCTAATAAAATATTTCAGTTTTATGCATTTACAGATAATAATTTCAATTATTACAAATATAATATGAATAAATTTATTTCATCGAATGATGAAATAGAATTAATTTCTACAGGTATATCATATGCAGCTAAAGGGTTTATAGAGGATATTTGTTTAAAGAAATCTTTTAAATTTGCATTTTCGGGACAGGATTTATTTTATGATTATAAAACGATTAAATATATAGTAGAAAATGTTTCTAAGAGGAATAATATAAAATATGCATTAATAGGTCTTTGTTATTACAGTTTCCAGTATGATATGTCTATGTCTACTACAAGAAACAAAATTATTTTATACTATTCTGTGCTTAAAAATTCTCATAATTTTAAAAGCATTAAAACTATTTATAATGAATATAAGATAAATAAAAAAATAGCAGATAATATATTTAAAAAAGATAGAAATAATAAATATAATTTTAAATGGAACCTCCCAACGCTTGAAGATTATGATGATAAGTGGAAAATGGGGAAGGAAGTTGCTGAAAAAGATTGCAATAAAAATTATCCAAAAACAGTAGCTGAGAACAAACTAATTTTTATAAAGTACTTAGAACTTTTAACATCATGTAATATAAAGCCTATAGTAGTAGTTTATTCTGTTACTAAATATTATTCTAAGTATTTTTCAAATAGGATTGAAGAAGAATTTCATTCAATAATAAATAGAGCGAAACATAAATATGATTTTCAGTACATAGATTATTTTAAATCCAACGAATTTCAAGATAATGATTTTGAAGATGTATCACATCTAAATTCTAAAGGTGCGGAAAAATTTACTAATATATTAAATAAAAAAATTGTATGGTAAATATCGTAAGTAATAAATTATATCATATTTTTTGGATGGTTTTACCCACTTCCTTATTTGACATTTACTAAATAAATTTAAGAACGGCTATGAATCCTACTAATAACTATAATATTTAGAGCTTGGAGAAATCTAAGTTCTTTTATTTTTATGCAATTTGCAGGAGAAATTATGATTGGAATTCTTTAAGAAAAATAATGAAAGTTTGTCCTAATTACAAAAATGACAATATGGAAATTCAAGATTTATTTAACATCATAGATATGCACATATTAGAAAAAGAAGGGTTTTATGTAAATGATAATGGCGAAGAACAATTTCTGCCTCTGCAAAACATTATAAAATCTAGAAATACACTAGTAATGATGACAACTCTTATTCACTCTTTAAATTATTATTTTAATCTGTTGAAGAATAAAGATTTATTGAAACCTTATTATGATTTCGCACTTTGTCTTGGAAAATTGGTGTAAAAGGACGGAATTGATGCATATAATAAATGGCATAAAGTTGATTAAAGAGAATTTTATATGTAGAATTATTCTGTTATATCTTTGAAATGGGATCCAATTCTACTTTGGATGATATTTAATGCTAATAAAAATTTGAATAATTCTTCTAATGTACCATATATAGGTTCACCAGTAGTTCCGATGAAATTGTTTAATGATATGGGAAACTTTATGGCTGTCAGATGTAAGAGGATATGGCAGAGGTATACCAGATGTATTTCTAAAAAATGGAAAGACAAATGAAAGCAGAGTTAAAAATTTAATTAGTGGACATTGGAAAAAATGAAAATATAAATTGAAAATTGAAAAACAGTCATTGTGATATGGCTGTTTTTTATTATACATATATGACTAAAAGAGAACAAATGTTTGTATAAAATTGATTTTCTATTGCCATAATAAAAATATAAATTATTATGGAAAGAGATGATTGCTATGGATTATAATAAAGTAGAAGATTAAGAAATTTTATGGAGATGAATACTATCTATAAAAAGGTGGTTTAAAATTATGAAAAAGAGATTTAATGTAACGGGAACCTGTATACCAGAGAAACATTATATGGTAGATATTTCTAATAAAATAAAAAAGATAATGAACCTTATAGAAGATGAAGAATATTTTGTAATAAATAGACCAAGACAATACGGAAAGACAACTACTTTATATATGATTGAGAGGGCTTTAAATAAAAATGAAGATTATTTAGTTATTTCTATAAGTTTTGAGGGAGTTGGAGACTTAATATTTGAGGAAGAACGAAGATTTACTAAAGGATTTTTAAATTTAATTGGGAGAAGCATTTTACTGGAAAATGAGGAATTATCAGAATATATAGAGAGTGAAAAATATAAAGTTGAGACTATGGATGATTTATCCTATTTTATAACTAAGTTTATAAAAAAGGTTAATAATCAAGTAATACTTATGATAGATGAAGTAGATAAAAGTAGCAACAACCAGTTGTTTTTAAGTTTCCTGGGAATGCTTAGAAATAAATATTTACTCAGAAATGCAGGAAAGGATAAAACCTTTCACAGCGTGATACTGGCAGGAGTGCATGATGTCAAGAGTTTGAAATTTAAGATAAGACCGGATGAAGAACATAAATACAATAGTCCCTGGAATATTGCATCTGATTTTGATGTGGATATGAGTTTCTCAAAAGAAGAAATAGGAACAATGCTGGATGACTATGTGAAAGGTAAAGGTGTAGAACTTGATAAAGAGTACTTTTCAGATAAACTCCGCTTTTATACTTCGGGTTACCCCTTCCTTGTAAGTAAACTCTGCAAGATAATAGATGAAAAGATAATGCCGGAAGGCAGTCTTAAGTGGGAAAAAGAATATATGGATATGGCTGTGAAGAAAATTTTAATAGACAGTAATACAAACTTTGAAAGTCTGATTAAAAACATTGAAAACAACAGTAAATTGAAAGAAATGGTAAAAGATTTAATTATAGATGGGAGTAAAATTACCTATAATGAGGATAACCTTATTATAATGCTTGGTATAACTTATGGAATTTTTAAAAATGAAAATGGACAATTAAAAATTCATAATAAAATATATGAGCAGAGGATATATAATTATATGAGTTCTTTAATAGAGACTTCGACGGATGTTAGTTCCTATAATGAAAAATCAAATTTCATAAATAAAGACGGCAGTTTAGATGTAAAAAAGGTGCTTGTAAAATTTCAGGAGTTTATGAAACATGAATATTCAGAGAAAAGAGAAGCTTTTTTGGAGGCAGACGGCAGGCTGCTGTTTTTGGCTTTCATAAGTCCAATAATAAACGGGACGGGTTTTGCATTTAAAGAAGTGCAGGGTGGAGAAGAAAAGCGTTTTGATATAGTTATAACTTACAATAAGAAAATGTATATAGTGGAACTCAAAGTATGGCATGGTGAGGAATACCACGAAAAAGGACTTGCCCAGCTCGGAGAGTATCTGGAACAGTACAGCTTGGACAGAGGATACCTCTTGATATTTGATTTCAGAAAACTTAAGATTGAAGCAGGAAAAGTAAATGAGACTAATATTGAAATAGGAAATAAGAAAAAGAACATAGTTGAAGTTTATTGTTAAGTTCACATTTCTTTGCATTGTACGATAATTAAAATAGCAATTAGATGCAGAAAGTGGTGAAATAAAATGGGATACTATACAGGAAAAAATATATTGATTATAGGTGGAACAGGAACAATAGGGAAAGGACTAATAGCAAAATTAATAAAAGAAAAACCACGTGTTATAAGAATATTTAGTAGAGATGAATATAAGCAATTTGTCATGGAGAGTGAAATAGAGAATTTAAGTGGGTTTAGGTTTTTAATTGGTGATGTAAGGGATTATGAAAGAGTAGAGAGAGCTATGAATGGAATAGATGTAGTATTCAATTTGGCTGCCATGAAACATGTTCCTGCCTGTGAATATAATCCAGAAGAGGCCATAAAGACTAATGTAATTGGCATGGAGAATGTAATTAAAGCAGCAGAATGTCACAACGTAGAGACTGTGGTTTTTACTAGTTCAGATAAAGCTATTAATCCAACTAATTCTTATGGTGCTACAAAACTTTTAGCTGAAAAACTTGTACAAGCAGCTAACTATAGTAAGGGAAAAACAAGAACTAAATTTGTAGTTGTTAGATTTGGAAATGTTATGGGTTCCCGCGGCTCTGTAATTCCTCTTTTCAAAAATCAAATTTCAGAATTTAAAAAAATAACTGTAACTGATGCTAATATGACTAGATTTATGATGACCTTGACTCAAGCTGTAAATCTCATAATGACTGCGGGTGAAAAGTCCTATGGAGGGGAAGTATTTATACTTAAAATGCCTGTTATAAGGCTCAGGGATTTAGCAGAAGTAGTTATAGAACAGACTGCAAATAAAAATAACATTTTAAAAGATGAAATACATATAGAAAATATAGGACTTAGGGCAGGTGAGAGGAAGTTTGAAGAGCTCATGACTTTAGAAGAATCAGAATTTGCTTATGATATGGGGCAAATGTATGCAGTACTGGAGTCACAGGCAGGAAAGAACCTCGTAGGTAAGTATAGTAATTATAAAAAGGCTGAGGTTAAAAGTTATAATTCTTCAGATGCACAGGTTATTACAAAAGGAGAAGTAGAGGAACTTATCCTTCATGAGGGACTGATATAATATGAAAATAGTAATTCGTGCAGAAGGTGGCTCAAAAATAGGAATGGGTCACATTATGAGAACCCTTGTACTTGCAAAAAGTTTATCTTTAAATAATGATGTTTGTTACCTTTGCAAAGATAGCATAGATAATGAATATGGCACACTTAAGATAAAAGATCAGGGCTTTAAGGTAATTAAGTTTAAACAGGATATACTTAAAGTTCTATCTCATTTAAAACCAGATGTGCTTATAACAGATAGTTATGATGTAGATGAGAAATATTTTGAACAAACAAAAAAGCTGGCTAAATATACGGCTTATATAGATGATATAAATCTATTTGATTATGACGTAGATTTAATTATAAACCAAAATGTATATGCGGAAGATTTCTATTATCCTCAAAAATATAAATTATTAGGATTAAAATATCTTATGATGAGAGAAGAATTTAGGAGCTTGCAGGAGAAGCATATAAATAAACAGGTTAAAAATATAATGATAACTATGGGTGGTTCAGATCCTGTTCAATTTACTAAAGTATTGGTAAATTGGGTAAAAAATTCAAATTTTAAGTTTCATGTAGTTATAGGACCTTCTTTTAGAGAAAAGGATTATTTTAAAAATTTAAGCTATAATAATATAAAATTTTATTTCAATGCTAATATGGTAAATGTAATGAGAGAATGTGATCTGGCTATATCTGCAGCAGGAAGCGGATTATATGAGCTCTTAGCCTGCGGTGTACCAACTCTTGATATAATAATTGCAGATAATCAGGTAAGTTCCTGTAAAAAACTTAATGATATGAATATGGTAGGCAGTTTAGGCTGGTACAATAATTTATGCGAAGATAAATTTTCAAGGGAACTTGTCTATTTATGTGATAACTATAAATTGAGAAGGGAAAGATCACTTAGAGGTCAGACCATAATAGATGGCTGCGGACATAAGAGAGTAGCGGATTTTATCAATGTAAATTTTAATAAGTAAATTATTATATAAATTTTACGATTATTAAATCAAGAGAGTATTATACTTTATAGGGAGTTGATTGCTTGTGAATATGCTTGTAACAGGTGGTGCCGGCTTTATAGGACGATGGGTTGTAAAGAAACTCTTAAATGAGAGGCATTCTGTTGTTGTACTGGACAACTTGTCCAATGGAAGTATGAAAAATATAGAAGAATTTAATGATAATTCTAATTTTAACTTTGTAAAGGGCGATATACGTGATGGAAGTATATTAAATGAGATATTTAAGAAAAAATTCGATGTAATATATCATCTAGCAGCATCTATAAATGTTCAGGACAGCATAGATGATCCTAAGACAACTTTTTTTAATGATGCAGTGGGAACTTTTAATATACTTGAAATGGCAAAATTTCAAATGTTCGGGAAAAATGGAAAGATGCAAGGAGACAGTTGGGTTTTGGATTCCAAGGAGAATACTCATCCATGTAAGGTGGTGTTCATGAGTACATGTATGGTTTATGATGTATCCAGTGATGATGGAATTTCAGAGAGGCATCCTACAAAACCAGTTTCTCCATATGGTGGAAGTAAGATAGCAGCTGAGAATATGGTACTTTCTTATTATAATGCGTACAAGCTTCCGACTGTGGTTATAAGACCGTTTAACACATATGGACCGTTTCAGAAAACAGGTGGTGAAGGGGGGGTTGTGGCTATATTTATAAACAATGTTCTTGAAAATAAAGATATAAATATATATGGCTCGGGAAAGCAAACAAGGGATCTTTTGTATGTAAAAGATTGTGCAGATTTTATAGTTAAATGCGGGCATTCAAAATATACAGATGGACAAATAATAAATGCAGGTACAGGCAGGGATGTTACTATAAATGAACTTGCAGATATAATAAACAAAGGTAGAGTAAGAGTAAATCACATAAATCACATACATCCACAAAGCGAGATTATGAAACTCAAGTGTGATTATTCAAAGGCAAAGACTTTAATTGATTGGAAACCTAAGTATACTCTTGAAGATGGTATTTTAGAAACTGCCAGTTGGATTAAAGATTAATTGTTAAAATAAATTTCAACTCGATACAGGAGGAAAGTAACTATGGATGAAAAGATTAAGTTGTTGAAAACTATAAGTGATTATATAATAAATCTTAAGGATGGAATAAAGAAATCTGCAGATTTTCTTCGTGGTGGGGAAGAAAAAAGAGGTCTTGATATGGTGCCTCAAATAGCAGAAGGGATAAACTGGGTTATTGAAGCATTAAAAGCGACTGATGATGCAGTTATAAAGGATATAGATATTAATAACTTGAACGAGAAGTTAAATGACATAGTTGAAGCACTTGAAAATCAGGATGTAATTTTAATTGGAGATTTGTTTGAATATGAACTTATTTCAGCACTTGATGATGTGAAAAAAGCAGTAAATAAAGTTGTGTTGAATTAAGAAAAATTTAATTTAATTATTTGAAAATGTACATCTCAATAATATTTTACGTGCCAGAGATAGCTGTTTAATATGGCTCTCTCTGGTTTTAATTTGAATTTTCTAAATCCTTCTGCTTCAGCAGAAAGGTCTATTTAAGTTGTGCTATAATTGTATTAAGCAAAGAGCGAGGTGAATCTTATGAATATAGACAATAAAATCACTGATAAAATTATAGAGGTTTTAAAAGAAAATATAAAACCTTGGATTATATATATATTTGGATCGGCTGCAAATGGTGTTTTCAGGGAAGACAGCGACATAGATATTGCATTTTTAAGTGATGCTGAAATTTCTGATTATCAGGTATTCATGATATCTCAAAAGCTTGCAGACATCCTAAAAAGAGAAATTGATCTTATAAATTTAAAAAAGTCTTCAGATGTATTTAAAGTTCAAGTCATAGCAAAAGGAGAAAGAATACATTGTGTTGATGACAAAAGAAGAGCTTACTTTGAAATGTATGCTTTTAAAGATTATGCTCTCCTTAATGAAGAGAGAAAGGTAATTCTTGATAATATAAAAAATAGGGGGAGTATTTATGACTGATGTAGTACTCAATAAAATATCTGTTATTGAAAGGTGCATAAAGAGGATAAATGAAGAGTACCAGGGAAATTTTAAAAATCTTGAAAACTACACAAAGCAGGATTCTATAATATTGAATATACAGAGGGCTTGTGAAGCTTCCATAGATTTGGCAATGCATATAGTTTCTGAAGAGAAGCTAGGAATACCTCAAAATAGCAGGGATGCATTTGACGTTCTATTAAAAAAGAAAATTATAAACGAAGATTTAACTGAAAATTTAAAATCCATGGTGGGATTTAGAAACATAGCAGTACATGATTATCAGTCGGTTAATTTACTTATAATAAAAGAAATAATTGAAAAACACATATACGACTTAGGAAAATTCACACAGTATATATTTGATTACTATAATAATTAATTCAGGAGATGGCATGTTATACTAAAGAATCATGCATGAGATGACGATAAAATAAAAAAGAGATTAATGTTCTGAGGGGGATACTATAAAATAATGAATAAGATAAGCAGATTATGCAGTGTGCTGGCAGTTGGAATTTTTATGTGTACAATGAGTTTCACAAAAGTACATGCAAGTTCAGATATAGAAGTAGACAGATACTATGGAGGAGACAGATATGAAACAGCTTCAAATGTTGCTGAAGATGGGTGGAAAACTTCCAGTGATTATGCCGTTATAGTAAGCGGCGAGAATTTCCCGGATGCACTTTGTGCAGGGCCGCTTGCTAAAAAGTATGATGCACCAATACTTCTTGTAAAGAAAAATGACATAACTCCTTATACCTCAATGGAACTTAGCAGGCTTAATGTAAAAAATGTGTTCTTGGTAGGTGGAACGGGCGTTATATCTCAGAGCCTTGAAGATTCCATAAAATCACGAAAAATAAAAGTAACGAGAATCTCAGGGGACACAAGGTATGATACGAGCATTGCAGTTGCAAAAAAAATTGGATCGACCAAGCAGATAGCCGTAGTAAGTGGAGAGAGTTTCTATGATGGAGTAACCATGTCGTCTATTGCGGCTTTTAAAGGAATGCCTCTTGTTTTGGTTCCAAGTAAAGGAATGCCAAAAAATACTGAGAATTTTTTAAAGAGCAATAAAAAAGATGATGCTGTATATGTTATTGGTACTAAAAAACAGGTTGGGGACAATGTAACGGATATTATTCCCAATGTAATTAGGATTGCAAATGACAGCGATATATTCTCAAGAAATGTAGATATTATAAGTCAATTTAAAAATGAGATAAGTACATCGACGATTTATGTAGCAACATCAAAGAATTTTGCTGACTCTCTTGCAGCCTCTGCTCTTGCAGCCCAGACAGGATCACCGGTTATACTTGTAGGAGATTATATATCTAGTTCAACGAATGCTTTTTTAAGTTCTTCAATTGTGGCCAATGTAAAAATACTTGGCGGCGGCGGGGCAATAAGCTATACACAGGAAGATGAAATTAAAAGAATACCACTTTCTGTTTCGGATAATAACTACAATTTATTTACAGATACGATATGGCAGGATGATACCTATATACCAAGGACAACTGTGGTTGTAAATACAAGTTCCGGTGAAGAAAAAGATGTTAACGTGACATGGAATATAACAAGAGTAAATACATCAAATCCTGGAACGTATACTTTGCATGGCAAAATAGCAGGAACGGATAGTGATGCTACAGCCACACTTATTATAAAGCCAATACCTACTAAAATTGATGATATAGAAAGGGAAACTTCTAGGAACAGCCATTTT
Source organism: Clostridium pabulibutyricum (assembly GCF_058242705.1). Lineage (NCBI taxonomy): Bacteria > Bacillati > Bacillota > Clostridia > Eubacteriales > Clostridiaceae > Clostridium > Clostridium pabulibutyricum. The sequence goes on from NZ_JBZAYZ010000001.1 coordinate 213,318, forward strand.
AATTTTCCTAGAACGGTGGAAGCTGAAATGTCTGATGGACGTACAAAAACTGTTGATGTTACATGGGAATATGAACAGCAGAATATAAAAACTGCAGGAGTTTATACTTTTTATGGAAATGTTGAAAGGTATAAAAAGAAGGTAAAACTTACACTTACAGTAATATGAAATCCTATTTGGAATATGATGGTATAGAAGGTGCTGTTAGTCCGAGAAGTACTGTAAAGTTGGCATTTAAGCAAGGACTTATAAAAAATGGTGATGATTGGATAACAATGATGCTTGATATGCTTCTTGCAAAATTTGAAAGACCAAATTGACTGTTTTACTCGTGGCAATCAACTATAAGTTTTTTAAAAAAAGCAGTTTCAAATTCATATTTGCAGTCGGATACAGCATCAATTTCAAGGTATGGTCTTAATTTGAAATAAAGTGTTAAGACAACGGAATCGGTTTTATCCAGAATAGCTATGTCGGTTATATTTCCATCCATGGCTCTGTCGAGACCTTTTGCTGTATCAAGTACTGCTCTTATTTTTTGTATGCTTTTTATGTCTTCTTCTGAAAGTATTTTTTTGAAGTAAGGAGATTTTCTTATAACCACTGCTTCTTCATTTGAAACAGCAAAGGCTGCCATTAGCTGCTGCCTGTGTGTAAGACCGCATATCTTGCTGTCTTTTATAATTGAAAATGAGTATTTGCCGTAGTTGTTGAATCCTGCAGATATTCCACAGTGATGAAGGTATGAAGCGCATTTTAGTATTCTGTAAGTATCATCTGAATTCTCAAAGATATTTGAAATACCTTCTGCGATTTTTTTTGAGAATTTCCACACCCGTTCTATGTGATTTTGGTCAAGTTTGAGGTTATTTGCAATATTCCCTATGGAAATGTCAAGTATGTTATTTGAAACAGGAGTTTGTTTTCCAAAGAGGCTTTCATAAAGTATTCCCTGACGTATTCCGCTTTCGCTTATTATTAATTTTCTTGCTTTTATATACTTTATGGTAGTTGAGATTGCATACACGGCGCCTATGAATATGTCGGCCCTGTCTTTTGAAATTCCCTTTACTTTCCTGTACTCAGATTGGCTCTTGTATTTAAGTGAAGTACATATGGAAACTGCGTCTTTTGCAGAAATTGTGTAGTTATGCTGGTTGCTGATTGGATAGCCAGAGAGGTTTCTTTTTATTTTGCCTAGAGTTCTGAAACTGCCGCCTATACCGATTAGAGGAAGACCTTTCGCATCTTTTAAAAAATCAATAGAATCCAGTATATGGTTTATGTACTTTACAAGACTTTTTCCTTTGTTTTCAACACTTCCTTCGAAAGAATAAAATTTTTCAGTGAGAGTTATTGCACCCATTGGAAAACTTATACTGTCTTTTATATTCCTGTTTTCCATGAGTATGAATTCCGTACTGCTTCCGCCTATGTCCATGAGCAGTGCTGAATTTAAGTCTATACTGTTTGCTGTGGCTATGTAGTCATAATATGCTTCCTCTTTTCCGGTAAGCACTTTTATGTCAATGCCAAGCTCATGTTTTACCATTTCGAGAAATTCACTCTGGTTCTTTGCTTTTCTGACAGCTTCTGTTGCTACTGCAATAATTTCACATATATTGTTTGAAATGCACAGCCTTTTGAAATTGAAAAGAGCTGTAAGTGCTTTTGTCATCCTTTCAGGGTTCAGATATCCGTCAGGCGACATGTCTTTTCCAAGCCGTACAGTGCTTTTAAGTTCATCTATGATTTCATAGGATAAATTGTCTGATATTTTTACTATTACAACTCTTATTGAGTTTGATCCTACATCTATAATTCCGATTTTTTTCATGTAAACACTCCCCAAAATAAAAAAGATTTACTTATATATAAAAAGTTTATCCTATTTTTAATATAAAAATCAATATAAAAAGAGAAGGCTGATTTTAAATTTAGTTTATGTTTTGGTTAAGATATGGTTAAGTTTTAAATATTAATTGAAAATCGGGTTATAATTGATTAATAGTATATAATGCTTTCAATTAGGGTGATTTTATGGGAAATGTAAATACAAACTACACGGCAGCTGCAGTGGATGTTGGATCCAACTATTTGAAAATTTCAATTTACAATATAGATAATACAGGAAGTGCTGATATTGTTGACCAGGCAGTAAAACCTACAAACATAGGAAGAGATACTTTTTCCACGGGAAAAATTTCTGTAGATACGATACAGAAAACCTGCAGTGATATGAAGAAATTTTCGGAAATGATGAAAGAATATAAAATAAAACGCTGCAGGGCGGTTTCAACAAGCGGTATACGTGAGGCTACAAACAGACAGTACATATTGCAGCAAATAAAGCTTCATACGGGAATTAACGTGGAGGTCATAAACATATCACAGGAGAGGTTCTATGTTATGAAAGCCTTGAAGTATAAAACCTTCGGAATGGAGTTTGCTAAAAAGGATGCAACGCTTATAGTCAATATAACTACCGGGTATGTTGAGGTATCACTGTTTGACAGCGGAAATTTGAGTTTTACAGAACATGTACATATAGGTTCTCTGAGAGTTAAAGAGACGCTGGATTCTCTAAGAGACGGTACCTTGGACTTTTCCGATATTACGGAACAGTATATAGAGAGCAAACTGTATTTTGCAAAGTCAAACATAACAAAATTTAAGATAAAGAATTTTATAGCACTTGGCGGGGAACTTCATACAATGCAGAAGCTTGCCGGAGAAATTTATGGTGAAAAGTATTCTGGAGATAATAGGATGGACAGGGGAATTTTCAAGAAACTTTACAAAAAGGTCAAGAAAATGAGTACAGATCAGTTTTTTTTTGAATATGGAATACCCAAGAGAAAATCCCATCTTCTTCTTCCAACTGTAATAATATTTCACAGCTTTTTCAATATGACAGGTGCGGGAAGTATCTATATGCCGGATGTTGATCTTGGACTTGGAATTGTATATGATATTGCGGACCATATATTTGGATTTAAGAGGCAGGAATCTCTTATAAACGATATATTGAGTTCGGCACAGTTTATATCTCATAAATACAGGGTAAATGAGGCGCATGCCGATTACGTGGAAAAGATATCCACGTCGATTTTTACACAGACCAGAAGATTTCACAAGCTTGGTGAAAGAGAGAAGCTCTATCTTCAAGTATCAAGCAGGCTCCATGATGTAGGAAATTTTATAGATATATCAGGTCATGAGAATCAGTCATACAATATAATAATTTCCCAGGATATTTTGGGATTTTCCCGAAGGGAACTCAGTATAATTGCAAATACGGCAAAATATCATTCTTCCATGGTTCCATCGGAAAATGACTACGGCTATTTTATACTGGATAGCAGGGACAGGATGATAGTTTCTGTATTGTCTGCAATACTTAAGTTATCTGAGGCTCTTGATGCATCACATCTTCAAAAAATACAGGATATAAAACTTGCTTCCAGTGGAAATAAATTATATTTTAATATAATTTCAGGCGAAGATTTGACCCTTGAAGAGTGGGAATTTAAAAAGAATTCGCTTTTCTTTGAAGAGGTTCTTGGCATAAAACCTGTAATATAAAGTATATTATTTTAATATTGGAGAGGATATGAGATGGATAAATTTGATGACTGTAAAAATTTTATAAACAGGGAATTAAGCTGGATAGAATTCAACTTGAGAGTTCTCGAAGAATCAAGAAATGCAAATCATCCGCTGTTTGAAAGACTGAGGTTTGTCTCAATTACAAGCTCCAATCTGGACGAATTTTTTATGGTGAGGGTCGGATCACTTATAGACCAGCTAAAAGCCAATTTCAACAAGCTTGATCCTGCAGGACTTACTCCGAAGGAGCAGCTCTGTGAAATATATAAAAAAGTCGGAAATCTTGTAGAAAAGCAGTGCAGTTATTTTAACCGTTCTTTAAAAATTGCCATGGAGAAAGAGAATATAAATTTTTTGACCATGAATGATTTGGATGACAGCCAGCTTGAGTATGTTAAAAAGTATTATAAAAATAACATATTTCCGGTTCTTACCCCTGTACTGATAGATAGAAGTACATCCTTCCCTTTAATTTTAAACAAGAGCCTCAATATAGGGCTTGTCATAGATAAAAATGGGGAGAAAATATTTGCAACAGTTGAAGTCCCGGCAGTGCTTGGAAGAATAATGGAAATTCCGTCAAAAGAAGGGCTTGATATTGTAATGCTGGAGGATGTAATAAAATATAATCTTTCTTCACTTTTTGGAACATCCAAAATATTGTCTTCTTCCTGTTACAGACTTACACGAAATGCAGACCTTACTTTGAATGAAGAAGGTGCGGAGGATCTTCTTGAAACCATAGAAGAATCAATAAAACAGCGTAAATGGGGAGCTTCTGTAAGGCTGGAAGTTGAAAAGGGTATTGACCGGGAAATACTTGCTGTTCTTGAGAGGGAGCTTGAGGTTAGTAGAAACCAGGAGTATAGGATAACTACGCCGCTTGATTTAACTTTTCTTAAAGAGCTTATAAAAAATAAAAAATACAATTCACTCTGTTATAATCCAATAGTACCATACAATCCACTTAAAAACATAAAGAAAAATATATTTGATATAATATCGGAAAGAGATATATTTTTGCATCATCCCTATGAATCATTTGATCCTGTAATAGAACTTGTACGCCAGGCGTCTAAAGATCCTTCGGTTCTTGCAATAAAGCAGACATTATACAGGGTAAGCGGAAATTCTCCTGTTATAAGGGCGCTTATAGCTGCAGCAGAAAACAAGAAGCAGGTCACAGTTCTTGTAGAATTAAAGGCGAGGTTTGACGAGGAAAACAATATAGAATGGGCAAAACAACTTGAAAAATCTGGCTGTCATGTTATATACGGACTTGTTGGACTAAAAACCCACTGCAAGCTTCTTCTTGTTGTAAGAGAGGAAGAAGGAAAAATAAAAAGATATGTGCACATGGGTACAGGAAACTACAATGATGTGACTGCAAAAATGTATACCGACATGGGTATAATGTCTGCGAATCCTTATTATGGTGAAGATGCTTCCGTAATATTCAATATGCTTAGTGGAAGATCCATTCCGAGAAATTTGAAAAAGCTTTGCATAGCACCCCTTGATTTGAGGGAGAGGTTTTTGTATCTTATAGACAGGGAAACTCAAAATGCGGCTTGCGGAAAGCCTGCAAGGATAATAGCCAAAATGAACTCGCTTGTAGATAAGGAAATCATAGAGAGTTTGTATAAGGCATCGTCAAGAGGAGTTGAGGTGTCGCTTATAGTCAGGGGAATATGCTGCCTGAGGCCTGGAATAAATGGAGTCAGTGACAACATAAGGGTTACAAGCATTGTAGGAAGATTTTTAGAGCACAGCAGGATTTTTTATTTCTACGAAAATGGTCACGAAATAGTGTATCTTTCAAGTGCCGACTGGATGACAAGAAATCTTGATAGGAGGGTTGAACTTCTGTTTCCAGTTGAAGATGATTCTATAAAAAAGACTGTAAAAGCTATACTTGGCGTGTATTTGAAAGATAATTTAAAGGCACGGGAGCTGAGAAGTGATGGTACATATTCAAATATAGATAAACGTGGGAAGCATCCATTTGATAGTCAAAAATTCTTTTATCAGAGTGCGGCGATAAAAAAGGAGGGTTTATCTGCAAAAAAGATAGAGCGTTCAAAGGAGAAATGGAGGGAAGAGGGATTCAAGGTGAAGTACCCTGATGCCTTGTGACAAGTTTAATGTTTCAGCGTGATTTTATGGAAATAATCTGATTTTACTGATATAATTACTTGTATAAAATATGGATTGAGTGAGGAGGAAATGCCTGTTGAAACAAGTATTTCATTTTTATAGGGTTTTGACAGCAGTAAAAATATGAAAAAAATTAGAATAGCACTTATGGGACTAGGAAATGTCGGTACTGGAGTTTGGATAATACTTTATTCAAATAAAAGGGAAATAATGAAAAGATCAGGATATGAAGTGGAAATAGCCAAGATCCTTGTAAGAGACAAAACGAAGGAAAGAGAACTTGACATACCTGACGAAGTTATAACTGATGATATAAATGATATACTTTCCGATAACTCGATTAGAATTGTTGTTGAAGTCATGGGCGGAATAAATCCTGCCAAGGATTATATACTAAAATGCATGGACAGAAAAAAGCATATAGTCACTGCAAATAAAATGCTTCTTGCTACAAATGGTGACGAGCTATTTGAAAAAGCAGACAAGATGGGAATAATGTTTAATTACGAGGCAAGTGTTGCAGGAGGAATTCCTATAATAAACGGAATTGAGGAAAGTCTCACTGCGAACAAGATAAAAGAACTTTATGGCATAGTGAATGGGACTACGAACTATATTTTTACAAAAATGCAGCTTGACAGACTGGATTTTGATGTGGCACTCAAAGAGGCGCAGCAGAGGGGATATGCCGAGGCTGATCCAACTTCCGATGTAGAAGGGTTTGATGCACAGTACAAACTTGCAATCCTCTCATCTCTTGCTTTTGGAACAAAAATTGATGTTTCAAGTGTATATCGGGAAGGAATAACTAAAATAGAACCTATAGACATAAAGTATGCAAAGAAGTTTGATATGGTAATAAAACTTCTTGCCATTGCAAAGGACAGGGGGAAAAAGCTTGAATTAAGGGTACATCCAACTATGATACCAAAGGAGCATCCTCTTGCGAATGTATATGATTCCTTCAATGCAATATTTGTAAAGGGGAATGCAGTAGGGGATCTTATGTTCTATGGAAGAGGTGCGGGCAGTCTTCCAACAGGCAGTGCAGTTGTAGGAGATATAATATCCATATTGAGAAATAATGTAGAAGAAGATTGTTGTAGCTCAATATCCAAAAATACATTGTGGCACAGGGAAGTTTTGAGTATGGGAAAGAGCCAGAGTAAATTTTATATGAGGGTTACAGTACTTGATAAACCTGGTGTACTTGGTGAAATAACAACCGTGCTTGGAAAACACAACGTCAGCATGAAGTCTGTAATGCAAAGGGGACAGAGTAATTCAAAGAATCATGTTACAATAGTGCTTATTACTCATAAAACGAGACAGGAAGCAGTTGATTCTGCTGTCAGGGAAATTATGGATTTGGAATCTGTAATTAGGATAGACAACATTATAAGAATAGAAGATTTTGAGTCGGAATATGTATAGGGTGCATTTTTCATATGCATATATACAAAAAAATAAATCAGAAAACGTTATACATTGTGCAAACATACATTGAATAAAAAATCAAAAAATATGATAATTTAATCATAAGGTAATATTGAATTTATTTTGTGAAGTTGTAATAAATGCAAAAAAGGAGGATTTTTTATGACAATGAATGTTTTGGCATTTCCATCAGAAGTTATTCGAGGTACGGGAGCAGTTGACAGTACAGGGGAGGTTTGCAGAAGACACGGCAGCAGAGCGCTTGTTTTAGGCGGAAAAACTGCACTTGATATTGCAGGTGAAAGAATAACTTCCAGCTTGAAGAAATTCGGTGTGGAAGTTGCAGGAGTTGAATGGTATGGTGGAGAGTGCTGCATGGAAAATATAGATAGCCTGGTAGACAAAGTAAAAGCCTACAAAGCCGATATTGTTGTTGCAGTTGGTGGTGGAAAGTCCATGGATACAGGAAAAGCAGTAGGAATTAAAACAGAACTTCCGGTTATAACTGTACCAACTATTGCAGCTACTTGTGCAGCAGCTACACCTTTGACAGTTTTGTATAACGAAAATAAGGAATTTGTAAGAAATATGTTTTATGACAAATGTCCGGCAGCCATAGTTATAGACAGTGATATTATTCTAAATGCTCCATCCAAATGGCTTATAGCGGGCATTGGTGATACACTTGCAAAGATGTATGAGTTAAGAGCGGCAGCTGCAGGAATGTCGTCGACAAGCCGGACAATTTCAGCTGTAAGCAATGGACAGATTTGTTATGATATCATTAAAAAGTTTGGAAAGGATGCACGTAAGGCGGTGGAAAGCAAACAGATAAACGAAGGATTTGAATCTACGGTTGATTCCATTATTCTTGTGGCAGGACTTTCATCGATTTTTGGAGGAGAAGAACTTAGAAATGCAGCAGCTCATGGTATATATAATGGTTTTACTAAAATACCAGTGATGCACAAGGTTGCTCATGGACTTATCGTAGGATATGGTAACCTTTGCCTTCTTGCACTTGAAAATCGTTCGGACGATGAAATTATGGAAGAGATAAACTTGGCTGTAGATTGTGGAATACCAATTGCTCTGAATCAGCTTGCGGAGCTTTCAAAAGAACAGATTAGAATTGGAGCGGAGGCATCTGCAGTTTCAAAGGCAATGTCATGTATGCCGTTTGATGTAACTGCAGATATGGTAATTGATTCAATAAACCGTGTAGATAAATTATCTGCAAATATGTTCTAATAGCTAATTGAATTTAGAAGTAGGATTTTGTATTTTAAAATCCTACTTCTTTTTGCTGCAAAAATGTTATTACATCGGCTTTTATGACGGGTTTGCTGAAATAATATCCTTGAATTGTATTGCACCCCATTTCAAGGAGGGAGTTTAATTGATCCGATGTTTCAACACCTTCTGCAATTATATTGTAGTTAAGTATTTTTGAAAGATCGATTATACACTTTATAACAGCTTTGTTCTTTTTTGAGTATATTTTATCTATGAATGATTTATCTATCTTTATAGTATTTACGGGAAGCATGGTGAGATAATTTAAAGAGGAATACCCCGTTCCAAAATCATCAAGTGAAAGTCGGATTCCCATATTAAGTATTTTTTGGAGCGTTTTCAAATTATGAACAAATAAATCAAGTAAACTTCTTTCGGTTATTTCAATTTCAACTGTTGAAGGTGGAATTTTGTTCCTGTTGTATAAATCTGAAAGTTTATCTATAAATTCCGGATCGCTTAATTGAACGGGCGATATATTTATAGAAAATTTTTTCAGGTCAGTATGTTTGAGTTTTAAGTCATTTATGAATTTGAAAACAGAATCAAATATCCAGTAGCCTATTTCAATTATACTTCCCGAATCCTCTGCGATGGGTATGAATTCAGATGGAGGTACATTTCCAAGACGATGATTTTTCCATCTTAAAAGAGCTTCGAATCCAATTACGTTTTCTGATACAACGTCAATTTGAGGTTGATACATAAGTTCGAGTTCATTGTTTCGAACAGCATTTTTGAGTTCCTGTTCTATAATTATTTTTCTCAAATATGAATAGTGCATTGATTTTTGAAAAAGTGTAACTGTATTTTTTGATTTTGATTTCGACTTCGATTCACAAAGTGCAATGTCTGCATATTTAAACAAAGTTTCTTCGCTGGTGCTGTCAATTGGAAAACGGCTTATTCCAATGCTTATAGTTATGTAGATACTTTCACCGTTTATTTTAAATGGCTGTTTCAAGAAATTGTTTATTTTAGAGTATAGATTTTTTATAAGATTTTCTTCTTGGTTGATACATAAAAATAAAAATTCATTACCATGAAGATGGTATAATTTAGTGTGTGAATTTTTAAAATGGGATATTGACTGCGAAAATACTATAAGAAGAAGATCACCGAAATTATGATCATAGTTGTCGTTTATAAGCTTGAAGTTGTCGATATTTAAAAGTATAATTACGCCTTTTTTTGAAGTATCCAAAGCTCTTTTAAGATCTTTTTTAAGCAAAGCTTTATTTGGAAGATTTGTAAGTAAATTATAGTTGGAGATATAATCAATCCTGTTTTCGAGGATATTAAAGTTTGATATGTTTATTATAGAACCCGAGATTAGTTTTACTTTGCCATCTGTTTTTTTTGTAGCCTTTACTCTTGAAAGCACATGTAAAATAGCTCCGCTTTTGCTTTGAATTTTAAAACTGCTTTCGTGGGAATCAAGATTGTTCTCCAGGAATGAAATAAAAGTGTTTTTTATTGAAAGTGAGTCCTCAGTTACAACGGCAAGTTCAATAAACTCTGCTGGACTTTTAAAATCTTTAATTCCATAACTGGTTACAGCTTCAAAATTGGAAGATAGAAATAGTGAATTGTTTACTACGTCCCATTCCCAAAGTGCTATTTCAGATCCATCCACGGCCCTAATGTACATCTGTCTATCTGTTTTATGATAAATCTGCATGTGTAACCCTCCCAAAAACTATATCAAAAGACAAGTAAGTCATATAATTCCATTTATTATATTATAACATCATTATGAATGTACATGTATATGTAAATAAAATAATTTGAAAAATTATTTATACCCGTAGTCTATAGCCTGCTCCCCAAACAGTTTCTATATACTGCGGATTTTTAGGAGATACCTCTATTTTTTCACGGATTCTTCTTATATGTACGGTAACGGTTGCATTATCGCCAAGGGCATCAAGTCCCCATATTCTTTCAAATAGGTCTTCTCTTTTAAAAACCCTGTTTGGATTTTCACATAAATATAAAAGAAGTTCAAATTCTTTTTGGGGAAGTGAGATTTCTTTTCCGTTTATGAATACCTGCATGGAGTCTTTTAATATTTTAAGACCTCGGATTACGATCTTGCTGTTTTTTTGTGCAAACTTATTTTTCAGTCTTTCATAATTTGCAAGATGAGATTTTACTCTTGCCACAAGTTCACTTGGACTGAAGGGTTTTGTAATATAGTCATCTGCTCCAAGATTCAGACCTTTTATTTTATCCAATTCTTCTTTTTTGGCAGAAACTAAAATTACAGGAACATCTTTTTTGTCGCCTATGTTTTTCAATATACTGAAACCATCCATTTTAGGAAGCATTATATCTAGTATAAGGAGATCAAAGTCCAATTTCGAAAACATTTTTAAGCCGTCTATACCATTTGAACATATGGTAACTTTGAAATTTGCGAGTTCAAGATAGTCTTTTTGAAGTTCGGCTATACTTGAGTCATCCTCGATTATAAGAATTTTTTTCATGAAAGTCCCCCCCTTGGAAGTGATATGATTATGCTTGTACCAATAAATTGGCGGGATGAGGCCCATATTGTGCCACCATGTCCTTCTACAATCTGTTTTGCAATTGCAAGACCAAGTCCACTGCCTCCGGCACTGTTCCTTGCATAATCCGACCTGTAGAATCTGTAAAAAATTTTTTTTATATCATTTGAGCTTATTCCAGGACCGTTGTCTGTAATTTTGATTGTTATGCTTTTTGCAAGGCCATTAAGCAGTATCGATATGAGGCCTTTCTCTTTATCCATGTATTTAATGGAATTTCCCACTATATTGAATATTACATGCATGAATCTTTCTCTGTCTATCATAACATAACTTGGACTTTGAATGTAGTTTTTAAAATCAAGTCTTATGCCGTGATTTTTAAGATCTATTTTTGTTTCTTCTATATAATAGTTAAAGTATTCAACGATATCTGTTTTTTCAAACTTAAATGGAATTTGATTCATATCCAGCTTTGAATAGAGCAGAAGATTATCTATCATGAAATCTACTTTTTTTGACTTGTTTGATATTGTATTTAAGTAATGATTAAGTTTTTCCGGGGTGTTTGCCACACCGTCTAAAATACCTTGAACATATCCCTGAATCGAGGTTATTGGGGTTCTTAGATCATGGGATATGCTAGATATCAGCATTTTTCTATTATTTTCGTATTTGAGTTTCAAATTTACAGAGTCCTTCAATTTTATTCTCATTTCCTCAAAATCACAGCATAGCTTTCTAAGTTCATCATCACCTTCTGTAAATATTTCAAAATTAAGGTCACCATTTTTTATATTATCTGATGCTTTTGAAAGATGAGTAATTGGTAAAAGTATTTTTTTCGAAAAAATATGAGATAAAATTATGTTTGCAGCTATGTAGGAAATCAGAAATACCGATAATATTATAATGAAAAAATACTTTAGGATACTGTGGGTGTCGGTTGTCTGATTTAAGAATATTATTCTGCCCTGGGTTCCGTCTGTAAACTCAATGCTAAAGGATTCGGGAATATAATATATATTCCCGATTTGAACTGGATTTTTTTGATATCCGTTTGAATATTGAACCGAATTTTCTATGTCAATTTGTGTAAGTCCTTTTGAAGAAAATATTATATTGTTGTTTTTTAAAATTATAGCCTGTGAATTTATGGAGGAAAGCTTTTTTTCAATATATATTTTGAAAGTAGAGTTATCCAGGGTGTTAAGTTTTGTCTTTGATACATCTTTTATTATAGTAATAATTTCTGATTTTTTAGCAACAGCTTCTTTAAAATTATTGTATCCGAACTTTACAGCTCCAAATCTTGAATAAAAAAATACAAAGGCTATTATAGTTATGCCTGTTGTTATAATTGGAATCAATATAATCAGAGAATTCGATATGATCAAACGTTTTTTGATTTTCATTTTTTCACCTTAAATTTCTTTTTTATCAAACAGGTAATAACCTGCTGTAAAAAATATTATAGCATAACTCATCATCAGCAGGAATTGTTTTATTATTTCAAAGTAGGGGATGAAGTCCATAATCCACAGGTTGTACCATCCAAGCTGTGAAGTTAGAAGTATGCCTGAAAAGCCGGGAAAAAGCATCCCAAGTATTTTAAGACCTATAAAAGTAAGGACAAATACAAAAAATACTACAACACCGTTCTTGAATATGTTTGACAATAAAACTGATGCAAGGCATATAACAGCAAGCGGAATAATTGTAACAATATAGGATAATAATATTTTAACTATATTGTCTGAGAAAGAATAGTTTGAGTTGAATGCAACTCCGCATATTGTGGATACTATCAATACGAAAGCAAGGCTTAAAGCTATGTATGTTATTATTGATATTATTTTTGCACTGTAGAGTTTAAATCTTGTAACAGGTCTTGTGAGTGTTATTTTAAATGTATTATGAGAAAATTCATCACAAAAACTTCCAATTGTTATAAGGAGTATGAAAAGAGGCATTAGAATATTGCTGAATATATACAATGAAAAAATTGGAAATTGAGTACTGGATACAGTTGCAAGCCCAAAATTTTTTCTTACAATTATTATAGAAAACTGTCCGAGTAATATGAGGAAAAGAGAAATAAACAGTGTGGCAGCTGGTTTTTTTCTCTTTAATATTTTTTCTATTTCATTTTTGATTGAAGCTTTAAATTGCTGCATTTTTTTCCACCTCGTCTATAAAGTAGTTTTCAAGAGAAGCATAGTTTTCAAGTATACTTTCTGTAGAATCTGTATTTATAAGTTTTCCGTTGTAGATTATTCCTATTTTTGTACATGTAAGTTCTATATCATGGATCAAGTGACTTGAAATAAAAAAAGTAGTTTTGTTGTTTGAGGAAAGCTCTTTTATTATATTTCTTACAAGTATCATTCCTTTTATATCAAGACCATTTAGAGGTTCGTCAAGTATTATTATTTCAGGGCGTGAAAGCAGTGCTGCTGCAATTCCAAGTCGTTGCTTCATGCCAAGTGAAAATTTTTGAGGCTTTTCATCCCTGTAGTTTGATAGGTCCAGAAGACTAAGGACTTCATCTATTCTTTGTGAATCGACATTATCGTAATATCTTGAAAATTGTCTCAGGTTTTCGAAAGCCGAGAGGTATGGATATGCAGACGCATTTTCTATAAGGCATCCTATTTTTGAGAGAGCCTTTTCTTTATCTTCTGTTATGCTTGATCCAAGAAGCCTTACAGAGCCTCTGTCGGGTCTTGTAAGGCCTGTCATTATTTTCATGGTAGTTGTTTTGCCAGAACCGTTCGGTCCAAGAAATCCAAAAACATCTCCTCGACTTATCTCAAGATTTATATTTTCTATTCCGCGTCCGTTTTTAAATATTTTGTAGAGATTTGATATTTCAATTGCTTTTTCCATTTTAATTCCTCCAAATTTGAATTTTTTAAGAAGACAGTTATAGAGCTGTCTTCTTAAAGTGTTTAATCGAATACCCTTTCAAAACTTCCATCGGAAGGAAGAACTCCATTGGATGAATCGTCTATTAAATTTGTATTCATGAATATTCTGGCAGCATTAGGATCTATGGAAATAAAATTATCTGAACCTTCACTGGATGGAGTAGTAGTTATCCTGATACTTGAATTATCACCATTGCCTGCAGGTTTGCCTGTAAATTTGAAATTTCGTGATTTGTCTGCATAGGATTCATAACCTTTTTTATAATATTCATGATATTCACCGCTTGCACCTGATTTATCCATATTGGTTATAGTTATAATTCTCTCACCTATTTTTACAAACTTATTATCTTTTTTAATCAATATGTTTGATGAATATTTTCCTACATATGCGGTACTGCCTATTGGACCATTGTCTTCTATAACTTGTTTTCCGGAAAGATCCGGTCTTTTTATAGAAGTGGAATTTATGTCATATGCCTTCACAAGAAACTGGACGTTTAATGTATGAGAGACGCCATCACTTGTTTTTCCACTTATGTCAAAGGAAAGGAAAGCTTTGTTTATAAGCCCGCCTCTGTTTGCATCGGCATTTCCACGAATGTTTTTAAGGTATATTTCACTGCTCAGTTTTGGAAGAGAAGTACTTGCCTGGTTTGACATATTTTTAAGTTGGTATGAAGTCAATGCATTTACAACAGATGGGATTTGCGTGCCTGACAGCGAACCTGAAAATGTGATTTTACCATCGGAATGTTTTTCTACAACAACGGCATCCTTTAAATTTCCTATAATTGAATCTGCAATTTTTTCGATATCTCCGGCCTTTTCATCATCAAAAGGATTTTGAAGGAATTTTGTCTGCATTTTTTCATTGGATACATAATATGAATCGTTTTGACTTTTTTGAGTTATATAACCTTTTTTATCTCTGTAAAAATAGCTGGTGATTTTTTCCCCAGCATTATGCTTTTTATCCTGGCTTTGTTCAATGGATTCGTGAACTTGATTTTTCATGTCGTATTTGCTTGTCATATTTTCAGACAACAGTGTAGTATTACCATCTTTTACTACAAATGAAGAATCGAAACTATAATTTGAAATTGTGCCGGTATAGCATTTTGCACTGTATTTAATTGAATCTTTCAGCTGCTGGTAACCGCTCTTTGATGCGACTTCTGCTGTAGCCGTGGCGCTGAACATGAATATACCAAGAGTCATGCCAAGCACCATTGCTGTTTTCTTTTTTATTTTCATTTCTACATCCCCCTTAAATTTGGCCTATGAGTATATTGTAATATTAAAATCTCTACTTTATCTAAACCAAATCTAAACAAAATCTAAACTTTAAATTATTTTATCGATTTTTACAGAGTATTTTCCTTCCGGGGATGAAACCGTGACTTCATCGCCTTGCCTGTGTTTGTATATTGCAGAGCCAAGGGGTGATTCTATGCTTATTTTGTTGCTTAATGGATCGGCATCTATTGTAGTTACTATATCGAATTTTTCAGGAATGTTTTTGTTTTCGAATTTAAGGTATACAGTTTTTCCTATACCTACTTCATTTTTTGAGGAATTGTCTTTTACAATCTTTGCAGTTTTTATCATTCTCTCGAGATATCTAATTCTGCTTTCGTTATGGGCACGATCACGTTTTGCAGATTTGTATTCGAAGTTTTCACTAAGATCACCCTGGGCACGAGCTTCTTTCAAGTCCTGATTTATCTTGAATCTTGTAACAACTTTTCTGTGTTCTATCTCGGCTTTGAGTCGGTCTATTGCATCTGTTGTAAGGTAATTGTACATAAAATAACCCCCTTGTTCATGTTATCATGTTTAAGATTTAAAGTGCTTTTTCTTTAAAAAGAACACTAGTATAAAAATTAAAACGACAAGTACGGCAAGAAAAACAAAGTCTTTTTTTGAAAGTACATTCTCTATTTTGAAGCTTTTTCCAATAAATTTTCCAACTGATATAAAAAAAGTTGTCCATATAAATGCACCCGAATAAGAAAAGATTACAAACCTTTTAAAAGGTATTTTTATTATTCCAGAAAAATATCCTATGACATGTCTTATACCTGGTATGAAATAACATACCATGAGCATGATTATGCCGTATTTTTTAAAAAAGAATGAAACTTTATCTAAATTCTTATTATGATGCTGCAAAATGCCGTTTCGTTTTTTTAATATGGACTTTCCAAGTAAACGTCCTATTGCATAGGAAATGGTTATTCCGGTAATTCCGCCGATGGATGCCATGATTATTGCCAGGGGAAAGTTCATGTTTCTTTGTGCGATTATGTATCCGCAGTAGGTCATTATTGTCTGACCGGGAAGTGGAAGTGCTATAAGCTCCAGCATCAATGATAATGTAAGAACTATGTACCCGTAATTCTGGAATAATTGCATTATATGTTCCAAGGTGTATTTCCCCCATTTCAAATCTATTTTTAAAGTCAGTTTAGCACAGTGCGATCAAAGTGTAAATTGCAAATATATAGTATAATCATATGGTATGTATTTAAGGCTTTTGCAGGGAGATGTTGAAATATGAAGTTATTTGTACAAAGAATAAATGATGATGCAATTCTTCCCTTTTATGCTCATGAGGGTGATGCAGGGTTGGATTTATTTTCAGTTCAGGAAGTTATTCTAAAACCTATGGAAAGAAAACTTGTGTCTACAGGTATAAAAATTCAGCTGCCGAAGGGAACTGAAGCTCAAGTTAGGCCGAGAAGTGGACTTGCCTTGAAAAATGGAATAACGCTTTTGAATTCACCTGGAACGATAGATGAAGGATACAGGGGAGAGGTAAAGGTGCTCATGATAAATCTTGGAGATAAAGCATTTTTTGTTGAAAAGGGTATGAAGATTGCACAGATGGTTGTAAAACCTGTTGAGAGAGTTTTTATAAAAGAGTCTCAGAACCTTTCAGAAAGTGAAAGGGGGGAAGGTGGATTCGGTTCAACGGGAATTTGAAAAATAGCAAGGCTACAGCCTTGCTATTTTCTAATTCGAAGATTGAAAGTTTCACCTATGTGATCGATTGTCATTATTTTTGTCCCGCAGGGTTCTATAGAATTTTTAAATTTTTGTGTAACCGAGTATTTGTTCCAGAAATGCATTGGAAAAAATATAGTTGGATTTATTTGTTCTATAAAAAATTTTCCACCAAGGCCATAGTATTCTTCAAGTCTTGGATCTACAGGGAAAAATGATATGTCGATTTTTTGTCCTTTCAGTTTTTGAATTTCCTGTTCGAAGTTGTATTTAGCAGTGCCACGTTCACTTTTGGAATCTTCTTTCCAGTACCACATATTCAAGTCACCTGCATGAAAAAATGTTATGCCGTCAACTTGTACAAGAAAGGAAACACCTATGTCGGTTGATCCAAAAGTCTTTGTGTACAGTCCGTTTTCAAGGGTAATTTCACTGTACCTTGAAATACTGTGATGATTTTTCACCTTTGGAGATATATTTACATCCGAGCTGAATACGTATTGTATATTCTCGTTTAGGGCTTCCCATTCCAATATTACAGGATTGAAATGGTCTTCATGACTATGAGATACAAATACGGTTATATTTTTTTTAGTGTCTATAAAATCATGTGAAACAATGCCGTTTTCTATGGAGCTTTTTTTACCGGGAAAACTGTCCTTGTAATAGTCGAATATCAGTATATTGTTTTGTGTTTCAACTGCGAATCCGCTGTGATGGAGATAATGCACCTTTATGTTGTAAATATTCAATAAAGTTTCACCCCTTTGTTAATAGTTATTATTGTTAATGATATAATAATATAAATGGTTTAATGCTGCAACGGTATTATCTTGCAGACTGAATTTATTCTGGAGGGATGTATTTTGAAATTTAATTTTAATCATAACAATATAAATGTGTTTGACCTTGAAAAATCAAAGAAATTTTATGAAGAGGCACTTGGTTTTAAAGAGATAGATAGAAAAATACCTGATGACAAAAGTTTTATTCTCGTGTACATGGGAGATGGTGAGAGCAGTTATAAAATTGAACTTACATGGCTGAGGGATAGAGAGAAATCGTATAATCTTGGTGACAATGAAATACACATGGCAGTTACAACAGATGATTACAAGTCGGCACACAGACATCATGAGGAAATGGGATGTATATGTTTCGAAAATCCCAAAATGGGATTATATTTCATAGAAGATCCTGATGGTTACTGGACGGAAATACTTCCTGAGAGGTAGAATCAAGTTAAATCAATGGCTTCATGGATTCCGTCAAAAAATTCGTCAGATTTGGTGTATAAGGGAATGGATATAGATTTTATGTAAAAATAAAATCTATATCCATTTTAGTTTGTTGAAATTGAATCAAATATAAATGCAATTATTGTATGAATAAATTAAGTCGATTTTACAAATTAATAATTATAAGGAGGATTTTCTATGGATGGAATATCAAAAAATATAGAAGTTACAAGAAGGTATATGGAAAAATACTTTTGCAAATGTTTTGATTTGATTGAAAGAGAAATTTTACTTTTTGGAAGGGAAGATATAAAGGCATTTGTAGTTTATCTTGAAGGACTATGCACGAAGGAAATAATAGAAGAGCAAGTCATATCGAGACTTTCGGCTCACGATGATGATTTTGAAGTGCCACAGGGAATTAATGAATCCGAGTTTTTTAGACAAAGTCTTGGAGTGGACGTGGATTTTGTACATGATACAATGAAAAAATCTGTAGATGCGGTTCTTTCAGGTAATCCGGTAATTTTCATATCAGGGTTGAAAGTTTCATTTGAAATGAATTTAAGCAGTCCACCTAAAAGAGATATAGGTGAACCTCCAATTGAAGTAATAAGCAAGGGGCCAAGAGAAGGCTTCACAGAAAGCTTTATGACAAATGTAAATCTTATAAGAAAACGAATAAAAAACTGTTCTTTGAAAATGGAAAAACTCAATGTAGGAGAAAAAACGCGTACAAATGTTATAATGGTATATTTGGATGGAGAAGCAGATAAAAGAACCGTCTCATCGCTTGAGAAAAAACTTCGGAGTTTAAAAATAGATTCGGTTCTTGATTCAAATTATATAAGTGAGTATTTACAGAATGATGATAGAACTATATATCCTAAGATATTTAAGACTGAAAAAGCAGATGTGGCATGCGCCAAGCTTCTTGAAGGAAGGGTTGTAGTTATTGTGGACGGTTCGCCGGTGGCTCTTTCACTTCCAGGTCTTTTTGTCGAGTTTTTGCAATCAAGTGAAGATTATTATATAAAATATTCATCAGCTACGCTGAACAGATATGTAAGATATATTTCACTTCTTATTACGGTTCAACTTCCGGCAATGTATGTTTCACTTACTACCTTTCATCAGGAACTTATACCAAGTAAGCTTCTTTTGAGTTTTATCGGGGCAAGAACAAATGTACCGTTGCCTGAGTTCTGGGAAACTTTGTTTATGTTGCTGGCATTTGAAATAATGAGGGAAGCAGGACTTAGAGTATCTAAAACACTTGGAACAACTATAAGTGTTATAGGGGCACTTATACTTGGGGATGCAGCGGTAAGTTCGGGAATAGTTGGTACACCGACAGTTGTTGTTGTGTCGCTTACTGCCATGACGAAATTTACCATACCGGGGTTTGAAATGGATCATCCTATTATATATGCAAGGCTTTTTCTGCTTATTTTAAGTGGGTGTTTTGGACTTATTGGGCTTACATGCGGTACACTTATGATTCTTATAAGGCTTGTTTCAATGAGAACTTTTGGAGTTCCATACATGTTTCCAATATGTCCGTTTAATATAAATTCAATGCAGGATGTTGCAGTAAGAGCCCCTATGACCAGATTGAAATATACTCAAAAAACACTTGGAATCAAGGCTAAAAAAGGTATTTTCTAGTGTAGAGGAGGGAAACTATGAGCAAATTTATTAAATCAGTTTCTCTTGCTATTTTATTTTTGTTCCCGGTTTTTTTTATTACGGGATGTCAGGACAAAAATGAAATTGAATCTCTTGGATTTATAGTTGCCATGGGAGTTGATACTGACAACAACGAAGATTTTAAAGTTAGCCTTCAGGTTATAAGAAAAGGTGCTTCAACTGAAAGAAATCAGGATGCAGAAGTACTCGTATATGTTTCAACAGGAAAGACTATAAGCGGGGCAGTAGCAAATATTTCGAAACAAATGAGCAAGAAAATAAAGTTTTCAAATGAAAAGTGCATAATTGTAGGTCAACGCCTTGCAGAGCGGGGCATACAGCCTGTTTTGGATTTTTCGCTTCGACGAAGTGACATAAGGCCTATTGTGCCTATCCTTGTAACAAAAGGTGAAGCAATTGATATAGTCAAAACGCGTACAAAGCAAAATTCCATATCCGGATATGAGATAGATAATCTGGTTAAAATACAAAGAAATTTAGGAGTGGCTGCAGTTTCTACAAGTCTTGATTTTGAAAAAAATAAAAGAGGCAGGGAATGCAGCCGGGAATGTGTGAATACAGCTGGTATAATAATGAAAAAAACACCAAGGGATACTGGATCGGAGAATGATCTTTCTATATCGGGGAGTGCAGTTTTTAAAAATTGTAAACTTATTGGATATATGAGTGAAAAAGAAACCCGCGGAATGAACTGGATAAAAGGAAAAGTAAGACGTGGAACTATTACAATACAGAAGGATGGCGACACAATAAATACTAATATTTTAAGAGCAGGAAGTTATATAGAGGCTCAAGAAGAAAAGAATGAAGTTGTGATTCATGTAAAAGTTACTGAGAAATCAAATATAGACGAGGTAAACAAAAATTCTGGAGAAGATATGGATTTTAACTCCAACCCGGATCTGGTGGATTTTTTGTCTGAAAACCAGAATGAAGCAATATATGATGAGATAATTTCGGCTCTTAATGTTGCAAAAAACACGCTTGGTGTTGATATATTTGGATTTGGCAATGTTGTGTATGAAGAATGTCCAAAAATATGGAACCATTTGAAGGAAAACTGGAATGAAAATTTCTCCAAACTTCGCGTAGATGTAAACGTTGATTCAAATATAACTAGAACTGGAATATTGTCAAAATCTATAAATTGACAAGGAGAATTTATTTATGACTAAAAGAATATCCATATATCAGTTTTTTGCATTGATGATAATTTTTCAATATGGAAGCGTGGTGTTGTATTTCCTTGCACCAGATGCGAAGCAGGATGTTTGGATAGGATATATTGTGTATTCCATTGTAGGGGTTATTCTACAGATGATATACATATATGTATATAGAAGATATCCGGAAGATACTATAGTAACATATCTTCCAAAGATATATGGAAAAATTTTAGGAAATATAATTTCCATTTTATATATATTGTATTTTATATATATTGCAGCAAATATATTCAGAGAGTTTATGGAACTTATAGCGACGACTGCACTCAGGTATACTCCAAAGGTTATGTTTGGAACACTTTCTGTAATTGTAATAATGTATGCAGCATATTATGGAATTGAAACAATTGCGGGTATGGCACAATTTTATATTATAATTGTTTTTATAATAAAAGTATTAAGCTTGGTGCTTATACTGCTTACTCCGGATACATTTGACATTTCAAATTTGAAACCTGTATTTGAAAATGGAGTGCTTAATTTCTTAAAAAATTCATGGATACTTATGCTTGTTCCATATGGGGAGACTGTAGTTTTTACTATGATTTATCCTATTACAAATGAAAATTCGAAAATAAAAAAATTTGCGTCCCTGGCAATTATGTTGGAGGGAATTATTCTTGCCATGAACAACATTTTGTTTATATGCACTCTCGGAGTTGATTTTGCAACGAACTGCAACTTTCCACTTCTTGAAACCTATAGAATTATAGATGCAGAAGACCTTCTCATAAGAATGGATATAATGTTTGCAATTACATTTATAATTGATGGATTTTTCAAGATCTCCATATTTATGTATGTTGCAATGAAGGGCATTTCACAGTTTTTTCATGTTTATAATTTAAAGGTAATTTCTTCAATTTTGGGGTGTGTGCTGCTTGCTGCGTCTTTTCTCATTTCAAGAAATTTACCTCAGCAGCTCAATATAGGACATAATTTTGTTATGAAGTATATACATCTTCCAATGCAGGTGATATTACCTTTTATAACTTTTTCTTTATGCTGTATTAAAAGTAAAAGTGTGCGAAAAATTTAAAATGTATGGAGTTGTATTTTGAAAACTGGATTTTATTGTGTTAAAATAAATTTGTATATTTTAAAATTTAATAAATTAGTTTACTGGGTGTGCCTTTTTGGCTGAGAGAAGCTTTGAGTTTCAAACCTTAGAACCTGATGTAGTTAATTCTACCGGAGGGAAGTAGTTGTGCTTTTTTAGGAGAAGTATAAGAACAGCTTTCATTTGTAGAAGGCTGTTTTTTATATATCTATAGAAGGGTTCGTATTAAGTAATGCTAATTTGAAGGGAGAAATTTATTATGAATTATTCAACTCAAATGGATGCAGCACGAAAGAATATAATAACAAAAGAGATGAGGCTTGTTTCTAAAAAGGAAAATATTGATTTGGAAGATCTTAGACAACTTATAGCAATCGGACAAGTAGTAATTCCGGCAAACAGAAATCATATGTTACTTGATGCTGAGGCGGTTGGAAAAGGACTCAAGACAAAAATAAATGTAAATCTTGGGATATCAAGAGATTGTCCTGATGTTAATGTTGAATTGAAGAAAGTTCAAAAGGCAATAGATATGAAGGCAGAGGCAATAATGGATTTGAGTTCTTTTGGAAAAACTGAAGAATTTAGAAAAAAGCTTATAAAAATGAGCAGTGCAATGATTGGAACGGTTCCGATATATGATGCTGTAGGGTTTTATGATAAAGAGCTTAGAGATATAACAGAGCAGGAATTTTTAAAGGTGATTGAAAAACAGGCTGAAGATGGTGTTGACTTTATGACGATACATGCGGGATTAAATAGAGAAACTGTCGAAGTTTTTAAAAGAAACAATAGGATAATGAATATAGTTTCAAGAGGCGGTTCTCTGATGTATGCATGGATGGAGCTTAACCATAAGGAAAATCCATTTTATGAATATTATGATAAAATCCTTGATATATGTGAAAAATATGATGTAACCATAAGCCTTGGAGATGCATGCAGGCCGGGATGTATTTCAGATGCCACGGATGCTGTACAAATAAAAGAACTTATAACTCTTGGTGAACTTACGAAGAGAGCATGGAAGAGAAATGTTCAGGTAATTATAGAAGGACCCGGGCATATGGCATTGAATGAGATAAAGTCAAACATGATTCTTGAGAAAAAGCTTTGTCATAATGCACCATTTTACGTTCTCGGACCTCTTGTTACAGATATTGCACCAGGGTATGATCATATTACAAGTGCAATAGGTGGTGCAATTGCAGCATCATGTGGAGCCGATTTTTTGTGTTATGTTACACCGGCGGAACATTTGAGACTTCCTACTATTGATGATATGAAAGAAGGAATAATAGCTTCAAAGATAGCGGCACATGCGGCAGATATAGCAAAAGGGGTGAAAGGTGCTGTGGATTGGGACAATAAAATGGCAGAGGCAAGACAAAAACTTGATTGGGAAAGTACATTCAAACTCTCAATAGACCCTGAAAAGGCAAGGAGATATAGAAGAGAGTCAACTCCTGAGTGCAGTGACAGCTGTACTATGTGTGGAAAGATGTGTTCTGTTAGAAATATGAATAGGGTTATGAGCGGAAAAGATGTAAATATACTCAGAAGAGATGAATAGCTGTGTTTAAAAATTTCCATTCTGGTCATAATTAATAAAAAAATAGTCGGGAGGTAATTTATTTGAATAATGTTACCCTTATAGGAAGACTGACCAGGGATGCTGAACTTTTTAAAATAGAAAATAGCAAGAGGAGCATTTTGAAATTTATACTTGCTGTAGATAAGAATTATTTAAACAAGCAAGGGGAAAGACAGGCTGATTTTATTTCGGTATCCTATTTTAGTGGTGGTGCTGAAAAGCTTCAACAGTATCTAAAAAAGGGGAGACTTTTGGGCGTAAGTGGAAAGATAACAACAAAGAGTTACATGAAAGACAATGTAAGAAAGTATTATACCAATGTTGAGGCGGATACAATCCAGTTTCTTGAGTACAAGAAAGAAACACTTGCCTGAGAAGACGGGCGTTTCAAACAAGTGAATTTTATTTTAAGGACATTTTCAAATTTGAAAGTGTCCTTAAAGCTTTTACATGATTGACACATATATGCAATTATTGATAATATAAGTTATAGCAATTATTTTGGGATTGAATCCATGGATTGGGGACTAACTATATTATGAAGTGAGGGGATATGAATTGGACAACAGTGATAAAATACTAATAAGTAAAAGTTGTATAAATAAAATAAAATTTGGACTTAAAGATATAAAGATGAATGAGAAGAGCAAAATTTTAAAAAAGCAGATTACAGAAATGCTGAGTATGCTTGAAAATGAACTTAGTTATGATGATCTTTCACTTGAAGACAGGATACTTAAGAAGATGAAAGAAACAAAAAGTTCTGATCCTGAGATGAATGCAAATTTATATATATTGTATCGCAATTTGACAAATGGGCGTATAACTCAAAGGCAAGCGCTTGAATTGTTTAACATGTACAGCAAAATAGAACCTTACCAGAAAACTATAGAATAAATTTACTAAAGTCAAGCTTGGCGGCATACGATAATAAGACAAACTTATTTTATCGTATGTTGTTTTTTATTAGCATGAAAGGAGTCAATTATGAGAATAAATTATAATATTCCTGCACTTACAATGAGTTTCATTCAAGATCAGGCGATTGGAAGGCAAAGCACAAGTCTGCAGAGAATAACAAGTGGTTACAAGATAAGTAGTGGAAAAGATAATCCCGGGGCAATTGTTCAGAGTGAAAATATAAGGATACGACTTTTAGGAATGCAGTCAGCAGCTCAAAATGCACAGGATGGTGTGAGTATGCTTCAAAATGCGGAAGGTGGAATGAATGAAGTAACGAACATGATTCAAAGAATAAGACAGCTAGTTGTACAATCCGGTGATGGATCAATTGCAGATAATGACAAAAAAATAATACAGAATGAAATTGATGAGGCACTTGATGGCATAAATGATATAGCTGGGAACACTGAATTTAATACATTTAAACTTCTTGGAAGTGACAAGAGCATAGATATTCAGATAGGTGCTGGTGCAGGGGAAAGTGTTTCTGTTCAGCAGATAAATATAACGGATAGTAGCAGCGATGATGGAATAAAGGCTTTGTATAATCTTAAAACTGGAGGAAGCAACAGTATTCTTAATGGAAATATAGACGAGTCATTGAATGCTGTGGATAATGCGATGAATTCTATTACTTCAATGAGGAGTCATTATGGAGCGTTGGAGAATAGATTTCAGTCGACTTATTATAATATCCAGGATTTAAGTGAACAAATGACTGATGCTGAGAGTAGTATTGTGGATACAGATATATCAGAAGAAATAGTTAATTATTCCAAAGAGGATATAATTGTACAAGCATCTAATGCCATGATAGCACAGGCAAATAAACTTCCACAAGATATTCTTCAAATACTTTCTACTTTTAATAAATAATAGAAAAAATATCCGCTTTAAAAAGTGGATATTTTTTTGTAAACTAAATGTAAAATTTAATGTTGCTAAAACTACATTAATGTTAAAATATAAGTAAAAATACAAATTAGTGTTAAGATTATGTAATGTACAATAAAATATATAAAAATAGAAAAAATTTTACATATTTATGTAGAATATAATGTTTAATTATGTTAAAATAAAATGTATTAAAAAAGTAATTTAATATAAAGTAAAATTAAATTAAAATTTCGTCTTTAAAAAGGATATTATAAATGTCTAAAATTGTTAATAAAATAAGAAATATAGTAAAGGAGGAAGAATTATGAACATACAGGACAGCCAGACTGTTGACAGTCTTATAAAAAAAGGACTTGATGCTGCTTCTGCAAGAAGCAGAGCCATATCGGACAATATGGCCAACATACAGACAAAAAATTACAAAAGAAAATATGTAACTTTTGAAGAAAATCTTAAAAATAGTATCGATAATCTTGAATTGAAAACCAGTGATAAAAGACATATGAAAGATGGAAATAGCTATGGGGATATAGAGACAAAAGTTGATAATTCTACAAGTATGAGGGATGATGGAAACAATGTGGATATGGAAGTTGAAACTGTAAACCAGGCAGCGAATGAGCTGATGTATTATTCTCTCATAACCATTGAAAACAATAGGTTTAGTATGCTTAATAATGTTATAACCGGTAACTAGGAGGTGATTTTATGATTCAGGCTTTTAATACGATGAGAATTAGTGCAAGTGGTCTTTCGGCAGAAAGGTTGAGAATGGACACGATATCGTCAAATATGGCGAATTCAGAAACTACACATGGTGCAAATGGACAACCATATAGAAGAAAGGTTGCGGTATTTCAAGAAAATATCAACAACATAATGAACGATAATGGTACATATGAAAAACAACCTATGGGTGTAAAAGCTATAGGGATAAAAGAAGATACTTCGCCTTTTAGGCGGGTTTATGATCCATCAAATCCCGATGCCGATGCTTCAGGATATGTTTCTATGCCTAATGTAAACATATTGAATGAAATGGCCGACATGATGACTGCTACCAGGTCATATGAAGCAGATATAAGCGCAATTAATTCAGAAAAGGGCATGTTTCAAAAGGCTCTTGAGATAGGAAAATAATCGGGAGGAAAATACATATGAAAATAAATGAATTTACACCAGATACCGGTGTATTTAAAAATATTAAAAATGAATCATCAGGAATAAATTCGGAAAATGATAGTAATAACAATTCAACAATTTCAGGTGAAAGTGCACTTGATTTTGGAAATATTTTAAAGGATAAGCTAGACGAGGTAAATGATTATCAGGTAAAGGCAAATAATGCAGAACAGGATTTTGTAGAAGGCGGAAATACGGATGTTCACACCGTAATGCTGGATGCAGAGGATGCCAAGCTGTCACTGGCACTTGCGGTACAAGTGAGAAACAAGCTAGTTGATGCATACCAAGAATTGAATAGAACTCAGATGTAGAAGGAGAGCTAGATTAAATGGGTAAGCTATCGCAGTTTTTTAAAAATTTGTTTGGCAAGTGGAATGGACTTGGGAGAAATAGAAAGATAGCTTTTGGCATATTGGCGGCAGGAGTTATCGCAGCTCTAATATTTGGCGGAGTTTCTGTCGGAAAGACGAAGTATGCTGTATTGTTTTCAAATATGAACAGTACAGATGCGGCAAATGTGTATAAACAACTTGAGAGTGACAAGGTTGATGTAAAAGTCCAGGGAAATTCAATACTTGTTCCGAAAGATCAGGTAGACAAGGTAAGAATGCAGGTTCTTTCAGAAGTTCAGCTTACAAATGGAAGCAAAGGATTTGAACTTTTGGATGATGATAAGTTCGGCCAGACAGATGAACAATTTAAAGTAAACTATCAAAGATCTCTTCAGGGGGAACTTGAAAGAACTATAAAATCACTTCCTCAGATATCCGATGCAAGAGTACATCTTGTATTACCGGATGATACTGAATTTGTAAAGGACTCAAATCCTGGAACGGCATCTGTAACTGTAAAATTGAAATCAGGACAGAGTCTTTCAGACGATCAGGTAAGGGCTCTTGTTTCACTTGTATCGGGAAGTGTCAAAAATCTTCCAAAAAAGAATATTGAAGTGGTAGACAACAAACTCAATCTTCTTTCTAGAAATTTATACAACAGTGATGGGACAGATGCTACTTCTGATGGAGGTTCCAGTGTATCTGCTGAAAAACAGCAGCAGCTTGAAACAAAATATGAAAATCAGATGGAGAAAAAGCTTCTTGCATTACTTGAACCTGTATATGGTAAAGACAAAGTTAAAGTTACAGTAAATGCGGATCTTGATTTTGATGCAGTTCAACAGGACAGTAAAACTTACGATTCTAAAAATGTTGTAGTTAGTGAACATGTTGTAAACAGTTCAAACTCAGGAGGTACGGAAGATTCAGGAAGTACAAGCCCTGTAGATAATAATATGAGCAATACTTCTGAAAGTACTACAAATAGTGGAAATTCTACGTCAAGTGATGTTACTAGAAATTATGATGTACCTACAGTAGAACAGAAGACGGTAAAGGCGCCGGGAAGTGTAAAAAGGCTGACAGCGTCAGTTGCACTTGACGGGGATGTTGATAATGCCACGAGAACGTCTATAAGAAATCTTGCAGTTTCAGCTATAGGATTTGATACGGCAAGAGGTGACACTATAAGTGTTGAATCTTTGCCATTTGATACAACTGCTCAGGACAATGCAAAAAAAGACTTGAATGAAATGCAGCAGCAGGAGAAAAAGGCTCAGACTCAAAAGTATATTATTGCCGGGGCAATAGGAGCAGCAATTTTAATAGCAGCTGTAATTGCATTTATAATATGGCGAAGAAGACATGCTGAGGATGATGAGGATATGTTCGAGGGTGAAGAATTTATAAAAGAAGCAGACCAGAATGAAGAGAATGATGTAACGGGTCAGCAGCAAAAACCTAAATTTGAACCTGTACAATTTGAACAGGAAAGTCAAGACACGCATGTTGAAAATGAAATAAAGAAGTATGCAAAAGAAAAACCTGATCAGGTTGCAGATATAATCAAGTCATGGCTGGCAGAGGATGAGAGGTGATGTAAGTGGCTAGAGACAAACAAGCTTTGACTGGAGTGCAAAAAGCCGCAATACTCTTTATAACACTCGGGCCAGAAGCATCTGCTGGAATAATAAAAAAGCTTCCAGAATCTGAAATACAAAAAATAACGTATGAAATAGCAAATATAAGCTCCGTAAAGTCAGATCAGAAAAAGGAAATACTGGGCGAGTTCATAGAGATGAACAAGGCAAAGGATTATTTGATAGAGGGAGGAATAGACTACGCCAAAAATCTTCTTGCAAAGGCACTTGGA
The DNA here is from genome assembly GCF_058242705.1 of Clostridium pabulibutyricum. NCBI lineage: Bacteria > Bacillati > Bacillota > Clostridia > Eubacteriales > Clostridiaceae > Clostridium > Clostridium pabulibutyricum. The sequence continues at coordinate 242,347 of NZ_JBZAYZ010000001.1, forward strand.
AGCCAGAGGGCAATGGAGATATTGGACAAAGTTACGGAAGCAACACAGCAGTTTAGACCTTTTGCAATAGCTAGAAAAGCTGATGCACATCAGCTTCTTAATATAATATCAGATGAGCAGCCTCAGACTATAGCACTTATATTGTGCTATCTTCAAGCTGACAAGGCTGGTCAAATATTGTCGGCGCTTCCTGAAAATATTCAGGCTGAAGTTGCGTTTAGGATAGCTACTATGAGGAATACTTCTCATCTTGTAATAAAAGAAATAGAGAAAGTTCTTGATGATAAACTTTCATCAATAGTAAAATCCGATATGAAGGTAATAGGAGGAGTCCAGACTATAGTTGACATATTGAATCAGGTTGACAGGACTACTGAGAAGAATATTACAGAGGGACTCGAAAAGCAGGATGAGGAACTTGCAGAGAAGATCAAAGGCTCAATGTTTGTATTTGAAGATGTTACTACTCTTGATGATGTATCGATTCAGAGAGTTCTTCGTGAAGTGGATACCAAGGAACTTGCACTTGCACTTAAAGGATGCTCTGAGGAAGTTGCGGAATGTATATTCAGGAACCAGTCAAAGAGAGCTTCATCTAGCTTGAAAGAAGATATAGAATTCCTTGGACCTGTAAGGCTTATGGATGTTGAAAAATCTCAGCAGAAGATTGTAAACATAATAAGAAGACTTGACGAGGCAGGAGAAATAGTTCTGTCAAGAGGAGGAGAAGATGCAATCATCGTATAACAGGATATTCAAAGGTGACAGCATAAATAAACAGGGCCAAGAAAGTATATGTACGGAATTTGAAGTTAGACAGGAAAAAATAGATACAAATGGGGTACAGGAGAGCAATGCTATCATAGACAGTTATGAAAATATTGGTCAGTCGATTATTGAGAGTGCGCGTGCAAAAAAGGACAGCATAATTTCAGAAGCATACAAGCAGGCTTCCCTTATAAATAAAGAAGCATATGAAAAAGCATATCAAAAAGGGAATAAAGATGGAATGGATGCAGGATATAAAAAAGCATATGAAGATGGGTACCAGAAAAATATTGACATTGCAAAACGTGAAGGCGAAGCTATAAAAAAAAATGCAGATGATGTTCTAAAAAGTGCAATAGCAGAAAAAGAAAAGTATTTGAAAGACAACGAAAATAATATAAAAAGAATTATAATCGACTCTGTTGAAAGTGTTTTAAAACATGAGCTTAAAGATAGCAGCAACCTTAATGATGTAGTTTTGGATTTTTTAAGACAGATGAAAACCACAAAATCCTTTGTGATTAAAGCGAGGGAAAAGTACTGTATGGAGTTCAGAAAAAAAGTGGACGAGTGGAAGCAAAAAGCTCCCTTCAAAGGGGATATATTTATTGTTCAGGATGATTCTGTAGGAGAAGGCAGTGTAATTGTGGAGCATGATGGAGGCAAGATGGTTTTTGGAGTAGATATTGCATGTGAAAAGATAAAAGAAATATTTGAGGATGAAATTTAAAATCTAATCCGGGGTGGAATATTTTGATGAATATAGACTTTGAAGGACTTGATAGGAAAATACTACAATTGAGTTACTGCTATCAGGAAGGAACGGTAAAAAAAGTAATCGGACTTACAATAGAAGTTCAGGGTATAACTGCATTTGTAGGCGAAGTGTGCTCCATATACAATGAAATGAACGATAGGATAATGTGCGAAGTTGTAGGTTTCAATGATGACAATGTAATTTTAATGCCGCTTGGTGAACTTGTAGGAATATCGTCGGGATGCAGGGTTGTCCCGGAGAGAAGACCACTTAATGTAAAGTGCAGTGATGCGCTTCTTGGAAAAGTACTTGATGCACTTGGAGAGCCTATAGATGGCTCGGTTCTTCCGCCGGGGGTGCCGTATAATCTTGATGCGGAACCTCCAGATCCGCTAAAGCGAAAGAGAATTACAAAGGTGATTCCAACAGGAATACGTGCTATAGATGGATTCTTGACATGTGGTATGGGACAGAGAATAGGAATATTTGCAGGGAGTGGAGTTGGCAAAAGTACAACACTTGGCATGATAGCAAGGTATGCCGAGGCCGATATAAATGTTATTGCACTGATTGGCGAAAGAGGCAGGGAGGTGCGTGACTTTATAGAAAAAGATATTGGAGAAGAAGGAATGAAAAAGTCGGTTATAGTTTGTGCGACTTCAGATAAACCGGCACTTGTAAGGCTTAAAGGAGCTTTTACTGCTACGGCCATTGCCGAGTATTTTAGAGACAAAGGTAAAAAGGTAATCCTTATGATGGATTCAGTTACAAGATTTGCCATGGCACAGAGAGAGATCGGTCTTGCAGTTGGAGAACCTCCGGCAACCAAAGGATATACTCCTTCAGTGTTTGCAAAGCTTCCAAGGCTTATGGAAAGAGCAGGAATGTCAGATTCAGGTTCTATTACTGCATTTTATACAGTGCTTGTTGATGGAGATGACTTGAATGAGCCAATAGCAGATGCCGTAAGGGGAATACTTGATGGGCACATAGTTCTCTCTCGAAGTTTGGCAAATAAAAACCACTATCCTTCAATAGATGTGCTTGCAAGCATAAGTAGGCTTATGTCAGAAATAGTTACAAAAGAGCACAAGGAAAAGGCGTCTTTTGCAAGGGACATGCTTTCGACTTACAAAAACTCCGAAGACCTCATAAATATAGGTGCGTATGTCAAGGGCAGCAGTAAAAAAATAGATAAGGCAATAGCATGCCATGAAAACATAATAGATTTCCTTAGACAGGGTATGGATGAAAATTCTTCATTTGAAGAAAGTGTAAATTTACTTGAAATGATGTTTGATTGATATGGAGGATTTAAATGTCAAAGTATAAATTTAGGCTTCAAAAGCTTCTTGATATGAGAAAAGAAATGGAGCAAAAAAGCATAATGGAATTTCAAAAAGCAAGAAAAGAAAGCATGCTTGTAAAAGAAAAACTTGATGGTTTGAGAAAAAGTTATGAAAAGTACAAAAATATTTCAGAAATAAAAGGTGTGGTCGAACAGAAAATGGCCAGAGTTTATCTAAATAGCCTTACATATAGTATAGATGATGCTGAAAATAAACTTAAATTAAAGATGAAAATAGTCTCCCAAAGACGTGAGGAGTTAAAGAAGAAACAGGTCGACAGGAAGACTGTGGATATCCTTAAGGAAAAAGATGAAGCATCTTTTATAAAAGAACAGAACAGACTTGAACAGAATGCAAATGATGAATTTGCTCTTCAAGGATTTTTAAGAGCTAAGAGGGAACAAAGCAGAATATGAACCATTGAAAGGAGGTGAGTAAATAGATGAACGTATCACAAACATTGAATTCTTTAGCTGCTTCAAATGTTCAGGGAAATTCAAGCAGTAGTCCGAAAGTTTCTAAATCAGCTGAAGCGACTGATAAAAGATTTAGTTCGTTTATAAAAAAATCAAGTGATATATCAAAAGATGTATCAATAAATGATTCCGGCGATTCAGAAAAAGCTCCTGTGGAAAAAACTTCATCGGATGATATTTCTAAAATTGAAAAATATCTTAAACAGGCAGGTCTTGATGATAAGCAAATAGATGACATCAAGGAAAAGATTAATGATGGAGAGATTGATGGAACAGATCTTCTTGCAGCTTTAAGTGAGATTTTTTCTAAGGTCCAGAATATAAAGTCTGAATTTGGAAAGCTTATTGAAAATATTTCGAAAGAAATAAGTAGTTCTATTTCAAAAGATTCCACATTTGACCTTGATGGAAAAGGGACAGATATAAATTCATTGAAGGACATAATTTCCAATGCTGTTTCTGAAAATCTTGAAGTTGTCAAGAATGTTTTATCAAAATTTGACAATAAAGAAGAAATTGCAAAGACCATAGCATCTGCAATTTCAGAAAATGTAGTTTCAACGCTGCCTAGAAGTGAAGCATCTGTTGATTCTGATTTAAAATCTCAGATATATACAGAACTTGCATCAAAAATAGTCAAGGGGAATGATGACTCAGAAATGCCTAATTTACATAGAGAGCTTTCAAACTTGAACTTGTATGAACCTGTAAAAATTGAGGCTGAAAATGGACAGAATGCAGGATTGAGTCAGGACACTTCAAGTGAAAGTGGAGAAAAGTTTTCTTCGAGCAAAGACAGTGAAATTTTGAGCAAGATACTTGATGGAGAAAAATCTGACGACAGCAATATATCAAAAACAGTAAATTTTATGACACAATTTGATAAATTAAGTGGCAAGAATACTGCATCAGGTATTAATGCAGGACTTCAAAAACTGACTATAAACAAGAATAATTTAGGTCAGGATATTATAAAAACAGTCAAATATATGGAAGTAAACGACATGAAGGATCTTACAGTAAAAATAACACCTAAGGGACTTGGGGATGTTACTATAAATCTTGTAATGGAAGATGGAAAGATGAGAGCTGTCCTTACAGCTTCGAATAAAGATGCCTATAATGCATTAAATGCAAATCTTCCTGACATCTCAAGCAAATTTTCGGAAAATGCTATAAAGGTTCAGGATTTTTCACTTAATCTTTATCAGGAAGATACAACTTTTTTCAAAGGTCAGAATGGAAAAGAGAATCAGCAGGGAAGAGAAAAGAAAAATAGAGATGTTTCAGTGAAGGGAATGACTGAAGACAATTCCAAGGTGGAAGATGATGAGTATTATAATGACAGCAATGTAAATATGCTGGCATGATGAAATTTAATTTAAGGGAGGAGGATTGAGAATGTCAACGGTAATAGGAAATGATATTTTAGACAGTAAAATAGCTGCAAGTGCTGCAAGTTCGTATGCTCAAGATGACGATACTTCAAAGAAATCTTCAAGAAGCAGCAGTTTGGCTGACGAAAACATGTTTTTAAAGATACTTTCTGCAGAGCTTGCAAATCAGGATCCTACAAACAGTGACAGTCAGAGTGGTACCGAATATGTAAGTCAGCTGGCACAGTTCTCGGCGCTGCAGCAGATGCTTAATTTAAATGAGACGAGTAAGCTTGGTACAGCTAATTCCATGGTAAACAAGTATATCACTTCGACACAGCAAGATGGTGACGGCAATCCTATTGGAGGTCTTGTAACCGGAGTGTTAAAAGATGGGGATGACGTTTATCTGAATGTACTTGTCGGACAGAATACCGATAAAGATGGAAATACATCTGGAGAATATAAGAAAATAAATATAGATGATGTTTCAGATGTCGAGGATTTAGGTGATACGTATAATACATCTACGAACAACATACTTCTTTTAAACGCAAGCTCTCTTATAGGAAAAAAAGTGGAGACAAGTCAAAAGGATGCAGATGGAAAGTATTACAGTGGAACTGTTGAATCGGTATCGAGGAGCAATGGAACGGTAATTGTAATTGTAAAACTGGCGGATGGTACCGAGAAACAATTTGATTTCAATGATGTTTCAAGTATAGAAAATAAATAGGAAACGGATGTGATATCCATGGGGTATAGGATTGTCAATGGAAAACTGCACTTTGCCCAGGATCTTTCACAGGCTTACAGCAGCACAAAGTCAAATAGTAGAAAAAATGTGTCAAGTGAAAAATCTTTCAAGGATACTTTTGATTCTGAAATAAAAAAATCGCAAGGATTTACAATTTCAAACCATGCAGCAGAAAGGCTCAAAAGCAGAAAGATAAATTTAAATGAAGAAGACATGAAAAATATAGATTCTGCACTGAACAGGGCAGAGAACAAAGGATGCAGTGAATCCGCACTTTTGTACAAAAATACTGTACTTATTGCTTCCATAAAGAACAGGACAGTCATTACAGCCCTTGGAAAAGATGAAAGCAATGGAGGAATTTTTACAAACATAGACAGTATGGTTATAGTATAGCGGCTGGACCTTGTTTTGGAAGCCGCATCCTGTTGAATGACAGATACGGGATTAAAATTAAACACAAAATTGGAGGAAAAATATATGTTACCATCGTTGTATTCAGGAATAAGCGGGCTTAGAGCAAATCAGCAGAAGCTGAATGTAATTGCGAACAATATAGCAAACTCGTCAACTACGGGATTTAAAAGTCAGGCCATGAATTTTTCGGACATGATGAGCCAGACACTTTCAGATGAAAGTGCACCCGTAGAAGATGGAGTGGGAGGTATAAATGCAAAGCAAAGCGGTCTTGGAGTGAAAGTTGCGGGGATAAATACAGACTTTTCAGAAGGAAGCCAGCAGACTACAAATAGAACTTTGGATTTGATGTTAAGTAAAGGAGGAAGCTACTTTGTAGTAAGTGTAGATGGAGATAATGATTATTACACAAGAGATGGCTCTTTTACAATAGATTCAGATGGATATCTTGTTACTCAGGATGGACATCATGTTATGGGATATGAAACTCCAGGATCTACAAATACTGATAAACCTACCACGGAAATAAGGCTTACAGATGACCCTGAAACTAATAAGGTTACTTCAATATCAATTGGTACTGATGGAACTATAACTGTTAAAACCAAGAGTAATCCTGATGGAGAAGTTGTAGGACAAATTGCACTTGCATCATTTTCAAATGAAGGCGGGCTTTTGAAAAATGGAGGGAATCTGTATTCTTCCTCTAAAAACTCAGGAGATCCAGTATATGGAACAGGTGGTACGGATGAGTATGGAAGCATTATTACAGGTTCGCTTGAAATGTCAAATGTAGACCTCGCACAGCAATTTACCGATATGATAGTATCAACCAGGGCTTTCCAGGCAAATGGAAAGATAATAACTACAGATGATGAAATACTTGAGGATCTTGTAAACTTAAAGAGATAATTTTTTTACATAGGTAGAAGATAACTTCTTCTACCTGTATAATTTATAAAAACTGTACATAATACAGCGGTTTGGATTTATAATATAAACAATAATTATATTTATGGGAGGGCTTTTTATGATAAAACTTGTTGGTCTTGATAACAAGGAGTTTATTCTAAATTCCGATATTATTGAAAAATTGGAATCCATACCTGAGAGTTTAATAACACTTACAAATGGAAGAAAATATCTTGTACAGGAATCAAATGACGAGATAGTAGACAAAGTCATAGAATACAAAAGAAAGATATACGGGGGAAACTTTATATAATGTATAATGGTTATTCCCATGTTTTATATAGATTGACTGCAATGTTAAAATTGCAATTGGATGAATGGAGGTATACAAAATGGAAAACAAAACTGAAAAAGCAGGTTCATCAAAATTAAAAACTATAATTATATTTATATTGGTACTTGCAGTAGTTGGGGCAGGCGTATTTATAGGATACAACAAATTTTTAAAAAAAGGAAACAAGAATAGTAATGTTCAGAATCAAACAGTACAGACAAGTGCACCACAGGCTCAAAGTCAGGGACAGAGTTCATCGGATTCTTCCTATTTAAGTCAGGTTGTATCTTCAAAAACTTTTCAGCTTGATGAAATTACTGTAAATCTTTCAGATCAGGATGCAAAAAGATACTTGAAGGCGGATGTATATCTTGGGTATGATGAAAAGAAACTTACGGACGAACTCACTGATAAAAAACCTGTAGTCATGGATGCTGTTATTGGAATATTGAGCAGCAAAAAAGCTTCTGAAATAGTGCCTAAAAATATGGATAATATAAAGATGCAAATAATTCAAAAAATAAATCCAATGCTTGAAGATGGAAAGTTAAGCAATGTTTATTTTACAAATTTGATAGTACAGTAATAAGTCTTATTCGAGGAGAACAAAATGGATTTACAATTCATATGGCTGATGTTCAGGACTATACTTGCCTTGCTTTTTATCCTGTTTGTATTATATGCTTCTATGAAGCTTGGAGGTCAAAAGTTGAAAAACTTTCAGGGGGAAAGATTTATAAAGATTCTTGAAAGAACCCAGCTTTCCAAGGAAAACACACTTTTTCTAGTGAAAATAGGGCAAAAGGCGTATGTAATTTCCTCGACATCCGGTGATGTAAAAATAATGTATGAGCTTACGAAAGAGGAAATATCGGAAGTCGAGACAAGGAAGAGTATTCCGCAGTATAAAAGCCTGAAAGATTTCTATAAAAAACTTAAAGATAAAAAAGGAAGATAAAAATGAACATTAAACTTAATAGAAATTTTGTAGTTGTATCAGTTATTACATTATTTATAATTGCCATTGCGTCAAGCAGTGTGTGTGCTGCACCAGATGCATCGCAGACTATGCAGATACCGAATATAAATGTATCTATGGATAATGCAGGTACGTCTACACCAACACAATATGTTCAAAACATAAGACTTCTTATAATGCTTACAGTGCTGACACTTCTTCCTTCTTTTATAATGCTTATGACAAGTTTTGTAAGAATAGTAGTGGTGTTTGGATTCCTGAGAAGTGCAATGGGAACACAACAGTCGCCTCCTAATCAGGTACTTATAGGACTTGCACTTGCTCTTACTTTGTTTATAATGTATCCGGTATATACAGACATAAATAAGAATGCACTTCAGCCGTACATGCAGAACAAGATTACACAGCAGCAGGCTATAGATATAGGGGCCAAGCCTCTTAGAAAGTTCATGCTCAGGCAGACAAGACAGAAAGACTTGAAGCTCTTTGTAGACGAGGCAAAACTAAACTACAATGTTACAAAAGACAATGCACCTCTTAATGTAGTAATACCTGCGTACATAATAAGTGAATTGAAAACTGCATTTGAAATGGGATTCCTGCTCTATATACCGTTTATGATAATAGATCTTGTAGTTGCAAGTGTGCTTATGTCAATGGGAATGTTTATGCTGCCGCCTACAATGATATCACTTCCTTTTAAGCTTCTGCTGTTTGTAATGGTTGATGGATGGTATCTTCTTGTGAAGTCGTTGATTGCAAGTTTTTCGTGAGGTGAATTAAAATGAGTGAAAATATGGTAATTGGAATAATGAAGGATGCAATACAGACAGGGCTTGTTGTTTCGGCACCTATTCTCCTGGTGTCTATAGTTGTTGGACTTGTGATAAGTATATTTCAAGCTACAACCCAGATACAGGAGCAGACACTTACATTCGTGCCAAAACTTATTGCCATAGCCGTAGTAGGGCTTATTGCAGGAAGCTGGATGCTGCAGGAACTTGTGAGTTTTACTCAGAGAATTTTTACTTATATAGCACAAATAACTCAATGATCAGTATATAGGAGTGTGGAAACTTGATAGATACTTTGTATTTTACCGCATTGGTTCTTGTATCAATAAGACTTTTCTGCTTTTTTGTACTGGTTCCAGTGTTTTTCCCGGAAGGGACTCCGGGTGCGGTTAAGGTAGGGATTGCACTTGCAATTGCATATATATTAATGCCGGGAATAAACTATAAGTCTATAAATGATATAAACAATATATGGCCATTTTTAATGGAATGTACAAACGAAGCGGCTGCAGGGCTTATGCTTGGGTTTCTTACAAATTTATGTTTTTCAATGGTCAGATTTGCGGGAAATCTTATGGATATGCAGGTTGGATTTTCTATGATGACTATGTTTGATCCTTCTTCAAACAGTAACACTACACTGCTTGAACGTATGCTCTATTGGTTCTGTATGGTCATATTTCTAGTGGTTGATGGCCATCACATGCTTATAAAATCGCTTATTCAGAGCTTTGATGCTATAAAGCTTGGGAATTTTATGCTTGCCAAAGACTCGCTTAATGTAATATTCAAGGCATTTATAGAATATTTTAATGTTTCCGTGCAGATAGCGATCCCAATTATACTCATAATTTTATTTGCAGATTTAACAATGTCGCTTATTGCACGAACAGTTCCACAGCTTAACATAATGATTCTCGGACTTCCAGTAAAAATATTAATAGGACTTGCATCTTTTTGTTTTGCACTTCCAATTTTTGCAGATATTATGGAAAAGTCTTTTACAAACATACCGAATTCGATAAAAGGCCTTTATAGTACACTTCCACTTCTACTTGTGTTTGAAAAAGATGGAAAGACTGAAGAAGCTACTCCGAGAAAGAAAAGTGATGCAAGAAAAAAAGGTCAGATTGCAAAGAGTAAGGAAATCAGCCTTGCACTTACACTTATGATATCCACTCTTGTAATTGCAGTTCTTGGAGGATACACAGGTTCACAGCTTGGATTAAGCATGAGAGCTTTCTTAAATAATTATTTGACTATGTCTCTTGATTATGGAAGCGTAAGAAAAATAATGTTTATAACGGTTTGGAGAATTGGGATAGTGCTTTTACCAATAATAATTCCAATACTTGTTATGGGAGTTCTTGCAAATATGCTTCAGACAAGGGGACTTGTAACAATGGAACCTCTTAAGCCTGACCTTTCAAAGTTAAATCCAATAAATGGACTAAAAAGGATGTTTTCCTTGAGGTCTGTTATGGAACTTTTCAAGGATATAATTATAGTTGTTGTTGTTGGATACATAGGGTATAAGTTTGTGCGGGACAATTACATATACATATTAATGCTTGGACAACTTGATGTACAAGCAGTTGCAAAAGCAGTTGGAAAGCTTACTGTAAATATATTTTTCAGGGTAACTCTTATTTTATTTGTAATTGCAATTGTTGATTATATGTTTCAAAGATTTCAGTACAACAGGGATCTTAGAATGTCCAAGCAGGAGATAAAAGAGGAATTTAAACAGGATGAAGGTGATCCTGCCATAAAAGGCAAGATAAAACAGAAACAGAGAGAATTTGCCATGAGGCGTATGATGCAGGAGGTTCCTAAAGCTTCTGTTGTAATTACAAATCCTACCCATGTGGCGGTTGCACTTAGGTATGAAAAAGGGGAGAATGCTCCTGTACTTCTGGCAAAGGGCCTTGATGCAGTCGCACTTAGAATAAAGCAGGCTGCAAAGGATAATAAAGTACCAATATTTGAGAACAGGTCGCTTGCGAGGCTTATATATAAAGAAGTTGAACTTGATGAAGAAATACCTGTTGAGATGTATCAGGCAGTAGCTGAAATAATGGCTATGGTTTACAAGGTGAGGTGATATTTTGGAAAACAGCAAGAAAAAATTCAATATAAAAAACAATATGGATATAATAATGGGCATGGTGGTAATTCTTGTAGTACTTATGATTATAATACCACTGCCGTCAAAACTTCTTGACATTTTTATAGCATTTAATATAACGCTGTCCATAATAATTATACTTTTGACCATGTTTACTACGGAAATACTGCAGTTTTCTGTTTTCCCGACACTGCTTCTTATAACAACACTTTTCAGAGTGGCTCTGAATATTTCATCTACAAGGCTGATACTCAGAGATGCCTATGCAGGCGAAGTAATAGAAGCTTTTGGAAGCTTTGTTGTAGGCGGAAACTACATGGTAGGAATAATTATATTTCTTATAATAATAATAGTTCAATTTATTGTAATAACTAATGGTGCCAGCAGGGTTGCCGAAGTATCTGCAAGGTTTACACTTGATGCAATGCCTGGAAAACAGATGAGTATAGATGCTGATTTGAATTCAGGACTTATTGATGAAAAAGGTGCAAGAGACAAGAGATCAAAACTGCAGAAAGAAGCTGATTTTTATGGTGCCATGGATGGTGCCTCCAAGTTTGTAAAAGGTGATGCTATAGCTTCACTTGTAATTGTTGTTATAAATATTATAGCAGGAATCATAATGGGAGTTTTAATGCTTGGAATGGATGCACAAACTGCGGCTCAGACTTATGTGAAGCTGACTATAGGTGATGGACTTGTATCACAGGTTCCGGCACTTTTAATATCAACTGCATCAGGAATACTCGTTACGCGCTCGGGAAGTGATGAAAACTTTGGAACGCTTGCGATGAAGCAGCTTACAGGTTTTCCAAAGGTAATAGCTGTTGCAGGTGGAGTGCTTCTCTTTCTTGCAATAATACCTGGACTTCCACATGTTGCATTTATAATCTTGTCTGCAATGTGTTTTATAGCGGCATATTTACTTTATAAAGATGACATTCAGAAAAACATCGAAAATGAAGAGGTACAGCAGCAGCAGATGACAGAGATAGAAAACAAGGAACCTGAAAATGTGATGAATTTGATATCGGTGGAACCGATGGAGGTTGAAATTGGTTATGGACTTATACCTCTTGCAGATGAAAGTGCAGGTGGAGATCTTCTGCAGAGAATAACATCTGTTAGAAGGCAGTGTGCTATTGAAATGGGAATCATAGTACAACCTATAAGAATCAGAGACAATCTTCAGCTGAAGACAAATGAATACATCATAAAAATAAGAGGAACTGTAATTCAAAAAGGTGAACTTATGCCAAACATGCTTTTGTGCATGGATCCTACAGGAGTAGAAGGTGGTATTCAGGGAATAAGTACCAAAGAGCCATCCTTTGGACTTCCTGCTACATGGATAAACGAGGATCAGAGAGAGGAAGCCGAAATAAAGGGACTTACAGTAGTTGATCCTACTACTGTAATGGTAACTCACTTGACTGAAACAATTAAGAAACATTCCTATGAACTTGTAGGGAGACAGGAAGTCAAACTTATACTTGATTCTGTAAAGGAAAAATATCCTACTGTAGTGGAGGAACTCATACCGGATCTTCTTACTATAGGTGAAGTGCAGAAGGTTTTGCAGAATCTTTTGAGGGAGAGAGTTTCTATAAAGGATATGGTTACAATACTTGAATCTCTTGCGGATAATTCCCGAAATACAAAGGATATAGAGCTTTTGACTGAATACGTAAGATTTGCACTTGGAAGGGGTATATGCAATTCACTTATTGATGAAAATAATACTGTTTCAGTGGTAACTCTTGATCCGAGGATAGAAGATATGGTTGGAAAAAACATACAAAAATCCATGCAGGGTTCATTCCCGGCAATAGATCCTGAGAATACAAGTAAAATATTGAATTCAATGAAAAATACCTTTGATTCTGTGGTGTTTTATGAAAATCAGCCTATAGTTCTTGTTTCTCCAAAGATACGTTCAGCATTCAGGAGGCTTATAGAGATGGTATTTCCTTCAGTTACAGTACTTTCTCTAAATGAAATACCGAATGACGTGGAAATCAAGACTGAAGGAGTGATTTCAATACAATGATTATAAGAAAATACAGAGCCAGGAACATGAATGAAGCTATTGCTAAAATAAAACATGAACTTGGAAGAGAGGCTGTCATAGTCAGTCAAAGAAAAGTTAGAAAAAATGGTTTTATAGGATTTTTTTCAAAAAAGATTATAGAGGTTACTGTAGCTGTTGACAATTCACGTGAAAAAGCCAGTGATGAAAATATGATTGGAAGCATAGAGGCTTTAAAACAGGCGGTAAGTTCTAAGAGCAAGAAGATGAAAACAGAATATAAAGGCAGGCCAAGGACATCCAGTGTTTACATGAACAACTTGAATGACAGGAACGATGAAAGTCTTGTGAAGGAAGTCCGAAAGATGAGAGGCATGCTCGATGAAATCGTGCAAAATTCAAATGGAATTCCGGGAAAGAGCAAACTTCAGCTGAAGCTGGAAAGCAGTGATTTAAATCCTGAAATTATAAAAAGGATACTTAGAGATGTAGATTGCATGGATGACGATGTGGATGAAAAAACAAAACTTGAAGTTGTAGTCAGAGACATGATAAAAGTTGAAGAAAAGTCACTTGAGGATATAGTTGTTCTTGTGGGGCCGACTGGAGTTGGAAAAACTACTACGATTGCCAAGCTTGCCGGAAAACTAGCTCTTGTTGATAAGAAAAAAGTTGGCCTTGTAACTATTGATACATACAGAATTGGAGCAGTAGAACAACTCAGAACATACGCAGATATAATGAATATACCATTTGAGGTTGTTCTTACAATAAAGGATATGGAAAGAGCCATTGAAGGTATGAAATCATGTGATGTAATACTTGTCGATACTACAGGAAGAAGCAGCAAGAATAAAATGCAAATATCTGAACTTAGAGCATTTATTGAGAAAACAAATACGGAGAATATTAATCTTGTAGTCAGCTGTACGACGAAAAACAGGGACATAGATGTGATTGTCAATGGCTATAAAGAACTTAAATACAATAATGTTATAATAACCAAGCTTGATGAAACTTCGACTTATGGATCTATATTGAACATTGTTTATGCTGCGAAAAAACCTATAAGTTTTGTGACTACAGGTCAAAATGTGCCTGAAGATATAAAAAATTTAAAACCTGAAGAAATTGCAAAACTGATAATAGGAGAGGATATAATATGCTAGACCAGGCCGACAAGCTGAGGAAACTTGTTATGGAAAGCAGGGAAGTTGAAAACAATGAGGTTGATTCCAGCAGGAAACCTATTATAATTACAGTGACATCTGGAAAAGGGGGAGTTGGTAAAAGTAATTTTGTGGTAAATGCAGCTATATGTCTTCGAAAAATGAAAAAAAGCGTACTTATATTTGATGCTGATATGGGAATGGGAAATGATGATGTACTAATGGGTCTTTTACCTAAATATAGTGTATATGATATAATATTCAAGAAAAAAGATATAGAAGATGTAATTGTTAAAGGCCCATTTGGTGTCAGACTTCTTCCAGGAGGAACGGCTGTACCGGATTTTGGTGAGATTTCAAGTGAGCAAAGGAAAAATTTCATGAAAAATCTTTCCAAACTTGAAAATTTCGATTATATAATAATGGACACCGGAGCAGGCATAGGTAAAAATGTACTTCAGTTTATATCATGCTGTGACAAGTTGATTGTAATTATGACACCGGAACCAACTTCGCTTATGGATGCATACAGTCTTGTAAAGGCAGTTGATCATTCCAAAGTTAAAAACTCGGCTGGAGTTGTTATAAACAGGGCAGCCACAGGTGATGAAGCAGAGGATACATTCCATAGATTCAATTCAGCTGTTAACAAGTTCCTTGATATAGAGCTTGATTACTTTGGTTATCTGTCAGATGACAAAAAGGTAGTGCGTTCAGTTAAAAATCAGATACCATTTGTAATTGCCTGTCCTACATCTCGTGCAGCAAAGGATATGAATTCAATAATAAATAAAGCAATTGCAACTGTTCCAGTTGGAAAACACAGTAGTATAAAAGGGCTTTTTGCAAAAGTTTTTAATATATTTTCATAAGGAGAAGATGGTAGATGAATTATGAAGTGGAATTTTTGGTAAACAATAAAATTGAAATTGAGATGGAAGATGACTTTTATAAAAGTAATATACAGGATGTAAGCGACAACACAATAGGAATAAGCATTCCGGTGAATAATGGAAAATACCTTCCGCTTAAGCGGGGTGAAAAGGTCATATGTTCTTATATTTATAAAAAGAATGTATATGTTTTTGAAAGTATTGTAGTTTCAAGAAAAATAGATAGAATACTTATAATAGATATAAAAAAACCCGAGCAGGTAAAACTTTATCAAAGAAGAAATTTTGTAAGAATACCATTTATGATAGATGTACTTTGCGCTGTTGTTCCTGTAGAGAAAGATGTAAAACATTTAAATAATCAAGTGGACTTTTTTAATGCAATTTCAATTGATTTAAGCGGAGGCGGAATGAAACTTTCAATTGACTCCAAAATCGCAGACAAGCTTTACTACGGTTCTCTTCTTATGATAACAATACCAAGTGATTCTGAAAATATAACAGTAAGAGGGAAAATTGCAAGAATAGATAAAAACCAGGTAAAAGACAGGGTTTTGTGTGGAGTATCTTTTATTGACCTTGATGAGACAAACAGAGAAAAAATAATATCAATAGTTTTTAAAATCATGAGAGATCAGATAAAAAAAGGAACAAGGGAGGATTAGGCCATGGCTGTATCAAATAAATCCAATATAAAGGAGGAAATTGTAAAAAGATATGTTCCTCTTGTAAAATACATTGCTTCAAGGGTTATAATAGGAAAGACAAAGTATATAGAGTATGAGGACCTTGTAAGCTACGGGATAGTTGGACTTATGGATGCCATAAACAAATTTGACAAAAGCCGTGGAATGAAATTTTCTACCTATGCGTCTATCCGTATAAAGGGGTCAATGATAGACGAGCTTAGAAAAAACAGTCCCATATCAAAGGGTGCTGTAGACAAACTTAACCGATATAACAATGCAATAGAGGATTTGCAGAAAGAATTCGGCCGTGAACCTACGGTAAATGAAATATGTGCAAAGCTGAATATTTCAGTTAAAGATATGGTGGAAGTTGAAAATTATATTAATTACATATCGATAGTTTCACTTGAAAATCTTATATTTTCGGGGGACGATGATATTCCAATAATGGGTACTATAGAGGACGATAAAAGTCCAAGCCCTGAAAAAATACTTGAAGAGAAAGAACAACTTGAATATTTGGAAAAGGCTCTTAAAATGTTAAATGAGAAAGATAATCTTGTCCTAACACTCTACTATTATGAAGGACTTACACTAAAAAAAATAGGAAATATACTGAGTGTGTCGGAGTCAAGAGTATGTCAGCTTCACAGTAGAGCCATAATTCATCTTAGACAGGTAATGCAGAAATTGAAATATACAGTCTGAAGGAGAGTTTTTGATGGAAGCAGTAATACTTTTTTTGTTTGGAATAGCACTTGTAGTTTTTAATGCAAGAGCGGTATTGAAGGAAAAACACAGTTTTAAAAATGACTTGGAATTAAGAGAGAAGTCATTTGGTGATACAGACATGGAAATAGGGGAGATTCGAAAGGAATTTGGAGAAACTATTTTTGAAATTCAGCAACAAATAGAGGATTTGAAGAAAAATAAGGAAAATCATGATATAATTGAAAATGAAGAGCCTGAAAATAAACTTGAAAATTACAATAATGTTAAGATAGATGAAATAAAGAAAATGATTGACGAGGATGTTCCAATAGATGAGATCTCAGAAAAAACAGGAATAGGGAAGGGGGAGCTCATATTAATAAAGCAATTGTACATAAGATAGTGAAAGTGCTGGATTTCTTCAGTGATAGAAAAATGCTTCTTGGCATAGGCATAGGTATAATATTTTCCACATCTATAATGCTTGCTGCCAAATTAAATTATCAGATGAGCAGAAGTCAGATAGAGCAAAAGGCTAGAGGTATTGGAATGCAGTATCCTGAGGACATGAAGGTAATAAATAATTATAATGGAGGCAAAAAATGATTAGAAGTTTTTATACTGCGGTATCTGGTATGATAACACAGGAAGCCAAACAGGATGTGATAACTAATAATATTGCAAATGCCAACACGGTTGGATTTAAACAAGATGATCTTTCTGTGGGAGATTTCAAGGAAATGCTTCTTCAAAACCATGACAAAGTTGTAGGCGGGAAAAATGTACGAAATACCATAGGATATATAAGTCTTGGCAGTGAAGTCAATGGTGTAAATACAGAATTTAGCGGTGGAGTTATAAAAGACACAGGCTTGTCTACTGATTTTGCAATAGATGGAAAAGGATTTTTTGCTGTATCCAGGCAGGAGGGAAACCAGAACAACACTTATTATACAAGAGACGGACATTTTCATGTAAATATAAATGGTATGCTTGTAGATGACTCAGGAGATACTGTTCTTGCAAGAAACCTTGAGACGGGTGCATTGGGTCCTATAAATGTTGGAAAAGGCAAGATAACCTGTAATACGCAGGGAGACATAAGTATAGACGGTAATCCAAAGTATAAGCTTTATACAGCAGATTTCAACGATTATAATAATCTTACCAAGGTAGGAGACAATCTATATAAAGGAAATGGTGCTGTGGAGGCGAATGCAGTTGTACGGCAGAATTCACTTGAGAGCTCCAATGTCAATATAATAAGTACAATGGCTGACATGATTACGACGATGAGGGCTTTTGAGACAAATCAAAAGGCTGTACAATCTATAGATGAAACTCTTGACAAACTTATAAATCAGGTAGGAAAAGTGTGATTATACATAGAGAAAGGATGATATGCAATGCTTAGATCCATATGGAACAGTGTAAGTGCAATGAATGCGCAACAGGACAAGTTAGACAGTATATCAAACAATATAGCAAACGTAAATACAACAGGGTATAAATCCGAAGATGTAAATTTTCGTGACCTTATGTATGAAACTTTGGACAGAACCGGATATCCTGTAAATCACAATTCAGATACTGCACTTGTAAGTGGAGATGGAACAAGAACTACAGGATGGATTAGAGATATGCATGAAGGAACCCTTGAAGAAACAGGTATAAAAACCAATCTGGCAATAGGCGGAGAAGGATTTTTCAAAGTGATGCTTCCGACAGGGGAAGCTGCATATGAGAGGGCAGGAGACTTCAATGTAGATGTCAATGGTACGCTTGTAGATGCGGATGGCAATAAAGTAGATATACAGATGAATGGAGCAGCAGCCGGTACAAAGCTTACAAATGATAATCTTACGGTTGACGTAGATGGCAATATTTATGTAAAAAATGGAAATAAAAATGTTTTGTACGGAAAAATCAACATATATAATGCAGTTGGTGGAGATTCAATGATATCAATAGGTGACAGCTTATATTCTCCGAAAGATGGCGCTCAGATATATGTGAACAACGATGTACAAATATATCAGGGATATCTTGAACGATCAAACGTAGATGTGGGAAAAGAGATGACCGATATGATACTGGCACAGAGAGCTTTTCAGCTCAGTTCAAAGGCTCTCAGTACTTCAGATGATATGTGGGGTCTTGTAAACAGTATGAAGAGATAGAGGAATATAAAATTTTAGTAAACATATGGTTTGTAACTACATATAATATAATGATTTAATATTTTGGGAGGAATTTTATATGTACAGATACCCTAACCAGGGATATGATTATATGCCATATGGATACTATGGAATGCCGTACCCTTGTCCTCCGGTTTCTTTTGTATATCCCGTTGATCCATATATGATGTACTGGTCTCCGGAATACATGAACTCTGCCGTGCGTCCGTGTTTAAAAAAACCGCACAAAAAAGTTTCTTTAAACAGAGGAGGCAATTTTGAAAGTTGCGACAAAAAAAATACGAAGGGTACTTATTTTAATAGCGAGGATTTTCAAGATTTGAAAATGAGGACTGTGGACATAAGTGAAATAAGAGATTAAACAAATCCGAAGATACATTTTGTATCTTCGGATTTGTTTTTTATATATTATTTTTTGCCTGACTTGCTCATTGCAGTTGTAAGCGGTGGAATTATCTGTTTTTTTCTTGAAAGTATTCCAGGTACATATGCACTATTGTTTACAAGTTTTACATTAAATATGTCTGAAACTATGTTACTGTATTTACCTATAGAAATCAGTTCTGAGCCGCTTTTTATTATATCCGTAAGCATGAATATCATAAGTCCGAATCCATCATTTTTGCACATTGAATCCATAAGTTTTTCAATACTTTCCCGTACAAGTGAGAAACTTTCGGGAGCTGTTGTAGAAATCTGAGAAACACCTATTTTTACTCCTTCAAGGTTGAATATCTTGAAATCCTGCTTGAGTATTTCTTCAGGACTTTTTCCTTCAAGGGAAGAAGCAGCCTTGAACATTTCTTTTGCAAATTTTTCAGGGTCTATGTCCGCGATTCCAGCCAGTCTTTTGAGCATCATTTTATCAGCTTCAGTTGATGTAGGAGACCTAAACAGAAGTGTATCTGAAATTATGGCTCCACACAGGAGACCGGCTGTTTTCTTTGAAGGTCTTATACCATTTTCAAAGAATCTGGAAGCGACTATGGTACCTGTACAGCCTACAGGCTCATTCCTGAAATATATTGCAGATCCTGTCTGTATATCGGCTATTCTATGGTGATCGAGTATTTCGAGTATTTCTGCATCCTGAAGGCCATCAACTGATTGTGATTTTTCATTGTGGTCCACCAATATTACTTTCTTTTTGTTTCGAGATATAAGGTGATATCTCGACATGCTTCCGACTACCTTGTTTTCCTTATCGACTACGGGATAACTTCTGTATCTTGTATCGAGCATTACCTCGCGTACGTCATCCAGAAAGTCGTCTGTTCTGAATGATATTATACCTTCTTTTTTCATTACATAATTAACTGGAATGCTTTGAGGTATAAGCCGTGCAGCAGTAAAAGTGTCGTAAGGTGTAACTATAAGTGAACAATCAACCTTCTTTGCCTTTTCTATTATTTCGTCAGATATTTCATGATTTCCAGTAAGAATCATAAGTGAGGCGTTGGAATCTAAAATTACACTTTGAGCATCAACCCTGTCACCGCATATTACTATGTCGCCGTCTTCTATTACATCGTCGATGCTTTCAGGCTGCATTGCAGCAACGATTACTTTTCCCTTGAAATTTGAAGAGCTTTTTGATTCATATATGCACTTTGCAGCAAGTGTATCCAATATGTTGTCTAGGGATGTACCGCTTTTTTGGATTACATTACTGTCCCATATGTCCATGTAAGATGAAGTTATATTGGATTGTGATGCTACACCTATAAGCCTGTCTTCGTCATCAACCACAGGAAGTGTTTTTACACTGTTTTTCCTTATCATTGCCCAGGCTGTTTTAAGAGAAGTCTGAGGGGAGATTGGGTTTACACTGTCAAAATTCAAATCTGCTATTTGTGTTTTGACTGTTTCCATAAGTTTTTGTGGTTTTATTTTGAAGTAATCTAAAACGAACTGAGTTTCACGGCTTATGTTTCCAAGTCTTATTGGAATGGCATTTACTCCGGTTTTATTTTTGAATTCTGCATATGCAATAGAGGAGCATATGGAATCTGTATCTGGATTTTTGTGACCTGTTATATATACAATGTCATTCATTTGTAAATCTTCCTCCTAACATTTGTTGATTATAAATTAAATAGTCAAACTTATATTATTATATATTATTATGTATTATAGTTCCAGTTGGAAGTCGAAGTTTGACACAAAAATTATTGCTTTTAAATTAAACTGACTTTTATATTGATAGAATAATGGCTGATTGGTTTGGCATATATATTATTAATGAACATAAACCAAACAAATACATGGAGGTATTCAAATTGATCAATGAAAGGGAAATCAAAAGCGGTTTAACTGAAGCTGAAGCTTCAAGGAGACTGGAAAAATACGGGCATAACTCACTTCAAAAAAACAAAAAAGTGTCCCCTTTTAAAATATTTCTATCCCAATTTAATGATTTTATAACATGGATATTGATTGCAGCTACTGTAATATCGGGATTTATGGGGGAAAAAGCGGATGCAGTTACCATAATAATAATAGTAATAATGAATGCATTTTTGGGATTTATACAGGAATTTAAAACTGAAAGATCCCTGGAGGCATTAAAAAATATGACATCACCTACATCCAAGGTAATAAGAGGGGGCAAAGTAAGAGTTATAAGTGCTGAGAATCTTACAATAGGCGATCTTATAGTAATTGAAAGCGGAGATAAGGTTCCTGCGGACTGTATGATTGTCGAGGAGAATGACATAATGGCGGATGAATCTCTTCTAACAGGTGAATCTGCAGGAGTAAAGAAGAGCATGAAAAATGATGAGAATTCAATATACATGGGTACAATAATTCTTAAAGGATCGGGCAAAGCAAAGGTTGTAGGAGTCGGAATGGACACTGAGATGGGAAAGATAGCCGGAATGCTTCAGAATATAGAAAAAGATACTTCACCGCTTAAAGAGAAGCTAAACAATCTTGGAAGAGTGCTTGTAGTCCTTTGCATTGCAGTTTGTGCAGTTGTTACGATTACAGGAATATTGAGAGGCGAGGATAAATACGAGATGTTTCTCCTTGGAGTCAGCCTTGCAGTTGCAGCTATTCCAGAGAGCCTTACAGCTATAGTTACAGTTGCACTTGCACTTGGAGTTTCGAGAATGTTGAAGAGAAATGCACTTATAAGGAAACTTCCAGCAGTTGAAACGCTTGGATGTACTTCTATAATATGCAGTGATAAGACAGGTACGCTTACTGAAAACAGAATGACTGTGAAGGCAATGTATTTTGACGGCAGACTTTATAATCTTGATAAAGTCAAAGTTCCTGAAAACATTATGCTGAAGAAAATATTTACATATTGCAATGACTGTGATTTTGATGAAGACAATAAGGATATATCAAAAAGCCTGCTTGGGGATCCTACTGAAGCGGCACTCATAAAAGTTTATTTTAGAAATACCGGAGAGCTTAAGAAGTTTCTTGGAAAATCCTCAAGAATATATGATATACCGTTTGATTCAGATAGAAAGATGATGTCTGTTATAGTGAGATGTGATGGGAAAAATATAGGCTGTGTAAAAGGAGCACCGGAAAAAATAATAAAAAGGTGCAAGTATGTGCTTGACCATGGTAAAAAGAGAATTATGAGTTCAAGTGAAAGAAACAGAATACTAAGGGCAGTTGAAGAAATGTCTTTTAATGCATTGAGATGTATAGCTGGAGCGTATAAAGACAGCAATCTCGTAAAAGGGGGACAACTAGAGGAGAATCTGATATTTGTAGGAATAGCAGGCATAATAGATCCACCAAGAAAAGAGGCAAAAGATGCAGTATTAAGATGTAAAATGGCAGGAATAAAGCCGGTAATGATAACGGGAGACCACAAAAATACTGCTTTTGCAATAGGAAAAGAGCTTGGAATATGCAGTAATCAGTCCCAGGCGATAACCGGAGATGAACTCGATCGTATGTCTGAAAGACAGCTTTCAAAAATTGTTGATGACAAGGTTGTGTTTGCAAGAGTTACCCCCAAGCATAAGTTAAGGATAGTCAAGGCCTTCAAGTCAAAGAACAAGATTGTGGCAATGACAGGTGACGGGGTAAATGATGCTCCAGCTGTAAAAGAAGCGGATATAGGGATATGTATGGGAATTTCAGGAACAGATGTTACAAAGGAATCTTCCTCTATGATACTTCTCGACGATAATTTTGCAACAATAGTTTCTGCGGTGGAAGAGGGCAGAGTTATATATGATAATATACGAAAGTTTATAAGATACCTTTTATCCTGTAATCTGGGAGAGGTTCTTACAATGTTTCTTGCTTCGGCGTTTAACCTTGAAATACCTCTTCTTCCCATACAGATACTCATGGTTAATCTTGCAACGGATGGTCTTCCGGCAATAGCTCTTGGAGTAGATCCGCCGGAAGGGGACATAATGAGGGAAAAGCCGAGAAAGAAGAATGAGAGTATATTTGCAAGGGGACTCACGGAGAAGATAATTGTTAGAGGTGCGCTCATTGGGACATGTACAGTGCTTTCTTTTGCAGTTGGACAGTACCTTGGTTTTGGAATAAAGACATCAAGGACAATGGCACTTGTAACTTTGATAATGTCACAGCTTGTGCATGTATTTGAGTGCAGATCTGAAAAACATTCAATATTCCAGATAAATTTATTCAGCAATGTATATCTTCTTGGAGCAATATCGGCATCAATATGCATGGTGATTGCAATTTGTTATGTACCGTTTCTTGGAGGTATATTTCATACTTCCCCGCTTAACATGGTTCAGTGGGTGATAGTACTATTTTTCTCTGGAATAATAGCACTTATAAACAGTCTTTATTTGTATTTCAAATAGAAAAACAGAGTTGGATTTTTATCCAGCCCTGTTTTTTTTATTTGAATCTCTGAACTTTTCTTTGAACTTTTGGAATTTTTCCTTCAATGGGAATTAAATCGGTTTTTGTAGTCATGTTTCTTATATTCATAAGTTGAATTTGTTCTTTTCCATGTTTGCCAGGTTTTCCTTTAAGTCCCTGTACAAGTACGAAATTACCCTGGCTTACAGGTATAAAGTCGGGTTTCTTGAACCACCTGTTTTTTATGTAGGTGCATTTTGATATATTTTTGCTTCTCTCTGGTCTTACAAGAAGAGTAACATTAAGTTTGTTGAATATCCACAGTATGGATTTCCTTTTTATTTTTACGGATACAACAGTTCCCTGCAGTTGAGTTATCCTGTCGCCGTATTTTTTTAAATAGGATTTTGTATAATATCGTGAAATTTTTTCTTTAAAGCTCATGTATACATTTACCCCTTTATCAATTTATTTTATAAAGACTTTTAATAATTAATTACATAAGAATTTTATTTTATTATATCATAGTAAATATTTTTTTGAAATACGTGAATGAATTGAAAGTGTGATTCTATAGTTTTTAACATTTTTGTTCCTAAATATACCTTGAAGGAATATTAATATATTAAAAGATAAAGGAAAATTGGACTGCAGATTAATTAGAGGAGGCTTGAAAATGAATCTTGAATTGAAACCAGAAGAGATAGTATATGATTTTAATATAAAAAATGTTGAACCTGACAAGGAAAGCCGCGGGAATAAAGAATATGAAGATATCCGCAAAAAAATAAAGATGGCTCTCGATATAGAAAGAGAAGGGTACAATATCTATATTGTAGATGACTTTTCAAAGAGTAAAATTAAGGATATAGCAAATTATATATATGAAAATGTTTCGCCAAAACAACTTGAGGACATATGTTATGTGGTATATGACAGCGTTAAAAAGCCAAGAGTGCTTTTTTTAAGAGCAGGCTTTGGAAATAAACTTGCAGATATGATAAAAAAAATAAAAGAATTATATTACAAAATTACATTTGAATTCTACAATGGGTCTTATGAAAAAAAAGAAGAAATAATCGAATACATGGACAGCAAAAAAAACGGTATTGTTGCTAAAATGATGGATGATGCAAAAGAGAAAGGTTTTACAATAAAACCTACAAGAGACGGATTTGTATTTATTCCCGTGAAATCTGACGGAAAAGCATTTAGTGAAGAGGAATACGAACTTCTTTCACCGGAGAAAAAACAGGAGATACTTGACAATGTAAAAGTGCTTAAAGCAAGTTCCAATAAAGTTATTGATGAATTGAAAGATATGGAAAGTGTGCAGGTTGAAAAGATAAAATTGATAATGGATGACTACTATAAAAAAAATACAGCAAATATAAAAAAAGAATATTACGATATATTTTTTGAAAATAAAGAGGCACTTTCCTACCTTGATAATGTATGCAGCAGTATAGAAGAAAATATAAGGGACATATATTCTATAGATTATGATGAGGACGAGAAAAAAATCAAGGATATAATACTCAAATATTCAGTAAATGTAATGGTTGATAATGGAGGGAGAGACAAGGTACCTGTAATATATGAGGATGATCCGAGTATTATAAATTTGCTTGGAAATATAGAGTATCAGAATAAAGATGGAAATTATGTAACAGACATAAGTCTTATAAAGGCAGGTTCAATGTTGAGGGCAAATGGAGGTTGCCTTATTTTAAGAATAAACAACCTTCTTGCAAATCCAAATGCATATTATTATTTAAAGAAATCACTTATAAACGGCAAAGTGAATATTGATTACAAGAGAGGATACATGGAGATATTATCACTTGATGGTCTAAAGCCTGAACCTGTGAAGTTTAGAGAAAAAGTAATACTTGTGGGAGATTACAATATATTCAATCTTATTTATAATTATGATCCTGATTTTAAGAAGATATTTAGAATAAAGGCTGAGAGAAGATATGTCCTGAATATAGATGACGATGTACGGAGGTTGTTTATCGAAAAGATAGTAAGAATTTGCAAACAGAAGAATCTTAAACCTGTCACAGATGAAGGAATACGTGAGATAGCCAAGTTTTCGTCACGAAAAGCTGAAGATAGAAACAAGCTATATATTGATGATTATGAATTGGAAAAGGTCATTACAATTTCCAATAATAATGCATGTGGCAACAAGTCGGGTTATATAGAAACAAGGGATATAGAAAATGCAATTTACAGAGAGGAACTCATAAAAGAACAGATGCAGGAAGGATACAAACAAAAACAGATATTCATAGATACAGAAGGCAAGAAGGTTGGACAGGTGAATGGTTTGTCTATTCTGGACGCCGGATATTTTAGCTTTGGACGTCCTGTAAGGATCACATGTTCCTGTGTAAAGGGAACTGGAGAAATATTTGATGTTCAGAGAGAAAGCAGTTTGTCTGGAAAGATACACACGAAAGCTGTAAATACCATAAAAGGGTATATAAACAATTTAATAGGAGGATATTCAAAACTTCCGGTAGACTTTCACATGAGTTTTGAGCAGATATATGGAACTGTTGATGGTGACAGTGCATCCATTGCAGAAATTGCAGCAATAATATCTTCCTTGTCAAAGATGGGAATTAAACAAAATATAGCTGTTACAGGATCTGTAAATCAATTTGGAGAGGTTCAGCCGGTAGGAGGGATAAATCAGAAAATAGAAGGCTTTTTTGATATATGTAGAATAGTAGATGACAGCACAGGCAGAGGGGTAATAATTCCAGAATCAAATAAAACAAGTCTTGCTCTGAAAAATGAGGTAGAAGATGAAATAAAAGAAGGCAGGTTTCATATATATTCAGTAAAGACTGTGGATGATGCAATGGAAGTTCTTATGGGGGATGCGGGCATTGATTTTGGTTATATTATAGATCAAGCCAGAAAAGAATGCAGAAAATATATTGCAAAACAAGGCAGGGCAGGAAGGCACGGCTGATTAATATTTAAAGGATGAGTATAGATTTATTGCGTCTATACTCATTTTAAGCTGAAATACTATACATTAAATCTAAAGTTTACAACATCTCCGTCTTCCATTACATAATCTTTGCCCTCAAGTCTGAAATAGCCTTTTTCTTTTGCACTGGATTCAGAGCCGGATTCTATGAGCTTTTCAAAAGATATCACCTCGGCACGGATAAATCCCTTTTGTATGTCTGAATGGATTTTACCGGCAGCTTCAGGAGCTTTTGTACCTTCCTTGATTGTCCATGCTCTTACTTCTTTTTCACCAGCAGTTAGAAAACTTATGAGCCCAAGCAGTTTATAACTTGCATTTATAAGTTTGTCGAGGCCTGCTTCTTTAAGACCGTATTCATCCAGCATTTCTGATTTCTCTTCAGGTTCAAGAGATGAAAGTTCTTCTTCGATTTTTGCGGAAATTGCTATGACCTCGGCACCCTCTGCTTTTGCATAATTTTCTACCTGTTTTACAAATTTATTTTCTGTATTTCCAGAGATAAGATCATCCTCTGATATGTTTCCAACATATAGAACGGGTTTTGTAGTGAGAAGGAAGTATCCTTTCACATCTTTAGCTTCGTCTTCGGTAAGTTCAAGAGTTCGCACAGGTTTTCCTTCTTCAAGGTGTTTTTTGACTTTCAGCATAAGTTCATATTCAGCTTTTGCCTGTTTGTCTGCGCCGCTCTTTGCAAGCTTAACTATTTTTTCTATTTTTCTGTCCATTACTTCTATATCTGAAAATATAAGTTCGAGATTTATTGTCTCTATGTCGCGGACAGGATCTATGGATCCATCAACGTGGACTATGTTTTCATCTTCAAAACATCTTACAACATGAATTATGGCTTCAACTTCCCTTATATGGGATAAAAACTTGTTCCCAAGGCCTTCTCCTTTGCTGGCACCTTTTACGAGACCGGCTATGTCGTAAAATTCTATGGCGGTGTATACTTTTTTTTGCGAGTTATACATTTTTTCAAGGGTGTCAAGTCTGCTGTCGGGAACGCTTACGACTCCTACATTTGGTTCTATGGTACAAAATGGATAATTGGCAGATTCAGCCCCCGCCTTTGTTATTGCATTAAATAAAGTACTTTTGCCAACATTTGGCAAGCCTACGATTCCGAGTTTCATCTATGTACATTCCTTTCCTTTATATCTATGATAAAATTCATTTTAAATTATACTCTACAAAGGTTTGTATTTCAATAAAATAGAGTTTATAGAGAAAGGGCCTTTTGAAAGGGTTCTCTAAAAATTAAAATCAAGTAAAAAAAGCAGGATTTTTTATGTTTTTATAGAATAGTTAGTTATAGTGGTTTAAAGTGGTTCTAAGTGGAGTAAAATATAAGAAAAGGGTGCAGATGTGTTTATAGGAGAATATGAACATTCACTGGACAGTAAAAATAGAATAATCATACCATCAAGGTTCAGAGCGGAACTTGGAGTTGATTTTATAATAACAAAGGGTCTTGACAAATGTCTTTATATTTACACTAAAGATCAGTGGGCAGTTCTCGAAGATAAATTGGAGAGACTTCCTCTTGCAAACAAAAGTGCCAGAGCTTTTGTGAGATTCTTTTTTTCAGGCGCGAATGAACTTAATATGGATAAACATGGCCGGGTGCTTATAAATCAGCCTCTTTTAAAATATGCCTCGATAAAGAAGGACGTAGTGAGCATTGGAGTATCAAATAGGATAGAAATATGGAGCAGGGAAAATTGGATTGAATACAATAATTCCAATGTAGATTTCAATAATATTGCAGAACAGATGGGCAATATTGGAATATGATTTTAAATATTATACTGGAGGAAACACTTTATGGAATTTAGGCATGTACCAGTGCTTTTGAATGAAACAATTGAGGCACTTGACGTAAAGAAGAACGGAATATATGTAGATTGCACCATGGGAGGAGGAGGACATTCAAGTGAAATATTGAAAAAACTCGGAGATGGTGGGAGACTTATAGGAATTGATCAGGACATAGATGCTCTTGAAGCTTCAAAAAAGAGATTGTTTCAATATGATAATGTAACCTATGTACATGATAATTTTTATAATATAAAGGATATACTTGACAGACTTGATGTCGAGAAAGTTGATGGCATACTTATGGACCTTGGTGTTTCATCATATCAGATAGACAGTGCTGAAAGAGGATTTAGTTATATGAAAGATGCACCTCTTGATATGAGAATGGACAGGGAAAGAGAATTAAGCGCCTATGATATTGTAAATAAATATAGGGAAGAAGATATAGAGAAAATTATAAAAAATTATGGAGAAGACAGATTTGCAAGGAGAATAGCAAAAGCCATAGAAAAATCTAGAAATGACAGTCCTATAGAAACTACTTTTGAACTTGTGGAAATTATAAAAAGGGCTGTTCCTATGAAGTTTCAGAGAGAAGGACATCCTGCAAAAAGGACCTTTCAGGCTATAAGAATTGAGGTTAATAGTGAATTGAAAATACTTGACAGGGCAGTCTGCGATTCAGTAGAGAGGCTAAACCCTGGCGGCAGGATAGGAGTTATAACTTTCCATTCTCTTGAAGACAGGAAGATAAAGACGAAGTTTAAAGAATTGGAAAAACCATGTACGTGTCCACCAGATTTTCCCGTTTGTGTATGTGGAAAGCTTCCAGTTGTAAAAATTTTGAGCAGAAAACCTATAGAACCAAATGCCGAAGAAAAAGAAAACAATCCGAGAAGCAGAAGTGCCAAACTCAGGGTTGCAGAGAAAATTTAGTTCTAAAGTTTAGGTGGTGTGAATAAAGTGATAGTGATGAACAAGAACATTATAAACGGCAATAACGCAATAGAAGTACAGCAGCAGTCTCCAGAAACGGTTAAAAGAAGAAAAAAGAGAAGGAATCCAAAACATAAAGTGAGTACTATAAGGAATATTGCAATTGTATTTGTTGTTGGAGTTGTTTTAGTGGCAAGGTATTCCATGATATATAATATGCAGCTTCAGCTGACATCGATTCAAAACAGGGTCGATGATGTAAACAGGCAAAATGAAAATCTTACAGTTGAGCTTGTAAAATATAACAATTTGGAGTATATAGAAGACAATGCCATACACAAACTTCACATGATACAGCCTCAAAAGAGCAGTGCAGTTTATGCCGATTTGAACAAACCGATTATAAATCAGGAAACCTCTGACAAGGATGATTCATCTAATATCATCCAGAAAATAATAAAGCAATTCAAATGGAGGTAGTTACAATTGCCGAAAAACGAATACAGGGATCGGGTTATAACTAGAAAGAGGATGGTAATTATATTTAGCTTTCTCTTTATAGCCTTTTTCCTGCTGTCCATAAGGATGCTGTACATAATGGTATATAGATCTCCAAAGCTTAAAGCCATGGCTGTAGCACAGTGGACAAGTGATGTCAAAATTGATGCAAAGAGAGGCAAAATACTTGACAGAAGTGGAAATGAACTGGCGATAAGTGCAAATGTATATCGTGTGGATCTTGATATGAATGCACTGAGAGATACTATGAAGGAGAAAAAGCTTTCTAAGGATAAAGTTGCTGATATGCTGGCGTCTTCTCTTTCAATGGAAAAAAGTGAAATTTTGAAAACCTTGAATAAGAGCCTGCCTGGAGGACTTCCACTGGCGTCTGCCACATTGAAAAGAAGGATAGAAAAGGTTGAAGCCGACAAAGTTAGAAATTTAAATTTGAATGGAGTTCTCGTCTCGGCGGACACAAAGAGGTATTATCCAAACAATAATTTTCTCTCCCATGTTCTTGGACATACAAATTCAGATGGTGTCGGACTTACCGGAATTGAGCTTTACTACAACAAGGAACTTTCGGGAACACCGGGAAGAAGAATCGCAGAGACAGACAGCAAGAGCAAGGAGCTTCCATATACCATAGCAGAATTTACGAAACCTGTAGACGGTAAAAATGTTGAGCTTACAATAGACAGTATGATACAGCATTTTGCAGAAAAAGCAGCGGATCAGGCAATTAAGGACAACAAGGCGAAGGCTGTTAGCATAGTTGTAATGGATCCTAAAAGCGGGGAAGTACTTGCAATGGTTAACAAGCCTGATTATAATCCGAATGATCCATGGGTTAAAGGAAAATCGTATAATGAACTTCAAAAAACATGGAGGAACAGGGCTGTAAGTGATACTTTTGAACCAGGCTCGATATTCAAGGTTGTGACTGCCGACACTGCACTTGAGACAGATTCTGTTGATGTTGATAAAGATACCTTTAACTGTAATGGAAGTATAACTATAGGAAATAAGACAATACACTGCTGGAAATCAGGAGGACACGGAACTCAGAAATTCCCGGACATATTAAAGAATTCCTGCAATGTAGGCTTCGCACAGCTTGGAAAAATGATAGGAAAAGACAAACTTAATCAATATATACAAAAGTTCGGCTTCGGGCAAAAAACGGGTATAGACCTTCCAGGTGAGGCCAAGGGAATTGTAAAAAAGACAAAAGACATAAGCGACATAGATCTTGCCACAATTTCTTTCGGGCAGGCAAATACTGTTACAATGATGCAATATTTGAAGGCCTTCAATACAGTTGCAAACGGCGGGTATTTTATAACACCGCATTTAATGGATAAGATAAGTCACTATGACTATAAAAACAACAAGGAGATAGTTGACAGCAAGTATGATATTTCAAAGAACAAAAAGAAGATTATAGATACAGCAAAAGCAGCACAGCTTAGAACTTATCTTGAAAGAGTTGTTTCAGAAGGTGGAGGAAAGAACGCCTTCATAGATGGTTATCACATAGCAGGAAAAACAGGCACGGCACAAAAGGCCGGTGTTGGAGGGTATCAGTCGGGAAAATATGTGTCTTCCTTTGCTGGAATGGCACCTGCAGCAGATCCTAGAATAACGCTGCTTATTTCAATAGATGAACCTGATCCGTCAAATTATTATGCAGCACAGACAGCGGCACCTGCGGCAAAACAGCTTTTCATGGATATATTCAACTATCTTGCAATGAAAAGTGATGCAAGTTCTGAAAAAATAGCGAAGAGCATGCTTAAGAGTGTTGTTGTACCCGATGTAAGAGGTGTCACGGTTCTTGATGCCGAGAACAAATTGAAAGAGATGAATCTTGTAACGGAAGCAGAAGGAAGTGGACAGTATGTAGTGGGCATGAGTCCAAAACCGGGAGAACCCGTAAAAGAAGGAAGCAAAATTACTTTAAAAATTTCGAATCAAAACAATTATGAAAAGACGGTTATAGTCCCTGATGTAACGGGAATGAGTGAAGAATCTGTAAAACAGGTATTTGAAAACCTTGGACTCAAGGCTGAATTTGATGGAAGTGGAGTGGCTGAGGAGCAGAGTATACAACCAGGAAAAGAAGTTGAAAAGGGAACAACTATAAATATTCATACTGAGGTACTTGGAGACTGAACTTAAGGCATGTATTGGCACTTTTATACAGGTGCTGGTGCATGCCAAGTGCTTATAAAATATTTGATTTATGACAGCATATGTGTATAATGATTATGGTTAGAATATAGTGTGCATTTAAATTGAGGAGTGATTTGTTTGAAATTGGATATCATATTGCAGGGAATAGATTATGAACTGCTGCAGGGGAAAGATGATATAAATATAGAGAGCATACAGTATGACTCAAGAAAAGTTAAAAAAGGGGATATATTTGTGTGCATAAAGGGCTACGAGACAGATGGACACAAGTATGCAGAGGCTGCTTATCAAAACGGAGCTCTTGCTGTTGTATGTAGTGATGAAATTCAAGGACTGCCGGGTTGCACGATTGTAAAAGTCAAAGATTGCAGAAAAACTTTGGCGCTTGCAGCATCAAACTACTATGAAAAACCTGCATCCAAAATGAAAATAATAGGTGTTACAGGTACAAATGGGAAGACAACGTGTACTTTCATGGTGAAATCAATTTTGGAAGAGGCAGGATATAAAGTTGGACTTGTGGGTACTATTGCAAATTATATAGGACACAAGAAACTTTATTCGGAAAGAACAACTCCTGAATCTCTTGAACTTCAGAAGTTGTTTTTCGAGATGGTGAATGCAGGTGTTGACTACTGCATTATGGAAACGTCATCGCATTCGCTTTACCTTGACAGGGTATATGGAATCAAGTTTTCGCAGGCCATATTTACAAATCTCACACGAGATCACCTTGATTTTCATAAGACCTTTGAAAATTACTACAAGGCAAAACTAATCCTTTTCCAGAATACATCAAATTCAGTGATAAACATGGATGACAGCTATGGAAAGAGGATATATGAAGACGCATGTGGAAGTAAGACTGCGTATTCCATTGAACAAGAAGCTGATCTTACAGCTTCAAATCTTGACATGCACTCAAGAGGTGCAAGTTTTGATGTGACATATAAAGGTGAAAAAAAGCATATAAATTTAAATATACCGGGTAAATACAATGTCATGAATGCACTGGGTAGTATAGGTGCCTGCATTGGAGAGGGAATAGAAATGGATACTGTGAAAAGAGGCCTTGAGAAGATGCTTTCGGTACCTGGACGATGTGAAATAGTAACGCATGGATATAATATTGGATTTGAGGTTATAGTTGATTATGCACATACTCCGGATGGACTTGAGAACATACTTAAAACCGCAAGAGAGTTTACAAAAGGAAGACTTATAGCAGTATATGGATGTGGTGGAGACAGGGATAATACCAAAAGACCTATAATGGGTGAGATAGGTACAAAACTTTCCGATATTGCATTTATAACTTCGGACAATCCAAGAACCGAGGATCCAATGAAAATTATAAATCAGGTAGTGGAAGGCGTCAAGAAAAATAACTACAAAGTCATTGAAAACAGGAGAGAGGCTATAGAAGAGGCAATTAAAACTGCAAAACAGGACGATGTGATAGTTATAGCAGGAAAAGGACATGAGGATTATCAAATACTTAAAGAAGGCAAGATACATTTCGATGAGAGAGAAATAGTAAGTGAGATTATTGAGAAACTTGGGATGAAAAAAGAGGTTGAATAAAATAACACTAGAATAAGTTGAAAGTGATGAAGGATCATCGTTTCAGAAAGGGGAGTGCAGTTCTTGGAATATATGAGTTTTGATGATATTTTAAGGGCAGTAAACGGAAAAGTAGCATTAAAGGGAATTTATGACGGATTCAATAAAATAAGTACTGATACGAGAAAAATAGAAAAAGGTGACATATTCATAGCATTAAAGGGAGAAAATTTTGATGGAAATAACTACGTGAAGCAGGCAAGCGAGAAAGGTGCATGCATGTGTATAGTCGACAAGATTAAATTCGAGAAGTCGGACATATGTAGAAATACTACAGTTGTGGAAGTTCGTGATACGGGCAAGGCACTTCTTGACCTTGCAGAATTTTATAGGAGTATCCTTGATATAAAGGTTGTAGGAATTACAGGATCTGTGGGAAAAACATCAACAAAGGACCTGGTGGCAGCTGCTCTCAGTGGTAAGTTCAGGGTGTTCAAGACAGAAGGAAATTTTAATAATGAAATAGGACTTCCGCATATGATATTCAAGCTTGACAATAGCTACGACATTGCAGTTCTTGAAATGGGAATGAACGGACTTGGAGAAATACACAACATGGCAAAGGCTGCCAGACCGGATGTTGCACTTATTACCAACATAGGCACTGCACATATTGGAAAATTAAAATCAAGAGAAAACATACTTAAGGCTAAAATGGAGATAACGGATTTTTTTTCGGAAAAGAATGTACTTGTAGTAAATGCTGATAATGACATGCTTTCAAAAATTAAGAACAATACATTTCCATACAAGCTCAGGACAGTTGCAATGAATGAGAAATCAAACATATCTGCATTTAATGTGAAGGTTATGGAGGAATCCGTTGAATTTTATGTAAAAGAAAATAATAGGATAACGGAAGAAAAGATAACTGCGGCTGTTCCAGGAAAGCACAGTGTAATGAATGCACTTTTTGCTGTATGCACAGGAAGAATTTTTAATCTTGGATATGATGAGATAAGAGATGGGTTTAAAAAGCTTGAGACAACTAAAATGCGCCTTGAGATTATTCATGGAAAAAAGTTCAGCATAATAAATGATTCCTACAATGCAAATCCGGATTCAATGATAGCTGCCCTTGATGTACTTGAAGAATCGTCTGGGAAAAGGAAAATAGCTGTGCTTGGTACGATGAATGAACTTGGAGAAGACTCAGAGAAACTCCATAAGAAAATAGGTGAATATGCTTCAAAAAAGAATATTGATCTTCTTGCAGTACTTGGAGTACACAAGGAAGATTATAGAGATGGTTTTGAGAGTTTCAAGAGGAAAAAAAATGAAGGCAAAGTTGTTGAATTTCGCGATTATGAAAGTCTTGTAAAATTTTTAAAGGAGAAATACATTCAAAAGAATGATGTAATACTTGTCAAGGCTTCAAGATCCATGAAATTTGAAAATATAGTGTTGGAATTGAAAAAAGGTATGAATAATTAGGAGGTGTAGGTGCTCTTTTGGAGCATGTTTATGTATATATTAATTTATCCCGTATTAATAGCATTTTTTATAGCAATTTTAATTGGAAAGATTGCGATTCCGCTGCTGCACAGGTTGAAATTTGGACAAAGTGAGAGAGAAGAGGGTCCAAAGAGTCATCAAAAAAAAGCAGGAACTCCTACAATGGGAGGAATAATATTTATAGTAGCTGCGGTTATAACAATGTTTATAATAGTAAAAAATCCAGGAGACGAGTCAATGGTGGCGCTTTATTCACTTGTGGCTTTTGGGGTGATAGGCGCTGTAGATGACGGGCTTAAAATACATAGAAAAAGAAATCTCGGGCTTAGGGCATATCAAAAAATGCTTTTGCTTCTCATATTTTCCTGTATTTTTGCATACTATTCAATGAAAAGTCCGCAGATAGGAACAAGCATAATAGTTCCTTTTGCAGACATAAGTATTGATCTTGGGGTGCTCTATATACCGTTTATAGTAATATTTTTTGCAGCTACTACTAATGCAGTTAATCTTACAGATGGACTTGACGGACTGGTATCTTCAATAACACTTTTGGTGATGACGTTCTTTGCAATTGTAAGTTTTGCCATGGGACATGTAACTCTTGCAGTATTCTGCGGAATTATAGCCGGAGCGCTTCTCGGATTTTTAAAATTCAATGCATTTCCGGCACAGGTATTCATGGGAGATACAGGTTCACTTGCACTTGGAGGAGCTGTTGCTGCTGTTGCAATGATACTAAAATTGGAATTATTGGTTATAATAGTTGGTGGAATATATGTTTTGGAAACACTTTCGGTAATAATACAGGTTGCAAGTTTCAAGTTGACAGGAAAGAGAGTATTCAAGATGAGTCCGATACATCATCATTTTGAACTTTCAGGCTGGCATGAGACAAAGGTTGTATCTGTATTTTCAATAATTACAGTTATACTTTGCCTTATAGGATTTCTATCATTCTAGAAAGTACAGAGCACATACATGTCAACTGCAGTAATTTGGTAGGAGGATATATCTATGTACAAATTGAACAAAAAGCTGGGATCTATAGATTTTATACTGTTTTCAACTATAATGCTTCTTATAGCAATTGGAGTTGTCATGGTATACAGTGCCAGCTCGTATATGGCTTTCTTTGATAAGAACATACAGGATAGTACTTATTACCTGAAAAGACAGGGATTGTGGGCTATAATAGGGACTGTTGTAATGTTTACAGCGATAAAATTTGATTATCACAAGATAAAGAAATATACTAAATTTTTTATGTTGGTTACAGTAGGTCTTCTTCTAGTGGTGTTTGCATTTTCTGCAACGAAAGGTGCACAGAGGTGGATAAAATTTGGATCTTTTGGACTTCAGCCTTCTGAAATAGCAAAATATATAGTTGTCCTTTATATGGCAAAGAGTATTGAAGCAAAGGGAGGAAGAAAGATAGAAAGTTTCCTGTATGGAATACTTCCGTACCTTATTGTGTCTGGGTTTTATGCAGGACTGGTACTTGCAGAAAAAAATCTCAGTATAGCTGCAGTAATTATGATAGTTACCCTTATTGTGCTTTATTCTGCAGGTGCAAAGACAATACACATGATTGGAGTTGTAATTGCAGTGGCTGTATGCGGTATTGCAGGTATAATTCTTGAACCGTATAGAATGGCCAGATTTACAAGCTTTTTGAATCCATGGGCGGATCCAAAGGATAAGGGGTATCAGCTTATCCAGTCACTTCTTGCCATGGGTTCTGGTGGAATATGGGGAGTGGGACTTGGAAGGTCGAGGCAGAAGTGCTACTACATACCGGAACCACATACTGACTTTATATTCTCGATAATAGGAGAAGAACTTGGCCTTATAGGGTGCGTAGTCATAATATCACTTTTTATAGTACTTATATGGAGAGGCATTGTTACGGCAATGAAGGCAAAAGACATCTATGGAACTATTCTTGCAACGGGAATAACTTCGGTAATTGCAGTTCAGGCTATAATAAACATAGCTGTTGTTACAGGATCTATGCCTGTAACGGGGGTACCACTTCCCTTTATAAGCTATGGAGGGTCGTCACTGCTTTTTAACATGGCGGCGGTAGGGGTACTTTTAAACATCTCGAGGCAAAGCCGAGAATATTCAGTATGATTATTTCAGACAACTTTCTGATTTATAAAATAAGGACCTGGATGTGCATTTTATACACGTCTCGGGTCCTTTATAAATTTTTTATAAACTGTTTATAAAATTAATATTAATTTTAATGAAATTAGTTTTATTAAGTGTTAATATATATGATGTAAGATATAAGTAAATTATTACAAGTTGGTGTGAACATGAGTAGAAATTCAAACAATACAGATAATGAACTGATAATTACCAGAAGAAAAAAAATAAGGATTAAAAATGGAATGATTTTATTTATATTTCTTTTGGCGGTGCTTTGCATATTGGCTGTAAAGCTTCCTTATTTTGCTATAAAAAATGTTGAGGTTTTCGGAAACAAAAGTATTAAAAACAGCGAAGTTAAGACTTCCTCAAAAATATATAAAGGTAACAACATTTTTTATATCAATTTATATGAGGCGAAAAAGAATATACTTGAGAATCCATATATAGGAAACGTGTCGATAAAAAGAAAATTGCCGTCCACTATAGTCATAAACGTAGTTGAAAGAAATGCAGTATACTATGTTGAGTATGATTCTAAGTTTTATATAATAGACAGTAACGGAGTTCTTCTTGAAAAGAAAGCATCCATTAAAAATATGAATCTTGTAGAAATAAAAGGAGTTAATGTATCGGGATGTGAAATTGGAAATGAAATAAAGGACAAAAACACGCGAAAAATTGATACTTTAAAAACTATAGGAAGTTTGATATCACAGAGCAATGTTTATTTTGGAATTAAGTCTGTGGACGTTTCAAGCTTGATTGATATAAAGGCGTATGTAAATAATATGGCTATAAAATTGGGAAGTACAGATGATATGAGAGGTAAACTCAATAAATCACTGAATATAATAAAACAGCAAAATCTTGCAGATAAAAAGGGATATGTGGATGTCAGGTTCAAGGGTAATCCTGTATTTTCCACTGTAGGCAAGTAGGAGGTTTATAATATGCGTAAGTTGGGTTCAAGTGTAAGTATATTTATTGTATGTATGATATTGGGTTTTATGCTTGCTTATCAATTTAAAATATTAACAAATCAAGGCAATGCCGTTAATATTATAGGAAGTGACAATAGTGATCTGACGGCGGATATTGATAGGTACAAGAAAGAAAAAGAAAAAATGGAATCAAAGGTCAATGACCTTCAAAATAAGGTCAAGGCTTACGAGGATTCTGCAGCAAGCAAAAGTGAATCCACAAAAAACCTTCTCGACGAGCTGCAGGACAGCAGGATACTTACCGGAGAAACCAGTGTTGATGGTCCTGGAGTAGTGATATATATTACTCCAAACAGCAAGATGTTTGGAAATAATATAACGGGGGGCATATCAGATACAATAACGGATAAACACCTTGTGTATATTGTAAATGAACTTAGATTTGCAGGGGCGGAGGCAATATCCATAAATGATATAAGAATTGTATCTGATACAGGCATAAGAACTGCAGGAAATTACATACTTGTAAATGATGATGAAAAAATTTCACCTTCCAGCAGAATAGTAATTCAGGCAATAGGTGACAAAGAACTTCTTTACAAGGATATGAGTTTCCCGGAGGTTTTTTCGGATTTTAAAAATATAGCAGATGTAAAATTTGAAAAAAAAGATAACATACATATTAAAAAGTATAATAAAACGTATAAGTTTCAATATGCTAAGCCGGTTAAAGATTAATTTTAGGAGAGTGTATATAAATGGTAGGTTTTGTAGGTCTTGTATTGGGAATAATAGTAGGTGTAATCTGGAATGTCAATATTCCGGATAAATTTTCACCTTATATGTCCGTGGCCATTCTTGCATGTCTGGATTCGGTTTTCGGTGCAATAAGGGCGAGTCTGTCTAAAAATTTTCAGGCTGATATATTTATATCCGGCTTTTTTGGAAATGCGGTTCTTGCAGCTGCTCTTGCCTATCTTGGAGATAAACTTGGCGTACCTATATATCTAGCTGCTGTAATAGTTTTTGGTGGAAGGATATTTGACAATTTTGCAATGATAAGACGGCTTTTGATTCAAAAGGCAAGGCTTCGCAAACAATGAGGTGCAGTAAATGAAGAATAATGAGGCCAATATATTTTTGCTTATAGCGTCATTTATAATAGGTATACTTATATCTACGAATATAGCCATCACAAAGAATAATGGAAAATCAAAAAAGACTGTATTCCTAAATTCACAGCAGTATCAGGAGGCTTATAACTACAAAAACAAGTTGAGAAATGAAATACTTGGATATATGGGACAGTATAATAATTATGCTGAAAAGCTCAAGAAGTATCAAAATGATGATAAAAATCAGATACAGACCAAGACAAACATAAGCAGGGAACTTGAACAGGATAAGATGATACTTGGAAAGGTTCAGGTTCATGGTCAGGGTATAGAAATAAATATAACAGATGGATTTACAAATGATTCAATGGATGCATTTGAATACCAGATGAGGATAGTACATAATACTGACATTATTCAGGTGATTAATGATTTGAATAATGCTGGAGCAGAGACATTATCGGTGAACGGACATAGAATAATAGATAGAACTGAAATTTATTGCAGTGGTCCATTTTTGAGAATAAATCAGGTTAAAGTAGCGGCACCTTTTATAATTACTGCAATAGGGAATAAAGAAGTCATGTATAATTATATTACATCACCTGAGAGTTATATTGCTATTATGAAAAACAGAAAAATAAATGTCAATGTAAAAAGGTATAATGATTTAAAGATACCGGCATATGATGGAAATTATAGCAGTAAGTTTATGAAAGAGGGCAAATGAATATAAAATTATTTATTTTTTATTAAATTCAGCTAAAATAATGAAGGATTTTTCAATTTAATGAAGAATATTAATAAAGTATATGAGATTTTAGAATAAACTTTTATGTTTAATTGGGTTGAATGCGGCTTATAATGTGAAGGAGACGAGAAGATTGCCAATAAAAGAAAATCTGTATGACATAACTAAAGATTTAGGACGCAATGTGACTTTATTAGCAGTTTCAAAGACTAAGCCTGTGGATTATATAAAGGAAGCTTACTCTTTTGGAATTCGTGATTTTGGAGAAAACAAGGTTCAGGAGCTCATAAAAAAGCAGCAGGAGCTTCCAAAGGACATAAGGTGGCATCTTATAGGACATCTCCAGAGGAATAAGGTCAAGTATATTGTTGGCAGTGTTTACTTGATTCATTCACTTGACAGTGTTAGGCTTTTAGGTGAGATAGAAAAGCAGTACAAGTCAAAAGGATTGTCAGCAGATACTTTGATACAGATAAACATAGGAGAGGAAGAAAGTAAGACAGGTATATTTCTCAGGGATCTTGAGGGCCTTCTGGAGGCATGTGAAAGATGTGGGAATGTTAAGGTCAAAGGACTTATGTCAGTAATTCCAAAGGGCGATGAAGAAAGCTGCAGGGGCTATTTCAGGAAAATGAATTCAATTTTCAATGATCTCAAAAAGAGGAGTTTTAAAAATATAACCATGGAGGTATTGTCTATGGGAATGACTCATGATTATAAAATAGCTGTTGAGGAAGGTTCAAATTTAGTTAGAATTGGAGAAGGAATATTTGGCGAGAGGGATTATTCCCTTAAAAAATAATAATTTTTTTACTAATGGAAAGAATAATTATAAACACAGGAGGGTATTTGAAATGGCAGGTAAAATATTAAACAAAATGATGGGATTTCTTGGACTTGAGGATGATATGGACGATGAAATCGAAGAATCGGAAGGTTTAAAGGCAGACAGAGCTGTAAATGATTTGCAGGATGTTGAACCAGTAATAACTTCAAGAAAACAAAATAAGGTTGTAAGCATACATACTACTATTTCTGCAAAAATTAGAATAGTGAAGCCTACTACTTATGAAGAAGCGGTAGATATATGTGATGATCTCAAAAATAGAAAAATTGTGGTTGTAAATACTACGGGACTTGAAAATAAAGTGGCACAGAGGCTTCTTGACTTTATGGGAGGATCGAGTTATTCACTTGGTGGAGCACTTGAAGAAATAGAAAGAGGGATTTATGTACTGTCGCCTTCGTGTGTTGAAGTTAGCAATGACCTTAAAAATGAACTTTCAGGAAAAGGATTGTTCAATTGGAAATAGAACATATTGGAGGACTATATGATAAGTACTACTTTAAAAATTGCATTAAGTTTGTTGTTTCGTTTCCTGGAATTTGCCATATTGGCAGATGTGGTATTGTCGTGGATAATGCCTGGTAGAAGAGGGGGCCTTGTAGATGTTCTGCATGTTTTTACGGATCCGCTTATGAAGCCGGGAAGAAAACTTCAGGAGAGGATTATGCCAGGCCTTATGATTGACTTTTCGCCTATAGTCGCATTTGTCATAATAGATATACTTAGAGCAGTGGTATTTTATATATTGTAATATGATGGGCAAGAGGGAATTTATAAAAAAACTGGATATTCCACAAACAGCCAGTATATCAAATCTGTATGACAGGATGATTCTTTCAGACAGGATTGGAAAGAGTGTATTTACAGGCGAATTTTATACTCCTAATATATGGACCAGGATTCAAGGTATTCAGGACGAAATAGGCGTTAAAATTGCAAGCTATGGGATATTTGAAGATGCTGAAAGAAGAATTATAGCGTTCGGCAAAAATATTGATATGAAAGAATATCCGATTGATTTAATCAAGATAAGGTTAAGTTCAAAATTTTTCAGATTGCATCATGGAGACTATCTAGGTTCACTTATGTCTTTAGGAATTAAAAGAGAAAAGTTTGGAGATCTTATTTTAAATGACGATGGTAGCTGTTATGTTGCATGTTTAAAAGACATAACCAAATACATAGAAATTAATTTTAAAAAGGTGGGCAACACGCCTTGTACTGTTAAAATCGAAGATGCATGGAAAGATGAGGTTCCAAAGTGTAATTTTAAATTGCAGGAGGTAATTGTTTCTTCAATGAGACTTGATTGTATTGTAGGCGCATTGTCAAAGACGTCAAGAAGTCATGCATGTCAGATTATAAAAAGTGGAAAAGTAAATGTCAATTATTTTGAATGCTGCAAAAAAGATGCTATAATGAATTGTAGTTCTACGTTAACTATAAGAGGACATGGAAAGTTTAAACTTATAGAGGAAGC
Organism: Clostridium pabulibutyricum; assembly: GCF_058242705.1. Lineage (NCBI taxonomy): Bacteria > Bacillati > Bacillota > Clostridia > Eubacteriales > Clostridiaceae > Clostridium > Clostridium pabulibutyricum. Next base: position 284,746 of record NZ_JBZAYZ010000001.1, read on the forward strand.
TGGCACCACGGCAAAGGGTAGAATAAAACTTACTGTGAAAAAATTTATTTAATTTGAGGTGAAAATTAAATGGCAATAACGTCCATGGACATAACCAACAAGGAATTTAAAAAGGCACTTAGAGGCTATAATATTGATGATGTAGATGAATTCTTGGATAAAATTTCGGCGGATTATGAAGAAATATTAAGGGAAAATACAAATTTGAAGGACAAGATTAAGTCTATAGAGGAAAGGCTTGACCATTATAGCAAAATGGAGAACACTATACAAAATACACTTCTTCTTGCACAGAATGCTTCGGAACAGGCCAAGGAAAATGCTAAAAAAGAAAGTGAGCTTATAATAAAAAAGGCAAATGAAACTTCTAAAAGCGTAATTGACAAGGCTCATGGGGATGTTATACAGGTAAATGACGAATTTGAAAGAGTAAAACAGGAGTTCAATAAGTTTAGAACCAGATATAGAAACTTTATGGAATCTCAACTTGAAATGTTTGATGACATGGAAAAAAATTTTGTCAAGAATTATAATATAGGCTATGAAAAAAATGAAGAGCAGCAGTTGAATAAGGAAGAAAACATGCCTATAAAGGAAAAAGAAATTGAAATAATATCTCAAAATGAGGAAAGCGAAGATGGAGAAGTTTCACATGAAGATAGCATTGAGGGAGAACTTAAGGCTAGTGACAGTGAATTGGAGGAAATTAAAAATTTCTTTATAAAAGGATAGTGATTCCACTCTTAGGAGTGGAATTTTTATTAATACAGTATTATAAAATTCTATTATATCGGAGTGATGTGATTTTGAAAAAGATAATGGTAAATATGAGAGATAAGGGTTATGAAGTGTACATAGATAATGAATTAAAAAATTTGTATTATTTTATAGAAGAATATAAATCCAGCGGAAATATATTTATTATTACCGATGACATAGTTTCATCAATTTATGGCGATATTATAGATCAAATTGAGAAAAAATTCAAATGTAAGACTTGGGTTTTGGAACATGGAGAGAAAAACAAAAGTCTTGATACAGTAAAAAAGATATATGATTTCCTTCTTGAAAATAATGCAACTAGAAACAGTACTATCATAGGTTTCGGAGGAGGAATAGTAGGAGATGTTGCAGGATTTGCCGCTTCAACATATATGAGAGAAATAAGTTTTATAAATGTACCTACTACTATGCTGTCGCAAATTGACAGTTGTATAGGTGGAAAAGTGGGATTTAATTACAATGGCATAAAAAATCTTATAGGAAGCTTTTTTAATCCGAAGTTTGTTTATGTATGTCCGGTGCTTCTTAAAAGCTTAAGCAGAAAACAGTTTAAAGATGGACTTGGAGAACTTATAAAATATGCACTTATAGACTCAAGAGAGTTTTTGAACTATATTGATTCAAATTTTGAAAAAATAATAAGTAAAGATGAGGAAGTACTTTTATATATAATAGAAAAGTGCCTCAGTATAAAAAGAGATGTAGTAACCCAGGATTTTAGAGATACTGGTCTTAGGAATATACTTAATTTTGGACACACTGTAGGTCATGCTATAGAGGTATCTTCAAATTTTGACATATCTCACGGCGAAGCAGTTGCTCTTGGGAGTCTTGCAGCTATAAAGCTTTCGGAATACAAATTCAACATATCAGGGAATGTATATGATTTTGTTGTGAAACTTCTTGAAAGACTGGAACTTCCAGTAACTTATAAAATAAACGATTATGACTCTTTTTTAAGTACAATAGGCCATGACAAGAAGAATGATTTAAATATAAGATTTGTTCTCCTTGAGGATATAGGGAAATGCAAAATAAAAATAGATGTTGAGAAGGATGAAATTGTAAAGGCTCTTAAAGAATCTATAGACGTTTTATAAAATTGGAGGAGAATATTTATGAAAATTGGAATTATATCAGCTATGAATGAGGAACTTGCCATGCTTCTTTCAAAAATGGAAGTTGAAGCTGTAAAAAAGAAAGCGAATATGGAATTCAATTCGGGAAGAATAAGCGATAAAAACATAGTTGCAGTTGTATGTGGAATAGGAAAAGTCAATGCTGCTGTTTGTGCGCAGATATTGATAGATGATTATAAAGTTGACAGGGTAATAAATGTTGGAATAGCCGGGGGAGTTGGAAAAAAAGTTTACCCCGGGGATATAGTAATTGCGGACAATCTTGTTCAACATGATATGGATGCAACTGCTTTTGGAGATAAGCTTGGTCAGATACCAAGGCTCGATACTTATGAATTCAAGTGCGATTCAGAAATGATTGACGCTGCAAAGAAGGCGTGTGAGGAGTTTTCAGAAAGAAATAGTTTTGTTGGAAGAATAGTTACAGGTGATCAATTTGTTTCAAGTGCGGGAAAAATAAACTGGCTTCTTGATAAGTTTGATGCCCTTGCATGCGAGATGGAAGGTGGAAGCATTGCTCAGGTTTGTTATTTAAACAGTGTACCATTTGTAGTCATAAGATCCATTTCGGATAATGCCAATAATGGTGCACATATGGAATATGAAAAATTTGCACCTATTGCGATAAAAAATTCAACTGAAATAATCTCACATATGCTTTGTGCCGGGAGGTAGTTGATGGCAATACTTATAATAGCAGTTGGACTGCTTGTTGACAGAATAACTAAACTATGGGCATCAAACAGTCTTTCTGGCTCTTCGGAGATTACGGTTATAAAGAACTTCTTTTCTTTTTTTTATGTGGAGAACAAAGGGGCTGCTTTTAGCATACTTGAGGGAAAGACAGTATTTCTATCTGCCTTTACTATTATTATACTTGTTTGCATAGTAGTATATCTTGTAAAATATAAACCAAACAAGTTTGTAAAGGTAAGTCTGTCATTTATAGTGGGGGGAGCACTTGGCAATTTGATAGACAGAATAAAGTATGGATATGTAGTTGATTTTATATCTGTTCATTATAAAGATGCCTATTATTTCCCAATATTTAATGTAGCGGATATTATGGTGGTGGCAGGAACTTTGCTTCTTGTAGTTTGTTTGTTGAAGGATGAAAAATATGGAAATTAAAAAGTTTTTATTTGAACAGGATTCCGAGGAAAGGCTTGATGTTTTTCTCCATGAGAAGTTTTCGGAAAAGTCAAGGTCGTATATGCAGAAACTTATAGGCGATGGATTTGTGAATGTGAATGGAATACAGAGAAAGAGCAATTACAAGCTGAAGCAGGGTGATTGCGTAAGTGTATCTGTGAGAGACGTTGTGAAGCCGGATATAGAAGCTGAAGATATACCGCTTGACATAATTTATGAAGATCACTATGTGATAGTTGTAAATAAGCCGCAGGGTATGGTTGTTCATCCTGCACCTGGAGCAGGGAGTGGAACACTTGTGAATGCACTTCTGTACCACTGTAAAGGTGATCTTTCAGGCATAAATGGAATTGAAAGACCGGGAATAGTGCATAGAATAGACAAAGATACTTCAGGTATACTTGTGGTAGCAAAGAATGACTATGCCCATAATAAACTTTCACTTCAGCTTAAGGAACATTCCATGACACGCGAATATATGGCACTTGTAGAGGGTATTGTCAAAGATGAAGAAGGAACGATAGACGAGCCAATAGCAAGGCATCCAAAAGAGAAAATCAAAATGGCTGTAGTAAAGGGTGGAAAAAAAGCTGTCACACATTACAGGGTAATTAAAAGGTTCAAAAGTAATACACTTCTTAGGTGCATACTTGAAACAGGAAGAACACATCAAATAAGGGTTCATATGGCATATATTGGACATCCGCTCGTTGGAGATCCTGTATATGGTTATAGGAAGCAGAGGTTCAATTTGAATGGACAGCTTCTTCATGCAGGAAAACTTGGTTTTATACATCCGGACACTGGCAGGTATGTTGAATTCGAATCCGATATACCTGAGTATTTCAAGAGAATTATAAGTATTATAAGTAAAGAAACGACCTGAGCAACTTAAAACTCAGGTCGTTTCTTTACTTTTGTATTTCAATCATAACAGGGCAGTGGTCTGATCCTGTTATATCAGTGAGTATTTTTGCGTCTTTTACAAATGGAAGAAGGTTGTTTGACACAAAATGATAATCTATCCTCCATCCGGCGTTTCGTTCACGTGCTTTGAATCTGTAACTCCACCATGAATATTCTATCTTGTCTGGATTTATATGCCTGTAGCTGTCTGTATAGCTGTTTTCTATGAATTTATCTATCCAGTTTCTTTCTACCGGCAAAAATCCTGATCTTTTGGAATTTGCTTTTGCATTTTTTATATCCATTTCGGTGTGAGCAGTATTGTAATCACCGCATATTATGAGTCTTTTGCCGCGGGATACTAGCTGGTTGCAAAATTTTAGCACGGCATCATAGAATTTAAGCTTGTATTTAAGACGTTCTTCGCTCATCTGTCCGTTTGGAAAGTATATGTTTAGTATTGTGAAAAAATCGTATTCCAGTATAAGAAATCTTCCTTCCATGTCGAACTCGGGAATACCTATGGAATGTCCTACAGATATTGGTTTTAATTTTGTGTATGCACAGACACCGCTGTATCCTTTTTTATCTGCAAAACTGAAATAAGAGTGATATCCGTCTATATTCTTTATTTTACTTTCAAGAGTTTCATTTTGAAGTTTGGTTTCCTGTATGCAGACTATATCAGGACTTTCTTCATCCATCCATTCAAAAAAATTCTTTTTGCATATTGCTCTCAGCCCATTTACATTCCATGAATAAATTTTCATATAAAACCTCCTGGTCTAGGCGTCGTTTTCTTTCATTTCCTTAAGCTCGGAAGCACTATTTTCAGGAAGTATAAGATTTAAAACTATACCAATTATAGTTGCAAGGGCAACTCCTGATATTTCAACTGGCGAACCGGCAATATTAAATTTGAGTGAAGCACCGCCTATACCTATTACTATTATTACAGACGCAAGTATCAAGTTCCTGTTTTTGCTGAAATCTATTTTGTCTTCTACAAATATTCTAAAGCCGGAAGATGCTATTATCCCGAACAATAATATGCTGACGCCTCCTATGACAGGCATTGGCATATTTTCTATAAGTGCAGCCACGGGTCCTATAAATGACAGTATTATTGCAATTACAGCAGCGCCGCCTATTACCCACACGCTGTAAACTTTTGTTATTGCCATTACACCTATGTTTTCACCATAAGTTGTGGTAGGGGGTCCTCCTGCGAAACCTGCAAATATTGTAGCAACTCCATCACCGAGGATTGATCTGTGCAAGCCTGGAACCTTTGTAAAATCTCTTCCGACTACGTTGTTTGTTACGTATATGTGACCTATGTGTTCTGCCAGAGTTACAAATGAAATAGGTGCCATTAATAGCATTGCATTTACATTGAACTTGGGGAACACAAATGCAGGAAGCCTGAAGATGCTTGTGTGGAGTATTGAATTTATGGCTTCTTTTGGTACTACTCCAAGAACCAGTGCAGATATATATCCTACAATTATAGCTATAAGTATTGGGATTACACCAAAAAATCCTTTAAAGAACATAGTTCCTATAATACCAACTATAAGGGTTAGGAGAGCCACGGACATCCATGCCCACCTTGGAACAATCTGCATCTGGTCTGTTGTATAAGCTGGATTTAGTCCTGACCAGTTTATTGCAGTTGCAGCAAGTCCAAGACCTATTACAATTACTATCGATCCTACAACTATAGGAGGAAGTGCTCTGTTTAGCCAGTTTACACCACACCATCTTATTATCATGGATACAACTATATATACGATACCGGCAGCAACTACACCTGACAGCATTGAAGGTGTTCCATAACTTTTTGAAGCTATAAGTATGGGGCTTATGAAAGCAAAAGATGACCCAAGATATGCAGGTAATTTTGCCTTTGTGCATATTATATAAAGCAAAGTACCAATTCCACTGCAGAACAGGGCTATTGAAGGACTCATCCCGGTAAGTATTGGTACGAGTATAGTTGAACCAACCATTGCAAAGAGATGCTGCAAACTGAGAGGTATTGTTACGGGTATTGGTAGTTTATCTTCTACGTCTATAAAATTTTTCATATAATAAAAACGCTCCTTTTAGTCTCTCGGGACTATTTTAAAGTTTTAGTCTTCGTAAATTTTGACGGAATCAGTTCCATCTATTTCACAAATTTCTACAGATATTATTTCACTTTTTGATGTAGGTATGTTTTTACCTACGTAGTCAGCCCTTATAGGAAGTTCACGGTGTCCCCTGTCTATAAGTACGGCGAGTTGTATAAGCTCGGGTCTTCCACAATGGATTATGGCATCTATTGCAGCTCGTACAGTTCTTCCGGTGTAAATTACATCATCCACAAGTATGATTCTTTTATTTTTTACATCAATTAGATTTGAATCTTTTATAAGCGGAGAGTCTGAAATACTGCTTAAGTCATCCCTGTAGAGGCTTATGTCTACACTTTCAACCTTTAATTTAATTCCTTCTATATTTTCTATATTATTTGCTATTCTTTCTGCAATTGGATAGCCTCTTCGTTTTATACCCACAAGAATTATATCCTCTGCACCTTTGTTTTTTTCAATTATTTCATGAGATATTCTTGTAAGAGTTCTTTCTATAGATTTTTTGTCAAGTATGAGTGCTTTTAACTTCAAAATTATCACCACCTTTTTATCATGATATAAAAACTCATAAATAAAATGTTCTCCTTGAGGGAGAACATAGCAATCTTTAAAATAATATAATTACCTTGCTGATCTCTCCGGATCATTTAAAGGAAAATAAATTCTAATATATTATAAATTATATAATGTCAAAATTCAAGTCATTGACAATGAATTTTATTGAATTTGTTTTATTTCAGGTATTCCTGGAACTGTGTAGATGGTTTTATTTGTATAATATATAACCATTCCCGGTTTTGCACCATTTGGTTTATGTACATTTTTTATTTCGGTATAGTCTACAGCTGTTTTTGACATATTGCGAGATTTGCTGTAATATGCTGCAAGTCTTGCAGCTTGATATAGTGTTGTATCAGGAATATTTCCTGAATTTTTTATTATTACATGTGATCCGGGAATTTCTTTTGTATGAAGCCATATATCGTGTTTTCCGGCAAATTTTAATGTGAGATTGTCATTTTGAAGATTATTTTTGCCGACGTATATTTCTATACCGTCTTCCGATATGAATTTCATTGGTTTTGAAGGTTTTGATTTAGTTTTTTTGAATGATTTCTTGAACTTTATGTAGCCTTCTTCCATGAGTTCTTTCTTAATATCCTCTATGTCTTCATAGGTATCTGCATTTTTTATGTTTGACAATACTGAGGTTAGATAGTCCAGTTCTTGATTTGTCAGGTTCAATTGTTCATGTGATGCAAGTTCCGTTTTTTTTAGTTTATTGTATTTTTTAAAATATCTCTGAATGTTTTCCGATGGAGTTTTATTGGGGTCTAGGTTTATATTTACATATTCGAGTTCTGGACTATAAAAATTTTGAACATTTATGTTGGAAGCACCTTTTTTTATATTATATATATTGGAGGTCAGAAGTTCACCAAGAATTCTGTAGTTATCCTTTTTACCAGCATCTTTCAAGTTCTTGTTTAAAATTTTTACTTTTTTTATACACCTTTCAAGATTTATATTTATAAGCTTGATTAAATCTGAACTTTTGTTGTTTAATCTGTCAATTTTGTCTTTTTCGAAGTAAAATTCCTCAAGAAGTTTTGAAGGAGATTCGTAGGTATTGTATTCTTCATTATATACTAATGACAGGTCAAAACAATAAAAGTCTTTTATAGAACCATTCCTGAGATAGGAACTGAAGTGGAAATTTTTGAACTTAAGCTCATTAAAAATATTGTTTGAAAAACTGAACAGATTTTTTTTAAAATCTGAATCGTTTATGTTAAATTTTTCACTGAATTTTAAAAATAATTGTTTTGAAAATATTCGACTTACGCCTGTAAATAATGTTGAAAATATGGATTCGTCGAATTTTACATTATTGTTTTTGATGAATAAAACAAGATCCTCCAAATCGAATGAAAATGGATTAAGCTTGGGAGAGCATGGGGGAAGTTTATATTCTATACCAGGATAGATAGATCTCACGCTATTAACTTCAGGGGTGAGATGCTTTATACTGTCCATTATGATTTTGTCTCTTTTTCGTAGAAGGGTTATGTTGCTGTGTCTCCCCATTATTTCTACAATTATGGTATATATGCTGTTGAAGCCCATTTCATCAGAACTTTCGAAGTCTAAAAATATAACTCTATCGGTATCAAGCTGGTGAATTCCTATGAGTTTTCCTGAATTTATATGTTTTCTAAGAACCATGCAGAACATGGGTGCTTTTTGTGGATTCACCTTGTTTATATTGGTAATATGTATTTTGGGATAAACTGAACTTGCGCTTATGGAAAGTTTATAATTTTTTCTGTTGTTTTTTATTGAAAGAACTATCTCATCCTTTTCAGGTTGATTTATTTTTTCAACTCTTCCAGATAGAAGTTTAGTATTTAATTCATCTACTATGCTGGTTATAAAAATACCGTCTAAAGCCATCTAATCAATCCTCTCGTAACTGTGTATATTCATAAATTATATCATTTTAAAATTTTAAAATAAAGTTTGATTATATTTGTTGATAAAACGTTATACGCGTAGTAAACTTAAATCAAATAATGCTTTTCAGGAAGGTGGAAATCTACAGATGAAGTTTACCAAGATTCAGGGTACGGGAAATGATTTCATAATAATTGACGACAGGGACGATGAGTTTACAGGGAAAGAAAAAGAGACGGCAAAAAAGCTGTGCGACAGACATTTTGGAATAGGAGCAGATGGTATTCTTTTTATCAAAAACAGCAAAATTGCCCCTGTAAAAATGGAAATAATAAATTCAGATGGTTCCTATGCATCTATGTGCGGAAATGGAATAAGATGCTTTGCAAAATATATTTTTGAGAAAGGTTTGATTCTTGATAATCCTGTAGATATAGAAACAGGTGATGGAGTGAAAAGAGCATTTTTGAACATTGAAGACGGAGTTGTAGAAAGTGTAACTATAGATATGGGAAAACCGTTTTTTTCACCAGACAGGATTCCCGCAGATTTTGATGAAGAAGTAATAGACAGGGAGATTTTAATAAAAAATAAGAAATATAAAATTACATCGATGTTTATGGGGGTAACACATACAGTAGTTTTTGGAAAACTTGACAATTATAATATTTGTGAAGGGGCGGATATTGAAAAGTATGACATTTTTACAGAGAGGACAAATGTAAATTTTTGTGAAGTTACAGACAGAAGAAATATCAAGGTAAAAACATGGGAGAAAGGTGCGGGAGCAACGCTTGCATGTGGTACTGGATGCTGTGCATCGGTTGTTGCAGCCAATAGACTGGGACTTGTTGAAAAAAAAGTTGGAGTTGAAATTCCAGGAGGAAGGTTATCGGTTGAAATAAGAGATGAGGGTATTTTTATGACAGGTCCTGCAGTAATTTCTTTTGAGGGAGAATGTCAAATACCATGAAACGTTTTTTCAGGGCTTTCTTTTTTACAATGATTATTTTTGTGGCTTTCGTGTTTTCAGGATGCAGTAACAGGCAGAAGAAGGTGGTTGCATCTTCAGTACCTGATTTTTCAAAAACTACTGTAATGGAGAATTCAAGCGGTGAGGGTAAGTTCTACAAGCTTTATGGAAGCGGTCTAAGTGAATATGGAAAAGCAGATGGAGTACTTGATCTTGTGTATAACAAAGATAAATCAGTTTATGTATATCTTAAAAAGGAAAGCAGTCAAAATTCACCTAAAAAAAACAGAATTGAAATACTGTATGGTGATTCAAAAATAGAACTGGATGATTTTTATTATGCAGCGGATATAAAGTTGAGTCCTTCAGGTGATAAGATAGCATTTAGAACTTATGCTTCAAGTCTTCCTGAAAGTGCCGAGGGTTTGAAAGTATACGATTTGAAAGCAAAAAAGTACGTAAAATTAAAAACAAATGTTATTGTCTCGGGAAATCTGTATGATTGGATGGATGACAATAGAATTTTATATTATGGTATAAATCAAAAAAAAGTGAATTCCAGCAATATGTATGAATATAATACTGAAACGGGGATTGAAAAAACTTATTTTGACAACATCGACGGATACTGCATGTATTTTGTGAGTATAGGTGAAGATGTCATGTACATGTCAGGTATTGGCGATAATACTTCATTTTATTATTATGATTCAAAAACGAAAAAATCACGATTTCTCGATGAAGGCATATCAAAAATATATTCGTATTCGAAAGACAAAAAAAGTGGTGATGTATTTTTTACTGCAATCCAGAAGAACAATGTATCTGCTGTTTATGAATTTTCTACTAAAGACAGTGCGCTCAAGAGAATTACATATGATTTTCCAGAATGGGTAAGTGTAGAATCGGGAATTTCATATGATGATCATGGACATGTTTATTTTGTAGGTGGAAATGGTGAGAGCAAAGGAGACATATTTGTTTACAGTACAAAAGATGATACTATAAGTTTATTTTCCAATCATGAAGCAAAATACAAAATTTATGGAAGTATATAACTTTAAAATTTAATAATTCAGTAGTAAGAAACACCTTTTCGTAAAATTTAAGTTTTATGGAGAGGTGTTTTTGTTTAAAAAACAGTATTCTGTCAATAATTTCAACTAGATGATTTATGTCAAGGAGGTGTGATGTTGGAGGAAATAGAGTTGGAGAAGATTGAGGTCGATACAAGTTTGTCTAGAGAGATACCTGAGGAAATGGCAAGGGAGAATTGTCTTGTAGGCTTTAAGAGAGACGACCGTACCTTATATGTAGCTGTAAGTAACATGCCGGATTTTGAACTTGTTGAGAAATTGAAATTTGTTACAAAACATAATGTAGCTTTTTTTAAATCTCAAAAGCAAAAAATATTTGATTTTATAGATAACATGTATTACAAGCGAAAACTGGACATTGCAATAAATAGCATAGAAACTTCCATAGAGGAAGATGACAATTCCGGAGAGGATGACTTAAAAGAGTCACCGGTTATAAAAACTGTAAATTATGTAATGGAAATGGCTATAGTTAAAAATGCAAGTGATATTCATATAGAACCCTTTGAAGGATACTTGAATATAAGATTCAGAATAGATGGAACAATTCTCAAGTTTATGGAGATGCCGAAGAAAATATATCCATTTATATGTACAAGGATAAAAATAATGGCGGGTATGGATATATCTGAAAGAAGAATACCGCAGGATGGAAAAATACGATTTTCGAGAAACAATGAAAAATATGATATAAGAGTTTCCACGCTCCCTACAATATATGGAGAAAAAATAGTTATGAGAATACTTTATAGGGACAGGGACATATGCAGTCTTGAAAAACTGGGATTTTTAAAAAAAGATGCAGAAAAAATAATGTACATGACATCTAAACAAAACGGCATGTTACTGTGTGCCGGTCCCACTGGAAGCGGCAAGTCAACTACAATTTATTCAATTTTAAACAACGTTGATAAAACAGGCAAAAACATAGTAAGTATTGAAGACCCTGTAGAGTATGCTATGGATGGCATAAGCCAGGTAAATGTAAACAATAAAGCGGGAGTGAGCTTTGCGTCAGGCCTAAGGGCAACTCTTCGCCAGGATCCAGATATAATAGTGGTTGGTGAAATAAGAGATGCAGAGACTGCAAATATAGCTGTAAGGGCTGCTATAACAGGTCATTTTGTATTAAGTACAATTCATACAAGCAGTGCCGAGGAGGCAGTGTTCAGACTGGAAAGCATGGGAATACCTTCATATTTTATAAAAGATGCACTTATAGGAGTAATATCGCAGAGGCTTGTCAGAAAATTGTGTACTGACTGTAGAAAAAAGGAGTATGAGGCTTATTCTTCAAAGGGATGTTCAAAATGCAATTATACGGGATATTCAGGGAGAATATTGACCTACGAGGTAAATTTCATGAAAAACCCAAGCATGAACACCACTACAATGAAAAATAATTCCATGAATCTTGTTGAGAAAGGAATTACAAGCCTTGAAGAGATAAGAAAAATTTACATTTGAATTTTTGATTGGAGCAGAGATGATGAAACATGTGGAATATTCGTATAAAAGCTTAAATAAAAAGGTTTTAAAGAGAAAGTTATTTTTTGTAAAACCGGGTTTAAGGGATATATCTGTTTTATGCAGCAAAATGAATATTATGATTGGTGCAGGAATAGGAATATCAAAGGTGCTTTTGAGTATAGCATCGCAAACTCAAAATAAATTGCTACAAAATGCAGTTGTAGAAATAAAAAATGATGTTGTCCGTGGAAAAAGTCTTTATTCGAGTATGAGTAAATTTACAGAAATATTTCCTGATTATATGGTGGAAATGATTGGAGTTGGTGAAGAGAGTGGAAAGCTAGAAAGCGTGCTAGGACAATTAGCTGAGTATTATGAAAAACAGTATAAAATATATTCGGGTATAAAAGCTGCACTTGCATATCCCGCATTTGCATTTGTAATTTCAATAGTTATCATAACATATCTTGCAAATTCTGTAATTCCTCAGTTTATAAATATCATGGAACTTCAAAATGTACGAATCCCTGCAATTACAGAAATATACGTAAATGTATTTTATATATTCCATGCTTATGCTGTACATATTGCTTTTATTGGAATCGTATTCTTGTTTGCAATGTTGAAATTTTTAAAAAGTGCTTCGGGAAAATATTTAATGGAAAAGATAAAAAACAGTATTCCGTATTTTGGCGGTATTCATAGAAAAATATTGATTTTTAAAATAGTTTCTTCTATGAAAATTATGAACGCTTCAGGAGTCAATATATTAAAAGGAATATATATAACTTCAAAAATGATTGACAATATCAGTATAAAATCAAAGTTTATGAATTCAATTGTACTTATAAAATCGGGTGAAAGCATAGGAAGTGCTTTTGAAAAGTGCAACATCGGGAATAAATTGTTCCTTTACATGATAAAAACAGGTGAGGAATCCGGAAGACTTGACTTTATGCTGGAGAAGCTGGAAACTATTTTTTCACAGGATTTAAACAGAGATTTCAAAATTGTTTTAAAGATGATTGAGCCTGCTGTAATAATAATTTTGTCACTTTTTATTGGGGTTTTTATAATGTCGGCAGTCATGCCGGTGTTCAATATAATGGATTCTATTTCATAAGGGAGGAAAAAAACATGAACAGGAGAAAAAATATTTCTTCAGGAGGATTTACTCTTATAGAGCTTTTGGTGGTTGTTTCTATAATTCTTATTTTAATGGGATTTTTAGTTCCAAAGTTTTCGGGATATCAAAGCAAAGCAAAAAACACTAAAGCTATTAATACTGGGAAACAAATTCAAACAGCAGCCATGGCGAGCTATGGTGAAAATGACGGAGAATTTTCAGAGCAGGACGTGGGTGATTCAGTGAAGCAGCTTACATCGGCCGAGAATCCCAAGGTAAGCTGCGATGAAGGAGGATCAAAACAGATAAGTGTAACTTATACGAGTGATAAAAAAGAATACAGAGTTGATGTAGATGCTGATAAAAATAGCTATACAGTAAGTGAAGTTGATAATTCAGGAAATGAAAGCAGGATATTTCCAAAATAAATTTTAATTTGGAGTTTTTTATGAATTGTAAAACAGTAGAAAGAAGAGGATTTACACTTGTTGAACTTATTATTGTCCTTGGGATCATGGCAATTATTTTTGGCGTTAGTATGATAAATGTTGCAGCTTTTGAAAATTTAAAGAACAAAAACGACGTGTATATATTTCAAAACGAAATAATTCATTTCATAAATAGTTCAAAAAAATACTGCAGCGATAAAAATGTAAGGGGACATGTATATTTTGACATGAACAGAAAGGAAATGGGGTTCAGAAGTAATTCTAAAATTGTTTTTAGAGAGCAGTTTCCCAGAGGATTTGTATTAAATGTAAATACAAGAGACAATAGTATATCGATAAGTAGTAGTGGAATAGTTGAAGATGCATGCAGTATAGGATTCAAGGATAGAAAAGGAAAGATGCATTGTATAACGATTTGTGTGGGGACTTTTTATGAAGATATTAAATATTAGAAATACCAATTTGCCAGCCGGTGGATTTACGATGATAGAGGTTTTAGTAAGTGTGTCTGTATTTATGATTATGTTTGGGGCAGCGTTACAAGTACAGTTAAATTGTCACAAGATTAAGGCATACAATAAAAAAATAGAAAAATATGCTTATGAATTAAAATATGTAAAAGATAGTATTTTGTATGATTTAAGTTATCAGGATGTGGTGAGTCTTTGTAATAACAACAAAAGATATATAGATCTTAACCGTAGTTTGCCGACAAATGAAAGTGTCAAATATGTTTTTTCAAACAACAGTGCTGGCAAGAATTATATTGAAATGGAAGTTGAAAAAAGCGAAGTACTTAAAATAAACCTCAAGGTATGTATTGATTTTTATGGAGTAAATAAAGTCAAGGAGTGTGAGTTTTATAAAGGAGATTTTAAAAGGTAAAAAGGCTGGATTTACAATTATAGAAATACTTATGGTTATGGCTATTGTTGGAACGATTTTCACAATTCAGGCGCCGCTGCTTTTAAAGTATATGAAAGTAAACAGAAATGAAATAGTTACAAGCAGAGATGAATTTTATGTAAATGAAGCATTTATGATAATGAAATCTCAGATTAATAATGCAAAATATATAAAAATTTCGGATAATACAATTTATCTAAAAAGACATGACAATATGGGCTGGGATTATATGAAACTTGGGAGTGGCTCAAATATAGTACTTGTGTACGGATATACAAGATTTCAAACGGTAAATAATATATTGAGAGATGTTTCAAATTTTAAGGTGTATGAAAGAAGAAATTTATGTTATATAAGTATAAAGACAAAGAGAGGGAATGTTTACGACAAATGTTTCGGAATAAGTTCAAAGAGTGTAAAAGAGGATTCGTAATGATTTATGTACTTGTTATAGGATTTATGCTTTTAATGCTGTCTTTGGGGGCATATTACATGGAAACACTTGTAAAGACGGATTTAGTACATGATTATAAAAGTGTATTTTATGTTCAGAATATTCAAAAGGAGAGAGAAACTCTGCTTACAAAATTAAATTTGTATGTTGATAAGAATATAAATTATACAAATAACGATGATATAAAAAAGTGGTTTGCAGACCGGGGAGATTTTAGAATTTATTGTGGTCAAAGTTATATAAGCTATGATAAAAACAGTGATTTGTTCAAAGTCGAATATATTTTAAAAGGTGAGTTTTACAAGGAAGAATCTTATGAATATACGATAAAACAGGAAAGTATGAAATTTGGATGTATAGATTATTCTTTCTGATAATTTACGAGGTGATTGGATGTTTGATAGGGATGTTTTAGAGTTTGCAGAAAATAAGATTATATATGACAACGGAAAAAATAAAAAAGTTGTTTTTACTATTGATCAAATCAGTAGAATAAAGTTGGAACTTAGATTAAAAAATGTATTGATAATTGTTCGAGGGGAGAAAGTGTACATAGACGAGTTTGTTATACCTAGGGTGAAAAGAAGATATATAAATAGATTGATACAAGACAGGCTAAAATATAAATTTAAAACTATTGACGATATAATGTTTTGTTCTAATGTTACTTCGAATTCAGATCATAATTTGTGTGTGAAGCTTTTCTGTATAAATTTAAACTGCAGGGATTTGATTGAGAAGTTTACAAAAAACAAAATTAATATAAAAGGCATAGTTCCAATACAATGGTATGCTTCTCAAAAATATAGAGATAGTGTTAAAGTGGACAATTATTTTTTACCAAAATGGTATATGGACAATAGAAAAAATAAAATAAATAAAAGAATAAAAATTTTAATTGTAATATGTCTAATTTTAAATATGTTTTTTACCGGCATTTTTATATTTATGGGAAGAAAAATAGAAACTTTAAAATTAAAGGCGAATCAAATATCGAAAAAATATAGTATTTATAGTATGGCATACAATGAAAAACACTCAAAAGAGTTTGATTCAACACAAACTTTTTTTGAACTTGTAAATATAATCAAGAATTATGGAGATTTTAGAAATATAAATATAGAAGGCAGAAGTTCAAGTTTAGAATTTATAGGAGACAGTAAAAGATTTTCACAATTTATAGAATCAATGGAGAAGCACAACGAATTCGATATAGAAAATATAGTGTTTGAAAATGAATTGTACAATTCTATGCCTGAAGAAGGGAAGCGTAGTCAAAACGCAAATGTATGGAACGTAGAAATAAAATACAAAGGCAGGTGATAAAAATGGAATTTTTAAAGGATGAATATCTAAAAAACAAAGTATATAAAGTAGTGCTTGGATTTGTTGTAGCATGTGGGATATGTATTTTTTGTGCAGATGGTATGAGAGTCGGAGTAATGGAGGACGCGTATGCAAAAGTGGATAAATCCTATAAAATATCCCATATAACTAAAAGAAACGAGACAATAAGCAGCAGTAAATTGATAATATGTTTAAAGAAAATAAAAAATATAACTATTTTAAATTTTAAAAATGAATACTCTAGTGACAAGATAGAAGTTTCAATCAGAATTTCAGGAAATAAAAAGGTATTTGAAGATGTATTTCAAAATATAAAGAATATAAAAGGATTTTATAGCTTTGGAAATATAAAAATAGACCAATATAAAGATGGAAAAGCCAGTGCCATATTTTATGTAAATTTTATGAAAAAGATTGCGACCTAGTATTTGCAAATACCAATGAGTTTTGATAAAATAACATTGTTTAGCATGTGATTATCTATTCTATATGTTAAAGAATAATAAGGTGTAGGATTGGATAATATAATACTGAGTAAGCTCGTTGAAACTGTTAGGGGGATTTTAGTGTTTAGAGATAGAATCGAGAGATTAAGACAGTCTATGACAAGTGCAAACATGGACGCAGTCTTGCTTGTTGGAGATCCAAACAGAAATTATTTAAGTGGGTTTACAGGCGATGAAAGTTATTCATTAATAACTCAAAAAAAGCTATTTTTTATAACTGATTCAAGGTTTACACAACAGGCAAAACAACAGGTGAAGGATTACGAAGTTCTGGAATATGGTGGCAGTGGCTCGTTTGTAAGTTTTATATCAGACCTGGTTTGTGATAATAATATAAAAAGACTTGGTTTTGAAGAAAATGTAGTTACCTATAGAAACTACAGCCTTTATAAAAGCGGGTTGAACTGTGAACTTGTTCCAATGAATGGAATGATTGAAAATATAAGAATGATTAAAGATGAGCATGAACTTAGTTTTGTAAAAAGTGCTGCAGAGATTGCTGATAATGCTTTTCAGCATATGCTGGATTATATAAAATCCGGTATGACAGAAAGAGAGATAGGACTTGAACTTGAGTTTTACATGAAAAAACTTGGAGCATCGGATTTGTCTTTTCCGTCTATAGTGGCATCAGGGCAAAGATCAAGCCTTCCGCACGGTCAGGCAACCGACAAAGTATTAAAAAAAGGTGAGTTTTTGACATTGGATTTTGGATGTGTGTATAATGAGTACTGTTCAGATATGACAAGAACAGTTGTAATCGGAAAGCCGTCTGACAAGATGGTGGAAGTTTACAATACTGTGCTTTCGGCTCAGAAAAAGGCTATAGGTGCATATAAGCCGGGAGCTTTAGCCTCGGATGTTGATTCTATTGCCAGAGATTATATAACTAAGAAAGGTTATGGAAAGTACTTTGGGCATAGTCTTGGGCATGGTGTCGGAAGGGAAATTCATGAATCGCCGGCCATTAGTCATAAAAACAATACCAGGCTTGAAGAAAACATGGTTGTAACTGATGAGCCGGGTATATACATACCGGGTTTTGGAGGAGTAAGGATAGAAGACCTCCTCGTAGTTTCGAAAAATGGAGGAGAAGTGCTGTCAAAGTCTCCAAAACAGCTAATATGTATTGATTGATGCTTGTATTTATTTTGGGTTTAATTTATATTTACAAATAAAAAACTGATTATTCAATATGATGTTTATTGTTTAAGTGTTAAACTAGATAGGTCAAATAATAAAGAGAAAGGGGTAAAAGGCCGTTTTTATCAGCATTTTAGTTTTGAAATGCTGATTTTAGGGTGTGTGTCATCCGAATTTAAGCCTCTGGAGTGCAGAGACCAAGTAAAAGTAACATTAATGTGAAATTGTGTATTATGAAAGAGGAAGCAGACTTAAGTTAAATGGAATGTTTGCATAACGGCATGTTTATATGATATCAGCAGGAGATTTAAGAAAGGGAACAACTTTTGAAAATGATGGACAAGTGTACACAGTAGTTGATTTTCTTCATGTAAAACCAGGAAAAGGAGCAGCGTTTGTAAGAACGAAGCTTAGAAATGTAATAACAGGAGCAGTTACAGAAACAACATTCAACCCAACAGCTAAACTTCAGGAGGCAGTTATAGAAAGAAAAGAAATGCAATACTTGTATTCCGATGGAGAACTTTATTATTTTATGGATCAGGAGACTTTTGAACAGATACCTCTTGAACATGAAAAAGTGGCAGATGCTATAAAATTTCTCAAGGAAAATATGTTTGCTACAATAAAATTTTACAAAGGTGAGGCATTTTCAGTAGAAGCTCCGAATTTTGTTGAACTTCAAGTAACACATACTGAACCTGGAGTAAAAGGAAATACAGCTACAAATGTATTGAAACCAGCTACTCTTGAAACAGGAGCAATTGTATCAGTACCTATATTTGTAAATGAGGGTGAAGTAATAAGAGTTGATACTAGAACCGGAGATTATATGGAAAGAGTTCAATAGAATATATCTTTAGAGAATGTGATATAATATAACGAAAATATTTTTGAGGATGTGTGGCATTATGAATTCTGTAAATTCAAAGGTATCTTATTTGAAGGGACTTGTAAAGGGACTTGAAATTGACAAAAACAGCAAGGAAGGGCGAATAATTGTAGAAATTATAAATGTGCTTGATGATGTTTCCGAAGAAATTTCAGATATGGCTCACAATCAGAGATATATGAGTGAACATATAAATGAAATTGATGGAGAACTTTCGGATTTATTGGATGCTGTTATGTATGATGATACTGGATCTTTCGAGGATGCTTATGATAATTTTGAGGAATTGAAATGCCCCAATTGCAATGATATGGTTTATATAGACAGAGGTATTATGGAACAGGGCAAGGAAATAGCCTGTCCTAATTGTCATCAAAAGATACCAGTTGTCATTAAAAAGGATAAACAGTAGATTAAAGATAATTTTATATTATTTTAACGTAAATAACTATTTAAACAATGTTTAAATAGTTATTTTTTTATTTTGGAATAATTTTAGAAAAACAAAAATACAGATTATATAAAGAAAGGAGATGAAGGTATGGATACTAAAGAAATACTTGATATACTTCCAGAGGTTTTAAAAAAGCACCTTGCAGGGAATTTAGAAAAGAATAATCTTCAGGAGATAAGAATAAGGATAAACAGGCCGCTTATGCTCCAAATTGGAGATAAAGAGATCATTTTTAAATACAAGCCCAGTCATGATGATTTAAATACGATAGTAAAAAGAATGAGCAATTATTCCATGTATGCTTTTGAAGAGGAACTAAAACGTGGGTACATAACAATAAAGGGAGGACACCGAGTTGGAATATGTGGAAGATGCATTATTCAGGAAAATGGGGTCAAGACAATAAAGGACATATCATCTTTAAATATAAGAATATGCAGACAGATAAAGGGATGTTCTAATAAAATAATGAAGTTCATCATAAAAGGTGGATGCATGTTGAACACCATTATAATTTCCCCGCCAAAGTGTGGAAAGACAACACTTATACGTGACATTACAAGAAATATATCAGACGGAATGCCTGAGTTTGGCTTTTATGGAAGGAAAACTTGTGTAATAGATGAAAGAAGTGAAATTGGTGCCTCCGCCCTAGGTGCACCACAGCTTGATGTGGGCATCAGAACAGATGTGCTTGATGGATGTCTTAAAAGTGAAGGCATAATTATGGCTATAAGAAGCATGGCTCCCGAGGTAATTGTATGTGACGAAATTGGAAGTGATAGGGATATGGAAAGTGTAGTCACTGCTTTGAATTCCGGAGTGGGACTTGTTACGACAATTCATGGTCAGGGAATTGAAGATCTGTATAAAAGGCCTGTTTTTGCAAGTATAGTTCAAAACAGCGTATTTCAAAGGGCAATAGTTCTAAGTGGAAAAGATGGAGCGGGAACTGTGGAATATATATATGACTTTGCTGAGAGCAAGAAAATTCCAGGTGATGAATATGCTTAAATTTATCGGGTGTATTCTTATAATTTTCTCAACTACTGCATTTGGCTTTAATTTTGGTGAAAAGTTGAAGAAGAGAACAAGGGAACTTGTAGAAATACAGGGGTGCATATGTGAAATCAAGACCAGGATAATATATACAAATGAGCCTCTCCCGTCAGCAGCAGCAGCGGCTGCTGGGAAAACAGAGCCACCCGTATCTACTCTTTTTATGGAAGTTTCAAATATGCTTGCTAAAAATAGTGTAGATAGTGTGTATCAGGCATTTGAAAAAGTGTTTTCAAGTAAAAAAGAGATTTTTAGTTTAAAGGACGAGGATATAGATATAATCATGGATTTTTCAAAATCTCTTGGTGAATCCGATGTTGAAGGACAGAAAGCCATATTTTCTCTAACATCTGAAAATTTGAAGAAGCAGATAGAAAAGTCGGATAGGGTTTCAAAGAAAAATGTGAAAATGTACAGGTATCTTGGGTTTTCTTTGGGGGCGGTAGTAGTAGTGCTACTTATTTGATGTCTATTTAACAAGATTATAAGGGGAGATACGAAATTATGTTAGATGTAAGTTTGATATTCAAGATAGCGGCAGTAGGCATAATTGTAATAGTGATAAACAAAGTACTCGAGACAAGTGGAAAAGGTGAATATGCAGTAGTAACGAATCTTGCGGGAATAGTAATTGTACTTATGATGGTAATAACTGTAGTAAACAAGCTGTTTAACACGGTCAGAACCATGTTTCAGTTTTAGGAGAGACTATGGATATTATAAAAATAGTACTGTTTGCTTTTATTGCACTTTTTATAGTACTTATGTTCAAGGGAAAAGGCAGGGATGATTTTGCAGTATATGTAAGTATTGCAGCAGGTGTTTTGATATTCATATTCATGTTTTCAAAAATAACGGCAGTACTTCAATTTGTACAACAGCTTGCGTTGAAAGCAAATATAGATTTTGTATACCTTACTACTGTATTTAAAATACTTGCCATTGCATATCTTGCTTCTTTCTGCAGTGAAATATGCAAGGATGCAGGTGAAGGCAATTTAGGAACGAAGGTTGAATTTGCAGGAAAGATTCTCATACTTGTTCTTGCAATTCCTATACTTATGGCTGTGCTTCAGTCAATT
Organism: Clostridium pabulibutyricum; assembly: GCF_058242705.1. Classification (NCBI taxonomy): domain Bacteria; kingdom Bacillati; phylum Bacillota; class Clostridia; order Eubacteriales; family Clostridiaceae; genus Clostridium; species Clostridium pabulibutyricum. Next base: position 306,276 of record NZ_JBZAYZ010000001.1, read on the forward strand.
TTAAAGATTATGTAGGTGTTCATATGAAAAATATTTTGTTAGGTTTAATTATTGTATTTATGGCGGGGTTCAGCGTACAGGCGGCGTACAATACGCAGTCAGGGAACTTTTCCATAAATCAGTATAATACTGGTTCAGGGGATAGTAATTTAGATAAACAGATTGATGAGCAGACTAAACAAATAGATGGTTTATATGACTATATATCAAATATGAAAACTAAGAATGAGATGCTGAATGATATAGATTTCAAGGAATATGTGAAGGACTTTATTAAATCCGGAAAAGGGGATATATCACTTAAAAAACTTATAAATACATGTGCAGCGTATTTTATAAGGGAATTTACGTCATCTGCAAAGCTTCTTGGAATTTTAGTCGTAATAGCAATAATATGTGCTCTTATAACGAATTTGGAGCGGGCATTTAGTTCAAATGGCCTTTCAAACATAGCATATTATGCTTGTTATTCACTTATGATAATAGTAATGGCGAAGAGTTTTTACATAGGTGTAGACCTCGCTAGATCTGTTATAAAAGATATGACTGATTTTATGCTTGCACTTGTACCTATACTTATAATGTTTCTGACAGTTTCAAGAAGTGCAGTTCAGGCTGCAGTCATGGATCCTATTGTAATTGGAACCATAAATTTGAGTGCCGAGCTTTTTACAAACTTCATAATTCCGGTAATATGTATGTCATTTGTACTTCAATTTGTAAACAATCTTTCGTCAGATTACAAAATAGATAAATTGACCAAACTTTTGAATCAGGGTGCGTTGTGGTTACAGGGAATAGTCATGACTGTATTTGTAGGGATAATTACAGTTAGGGGAATAACTTCAAAGAGTATAGATCAGGTAACTGCTAAAACGGCAAAATTTGCAATAGATAATTTTGTTCCGGTAGTAGGGAAGAGTTTATCGGATGCAGTATCCACTGCAGCGGGATATTCCATACTCATAAAAAATTCAATAAGCAGTCTTGGTCTTGTGGTACTTGTATGCATAATTGCATTTCCTATACTGAAGCTTTTAATACTTGTGCTACTCTACAAGCTTACGGCAGCTATAATAGAGCCGGTAAGTGACAGCAGAATTGTAAACTGTATAAATTCTGCAGGTGATTCTCTTGTGCTTATAACAGCGTGTCTTATATGTGTTTCCTTCATGTTTTTCATAATGCTGGCAATCATTGCTGCCTGTGGTACCGGGGCAGTTTAGGAGGCGGTTTAGCTTTGATAAACTTTTTAAGAGAATGGATTATAAACATATGCACTGCTGTATTTTTCATAACAGCAGTAGAGATGATACTTCCAGACAATAGTATGAAGAAATATTCCAAATTCGTACTTGGCTTGATCCTAATTACTGTATTTATAAATCCTATAATAAGTATTTTCAACAAAAATTTTGATATGAGTGCGTACACTACTAAAATTTCCAGAGAAATTGACAAAAATAGTGAAGGAAGTTCTACGAGGGTTGAAGAGTACAAGAAAGAAAATATAAGAAGCACTCTTGAAACCTTTAAGACAAACCTTGAAAAAAATTGTGAAGAAAAGCTTAAACAAAAATATCCAGATGGAACGTACGATGTAGATGCGGAAGTTGATTATGATACTGAGAAGGAAAGTGTAAGCATAAAAAAAGTGTGTGTTAGTGTGGACTACAGTACTGTAAGTGTTGTAAAAAAGGTTACTATAAATTTACAAAATGATGAAAAGGAAGGGGGAACTTATCAAAAAAAAGATGATGAGATACAGTCTTATTTGAGTAGTCAGCTTGATGTCCCAAAAGATTTGATACAAATAAGGCAGGCTTAAATGGTTAATTGAAAAATTAATTTAGAGAATGGATAGGTGAAAAACTATGAATTTAAAAAAGTGGTTTTCTTATGTTAATGAAAAGCTTAAGAGGGGAAGTCCGGGAGATAAGAACAAGGCTGTAAATTTTATAATAATATTTCTTATAGGTTTGCTTATGGTTATGACCGTAAGTTTCTTCAAAACATCTGATTCAAGTAAATCGGAGCAAACATCAAATTTAAGTTACAAAAATTCAAGCACAGATGAAAGTTCCGGTTCAAAAACACAGTCATATTCAAAAAATACCGATTCAGGAGAATATGAAAAATCCATTGAAAATAAACTTAAAGAAACTCTGGAAAAAGTACAGGGAGTTGGGAAAGTTGAAGTGATGATAAATTTTGAAAGCGGAGAGGAGCAGGTTCCTGCTGTAAATGTAAATGATTCTACAAATACGACTAATGAGAAAGATACATCTGGAGGCACTAGAACAACTACTCAGAATAATAATGGGAGTACTGTAGTTGTTACAAATAATGGAGAAAAATCTGAACCTCTGATAGTAAAAACATATAAACCAAAGGTGTCTGGAGTTTGTATTGTAGCTGAAGGTGCAGGCGACAAGATAACACAGCTTAGAATAGCCAAAGCGGTGGAGGATTTGTTTGATATAACAGATGACAAAGTAAATGTTTATCCTATGAATAAATAGTATATATATGTGTGTGGGAGCATATAATTTTTAAAGAGATGATAGAGGGGGAGATAAAATGAATAAAAAACAGGCAGTAATTATTGTAACTCTTTTGGCACTTGTAGTTTGTGTTGGTTTACTTGCAACAAAGGTAAACAGTCCTTTCAGTGTTGCAGACAGTTCAAATGGAAGCAGTGGCAAAAGTGCTGTTTCTTTTAACAGCAACGATACAATTAGTAAATCCAAATCACAATTTTTTGAAGAAGCAAGGTTAAATAGAGATCAAAAAGACGCTGAAACGCTTCAGAAGTTGAAGAGTCTTATTGACGACAAGAATGTGTCCAAGGACAATCGTGATGACGCTGAAAAGAAATATACGGCGCTGGCAATGGCTGCAGATTACGAATCAAAAATAGAAACCACTTTGAAAAGCAAAGGATATGATGATGTAATTTGTTCTATAGAAGGTGGAAAAGCCAGGGTTATAGTAAAGAAAAATGATGATATGACGGACAAAGATACGAGAGCCATAAAAGATGTAGTTGTAAGTATATCAAATCTTCAAGACATAGAAATAGAAACAAAAAAGTAAATTTTAACCATGAACATATTTATTTGTAAAAAAAAATTCCATTTGATATAATAAAAGTATTAATAAATCAAAATCAGGAGGTGCCATGGTGGAAGAAAATTCGAACGGTGAAATAGATATGGGCATTGTAAAGATATCCGACGAGGTAGTAGGTGTTATCGCAGGACTTGCAACTACAGAGATAGATGGGATAGTTGGTATGAGTGCAAATCTTGTTGGCGGCATCACCCAGATACTGAGTGGAAAGAAAAACCTATCAAAAGGTGTAAAGGTAAGTGTGGGAGAAAACAGTGCAGCTATTGACCTGTACGTAGTTGTAGAATATGGAGTTAGAATTCCGGATGTCGCACTAAAAGTTCAGGAAAATGTTAAAAAAGCGGTCGAATCCATGACAGGTCTGGAAGTTACAGCAGTAAACATACATGTTCAAAATGTTATAATTTCCAATTCGGAAGAAAACGAGTATGAAGAAGAATAGCATATACACCCTCATTTCCGGAGGGTGTTTTTTATATACTTGAACTGTACTTTATGTTTAAGTATAATTATATCTGAAATGACAGCAGTATATAACTCGTATTCATATGGAGGTCAGGATGAATAGAAAAAAGACAAGGGAAATATCAATGAAACTTTTGTTTCAAATGACTATAAACAAGCAGGATTCAAGTGAGGTGATGCAGTACCTGAAAGATGGAGAATATGAAGATATTGATCTTTCAGAGGTAGATATGGATTACCTTCAGCGTGTTGTAAGAGGTGTTGAGGAGAACAAGGATGAAATTGACAGTAGAATCAAAATGTATTTGAAACAGTGGAAAATAGGTAGGATTTCAAAAATAGACATAACAATTTTGAGAATATGTACATATGAATTTTTCCATGAAGACAACATACCTAAAAATGTATCTATAAATGAGGCGATAGAACTTGCCAAAAAATATGGAGAAGATAAATCTAGAAGTTTTATAAATGGAATACTTGGAAGCATGATAAAGGATGTTCCAAATAAAGCTTGAGCAATTCAGCAGTAAATAATACGAGAGGTATTGATATGAATATAAGGACGCTTACAGTATCTGATATAAACAATTATATAAAAATGAATTTTGACAATGATGTTATACTTCGAAATTCTTCCATCAAGGGTGAAATTTCAAATTTGAAGTTACACAGCAGCGGACATGTATATTTTTCACTTAAGGATGAATTTAGCAAGATAAATTGTATAATGTTTAGAAGTTCAGCGTCACATCTTAAATTTATGCCGGAAACTGGTATGAGAGTGATTGTCAGCGGCAGGATTTCAGTGTATCAAAAAGAAGGAGCTTATCAGTTGTACTGCAATGAGATGTCCCGGGAAGGTATGGGGGATCTTTATGAGGCCTTCGAAAAGTTGAAGAGGGACTTAAAGGCAAAGGGACTTTTTGATGAAAGACATAAAAAACCAATTCCACAGTATTCTTTTAAAATAGGGATTGTTACATCGCCTACAGGGGCTGCACTCCGTGATATTATTAATGTTACAAAACGACGTAACAGTGCGGTGAAACTTATTTTATGTCCATCGCTTGTTCAAGGCGATAATGCCGCGGATAATATAGTAAATTCAATAGAGGCACTTGACGGCAGAGAGGACATAGATCTTATAATACTTGCAAGAGGCGGTGGTTCAATAGAAGATCTGTGGTGTTTCAACGAGGAAAAAGTGGCCGCGGCAATATATGATTGTAAGACACCTGTTATAACAGGAATTGGCCATGAAATAGACTATACGATAGCTGATTTTGCGGCAGACAGAAGGGCTCCAACGCCTTCTGCGGCTGCAGAACTTGCTGTATTTGATATGAAGTCGGAGATTCAGAAAATAAGATCCATGAGAGATGCTCTGGTTCGAAATATGGAATTTGTTATTCAAGGTAGAAAAGAAAAATTTTCATATGCAAAGAAAAGATTAGCTTCAAACAGTCCTATGGTTTATATTGCAAATCAGTATGTAAATATGGATAGACTCAGGGAAATGCTTGATATGAAAATAAATACTAAAATTTCAGGAAGTATGGAGAAAATGGATAAATTCAAGAAATTGCTTGATGCAAACAATCCGTTCAATATACTTGCAAAGGGCTATTCGGTGATAGAGGATCAAAGGGGAAAGGTTGTAAGTTCAATAAATGCCTTGAAACTTCAGAATGAAGTTGATGTTATTATGAAGGATGGAAAATCAAGATTTGAAATTTCTGGGATCCATGATTGAAGGAGGGGTTTTGATGCCTAAAAAACAGGAAAATTACGAAGACATGATGGCTAAGCTTGAAGATATAGTGTCCAATATGGATGGTGACAAGCTTTCGCTGGAAGATAGTATGGGTAAATACGAAGAGGGTATGAAACTGTGCGGCAAGATATATAAGCTCCTCAAAAATGCAGAGGCCAGGGTAAATGTACTTACTGAGGAAGGAGAAAAGGAGTTTGATTCCAGAGACTGATGGAATTATAAAATTGGGGGGAATAGATTATGGGAAAAGAAAATAGTGGATTGATTGAAAAGCTTAAGATGGAAATAGATTCATATCTTCACAATTACATGGAGAACAAGGGTTCCTACAACAAAAGAATATATGAATCCATGCAATACAGTCTTGATGCAGGAGGGAAGAGAATAAGGCCAATTCTTTTTCTGCTCACGTATATGTTGTACAGGGATGATTACAGGGAAGTAATAGATATTGCTTCAGCCATAGAGATGATTCATACTTATTCGCTTATACATGATGATCTTCCAGCTATGGACAATGATGATTTAAGAAGGGGAAAACCTACCAATCACAAGATGTTTGGGGATGCAGTTGCAGTGCTTGCAGGGGACGGACTTTTAAATGAAGGAATGAGTATAATGTTTCGTCACTGTTTACAAAAAAATGATAAAAATGTAATAAAGGCATGCAGCATTATATCCGAAAGCAGTGGAATTGAAGGAATGGTCGGGGGGCAGACTGTTGATATACTGAGTGAAAACAAAAAAATTCCCATAGACCAGCTCTATTACATGCACAGTAAAAAAACAGGCGCACTTATAAAAGCGGCCATAGTTTCAGCAGCAGTTTATTCCGGAGCAAATGAACACGATTTGGATAAGCTTGAGTACTACGGCAAAAAAATAGGACTTGCATTTCAAATAAGGGATGATATACTTGATGTAACTGGAGACACTGAAAAACTCGGGAAAAAGGTAAAGAGTGACGAGAACAACAATAAAACAAATTTTATAACAACATATGGGTTGAACAAGTGTATTGAAATGTGCAATTCAATTACCAGCGAGTGTATAAATCAACTGGATAAAATAAACAAGAATACAGAAAATCTCAAGTATATTACGTACAGGCTTTTAAATAGAGAAAAATAGTATGCCTAAATTTACTTTGAATATGAAAACAGCTGTGTTATAATAATTAACTGTAATAAACCCTTCCTGAAGATTTTACAAAACTTCAGGTTTTTATTATATAAGAAACAAACTCGATGCTAAATTGATTTTATAAGGATAGATGAGTATATGTATACTTTACTTGATGATTATAAAGGTATAAATGATATTAAAAAAATGACACTTAAAGATAAAATGGAACTGGCCTGTGAGATAAGAAAATTTCTAATAGACAAGGTTTCAAAGACAGGAGGGCATCTGGCATCAAATTTGGGAGTCGTGGAACTTACGATTTGCTTGTTCGATGTTTTCGATTTTGATAGGGACGAAATAGTTTGGGATGTGGGACATCAGTCTTATGTGTACAAGATATTGACAGGAAGAAAAGATGGCTTTGATGTTTTGAGACAGTTCGGGGGAATGAGTGGTTTTCCAAAATCAAGTGAGAGCAAGTATGATTTTTTTCAGACGGGACACAGCAGCACGTCTATATCGGCAGCTCTCGGAATGGCAAGGGCAAGAGATATTAAGGGGAAAAATCATAGTGTAGTCGCGGTAATAGGTGATGGTGCACTCACAGGAGGAATGGCTCTTGAGGCTTTAAATGATGTTGGGTATAGAAAAACCAGGCTCATTATAATATTGAATGACAATCAGATGTCCATAGCCAAAAATGTGGGAGGTGTTTCAAGGTATTTAAACAGGCTGAGAATTGATCCAAAATACAACAAGTTCAAGCAGGATGTGGAGAATATTCTGAAGAAGATTCCAAATATAGGCAAGGGCATGGCTAAGTACTTGGAAAAATTAAAAAACGGCATAAAACAGATGGTAGTGCCTGGGATGTTTTTCGAAGATATGGGAATAAAATATCTTGGACCTGTAGATGGCCATGATATGAAGGAGCTTCAAAGAGTTATCGGACTTGCAAAACATATGGAGGGTCCTGTTGTAATACACGTGATTACAAGAAAAGGAAAGGGATATAAATTCGCCGAAAAAAATCCTGGAAAGTTTCATGGCATTGGACCGTTTAACTGCACAAGTGGAGAAATTTCTGCGGTGTCTACGGACACTTATTCGAAAGTTCTAGGACGTGAGCTTGTGAAACTTGCAGAAAAAAACAAAGATATAGTAGCTATAACAGCTGCAATGAGAGATGGTACCGGATTGAAGGATTTTTCGAACATATATCCCAAGAGGTTTTTTGATGTTGGAATAGCCGAACAACATGGCACAACTTTGGCGGCGGGAATGGCAAAATCAGGTTTGAAACCAGTATTTGCAGTTTATTCAACCTTTCTTCAGAGGGCTTACGATCAGATAATACATGATGTATGCATACAAAAGCTTCATGTTGTGTTTGCCGTTGACAGGGCTGGCATTGTGGGTGCAGATGGTGAAACACATCAGGGACTGTTTGACTTGTCATATCTTACACAAATGCCAAACATGACTGTAATGTGCCCAAAATGTATGGAGGAAATGTCTCCAATGCTTGAATTTGCATTTGGGTTTGAAGGCCCTGTGGCCATAAGATATCCGAGAGGTGGGGATATTATGGCATTAAAGCCAGTTGAAAAGTTAAAACTTGGAAAATGGGAAAAAATTATAGAGGGTAGAAGTATAGCCATAATTGCTTCAGGGAAAATGGTACAGTATGCACTGCTTGCGGGCAAGAAGCTTATGGAAAATGGAATAGATGCTTGTATAATAAATGCCTGTTTTGCAAAGCCAATAGACAGAAGTCTTATAGATGAACTTGTAGACAGAAATTTAGATATAGTTACGGTGGAAGACAATGTAGTAAGAGGAGGCTTTGGTTCTTATGTACTCGAGTATGTAAATACAAAGGACAGGGGAACCAGGGTGTTGAATTTAGGGTTCAAAGATGAATTTGTACCTCAGGGAAAATCGGAAATGATTTATGAATTGTATGGACTTGATGATGAAGGAATAAAAAATAAAATATTAAAATTCGCAAATAAAGGAGTTAAATATGTCGGATAGTAAGGAAAGACTTGACGTACTTCTGGTTGACAGGGGGATGTTTGAGTCAAGACACAAAGCACAGGCAAGTATAATGGCTGGAGAAATATTTGTAGATGGAGAAAGAGTTGACAAATCCGGAGAAAAAATAAAAGCAACTTCAAAAATTGAATTCAAGGGAAAAAAGCTTCCCTATGTTAGCCGTGGAGGTTTAAAACTGGAGAAGGCTGTCAATAATTTTAATATAAGTTTGAAAGATAAGGTATGCATGGATGTAGGTGCTTCAACAGGAGGATTTACAGATTGTATGCTTCAAAACGGGGCTTCAAAGGTTTACGCAGTTGATGTTGGATATGGTCAGTTTGCATGGAAATTGAGAATAGATGAAAGAGTAGTCTGTATGGAAAGGACAAATATAAGATATGTCAAGTTTGAAGATATAGGTGAACACTTGAATTTTTCGAGTATAGATGTATCTTTCATATCACTTACGAAGGTAATTCCTGCAGTATTGGATCTATTGGACGAAAAAGGAGAGGTAGTGGCACTTATAAAGCCGCAGTTTGAGGCTGGAAGAGAGAAAGTTGGCAAAAAAGGTGTAGTAAGGGACAGAAAAACACATATAGAAGTAATAGAAAAAATTGTAGATTTTATACATAAATCCGGACTTAAGATAATATCTCTCGGATATTCTCCAATAAAAGGACCGGAGGGAAACATAGAATATTTAATATACTTTACAAAAAACTCGGAGGCCTGTGAGATGTTTAAAAGTGAAGACATTTTAGATAAGGTCGATTTGGCGCATGAGAAGCTGAATGGAGAAAAACTATGAAAAGAATCGGAATTAACGTAAATATGACTAAAGATCCAGAAGGGAAAATGCTTCATTCAATTATAAGTACTATAAAGAATATAAATGACAGTGTAAATATAAGTGTTTACAAAGACTGTGCCGGACTTGATACAGAAGAAAGCAAGAAGCTTGATGTAATAATAGTTCTTGGAGGAGATGGGACTATACTTAATACTTCCTGTAACCTTTTAGATTCAACTACCCCTATACTTGGTGTAAATATAGGACATCTCGGATTTCTGGCACAGATTGAGATAAATAGTGTGAGGCCGGCTCTTGAAAGGTTTTTCAAGGGAGATTATACAATTGAAGATAAAACCATGATACATTGCAGTTTCAATGATGGGACAGGTAAGAAATCATATGATGGATTGAATGATATCATATTATATAAAGGTATAAGGAACAGAATTGAAAAATATGATATATTTATAGATGATGAATTTTATAATGCTTTTAGTGGAGATGGAATAATCATTTCAACTTCCACAGGATCTACAGCTTACAATTTATCGGCAGGAGGTCCTATAATTCATTCGAATCTTGATGCTTTTTGTATAACGCCGATGTATTCACAGTTTTTAACTGCAAGGACAATTGTACTTAAAAGCAGCAGTCGTATAACAATAAAGATGAAAAAAAACAATGAAAGTGCCTATTTGTCAATTGATGGACAGGAATGGATTGAAATAAACGGGCCTATAACTATAAATATAAGCAAGTCTGTTTATAAGAGGAAACTTATAAAGTTCAAGGAAAGTTCGTTTTTCAAAACACTTAGAGATAAAATTACATCGGGTACTAAGGAATGTGAAGGTGAAGTGTATGAAAGTTACAAGACACGCAAAAATACTTGAAATTATAAATTCAATAGATGTTGAAACTCAGGAAGAACTTGCCGAAGAGCTGAAAAAAAATGGAATGAACGTTACACAGGCAACGGTGTCAAGAGATATAAAAGAACTCAAGCTTATAAAAGTTCTGTCTGAAGATGGAAAATATAAGTATGCTACTATAAACCATACTGAAAAATTTCTACCAACAAAGCTGGCAGCTATATTTTCCCAGACAGTTACAAGCGTTGAGAATGTGGATAACTTTGTTGTAATAAAAACAATTTCAGGGTCTGGTTCCGCTGCTGCTGAAGCAATAGATTCTTTGAGTTTTATGGGAATCGCAGGAACTATAGCAGGAGATAATACCATATTTGTTCTGGCAAGGGACAAGGAAAAAGCTGGAGAGATAACTAAAAAAATGAAGAAAATGATTTCTCGTTAGGAGGATTGTTTATGCTTCTTCAATTAAATATAAAGAATTTTGCACTTATAGAAAACATGACTATTTCATTTGGACGTGGTTTCAATGTGCTTTCAGGTGAAACTGGAGCTGGAAAATCTATATTGATTGATGCTATAAACTATATAATTGGCAACAAGTTTAATAAAGAACTTATAAGAACAGGAAAAAACAAGACATTTGTGGAGGCGGTTTTTACACTTGAAAATTCAAAAACTTCCATGGAACTAAAATCAATGGGAATAAATTATGAAGAAGGAATTTTAATAATAAGCAGAGAGACTTTTCAATCGGGAAGAAGCATTGCCAAGGTAAATGGCAAGTCGGTTTTGCTTTCAGACCTTAAAAAAGTGACTTCTACTATACTTGATATTCATGGTCAGCATCAAAATCAAAATCTTCTTCTTCCTGAAAATCATATAGATTATCTTGATGATTATGGAGAAAATTCTATTTTGGATTTATTAAAAAAATATTGTTCCGAATACATGAAGTTTGATTCGATTCGTTTAAAAATACAGGAACTTTCGGATGATCATGGTGATATAAAGAAAGTGTCTGCTTTTTTAAAATATCAGCTTGATGAAATAAATTCATCAAATTTAAGTGAAGAAGAGGAAAGTGAACTGAATAAAAAGTTCAAAATTCTTTCACACTCCGAAAAAATAAGCAACATATTGAATAAGGCTTATCAGGGTATTGACAGCAGCTTTGACGACAAGAAGTCAATACAGGATGAACTTGGCTATATAACCCGGAGTATTGAATCCATAGAAGATGTTTCTCAAAATATAAAAGATATAAATAGATTGCTGAAAGATGCATATTATAATATTGGTGAAGCTGCAGAAGAAATAAGAGCTCTTATAGGAAATGTAAATTATGATACAAAGGAGCTTGAGCGCATAAACAATAGAATATATGAGATAAGTGGATACAAGAAAAAATATGGAAATACTATAAAAGAGATACTTGAATACAGGGATAAAATAAAAAAACGATATGAGAATATAATAAACAGGGAATACATTATAGAAAAATTAAAAAAAGACAAACTTAAAATTGAAAGTAATTTGAAGAAAATATCAAATGAAATACATAAAGCAAGAACTGATGTTGCAGAAGAACTTGAGATGAGAGTGAAAAAAGAACTTAATTTTATAGGAATGGAAAGAAGTACCTTTAAAATAAAAGTTGAGCTCAAAGATAGGTTCACGAAAAAAGGTATGGATTTTGTGCAGTTTTATATGTCTACAAATCCAGGAGAACCTTTAAGACCTCTTGAGAAGATAGTTTCGGGAGGAGAACTTTCACGAATAATGCTTGCTTTAAAAACGGTATTTGTCGACAAGGATAAAATACCTTCTGTTATTTTTGACGAGATAGATACTGGAATAAGTGGAAGAGTTGCACAGTGCGTTGCAGAAAAAATGTATGCTATATCAAAAAAACGTCAGGTTCTTTGTGTGACGCATCTTCCACAGATAGCTTCAATGTCGGATAATCATTATCTTGTAGAGAAAGAAGTTCAGGAGGGAAAAACATATACTAAAATAAGAAAGTTGAGCCATGAAGAAAAAGAATGTGAAATATCAAAAATGGTTGGCAGTTCAAAAGTTACAGAAATAACTATGGCACATGCCAGAGAACTTATAAAAATGGCAGATTCCAAGAAAAATAGCATTAATAATTAAATTTTAGGATTGGGTTGAAATACATAGGACATATTTTAAACCAATCCTAAAATTTTTTGAAAAAATTATATTAAACATCAATTCATTTACTAAAAATGAAAGTATATAATAGCATAATAAAATATTTAAAAGGGCAACTTAAACATAGAAAAAGCAATGCAGACAGGAGGCAGTAAAACATGAAAAATAGGTTCAAAAACGTACTTTTTTATATGTTGATTCCTATTCTGTGTATTATGCTATTTACTTGTTACGAGTTGAAAAATATACCTACTGTAATATTTTTAAGAGAAAACCAAAATATAGATCAGAGTATAGGAAAAAGCATATTTTTAAAGGTAAAAAATGTTACAAATAAAAGTTTAACTAAAAATGCAAATATAGATTTGCTTGGTGTTCTGCCGCTAGGTTCTGTACCTATTAAGCCTGTTAAGAGTGATATGATGGTATATCCTGGAGGAAAACCTATAGGAGTAAAATTAAATACAAAAGGAGTGCTTGTAGTCGCACTTTCTGATGTAACTACATCAAATGGAAAAGTAGCAAGTCCTGCATCAGAAGCAGGAATAGAAATCGGTGATGATATACTAAAAATAAATAATGTCAGCGTAAACGGATCTGAACAAACTAGAGATGAAATAAATAAAAGTGACGGTAAAAATGTAAATATTGTTATCAATCATAAAGGCAAAAAGCTTCGAAAAAGTATAAAACCTGTGAAAAGCTCAGAAGATAATAATTATAAGATAGGATTGTGGGTGAGAGATTCTACAGCAGGAATAGGAACACTTACCTTCTATGACAAAAACAGCAACACTTTTGCTGCCTTGGGGCATCCTATAACAGATATTGACACCGGAACCATGCTTAATATTAATTCAGGAGAAATAATTTCATCTTCGATAATATCGGTAAAAAAAGGGGCAAAGGGAGATCCTGGAGAACTAAAGGGTATATTTGTAGATGAAGATTCAATACTTGGAAATATATACAAAAATACTGAATGTGGTGTTTTCGGAAAAGGAAATGAAAAGTTGGAAAAAGGAGATTTTCCTCCAATGAAAATAGGACTGAAAAATGAAATAAAAGAAGGTCCTGCAAAAATATTGACTACTATAGATAAAGATGGTGTGAAGGAATATGACATAGAAATTCAAAAACTTCTTCAACAAGATGCTCCCGGACCAAAAAGTATGGTGATAAAAGTCACAGATAAAAGACTTCTTGAAAAAACTGGAGGAATAGTTCAGGGAATGAGTGGAAGTCCTATAGTCCAAAATGGAAAAATAGTAGGAGCTGTTACCCATGTTCTCGTAAATAAACCTGACATTGGATATGGAATATATATAGAATGGATGTTAAACGACGCTAATTTGTTTAACAGCAGTCAACATAAATAAAGATAATTTTAGAGTGTGTTTAACAAAAAATTAACAAATCTATATAGATATTACAGAATGAGAAGTTTAGGCATACTGTAATATCTATATTAGTATAAATATAGTAAAAAAATTTTTTTATAGAAGGAATTGAAACTTCTTTGTCGAATTAAATTATTGTTAAGTTATGGTAACTTTTTAGTAAAAGGGGAGTAAAATTTATGGAAGAGTCAAAAATAAGTGTTGTTATTGCAGATGACAATAAAGAATTTTGTAGTATTTTAAATGATTATTTAATGAGTCAGCATGATATAATGGTTACGGGTATTGCAGGCGATGGCCTTGAAGCTCTGGACCTTATAAAAGAAAAGAAACCGGATTTGGTTGTGCTTGATATAATTATGCCTCATCTTGATGGACTTGGAGTTCTTGAGAGGTTAAACAATATTGAAATTAATCCAATGCCGCGAATAATTGTTCTGTCAGCAGTTGGACAAGACAAAATAACCCAAAGGGCAATAACTCTTGGAGCTGATTATTATGTTGTAAAACCTTTTGATATGGATGTTTTTACGAAGAGAATAAGACAAATGTTCAATAATGTCATAACAGATGGAAGCGAAACCAAGAAAACAATTTCATTTTTTGAAAACAACACAGGTGGAAATAGGCATTTTGCCAATAATCCAAATAACCTGGAACAGGAGATTACAGATATAATACATGAGATAGGAGTTCCTGCACATATAAAAGGCTATATATATTTAAGAGAGGCTATAACAATGGTAGTGAATAATATGGAACTTCTTTCGGCGGTTACCAAGGAACTATATCCTTCGATTGCAAAAAAATACAACACTACGGCAAGCAGGGTGGAGAGGGCTATAAGACATGCAATAGAGGTTGCTTGGTCTAGAGGTCAGGTTGAAACAATAAATAAAATATTCGGCTATACAATACACAATGATAAAGGCAAGCCTACAAATTCCGAATTTATTGCCATGGTTGCAGACAAGCTTAGATTAAAAAATAAAGTAAGCTAGGACAAGTAATATTAAATTAATATAATTTTTAAATTAAAAAGCACTTTTGTATTTATTAAAATATGGAGGTGTTTTTTCATTTGGGCATATATGTATATATATTGAAAAAAAATATACATTGACAGGCGATGTATATTCCAATATAATATAACTAAATTATTAAAGTAAGTTATTTTACAATTTAATATGTTGTAGGGAGTGAGGATAAGTTTATAAAAAAGACGGATAATAAATATGAGCTCAAGGAAGTGCATTTTAAGCTGACTTGGGAAAAATACTAAGATAGAATAGACAAGCTTATTAATGGAGGTAATTAAAATGCATGAAAGATTGAAAAATAGTGTTGAAAAACTATTTGAAAATTCACCTAAAACTTACAGAGCAACAGAGCTTAAAGAAGAACTTTTAGCTAATCTTATAGATAAATATGACGATTTGGTTTCTTCAGGAAAAGATGAAGAGGAAGCTTTTAAAATAGCTATTTCAAGTATAGGTGATGTAGACGAACTTTTGGAGGCATTGAAAGATAAGAATATGTTTGATTACAATCAAATGAAAAAATATCGTAAGAAAAATGCACTTGCATTATCAATATCCATAGGACTGTATATTATGAGCACGGTAGTTTTGATGCTGCTTATCGAAGTTTTTATGGTAAACGAAGTTATTGCTGTAAGTATTATGATTACAATAGATGCTGCGGCAACTTGTCTTATTGTGTATAATCATGCTTCAAAACCTAAATATGTAAAAGAAGATGACACTATTGTGGAAGAATTTAAACAGTGGAAATCTTCAAATGACAACCAGGTGGAAATTGTTAAATCCATTAGATCAATAGTATGGTTAATTGTAGTTGTAGTATACTTTATATTCAGTTCTATTTTCGATGCATGGTCATATTCCTGGATTATTTTTATATTAGGTACTGCTGTAGAAAGAATCATAGTATTGAGATTTAAATTAAAGGAGTAAGATATGAATAAAAATATAAATTTAATAAAAGCGTTAATTGCAATTTGGTCATTAATTGCTTTGGCAGGCATATGTCTTTTAGTATATGGTTTTTACCATGAAGATAGCTTTAGTTTTTTAAAATTTAGGAACAAAATGATGAATGCTAGGTATGTTGTGCAGAAATCCCAAAGTGTATCTGTAGATGACTGCAGGAAGCTGAGCTTGGAATTTTCTACAGGAGACATAATTGTTAACACAACAGATAAAACAAGTTTAAAAGTTGTACAAAGTGCATCAAGAAAGTTAAAGGACGAAGAAAAGTTTGAAATAGAAAAACAAGGAAATAATATTGAAATTAGAAGGAAAGATGAAAACAAGTTTTTTCATAATAAATTTATAAATGTACTTCGTGGATTCAATTCAAATGAGAAAATAGAATTGTATGTACCTAAAGCATATGCTGAAAATTTGGATATAAAAACAACTTCTGGAGATATAGAGTTTAATTCTGATATGAAATTAAATGCTATAAGTTGTACGCAAAGTTCTGGAGATATTAAGATGGATGGAAGGATTGTGGCGGATAGTATTGGCATAAAAACAACTTCTGGAGATATAGATATAGAGAGCTTGAATTCTAAATATTATAATATACAAGTTGCGTCGGGGGATATTTTCATAAAATCTGTTTCAGGTTCAGGAAATATTAAAGCCATATCAGGGGATATAAAAATCAATTACAAGTCTATTGGCGAGTATGTTAAAGCAAATGCTACTTCTGGAGATGTAAAGATGAAGGTTGACAAAAATTTGAATTTTAAATTTAAAGGAAGATGTACTTCAGGAGATATAAATGGAGATTTCCCATTAACTTATGAAAATGATAGAAAAAGTAAGGCATCTGGACAAGTAGGAAAAGCGCCATATAAGACGATAGATGTAAGTACAATGTCAGGGGATATAGATATTTTACGCAATTGATATAGAAAATAAAGTTTCAAGAGGTGGAAAATTTGAATATTACTGACTTAACAAAATTTACAAATATATTCGAATACAATATATATATATTTGCAATTGGATTTATGTTCTTATGTGAGTTTATAATATGTATATTTGCATCAAGTGGAAATAAAAAAAATAGAAGAAAATCTGACAAGGGTTCAATTTGGTTGATAATTTTAGGATATTGCTCAAGTATATATATAAGCTATTATTTGACAGGTTTAAAAGTAAGTGAATTTATAAGAAAACTTATTTTCCCACATGTATTTTATTATATAGGTATTTTTTTAATAATAACAGGTACTATAATCAGGGCTTATTCTGTGTGGACATTAAAAAGAGCATTTACATTATCTGTTCAAACAACGTCCGACCAGCATTTAATACAGAAAGGGTTTTATAGATATGTAAGGAACCCTTCTTATACAGGAAGTATATTAAGTCTTTTGGGAATAGCATTTTCATTGAGAAATATACTGGCACCCATAATTGCTTTGATTATCTGTATATTATGCTACGGAATTAGAATAAAAGTTGAAGAAAAGGTATTAAGGGAACAGTTTAAAGGGGAATTTGAAGAGTACTGTAAAAACACGTATAGTTTATTTCCGTTTATTTGGTAATATGTAGAAAATTAACCATCTTGATAAAATTTATTGAAAAATTTTAGAAAATATTATATTATTATAATTGTGGATAAAATATTTGGATATCAAATTTATAATTACAGGGGAAGGTCTGTAAATTCTAAATGATTTATGTTAAACCATTTAATATTTAAAAAGTATCTTTATAATCATAAGGATATTTTTTTTGGGCAATTTTAAAAATAATAAATCTTATATAATTAATTTGAAGGGGGATTTTTTAATTGGAAGAAAAAGATTTGACGAGAGGACTTAAAGCACGTCATATTGAATTGATTGCTTTAGGCGGCACAATTGGTGTAGGTCTGTTTATGGGATCTGCAAGCACGATTAAATGGGCAGGCCCATCGGTACTGCTTGCATATGCAGTGGCAGGTATTGCCATGTACATAGTTATGAGAATAATGGGGGAGATGTTATATATTGAACCTATAACAGGATCATTTGCAAATTATGCTAATAAATACATATGTCCCTGGGCCGGGTATATGACAGCATGGTGTTACTGGTTTATGTGGCTTGCTGTAGGAATGTCGGAGGTAACTGCAATAGGTATTTACATGAATTATTGGTTCCCGGCACTTCCAGCATGGATTCCGGCTCTTGTTGGTGTAGGTATTCTGGCTGCGGCAAATACAGCTTCAGTTAAATTTTATGGTGAGTTTGAGTTCTGGTTTTCTTTAATTAAGATCGTTACAATTATAATTATGCTTATAATTGGATTTGGACTGATATTTTTTGGAATGGGAAACCATGGCAGGGCCATTGGACTTTCAAATCTTACAGCAAATGGAGGATTTTTTGCAGGAGGATGGAGAGGATGGCTGTTTGCACTGTGTATGGTAACGGCTTCCTATCAGGGTGTGGAAC
Source organism: Clostridium pabulibutyricum (assembly GCF_058242705.1). Taxonomy (NCBI): domain Bacteria; kingdom Bacillati; phylum Bacillota; class Clostridia; order Eubacteriales; family Clostridiaceae; genus Clostridium; species Clostridium pabulibutyricum. The sequence continues at coordinate 324,538 of NZ_JBZAYZ010000001.1, forward strand.
TTATAGGGATTACAGCTGGAGAGGCTCAGGACCCTCAAAATACCCTTAGAAAAGCTACTAAAAATATAATCTGGCGTATATTGATTTTTTATATAGGTGCCATATTTGTAATAGTTACAATATATCCGTGGAATAAAATAAGTGTTCTTGGCAGTCCTTTTGTTTTGACATTTGCCAAAATTGGAATTTCAAGTGCTGCAGGAATCATAAATTTTGTAGTACTTACTGCAGCCATGTCTGGTTGCAATAGTGGCATGTACAGTTGTGGACGTATGCTTTACACCCTTTCAAAGAACGGACAAGCACCTAAATTTCTTGGAAAATTAAATAAACAAGGTGTTCCTGCAAATGCAATCAGAACAACGCTTGCGTGTATTCTTATTGCAGTTATTTTGAATTACATTTGTCCGAATTCAAAATTGTTTGTTTATATTTATAGTGCAAGTGTGCTTCCAGGCATGGTTCCATGGATTGTACTTTGTATAAGTCAGATAAAATTTAGAAAGGCACATGCATCTGAAATGGATTCCCATCCATTTAAATCTAAGTTGTATCCTTATGCAAATTATGTTGTGGTAGCGTATCTCTGTCTTGTGCTCGTTGGGATGAGTTTTAATCCAGATACACAAATGTCGCTTTTGGTAGGGGCTGTATTCTGTATTATAATTACGGTATGTTATTTTGCATTTGGCATAAATAAAAAAGGTTATTGTGAAAACAAGTGATTAATATTGTTCATAATTTTAAAAACACCACCGAGGTTTATACCTTGTGGTGTTTTTATGGTATTTATAAAGAAGGATTTTATGGCAATTTGTAGAATAAAATATATAAGAAAATGATAAAAATAAATTTATATGATGTAATTTATAATAATAAATTGTCTTTAGCAGCATATTATTTAACAAGGAGGGTCTTACATGAATATAGAATTGGAATTGGAAGAAATAAAGAATATAAGTAATCTGATTAAAAGTAGAATTAATGAACTTAGAGATAAAATGTCAAATGATCCTGAAAGAGAAGAGGAATTGAAGCATATAATAAGGTACTATAAACATATTGAAGAGAAGATAAATCATCAGATAAATTGAGTTTAGTGGAGGATATGCAAAATGAATTTTACAGAAAAAACTATAGATAAAAAGCTTATATACAAAGGAAAAATAATTGAAGTAAACATGCATAGGGTTGTTCTCCCAAATGGAAAAGAAGGCAAAAGAGAAATAGTAAACCATTCAGGTGGTGTAGCTATTGTTGCATATAAAGACTTCGATACTCTTATATTTGTTGAACAATTCAGAAAGCCATTTGAGAAAATGTTGCTTGAACTTCCAGCAGGAAAGATTGAAAAAAATGAAGAACCAGAGCTGTGCGGCAGGAGAGAACTTGAAGAGGAAACTGGGTACAGGGCGGGAAGTTTTAAATATCTCGGAAAAATAGTTACAAGCCCGGGATTCTGTGATGAAGTCATATATATATACGAGGCAAGAGATCTTTTAAAAGGCAGAGATGATATAAAAGATGATGATGAATTCATAAATCTAAGAGAGATAAAAGTTAAAGAAGCAAGAGAAATGATAAGGTCTGGAAAAATAGTAGATGCAAAAACTGTAAGTGCATTTATGTTTATATGATATAGGAATATAACTCGGAAATCCTTCATAGATATAGAAAGAGATTAACAAAAGGGGGATGAGTTATGCGGGAAGGCAGGATAACAAACGTAATAAACAGACATGTTCAAGATAACTTCTGGCTTTATGTGATAACACTGCTTTGCTTTTTTACAGGAATAGTTATTGGAATATACAGTGTAAGATACATGGGCGGTTTCGAGAAAAATGATCTAGTGAGTTATCTTACAAGTTTTAAAAATAGTATAAATTCGGGAAATATAGATTACAGAACTATTCTTTTGGAGGCTTTGAAGGTAAACATACCTGTGATATTTGTAATATGGTTTTTAGGACTTACAATGATTGGAATACCTGTAATACTTGTAATGGATGTGCTTAAAGGATTTACCATAGGTTTTGCTTCCAGTTTTATAATAAATGGACTTGGCATAAAAGGGGTATGGATGGACCTTGTTGGAATACTTCCGCAAAATATAGTTTATGTTCCATGTATAATATTTTCTTCTGTAATTGCGATGGAATTTTCTCTTGCTATACTTAAGGACAAATCAGGCAGTCAGTGGAAAAATCATGCATTTATAAAGTTCACATCATATTCAATGACATTTATACTGGTGGTTGTTTTAATGGGCATAGGACTTCTGATGGAGACATATGTTACACCAAACATGATGAAACTTGTTGCAATTTCAAGCATTGTACTTTAAGGTGGGAGAGCAATTATGAAATTTTTATTTGTGACTTTGAAATGCTTTCTTATACTTATGGTATTTGGACTATTTTTGCCAAAGCTTGTTGATTATATGTTATACTATTTTATAATCAAGCCGGATGTATATCATAACAGTGTATTTGTGTACAATGAATTTAATAAAAATATAACTGTATTATATAATTATAGTGTAATAATCAAAGAGTTTTTAAAATTTAGTTGAATTTTGAAGTGTGGTGACTTTCGTGAAAAATTTTTTGCTTGATTATGTTCATGAACTGCAAAAAAAACAAGTTTCAAAAAATACTATGGATGCTTATGTTAGAGATATTATAAAATTTTTGAATTTTATAAATGACAGGGAGGAAGATGTAAAAAATATAGAAGTTGTTTCTATTATGGCATATGTCCAGCAGCTCCAAAAAGAGGGAAGGGCTGTTTCTTCAATAGTGAGAAATATAGTATCTTTGAGAAACTTTTACAAGTACCTGATGTTGAAGGGGGTTGTAGATGAAAATCCAGTTTTATATTATGAAGTTCCAAAGGTAAAGCATAATATTCCGAAAATACTGACGGTAGATGAAGTTGACAGGCTACTTTCCGCACCTGATGTAATGAAGGACAAGGGAATAAGGGACAAGGCGATGCTTGAAGTTATGTATGCAACGGGGATGAAAGTCATGGAACTTTTAAGTCTTACTATATACGATGTGAATTTAAAACTTTCATATATAAGATGCAGGAACTCCAAAAAACAGGAGAGAGTAATACCGATAGGTTCTGTAGCTGTCAGATGTTTAAAAAGATACATTGATGTAAGGTCGAAACTCAATACATATAATCTTGATTTTGTTTTTTTAAATTTAAGAGGTGTGCAGATGAGCAGACAGGGCTTTTGGAAAATAATAAAATACTATGCTGAGAAAGCTCATATAGATAAAAATATAAATGCGTTTACTTTAAGACATTCATTTGCTGTCCATCTCCTACAGAATGGAGCAGATATAAGGTCAGTTCAGGAATTGCTTGGGCACAAGGACTTGTCTGCCACCGAAATATATGAATCTGTAGTAAAGAAGAACAAAATTGCCGAGGTATATAAAAAATTCCATCCGAGAGCATAGAGGGTGAGATAAAAAAATGTTTTCCAAAATGAATAATTACAACCTTCAATTGCAAATACTAAATTTGATGTAATTTTAGTTTTGTAAAAAGATGAAGGGAGTAAAGTTTAGATGAGGAAAATATTCAGGTCTTTTATTTCAAAAATATTGCTTTCTGTATTTTTAGTACAATTTTGTAGCGCCTTTACTTTTTACGTAGAAGCCAATGGAAATATGTATGAAAGAAAGACTGCTGGAAGTATATATGCTGCTCCAAAAGATAATCAGGATACATCTGCTTTGAATGTAGATGCCAGTTCAGCGCTTCTTATGGAGCCAAAATCCGGAAAAGTCATATTTGAAAAAAATGCTCATGAGAAATTTGAACCAGCATCCGTCACAAAAATAATGACAATGCTGCTTACAATGGAAGCTGTTGATTCAGGCAAAATCAGTCTCAAAGACAAGGTTACCGTAAGTGAGAATGCAAAGAAGATGGGCGGAAGTTCCATGCTGCTCGATACTGGAGAGGTTAGAAGTGTTGAAGAACTCATAAAGGGAATTGGAATAGCTTCTGGAAATGATGCAGCAGTGGCTATGGGAGAGTATATTGCTGGCAATGAGCAGGCCTTTGTAGAAATGATGAATAAAAGGGCACAGGAACTTGGAATGAAAGATACATCCTTTAAAAATTGTACTGGGCTTACGGTACCGGGACATGTAACATCTGCTTATGATATATCTATAATGTCGAGAGAACTTTTAAAGCATCCTAAGATACTTAAGTATACGGGGACTTATATGGAAACCATATCACAGGGAAGAAAAAAGCCAATAGAGCTTGTTAATCACAATAAGCTGGTAAGGTTCTTCAAGGGATGTGATGGACTTAAAACAGGATTTACAGACGCGGCAAAATACTGTATATCCGCAACTGCAGTAAGAGATAATGTTAGAATGCTTGCAGTTATAATGGGATCTCCAAGTTATAAGGTGAGAAATAAGGATGCAAGTATGCTGATGAACTATGGATTTTCAAAGTATAAGTCGTTAAATTTGGTTACTAAGGGAAAAAAGATTAAAAAAGTAAATCTCGATAAAAAAGGAAATAAATTTTTTTATGCAGTTTCCGGTGACACGCTAAATGTTGTTATAGATAGGAACGAAAGTAATAAAGTAACTTATAAATGTGAAATAAATAAAGGAAGAAAAAAATATAAAAAGAATGATGTTATAGGCAATTGTTATGTTTATGTGAATGGAAAGATTGCAGGAAAGGTAAAACTTCACTGTGACAGAGATATCAAGCTGCCTGGAATTCTTCAAAATTTGAAAAATAGTTTGGTTGATATAGTTAATAAGGGTGTATGAGATTATAGAGCATAATGGTATAATAAAGGCAGAAATCATTAAAAAATGTTTTCTGTCTTTATTAGCGTTTTGGAGAGATGAAAGTGAATATATTAGATGAATTTGATTTTCAGGAATTACAAGTTGTAAAATCTATAAAAGATACGTGTGTCTCTAAAAAACTGGACGCCTATATAGTTGGAGGAGCAATAAGGGATGCACTTTTAAAGGTAAAAGTTAAAGATATAGACATATGTGTTAATGCAAATCCTCTTATTATAATTGAAAATATACCAGGAGTTTTAAAATTTGATTATCATGAAAGATTTCAGACAGCTTCTCTGAAGTTTGAAAATGGCGTGAAGATAGATTTAATAAGATCCAGAAGTGAGAAGTATTATAGGTTTGGGGATTTGCCTGCAGTTCACCCTTCTGATATCATGCAGGATCTTTATAGGAGGGATTTTACCATAAATGCGCTTGCATATGATTTGAAGCGTGATAAAATAATGGACTTATATGGAGGAATACAGGATATTGAGAATAAGATTCTGCGGAAGATACATAAAAATAGCTATGAAAAAGATCCTACCAGAATATTCAGGGCAGTAAGATACAGCAGCAGATATGGATTTTCTATTGCTGATGAGGAGGAAATTACAGCCTGTATAGATGCAGGAGTATTGAAGACTATAAGCAGTGATAGAAAAATAAGAGAAATGCTGCTTATATGTTCCGAAAGTCAATGGAAGACATCATTTAAAGTTTTAAAAAAATTGAATATAGTTGATTTGGATTTAAAAAAAATAGGGATAAAAAATCCTTTAATAAATTATGAAGATGAAAATTTGAGATTGTTGAATTTGGTTTATTCTATTAATAACAAGTCGAATATAAATTATTTTGTTCATAATTCCATAATGAGTCCTGTTTTAAGAAAATCTATTGTGTATATATTGGAGAATGGTAAAAACTTTGAAAAAAATCTTGAAAATGCTGAAGAGAACAGCTACATATTCACTTGCATGGACAAGATTACGAAATACAGCATGGCATATTTTGCGTGGAATTATAAGTTAAAGTATAAAATATACAATTACATTTTTAATCTCAGTGAATGTAAATTAAATGTAAATGGAAATTACATAAAGGCTCTTGGAGTTAGTAACGGAAAAACCATAGGAAAAATATTAAAGTATATTTTAAAAGTAAAATTAGATACAGGTATAGAAATTACTGCAGGTTCGGAGGAATTTGAATATGTCTTTGAACATTAAAATAGAAAATTTTGAGGGACCCTTCGATTTGCTTCTTCATCTTGTTAAAAAAAATAAAATGGATATATATGATGTAAAGATTCATGAAATAACAAACCAGTATATAGATTATATAAATAAAATGAAGCAAATGGATCTTGAAATTACATCGGAATTTATAGTAATGGCATCTACACTTCTCGAGATAAAATCGAAGATGCTTTTACCAAAGCATGTACAGGAGAGTGAAGATGAAGAAGAAGATCCGAGGAAAGAACTTGTGAAGAAGCTCGTTGAATATACAAAGTTTAAAAGGGCAGCTGAATTTTTGAAGCAGCGTGAAGTAAATACAGGCATGAGTTTTGGAAAAAAACCAGAAATAATAATTGAGAGTGAAAGCAAGATAAATTCGGAGAACTTTTTGAAAGGTGTAACTATTTTGAAGCTTTACAATATATATACGAAACTTATGAATGTATATTTAAATAAGTTGAATACTGAAAACGGGCTTCCAAGGGAAATACCCAGAGACAAGTTTAAGATAGAAGATAAAATGGAGTATATAGAAAAGAACATAAAAGTTGGACAAACTATTAGATTCTCCAACATAATGAACGAGTGCAAATTTAAAGTTGAAAAAGTAGTAACATTTGCTGCACTTTTGGAACTTGTAAAGATAGGATTTGTCACTATAGCACAGGAAAATGTTTTTGATGAAATATATTTGGAAGGGACGGTTAAATTTGGAAAAGAAAAAGCATTGTGATATTTTAGAGGAAGGTAGGTTTGATAATAAAAGGTATTTTTCAGTAATTGAATCTCTCCTTTTTGTGTCTGGTGAACCTCTTGAACTATCAAAAATTGCCAGAATACTTGAGTGCAGTATGGACTTTGCTAATAAAATAATGAGTGATATGATGAAGTCATATAAAGATTCCAGCAGAGGGATAAATATTATAAACTCTGATGAAAAATACAGTTTGGCTACAAAAAACGATAACAGCACATATGTTGAAAAGCTCATAGGTTCAAATTCAAGACAATCACTCTCAAGAGCGTCACTTGAAACTCTTTCTATAATTGCATACAAACAGCCTATAACAAGAGTTGACATAGATGAAATAAGGGGTGTTAAGAGTGACAGGGCAATTTCAAGTCTTATGGACAAGGAACTTATAAGAGAAAATGGAAGACTTGATGTGCCTGGAAGGCCGATACTTTATAGTACTACTGATAATTTTCTAAGACATTTTGGATTTGAAAATCTTAATATGATGCCTGAGTTGGATCAACTTGTGAAACAATGATTTAAAAATCTATATTTGGAGGGGATGTATTTATGGACGAAAATAAGAAATGGGTCAGAGAACAGAGAGTCATGAGGACAATTGACAATTTGAAGAAAAACAATATGGAAGCTTATTTTGCAGAGGACAAAGAGGTTCTTTTGAAAAAATTAGGCGAGTTATTAAAAGAAGGAGACAGTGTGGCAGTTGGAGGTTCAGCTACTTTATTTGAAACAGGAGTTATTGATTTTTTAAGATCAGGGAAGTACAATTTTTTTGACAGACATAAAAAAGGACTTTCTCGTGAGAACATAAAGGAAATATTCAGAAAAAGTTTTTTTTGCAATGACTACCTGGTAAGTACCAATGCAGTTACAGAAGATGGTGAACTTTATAATGTAGATGGAACTGGAAACAGGGTTGCAGCGATGTTGTATGGTCCCGATCATGTAATAGTAATTGTGGGATCAAATAAAATAGTAAAAGATGTGAATGCAGCAGTAGAAAAGGTAAAGCAGGATGCTGCACCGGCAAATACAAAAAGACTTGGAATAGATACACCCTGTAGCAAGATTGGATATTGTGTTGACTGTAAATCCGACAGCAGAATATGCAATGACTATGTTCTAATAAAAAGACAAAACGTAAAAGGAAGAATAAAAGTAATTATTTTAGATGAGGATTTTGGCTATTAATAAATAAATTTAAGGTTGGCACAGTGAAGCGCCAGCCTTAAGTTATTTTCGTATATAACTGTTGCCGTCAAGTGGAATCAAAAGCTTCATATTTGTAGGATCCAGGGAATTTCCAACAGCAGCTATACTGTAGAATCTGTTTGGAAGAAGTCTTGCATTTGGCACGGTAAGAAGCCTTCTGTTATTTTGGTCTGTTATAAAAAATGTATATGTTCCGGGATCAAGAGTTTCATATGAAGTTACTCCCATATAAGGTACATTTCTAAATAGGGTTCTTCCATCATGTGTTACCAAATTCAAATTTACAGGAGAGTCAAATAGATTTACGAACTTAAGCATGACTTTGTCTTGAGGTTTCGGCATTATTACATCTTCTATAGGCAGAATACCTATATTTGGGTAATTTCCTGTAATTGCAGCAGTCCATATTTTGCCCGGTGGTATAAATATGCTGCGTGAAAAAATCGGATTTGCAGTGGTACCGGCAGGAAATACAGTTACATTGTAAATACCTGATGGGATAGGCTTATATTCTGAAAATGACATATATTCTAGATTTCTGAAAAACAGCCGTTCGTTCAAGTATACGTCAACTGGTCTGGAGTTTACACTTGAATTAAGCATTCTTATATGGGATACTTGACCTGTTTCTCGCATGTAGTAGTTCCTATATAGCATGTCTGGAAAGATGAACATAACATTCCGCCTTTTATAATTAATTTACATTATAATATATGTTTACTTAACCTGCTGTGATACAATTATATAATAGTATATTACTGTTTAAATATATATTTGCCGAGGCTGTATAAATTGAGAGATATGGGTATCTTGCTTGTATCTATGTAGTCCATACTGTAGATTCCGTCCCAGGGATACACAGATACGAGTGTACTGCTGTAGATGTTGACAAGAAACTTTTCTTGTTTGAATTCAATGATTATCTTGTAAAAAGGTTTTTTATTGGATATATTTTTAGGTGTATTTATAAAATTTTTTTGATTCAGAGATTCAAACATGTCTTTTACATCTTTTATAGTTTCTTTGTCGAGGGGTTTTTCCTTGTGAAAATTAGTTTCTGTTATAATGCACTTTGAGGGCATTTCCTGTTTTAGCTTTTTTACGAGTATGTTTGTATAATAGAATTTGTTTTGTTTTTTGGAATTATACTCTAGAAGATTTAAGTTGTTTGTACATCCTGTAAATAAAATAAATACGGCAATTATTAAAGTGAAAAAGACAACTAACTTTTTCATATTTGACACCTTTATAATCATTACTATAAATTAAAGATATGCATGCGTAACATCTTTTATTACTTGACTTTAATTAATGTGTAGGAGGTTTTTTTTTGAAATATAAACTTATAGCTGTGGATTTGGATGGAACACTTTTAAATGATGAAAAACTGATTTGTGATTATAATTTCAGCAGAATAAATAAGGCAATTGACATGGGAGTCAAATTTGTACTTTGTTCTGGAAGACTGAGAAGTGGATTGGAAATTTACCATAAGATGGTGGGACAAGAGCAGCCGATCATATGTTGCAACGGATCTATTGTAGTTGATGATAAAGGAAAAATAATATACAACAGCCCGATGAGTAAAAGTTCAATAATTAAAATAATAGACATAATCAGGGAAAGAAAAAAGGATACATATTATAATCTTTATGATGAGAATATAGCTTATACCGAGAATTTTTCTGAGATACTTCAGGGCTTTTATAGATTTAAAAAACAACTTGGCCGGGATTTCAAATTTGAAGTTAATATTGTGCCAGACTTGAAGTCTACCGTGCTCGATCCGGACAGGTCCATAAATAAAATGGTAATAATTGATGGCGAATTGGAATATTTGGAGCATGTAAGAGAAAAGCTGCAATTTGTCTCCAATATAGAAATTACAAGTTCGGATATTACAAATATAGAAATTATGAAAAAAGACGTGTCAAAAGGTGCAGGAATTGAAATATTGTCGAGGCATCTTGGAATACCTATAGAAGAATGCATAGTAGTTGGAAATGATCAAAATGATATGAGTATGATTAAAACGAAAGCTTTTGGAGTTGCTGTTGCAAATTCAATAACTTCGCTAAAAGAATCGGCGGACTATGTTACACTTAAAGATAACAATCAGGGTGCAATAGGAGAAATTATAGATAAATTTATAATAAATCAATAGGGTAGGAAGTGAATATTTTGGAGGGAAAAGTAGTTAAAAACAGAGATATCCAAATCAGACTTAGAAGAATAGAGGGACAGATAAAAGGAATTGAAAAGATGATTGACGGTGATAACTGCTGCAAGGATATTTTAATACAGGTTGCAGCGGTAAGGGCGGCCATAAACAAAGTTGGTGGTCTTGTAATTCAAAATTATGCTAAAACCTGTTTTCTTTCCGAATATGATAAAGAAGTGGAAAAGGAGAAAATAGAGGACTTTATTTCAAATCTTACAATGTTTTTAAAATAACCCATAGAATAATGGCGGGCTTTTTTCAGGCCCGCTGTTTTTTTTACCTATTTTTAAATTTGTTTTTTAAAAGAAGCAGTTTTTCAAGATGAAGTTTTCTTTTGAAAAGTACGGATGCTTTTGATATTGAGGATACGGAAAATACACCAATGGCTATGGTTCCTGCAATTTCAAGGGTATGTATTCCGGTTTGGATTGAGTCTTGTGTATTTCCCTGTACTGTTTCAAACATGGTATTGTACATTCCGCTTCCAGGTACAAGAGGAATCAATGTTCCTATTATAAAAGGTGTTGCAGGGGTTTTTAGGAGTCTGGCCATTATTTCGGAATATATGGAACCTATGATGGAGGCGGAAAAATACGCCAGAATATTTGAATAACCAAGAAAGTGATATACAAGGAGATATATGAACCAGGTTATTCCTCCGCCTATTGAGGAAAATATAAGATTTTTACCTCTTATATTGTAGAGTATTCCGAAACATAATGTTGCAATCATTGCATATAAAGAGCTCAACATCATAGATTTATACCTCCTGTAATAATCCACAGCTTTACTATGATTCCGGTTCCGACTGCTATGGCTACAGCCACAAAAAGCGCCTCTATGGCACCTAGAATTCCAGATAGAAGATCACCTGCTATAGTATCTCTTATAGCGTTTGTAATTGCAATTCCTGGTACAAGCACCATTATTGATCCTATTATTATAGTATCGGTATGTGATGCGATATTTAAAGAAGTGCTCACAAGGGCTATAAATGCTGCTGATGCACCACATATTGCGTTTAGAAAAAACTCATTTGATTGAAAATAACTTAGCCATACTGATATTATTTTTATTATGCAGCCTATTGCAAAAGATACATAGAAATCATTTATATTTCCCCCGAAAACAAGGCAAAAAAATGCGGAGGCGCCCCCCGAGAAAAGTATATTTGCAGTTGTTGAATAAGGCTTTGTGTTGTCAATCTTACAAAGCATATTTTGAATATCACCTGGATTACAGTTGAAATCCAGAATATGTCTTGAAATATTGTTCACCTGTGATATTTTTTCAAGATTTTGGGTTCTTCTCTTTACTCTTTTTACAAGTGATATGTTTTCACCTTGATTACTTCGGACAGATACGATTATTACATTTATGGTAACATAAGCATCTACATCACATATGCCGAAGGAGATACATATCCTGGTTATAGTTTCTTCAACCCTGTATATTTCAGCACCGCTTTCCAGAAGAATTTTGCCTGCATAGGCTGCAACATTCAGTACGTTGTTGATATCCATTCAATATTCCCTACCTTAGATTGAAGTTTTTAATTTACGATAATTATAGTATAATTTTATCGATTTTACTACAATTAATTTGTAATTAAATTGATTATGATAATTATAAGCTGTATAATAAATAACAATAACAAAATTATATAATCTTTAAAATAACGTACGGGGAGGAATAATAGATGGATTTTAGTAGTCTAAAAAATACAGATAAAGATGTATTTGATATTATAAATGAGGAAAGTGCAAGGCAGGAGGACGGTATAGAACTTATTGCCTCTGAAAATTTTACCAGTAAATCGGTAATGGAAGCCATGGGATCATTTCTTACAAACAAGTATGCCGAGGGTTATCCCGGAAAAAGATACTATGGAGGATGTTATGTAGTAGACAAGGTAGAGGATATTGCAAGAGATAGAATGAAGAAATTATTTGGTGCCGAGCATGTAAATGTCCAGCCTCATTCCGGTTCACAGGCAAATATGTCTGTTTATATGTCGGTTTTAAAGCTTGGCGATACAGTTATGGGAATGAATTTGAACCATGGGGGTCATTTGACTCATGGAAGCAAGGTAAGCTTTTCAGGAAAACTTTACAATTTTGTATCCTATGGTGTGAGCAAGGAAACTGAAAGAATTGATTATGATGAAATGAGAAAGATTGCACTTGAGTGCAAACCTAAAATGATCGTATCCGGTGCAAGTGCATATCCTAGAGAAATAGATTTTAAAAAAATAAGAGAGATTTGTGATGAAGTTGGAGCATATATGATGGTTGACATGGCTCATATAGCAGGTCTTGTTGCAACAGGAGACCACATGTCTCCTGTACCTTATGCAGATTTTGTAACTACAACTACGCACAAAACTCTCAGAGGCCCAAGAGGCGGAGCTATAATCTGCAAGGAAAAGTATGCAAAGGCAATTGACAAGACTGTATTCCCTGGAGTACAGGGCGGACCACTTATGCATATAATTGCAGCCAAGGCAGTTTGTTTTGGTGAGGCACTTACAGAAGACTACAAAAAATATATGAAGCAGGTTGTTAAAAATGCAAAAGTACTTGCAGAAGAACTTAAAAATTATGGTTTCAGGCTTATAAGCGGAGGAACGGACAATCACCTTATACTAATAGACCTCACAGCAAAGAACATAACAGGAAAAGAAGCTGAAAAACTTCTTGAAGATGCAGGAATTACAGTAAACAAAAATGCAATACCTTTTGATACACTTGGACCTAATATAACCAGCGGAATAAGAATAGGAACTCCGGCTGCAACTACAAGAGGATTCAAGGAAGAGGAAATGAAGAAAATAGCCTATTTTATAAATTATGTAGTTGAGAACAGAGACAAGGATTTGTCAAGTGTAAAGGCGGAAGTAAAAGCTTTATGCGATAAATATCCTATATATAAATAATTTTGAACGGGAAACAGGGAAGGTGCTTTAAGGCACCTTCCCTAGTTTTTTGCCTAAATTTTATAAAATACAAATAAAATAAAACTTCAGTTCATATAAATTAAATTAGTAATATAAATTATATGGCGGGGTGATTTTATGATAGAGAAGGGCAATCTTATTGAAGTAGAAGATATTAAAAATACGAGGAATGGAATACATGTTTTTTTTCGTGGAATATGTATGGAAAACTGTAGTCCGGGACAGTGTGTAAATGTAAAAATGACATCTGGACGTACTGTATCAGGTAAAGTTTACAGGAATATGAATTCTTATATAAATGTTCACCACTTTTTTAAACAAGCCAAGCAAATTATACAAATAAAAAGTTTTTAACGTGATTTTGTTGTAGCTGTTTCCCAAAATGTTTATATATGATATAATATACACGAATAATTTTAAAAAAAATATAAAAAACGTTCGAAAAATATAGTTGAGGGAGATATCGCAAATGAGTATTAGAAGATTATTTGTAGAAAAAAAATCGGGATTTGATGTTGAAGCAAAAAACCTTTTAAGAGACATGAGAGAAAGTCTTGGAATAAGAGACATCGATAATGTGAGAATAATAAACAGGTACGATATTGAGAATATAGACGATAGTGGATATGAGAAGTTGAAGTATACTGTATTTTCCGAAAAAACTGTAGATAAGATATATGATGAAAATATAACTGACATTGGAAAAAATAAAATTTTTGCAGTTGAATATCTTCCAGGACAGTATGACCAGAGAGCGGATTCCGCATCACAGTGCATTCAGATATTGACCCAGAAAGAAAATGTGAATGTAATATCTTCCAAGGTTTATATAATTCAAGGCGATGTAACTGAGGCAGAATTTAATTCTATAAAGAAATACTGTATAAATCCAGTAGATTCGAGAGAAGCTTCTCTTGAAAAACCTTTTGAGCTTTACAAAGAAGTGAAGGTACCTTCGAATGTTGAAATTTTAGATGGATTTTTAGAAAAAAGCAGAAAAGGTCTTGCAGATTTTATAGCAGAGAAAGGCCTTGCAATGAGTCTTGACGATCTTGAATTTTGTAGAAGATATTTTAAAAATGAGGAAAAAAGAAATCCTACTATAACTGAAATAAAGGTAATAGATACATATTGGTCCGATCATTGCAGACATACTACATTTATGACAGAGTTGAAAAATATAGAAATTGAAGACGGAAATTTAACAAAACCAATTAAGGATACATGCAGGGAGTATTTTAAATTCAGGGAAGAACTCAAAAGAGACAAAAAGCCTGTATGTCTTATGGATATTGCAACAATTGCAATGAAAAAGCTCAAGGCTGATGGAAAGCTTGATGATCTCGATGAATCTGAAGAAATAAATGCATGCAGTATAGTGATTGATGCGGATGTAGATGGAAAGTGTGAAAAGTGGCTTGTAATGTTTAAAAATGAAACGCACAATCATCCTACTGAAATTGAGCCTTTTGGAGGAGCTGCAACGTGTATAGGAGGGGCAATACGAGATCCTCTTTCTGGAAGGTCATATGTATATCAGGCCATGAGGGTTACGGGAAGCGGAGATCCCACATTGGATTTGAAGTCAACTTTGGAGGGCAAACTTCCACAGAAAAAGATAACGAACGGTGCAGCAGAAGGATATAGTTCCTATGGAAATCAGATAGGGCTTGCAACTGGAATGGTAAGTGAAATCTATGATCCTGGTTATGTTGCAAAGAGAATGGAAATTGGAGCTGTAATAGGTGCTGTACCTTCGAAGAATGTAGTGAGGGAAAGGCCTGAAAAGTCGGATATAATAATACTCTTGGGAGGCAGAACCGGCAGAGATGGATGCGGTGGAGCTACAGGATCTTCAAAGAAGCACACGGAGAAGTCAATACTTACGTCAGGTGCAGAGGTACAAAAAGGTAACCCTGTTACAGAGAGAAAGCTGCAGAGACTTTTTAGAAAACCTGAAGTCAGCACTCTTATAAAGAGATGCAATGATTTTGGAGCAGGCGGTGTATCGGTTGCAATAGGTGAACTTGCAGACGGACTTGATATAAATCTGGATCTTGTACCTAAGAAATACGAGGGGCTGGATGGAACTGAACTTGCAATATCGGAGTCTCAGGAGAGGATGGCAGTTGTTGTTTCAAAAGATGACAGGGAAAGGTTTATAAAGTATGCTGAGGATGAAAACCTTGAAGCGACTGCAGTTGCAGTAGTTACAGATACAAACAGACTGAGGTTTTACTGGAGAGATAAAATAATAGTTGATTTGAACAGGGATTTTATAAATACAAATGGAGTCAGGGCTCAAACGGATGTATTTGTAAAATCGCCGGATGAGACAGAATCATACTTTAAAAATACTTTGAAGGCAGGAAAAGGAAATGTAAAGACAACATGGCTTAACATGCTTGAGAATCTCAATGTGTGCAGTGAGAGAGGGCTTATAGAAAGATTTGACAGTACTATAGGCGCATCTACAGTGCTAATGCCTCTTGGAGGAAAATATCAGCTTACAAAAATTGATGCCATGGCAGCTAAAATACCGGTACCTTCGGGAAACACAAATACAGCTACAATCATGAGTTATGGATATAATCCTAAAATATCAAAATGGAGTCCGTTTCATGGAGCTTTGTATGCTGTATGCGAGTCAGCAGCAAGAATTGTTGCATCAGGAGGAAGAGCTGATAAAATAAGACTTACTTTTCAAGAGTATTTTGGAAGTCCACAGAAAGATCCAAAAAGATGGGGAAAACCATTTTCTGCACTTCTTGGAGCGCTACTTGCACAGAAAGAGCTCGGGATTGCTGCAATAGGAGGAAAAGACAGCATGTCTGGTACCTTTAAGGATATGGATGTACCGCCTACACTTGTTTCTTTTGCAGTTGTGGCTTCAGGGGCGGATAAGATAATATCCCCTGAATTCAAGAGGCCGGGGAATAAAATTATATTCATACCAGTTTCGATGGATGATTGCTGCATACCTGATTTCGAAGGAATGAAAAAAAATTACGAGGCTGTAAATTCACTTATAGGACAAGGAAAGATAATATCGGCCCAGTCAGTACGAGATTATGGAATAGCAGAAGCGGTAAGCAATATGAGCTTTGGAAACAAGATCGGGTTTGATTTCTCGAACAATTTCGATCAAGAGAAACTTTTCTACCCATACTACGGTTCGATAATAGCAGAGGTAGAGGGCGACTTTGAAGAGTGCCTGGAACTAAAAGACATCACCTATGAAATTATAGGCACGACTACAAGTGAATGTGTTATAAAAATAGATAGTGAAACTATAGATATAGACCAAATGATAGATGCATGGAGCGGTACTCTCGAAGGTGTATTTCCTACAAGAACGGGAGATTCAAGTAAAAAAATTGAAAATATAAGTTTTGAAGCCAAAAAGGTTGTATCGCCGTCAATTAAAATTTCCGCTCCAAGAGTGTTTATCCCGGTATTTCCAGGCACTAACTGCGAGTATGATTCAGAGAGAGCTTTTACAAAAGCAGGTGCTAGGGTTGATACACTTGTATTTAAAAACTTGACTATAAATCAGATAGAAGAATCTATAGATGAAAGCGTGAAGAAGATAAATAATTCCCAGATTATAATGTTCCCCGGAGGATTCAGCGCGGGCGATGAACCTGACGGTTCTGGAAAATTTATAGCAGATGCATTTAGAAATCCGAAAATAAAAGAAGCTGTTCTTGAACTTTTGAATAAAAGAGACGGACTTATACTTGGAATATGCAACGGTTTCCAGGCACTTATAAAACTTGGACTTGTGCCTTTTGGCGATATAAGAGATATAAAGAGTGGTTATCCTACCTTGACATATAATAAGATAGGCAGGCATATATCGCGTGTTGTTAATACAAAGATTGTTTCAAATATTTCGCCGTGGTTCAGCAAAGTGAGAGTAGGGGATGTACATTCAATTGCAATATCTCACGGAGAAGGAAGATTTGCAGCTTCCGAGGAAATGATGCACAAACTTATTCGTAACGGCCAGATTGCAACGCAGTATGTTGATTTTTCTGGAAATCCTGACTGCAGTGACGAGTTTAATCCTAATGGATCTTTCTATGCAGTGGAAGGCATAACAAGTCCTGATGGAAGAGTGCTTGGAAAGATGGGACATTCAGAAAGAATTGGAAAGAATATATTGAAAAACATACCTGGATGCAAGGACCAGAAGATATTTGAGTCTGGAGTAAGATATTTTATGGATTAGCCTGCAGTGTTAATTTTTAGGTGAAGGTGGTATACTAAGTACAACTGTGTGATTAATACTTATATAAGGGGAGATTGCTAGTGGTAAAGCCTATAATTATGACAGACGCCAGTTGTGATATGCCTGAGAATTTTATATTTGAAAATCATGTGCCTTTTCTTGGATTAATGTGTCGTTTCAAGGGAAATGACTATGAAGATGATTTTGGACATTCACTTAGCTATGAGAGATTTTACAAGGGACTCAGAGAGGGAGAATTTCCATATACTACCCAGGTGAATGAATACAGATTCCTTGAAAAGTTTCGCGAACTTCTCGGGGAAAACAGGCCTATAATCTACATAGGTTTGTCTTCTGGAATAAGCGGAACTTTCAACAGTGCAAAGCTTGCACAGGAGGAACTTGCGGATGAGGGATTCAAAAATATAACTGTAGTAGACAGCCGAGGAGCATCCATAGGACTTGGACTTTTAGTATACCATGCCGTTGAAATGGCGAATCAAGGTTCAAGTGTAGATGATATAGTCCGATGGGTAGAGGAAAGCAGAGACAAGATGAACTATTGGTTTGTGGTTGAAGATCTTAAACATCTTAAAAACGGAGGAAGAATATCAGCATCGAAAGCTATAATAGGTACAGTTTTGGATGTAAAACCTATAATTGTAATACAAAAAGATGGTACTTTGAAAAATGTTGCAAATATCAGGGGAAAGAGAAAAGCTTTCAAGTATCTTGCTAGAAAGTTCGGAGAACTTGCGGAGGACAGCCAAGATACACTCATAGGAATATCTCATGGAGATTGCATTGATGATGCGTTTGAACTCAAGTCAATGATGGAAAAAGAGTTCCCGGGCAACAGGTTTATAATGAACTCCCTTGGACTTGGAATGGGTACTCATTGCGGAAATGGCATGGTTTCACTTTGTTTTATGGGAAAAACAAGAGATTATATCTAAAGAACGGAAGATTTTATCTTTCGTTCTTTAACATAAAAAGTTTTTCCTTCAACTAGTATAATATATGTCTATGTGATAATATATATCTGAATAATAAGTCAAAAAACAAAATACCTAGTATTGGAGGAGAAAACATATGTCGAGATTTACTTTACCAAGAGATATTTACTTTGGAGAGAATTCACTTGAGGAATTGAAGAATATTCAAGGAAACAAAGCAGTTGTGGTAGTTGGCGGAGGTTCAATGAAAAGATTTGGATTTCTAGACAAGGTTGAAAAATATCTGAATGAAGCAGGAATTGAAGTTAAGCTTATAGAAGGTGTTGAGCCGGATCCATCCGTGGAAACCGTAATGAATGGTGCAAAAATCATGAGAGAGTTTGAACCGGACTGGATAGTTTCTATAGGTGGAGGATCACCGATTGATGCAGCCAAGGCAATGTGGATATTTTACGAATATCCAGATTTTACATTTGAAAAAGCAATAGTTCCTTTTGGAATTCCAAAGCTTAGAAACAAGGCAAGATTTATTGCGATACCTTCAACCAGTGGAACGGCAACTGAAGTAACATCATTTTCTGTTATAACGGATTACAAATCAAAAATAAAATATCCGCTTGCAGATTTTAATCTTACTCCGGATATTGCAATAATAGATCCTGAACTTGCACAGACAATGCCGAAAAAACTTACTGCACATACTGGAATGGATGCCCTTACTCATGCAATAGAGGCGTATGTTGCAAGTCTCCGTTCTGATTTTTCAGACCCACTGGCACTTCATGCCATTGAGATGATTTATAAATATCTTGTAAAATCCTATGAAGGAGACAAGGAAGCAAGAGCACAAATGCACATAGCTCAGTGCTTGGCAGGAATGGCATTTTCAAATGCACTTCTCGGAATAACTCACAGCATGGCTCATAAAATAGGAGCTGTTTTTCACATACCACATGGCTGTGCCAATGCTATATTCCTTCCTTATGTTATAGATTTCAACAAGAAAGCATGCAAGGATAGATATGCTGATATAGCAAGAAGATTAAAACTTAGTGGAAGTACGGATGATGAACTAGTAGATTCCTTGAATGCACTGATAAAGGATTTAAACAAGAAAATGGAAATACCTTCTACAGTAGAAGAATACGGAATAAGCAGGGAGGATTATGATGCTGATGTTGATTTTATAGCACATAATGCAATGGAAGATGCCTGCACAGGTGCAAATCCTAGAAAGATAACAGAACCTGAAATGAAAAAGTTGTTCCAGTGTGTATATACTGGAGAAAAAGTAGACTTCTAATTTTACATAGAAGATTTATTTTGAGCCTAGAGATTTCAATCTAGGCTCTTTTTATCGGGGTTGTATTAATATAAGAAATATCTAGTGGAGAATTGGTGAAATGAAAAATGAGAAAAAATTTGCATTTAAGTTCGGAAGAAGTGTAATAAAAGATGTATTAATTGTTGATACGTCTTTTTTTGTCCAAAGTTTTTCTCAAAGACACATTTTAATAATTTAAAAATAGAGAACATTAAATAAAAAACTATTGAAAAATTTTATACAATCTGATACTATAACACTATACCAATTTATCACTTTATCATGATAAATTAAAACAGGAGGATACAGATGGAGAACTGGGAAAGATATATACCTGAAGGTGCAAAAGATCTTATTTTTGAGGAGTGCAGCAGAAAAGTCGGCATACAGAATATACTCAGGGAAACTTATATGGATGCCGGCTTTCTGGAGATTTCATCGCCTCTCTTGGAATTTTATGATGTATTTAACTATGACAAAACTATATTCAAGCAGGAGGATATGTATAAATTATTTGACAGTCAGGGAAGAATGATGGTATTGAGACCGGATATGACGACACCTGCTGTTAGAATTTCAGCAACAAAGCTTAAAAATGCACCTCATCCATTAAAGCTCTGTTATACAGAAAATATATATAGACGAAATGAAATTTTAAACGGAAAAGATATGGAAATTGCCCAATCGGGAATAGAAATAATAGGGGCGGACAGTATAAACGCCGATGTTGAAATTGTTACTACTGCAATAAGAGCTCTTTTAAGGTGTGGACTTGAAAACTTTAAAATTGAGCTTGGTCAGATTGATTTTTTTAAAAGCATAATAGGCGATACAAAATTGGATGAAGAGAAGAAAGAAATACTGAGAAACTATGTTGAAAATAAAAATTTTACAGCTCTCGGAAGTTTTATATACAATAATAAAAATGAGATAGGCAAAAACAATACATTGATATTAGAACAGATCACAAAGTTGTTTGGAGGCATTGAAATCCTGGATAGAGCAGCTTCAATGACAGATAATAGAGAGGCACTCCGTGCAATTCAAAATGTAAGAGATGTATACAATGCAGTTTCAAGTGCCGGATATAAAAATTATATATCAGTTGATCTTGGCATGATACAAAATATAGATTATTATACTGGAATAATATTCAGAGGGTATTCAGAGGGTGTCGGGGACAGTATATTAAGCGGAGGAAGGTATGACAACCTTGCAAGGCAATTTGGAGATAATGAATGTGCTACGGGACTTGCTGTAGATGTTGACAATATAATGAAAGTTTTTGATGGTGAATCTTGGAAAAGAGATAAAAAGAGAATACTTATATATTATGAGAATGGGAATTATGCAGATGCCTATAAAAAAGCAGAAGCACTTAGATGTGAAGGCGCAGTGGTTGAAATGAGCATATTTAATACGAGAGAAGAGGCGGAAGAATACTTTAATTTTAAAAAAATGGATGAATTTATAGTTGTATGATAGTTTTAAATTTTATATGTGGGAAGTGAAAAAACTTGAATAATAGAAAACTTTTAAAAATAGCTTTGACAAAGGGAAGAATAGAGAAAAGTGCAGTCCGTATGTTCAAGGCCATTGGTGCGGATTGCAGCGAAATTGAAAATAAGGGAAGAAAACTTATATTCCATGATGATAATTATAATGTAGATTTTGTTCTTGTAAAGGCTCCGGATGTACTTACCTATGTTGAGCATGGAGCTGCAGACATAGGTATAGTTGGAAAAGACACAATGATGGAATACAACAAGAATTATTATGAACTGCTTGATCTGAAGTTCGGCAAATGTAAATTTTCCCTTGCAGGTCTCAAAGACAAAAAATTTTTCGAAGGTTATAACAGAAAGAAGATTGCCACTAAGTATCCGAATGTAGCGCGGAATTATTTTAAAAAGATAGGCTGTGACATTGAAATAATAAAAATAGAAGGTTCCGTGGAGCTTGCGCCTGTCCTTGGACTTTCAGATGCTATTGTGGATATAGTTGAAACGGGAACAACTCTTAAGGAAAATGGCCTTGAAATTTACAGGGATATATGTGATATAAGTACGAGGCTTATAGTAAATATTGCAAGTCTCAAGATGAAGAAGGATGAAATAGAAGAAATTGTGGATATGCTTAAAGAGCAGGTGGATCAAAGAGAAGACAGGGCAGAGTTTAAGGAGGCATTGAAATGATGAAGATAATTAAGGGAGATACAGATTCAAAACTTGAATATATGAAGCTTTTAAAAAGCAGGAGAACTGATGTGGATTCAAGTGTGGAGAAGGCGGTATCCAAAATACTTCAAGATGTGCGGCAGCAGGGGGATAAAGCACTTCTTTATTATACAAATAAGTTTGATTCAAAAGAGTTGAATAGAGAAAATATTCTGGTTACAAGAGATGAAATTGACAACGCTTATGAAAAAGTCGACAAAAATTTTATTGAAGCTATAAAAAAGGCTAAGAAAAATATTGAAAGGTTTCATAGACACCAGGTTCACAATTCTTTTGTAGTTGCAGATGAACCGGGAAAGATAATGGGACAGAGATATATTCCTCTTGAAAGAGTCGGTGTGTATGTACCAGGTGGTACAGCAGCATATCCTTCTTCCGTACTTATGAATATAATTCCTGCCAAAATTGCAGGGGTGGATGAGGTGGTAATGGTTACTCCTGTCAGAGAGAATCTAAGTATAAATCCAAGTGTGCTTGTGGCTTGTGATATAGCTGGAGCTGATAAAATATACAAGGTAGGCGGTGCACAGGCGGTGGCTGCCCTTGCCTATGGAACGGAAACAATACCGAGAGTTGATAAGATAGTAGGACCTGGAAATATATTCGTGGCAACTTCCAAGAAGCTTGTTTACGGGGAAGTCGACATAGATATGATAGCAGGGCCAAGTGAGATACTTGTGGTTGCAGATAAAACTGCAAATCCAAGATTTGTTGCAGCTGACCTTATGTCACAGGCAGAACATGACAAACTTGCGTCATCGGCTCTTGTAACTACATCCTATGAATTTGCCGAAGAAGTTGACAGAGAAGTGGAAAAACAGATAATTTCACTTGAAAGGCGAGAAATAATAGAGGAATCACTCAAAAACAATGGGATAATAATTGTAGTTGACAGTATAGAAGACGCAATTGAGCTTGGAAATGAAATTGCACCGGAACATCTTGAGTTATGTATAGAAGACCCTTTCTCACACCTTCCCAAAATAAGAAATGCAGGTTCGGTATTTTTGGGATCTTACAGCCCGGAGCCACTTGGAGACTATTTTGGAGGACCAAACCATGTACTTCCAACAAGTGGTACGGCAAGGTTTTTTTCACCACTTTCTGTAGATGACTTTGTGAAAAAATCAAGCTATATATACTATTCCAAGGAAGAACTTCAAAAGGCAGCGGACAGCATAATGACAATAGCTGAGGATGAAGGACTTACTGCACATAAAAATTCAATATATGTAAGGAAAAATTAGAGAGGTGTGGTTTTATGAGTGGAGATGTTTCTAGAAAGGCTGTAATTGAAAGAAATACTCTTGAAACGAAAATAAAAGTTGAACTTGATATAGATGGAAGTGGAGAGTATAAAATTGATACGGGAATAGGATTCTTCGATCATATGATTACTATGATAGCTAAGCACGGTAATGTAGATTTGAATGTATCTGCAGAGGGCGATTTGGATGTTGATTTTCATCATACTGTAGAAGATGTTGGAATAGTAATTGGACAGTGTATAAAAAAGGCTCTTGGAGATAAATCCGGCATAAAAAGATATGGAACTTTTTTTGTACCTATGGATGAGAGTCTTGAAATGGCATCTATAGATTTGAGCGGAAGGCCTTACCTTGTATTTGAAGGAGAGCTCAGGAGCCCAAAAGTTGGAGACATGGATACGGAACTTGTAGAGGAATTTTTTAGGGCACTTGCATTTAATTCAGATATGACTCTTCATGTAAAATCCCTTTATGGGAAGAACACACATCATGTTATAGAGGGAATGTTCAAGGCATTTTCCCACGCTTTTAGAGAAGCCTATACAAAGGATAGTGAAATAAAAGGGGTACTTTCAACAAAAGGAGTTATATAGGCCTTTATAAAAATAATAAACATAGGGAGGCATAAAAATTGATTTCTATTGTGGACTACGGAATGGGAAATTTAAGGAGTGTTCAAAAGGCTCTTGAGTTTATCGGGGCTGATACAGAAATAACAGGGGACAGAGATAAAATACTAAAGGCAGATGGAATAATACTTCCAGGTGTTGGTGCTTTCCCGGATGCCATGGATAGTATAAAAAAATTTGGTATAGATAAAGTTCTTCATGAAGCAGTGGATAAAGGCACTCCTCTTATGGGAATATGTCTTGGAATGCAGCTGCTTTTCGAAGAGGGAGAAGAAGTAAGGCATGAAAATGGACTTGGATTTTTAAAGGGAAAGATAAAAAAACTTGATATAGACTTGAAAATACCTCACATGGGATGGAACAATCTTGTATTTGATGGAAAATGCAATATACTGGATGGGGTAAAAGAGGGCAGCTATGTTTATTTTGTCCATTCCTACTATGCGGATGTAGATGATGAAAATGTATTGAAGGCTCACAGCGTTTATGGAATAGATATTCCGGCAGTTGTAAGCAGGGAAAATGTATATGGGATGCAGTTCCATCCGGAAAAGAGTGGAGATATAGGAATGAGGATGCTCAAAAACTTTTGGGAGATGATAAGATGATAATATTTCCTGCTATGGATTTAAAAGATGGAAAATGCGTGAGATTGTACCAGGGTAAATTCGACAGATCGCAAGTGGTTGGGGAAAGTCCTGTGGAAGTTTCAAAAATGTTTAAAAAACAGGGTGCCGGTTATATACATATGGTTGATTTGGATGGTGCCTTGAATGGAAGAATAAAGAACATTAATATAATAAAAAAAGTGGTTGAAAGTGTAGGAATACCTGTAGAACTTGGAGGAGGCATAAGAAACATTGAAACAATAGACAGTCTTCTTGAAGCAGGTATTTCAAGAGTAATACTTGGAACAGCAGCTCTTAAAAATCCTCGGTTTGTGAAAGAGGCAGTGAAAAAGTACGGAGAAAAAATAGTTGTTGGAATAGATGCAAAAAATGGAAAAGTTGCAGTAGATGGGTGGGTTAATGTAAGCGAAGTAGATTATATAGATTTTGCAAAACAGATGGAGGATATAG
Source organism: Clostridium pabulibutyricum (assembly GCF_058242705.1). NCBI lineage: Bacteria > Bacillati > Bacillota > Clostridia > Eubacteriales > Clostridiaceae > Clostridium > Clostridium pabulibutyricum. The sequence continues at coordinate 349,505 of NZ_JBZAYZ010000001.1, forward strand.
GGGTTTCAACAATAATATTTACAGATATAAGCAGGGATGGAACACTTGAAGGACCAAATCTAGAGCAGCTTGGAAACATAAAAGAAAGTGTGACCTGCGATATAATAGCTTCAGGCGGGATAAAGAATCTTCAGGATTTAAAAAATATATCAGAGATGGGGATATATGGTGCAATAACGGGGAAGGCCATATATTCTGGAACTATAAACTTAGAGGAAGCTATAAATACGTGTGAAAAATAATTTGTTGGAGGGTGTGAAAATGAGTATATATTGGAGTGAAGTTACAAAAAATGTCGAACCCTATGTTTGTGGAGAACAGCCGAAAGACAAGAAGTATGTAAAGTTAAATACAAATGAAAATCCGTATCCCCCTTCGAAACATGTGATAGAGGCTATAAATAATTGTGCAAAGGACGATTTAAGGCTTTATCCAGATCCTGACTGCGATAAACTCAGAGAATCAATTTCAAATTATTACGATTTGAAAAAAGATCAGATATTTATAGGAAATGGATCGGATGAAGTACTTGCAATGTCATTTTTGGCTTTCTTTGATAAAAAGGATAATATAGTTTTCCCTGACATTACATATAGCTTTTATCCTGTTTATGCAAATTTGTATGGCATAAAATACAGACTTGCAGAGTTAAATGAAGACTTCTCAATACCAGTTGAAGAATTTATCAAAAATAATGGAGGAATTGTAATCCCAAATCCCAATGCTCCCACAGGGAAGGCTTTGGACGTTGATTCCATAGAGAAAATTGTAAAGTGCAACAAGGATTACGTAGTAATTATAGATGAGGCATATGTTGATTTTGGATGTCATTCAGCAGTTGAGCTTATAAATAAATATAAGAATCTGCTTGTGGTTCAAACTTTTTCGAAGTCAAGGTCTCTTGCAGGACTCAGGGTTGGTTTTGCACTTGGAGACAAGGAACTTATAGAAGGACTAAACAGGATAAAAAATTCATTTAATTCTTATACGGTGGATAGAATTGCATCCAAGGCGGCGGTGGCTGCCATAAAAGATGAAGATTATTTTATAAAGTGTACGGAAAATGTAATAAAGACAAGGGAAAGTACTACCTTTAGGCTTGAAAAGCTTGGATTCAAGGTTGTACCTTCAAAAGCAAATTTTATATTTATAAATCATCCTGAATTGAATGCAGGTGAAGTTTTTTTAAAGCTTAAGGAAAAGGGCGTGCTTGTCAGATATTTTGATAAAGAAAAAACAAACAACTATTTGAGGGTAAGCATAGGTTCTGAAGGTGATATGAATGTATTTATATCAAAAGTCAGTGAAATCATAAGTGAGGCTAAATTGTAAAGGGAGGTGTTTTGCATGCTTACAAAAAGAATAGTTCCATGTCTTGATGTTAACATGGGCAGAGTTGTAAAGGGAATAAATTTTGTGGATTTGAAAGATGTAGGCGATCCTGTGGAAATAGCAAAGGAATATAATATGCAGGGTGCTGATGAAATAGTTTTTCTTGATATAACTGCAACCCATGAAAAAAGAAAAACAATGATAGATGTGGTAAGGAGAGCTGCAGAGCAGGTTTTTATTCCACTTACCGTGGGTGGAGGAATAAGAAATCTGGATGATTTTAAAAATATTCTAAGGGCAGGAGCTGATAAAATATCTGTAAATTCTGCGGCTATAAGAAACCCCGAACTTATAAAGAAGGCTGCTGACAGATTTGGAAGCCAGTGTGTTGTAGTTGCCATTGATGCGAGAAAGAGAAAAGATGACAGTGGATGGAATGTAGTTATAAACGGAGGAAGAATAGATACAGGACTTGATGCACTCAAGTGGGCTGAGAAAGTACAAAAACTCGGTGCCGGAGAAGTTTTGCTTACCAGTATGGATGCAGATGGAACAAAAAAAGGATATGATATTCCTCTTACAAAGGCGGTAATTGATATATTGAACATACCTGTAATTGCATCGGGGGGATGCGGATCCCTTCATGATTTCTATGATGTATTCAATGAATCCGGTGCTGATGCTGCACTTGTCGCATCACTTTTTCATTATGGTGAACTTACGATAGAACAGGTAAAAAAATATCTTAGAGAAAAGGATGTGCCTGTAAGGCTTTAGGAGGAAAAAATATGGCTGGAATTGATTATGATATTGATATTTTAAAAAAAGCTGATTTTAAGGGAGGACTGCTTCCGGCTGTAGTTCAGGATTTCAAAAATTCCGAGGTTCTTATGCTTGCATATATGAATGAAGAGTCACTTAAGAGGACACTTGAAAGCGGAACTACCTGGTTCTGGAGCAGATCAAGGAGTGAGTATTGGAACAAGGGAGCCACATCTGGACATTTTCAATATGTAAAAAGTATATCACTGGATTGTGATTATGATACAATCCTTTTGAAGGTTGATCAGATGGGAGCTGCATGTCATACTGGAAACAGAAGCTGCTTTTTTAACAAGCTTACAAAATAGCATTTACGTGTGGAGAGGAGAAAATTATGGGTGTAAAGGATACTATAAATGAACTTTATGGAATAATGGAAAGCAGAAAAAATGATCCTGTGGAGGGATCTTATACAAATTATCTTTTTGAAAAGGGTATAGATAAAATATTAAAGAAGGTCGGAGAAGAAAGTACGGAAGTAATTGTTGCAAGCAAGAATGGAAAAAAAGACGAGGAAGTTCCGGAAATATGCGATCTTATATATCATATTGTAGTTCTTATGGTAAATCAAGGAATTACACTTGATGAAATAGATCAAGAATTAAAAAACAGAAGAAAGAAAATAAAGAACAAAAAACCCGAGAGAAAAAACATAGAAAAAATTTAAAAAACTTGTCTTCAGATATATTTTATGGTAGATAAATGTTTGAATTGGAGGAGAATATCTATTATAATAAGGTATGTTTATTTTTTACTTCTGGGGGGAGTCTTTTGAACTACAAAGTAATAGATGAGGTAATCATTCTGTCAATTATAATGGCAGCAGGTTTTTTTGCAAGAAAGAAGAATATAGTGAGGGAGGAAAGTGTCAGCAGTCTTTCGAATCTACTTATAAATATAACTCTCCCAGCACTTCTTCTTTCTTCTTTTAATTATGATTATTCTCCAAAAATGTTTGTCGAAGCAAAGAGGATATTTTTATATTCTTTTGTGTTGAATTTGTTAATTGCATTTATAAGCAGATTTTTGACATTAAAATATAATAAAGATTCAAGTAAAATTATAAGATTTGCCGCAATATTTTCAAACAGCGGTTTTATGGGATATCCTGTTCTTGAAGGATTGTTTGGTAAAATAGGTATATTTTACGGAGCTGTATTTAACATACCGTTGAATATTATAATGTTCAGTATTGGAATTATGATATACACTGGAAAAAAAGACATGAAAACAATAAAGGGTGTTATTACGAATCCTGCTGTAATTTCAACCATAGCTGGATTTTTGCTATTTATGTTTTCTATAAAAATACCAACAGTTTTAAATGAGGCGATAAGTACTGTAGGTTCAATGACGACACCGCTTTCCATGATAATAGTTGGATGCATGCTGGCGGAAATGAAGTTTGAAGATATATTTAAAGGCAGCATAGCTTATTATATATGTCTGGTAAGACTTTTGTTGATCCCGGCTATAAGTTTTGTTATATTGAAATTGATAAGAGCGGACAGCTTTATGCTTCAGATATCAGTTGTGATTCAGGCAATGCCGGTTGCGGTTCTGTCTCCAATACTCGCACAAAAATATAATTCGGATGAAAAACTTGCATCAAAGAGTGTCTTCATAACAACCATTTTCTCAATGATAACTATACCTGTTGTGGTTGCTGCACTTCAATATTTTGATAAATTATTTTAGTGGACAAAGGGTATAATGAAGTGTATATTGTGAAAAATAATTATATGGAACAAGGTGATTTTATGTTTGATACACATGTACATACTGCTTTTTCGACTGATTCCAAAATGAAAATTCAAGATGCACTGGATTCAGCTGAGAAAAGACGACTGAATATTACAATTACAGAACATATGGACATAGGTTATCCTGAAAAAGGCGAATTTATCTTTGAGCCTTCTGAGTATTTTAGTGAATATTCAAGATTCAGGGAAAAGGGAGTTTTGCTTGGAATAGAAATTGGAATGAAAGAGGAGTCCGAGGATAAATCAAGGCTTGTAGTATGTGATAATCCTTTTGACTTTGTACTCGGTTCAATTCATCTTGTAGATGATATTGACCTGTATTATAGTGAATACTATGAAGGGAGGAGCAAAGAGGAGGCATATGAAAGGTATCTTTGTGCAATGCTCAATAATTTGAAAAAATTTGATTTTATAGATAGCCTTGCTCATATAGATTATATTGCAAGATATGCCAAATACAGTGATTGTGAACTCTATTATGGTGATTTCCCGGATTTGATTGATGAAATTTTGAAAACGCTAATAGATACTGGAAAATGTATTGAGCTTAACACGAAAAGGCTTGAAAACGAAAATTCGAGAAGCTCTCTTGTCAAGATATATAAAAGATATTGTGAACTTGGAGGAAGATATATTACAGTTGGATCCGATGCCCATGATGAAGGAAAAATCGGCTGCAATTTTGATATTGCATTTGATATATCAAGTTATTGCGGACTCAAGGTAGTTTACTTTAAAAACAGAAATATGGAGTATTCGAGAGATAGTTAGCTTGTGTCTATTATAGTTGACAGGTTTAGTCGGATTTGATAATATAATAACATAGACAAATTATAAGTTGTGTATCAAAGGAAGTGGTTAAGTGAAGCTATCCACAAAAGGAAGATACGGAGTCAAGGCAATGGTTGACCTTGCTGTTCACTACGGAAGTGAACCATGTTCTATAAAAAGTATTTCCGAGAGACAGGGAATATCTGAGTATTATCTAGAACAGCTTTTTTCACCGCTTAGAAAGGCAAATCTTATAAAAAGTATAAGAGGAGCCCAGGGAGGATATATACTTAACAGGCCGCCGGAAAGTATAACGGTTGGGGACATCATGAAGATACTTGAAGGACCCATTGAGATATCGGAGTGTATAGACGATGAGGAAGGAAGTTCATGCAACAACTCCAGTTACTGTGCGACTAGGCTGCTCTGGTCAAGAATCAGGGATAGCATAGACAGTGTAATGGAATCTACGACATTGCAGAATATTGTAGATGATTATAATGATATTCAAAAAAAGAAGACTGTTAAAGATAGATAACTTTAAAATATAACTCTTTGTTGGATTTGGACGAGAGTTATATTTTTTATTTTTTGGGGGAAATTAAAATTAGCTAAATATTCTTTATTGAAAAGGTGATATGCTTGTACAGAATACGGGACTTTATTTTTAAAGAGGTTGTAAGTCTGAATGGAAAAAAACTTGGTTTTATAGGTGATATACTCATTGATTTCGATCAAAAGATTGTAAGTGGATTTGATGTAATCTCGAATAATATATTGAGAAAGGATTTGAATGTAGATGTACGTGACACCCTGAGTTTTGAACCGGTTTTGATAACATCGTCGTTTTTTAGAGGGGAAAGAGTAAAGTTCAATGATATAAGAGCTTTTGATGTGGTGGATAGGGGAGGAAGAATAATGGGACATCTGGAAGATGTAGTTTTTTATGAGAAAAGCTTTAAAATAAGGGCGTTTATATTGTCCCGTGGTTTTATCTATGATATTTTCAGAAAAAGAAAGCTTTTACCGGCACAAAAGCTGGTGCTTGGAGAGAAAAGTATATTATACATATAAATAATTATATACAAGAGGCGAAAATGAATAATATAAAATTGAAAAAATCAATAAAATACATAGTAATACTGATTGCAGTAATATGCACTGCGGTAATTTTTAAAAAAAGTGCTGCAGTCAGAGAGATAATTTGTCTTTTGGTTGTATCTCTGTTTATAACGTATATGTTAAAGCCGTTTTATATGAAACTTGTAGATTTGGAAATTGGAAGATCCACGTCGGCGATTATACTTGTATCGGGTTCGGTGCTTGTGTGTGTATGTTTGTTTATGCTTATAATACCATGCTTTTTCAATGAAAATATGAATATAAAGTATATAATGCAGGGAATACAAAATTTAACAGAGCAAATATATAAAAATTTAAAGCCGGGCAGAGGCAGTGGAATTCTTTATAGAATAACAGACACACTGTATTATAAAATACAGGAAATTGTCATGGGAATTTCAGGAAAGATATATGAAATTTTGATGAAGCTTAGCGGTATACTTGTATATGTGGTTGTGATACCGATAGTTGTGTATTATTTTTTGATGGATGGAAGAAAGATATCTCATGGAATTCTAAATTTCCTTCCTATAAGAACGAGAAGTAGAGCATCGAATATAGTCAGACATATAGATATTGTTCTTGGAAGATATATTTTCAGTCAGGTGCTTTTGAGCTTCCTTATAGGAATTGTTACCTTTGTGATACTTTTGATATTAAAAGTTGATTTCCCTTTTATCCTCTCTCTTATAAATGCGTTTTTCAATATAATTCCATATTTCGGACCAATATTTGGAGCCATACCGGCTGTTCTTGTAGGCTTTATGAAATCACCGAGAACTGCGATTTATATAATGGTGTGCCTATATGTCCTTCAGCAGATAGAAGGCAATATACTCAGTCCGAAGGTAACTGCTGAAAGTGTAAGCATGCATCCTCTTTCAGTTATATTTTTGATTATATTGGGAGAAAAAGCGGCAGGATTCGTTGGAATGGTGGCGGTTATACCGATAGCTGCAGTTGTTAAGATAATATATAAGGATCTTACTTACTATATATTCTGATTTTTGGCAGTATTTAAATCTTCGGAATAATATTGACATCAATGCTTATTTTATTTATAATTTTATAGTAATTGAATATTTGAGATAATGATTGGAATAAGTAAGTGCGTTTTAAAAAAGAGAGGAAGCGTAAGGTGAAAACTTCCATTTATGACATGCTGAAGCTATCCATGAATCATAAGTGAGTTGTGAGAGACATAAATTGTGCTTTGATTTTTATGTAATTAGGGTGGTACCACGGATTGGCCTTCGTCCCTTGTAAGGGATGATAGCTTTTTTTATTTTGTACCACATTTTTAATATTAAAGGAGAGATTAAGATATGGAAAATTTGGGATTGAACCAAATAAGAGAAATGTATTTGAAGTTTTTTGAAGAAAAAGGACATCTTAGGCTTCCGAGTTTTTCTCTTGTTCCGAAACAGGATAAGAGTTTGCTTCTTATAAATGCAGGAATGGCACCATTGAAACCTTATTTTACAGGACTTCAGGTTCCACCCAGAAAGAGAGTTACTACATGTCAGAAATGCATAAGAACAGGAGATATAGAAAATGTAGGAAAGACTTCAAGACATGGTACATTTTTTGAAATGCTCGGAAACTTTTCTTTTGGAGATTATTTTAAATCAGAGGTAATTCCTTGGGCGTGGGAGTTTATAACACAGGTTATGAAGCTTCCGAAAGACAGGCTTTATGTTACCATATACTTGGATGATGATGAAGCATATGAGATATGGACAGAAAAGACTGATGTTAATCCCAAAAATATATTCAGACTTGGAAAAGAGGATAATTTTTGGGAACATGGAGAAGGACCCTGCGGACCTTGTTCTGAAATCCATTTTGACAAGGTAGGTCTTGATATAAAAACTGCTGAAGATTTTGTAGCGGCGGGAGACGAAGACAAGGTTGTTGAGTTGTGGAACCTTGTGTTTACTCAATTTGATAAAGATGAAAGTGGAAAGTATAATAAGCTCCCAAATCCAAACATAGATACAGGAATGGGACTTGAAAGAATGGCAACTGTAATGCAGGGAAAAGACAGTATTTTTGAGGTGGATACGATACGTGACATATTAAATGAAGTTTGCAGGATTTCAAATACAAAATATGGTGAGAGTAAAAAGCAGGATGTATCCCTCAGAGTTATAACAGATCATATAAGAAGTATTACCTTTATGATAAGTGATGAAATACTTCCTTCGAATGAGGGACGCGGCTATGTTCTGAGGAGACTTCTGAGAAGGGCTGCAATGCATGGAAAGTCACTTCACATAAAAACTCCGTTTTTGTGTGGACTTGTAGATGTTGTTGTAAGAAATTCAATGCAGGGATATCCGGAATTAAAGGAAAGACAGGGATACATAGAAAAAGTGATAAAACTTGAAGAGGAAAGATTTGATCAAACTATAGACAGTGGAATGAACATACTTGATTCTTTTATAGAAGAAATGAAGTCAGAAGGTATAAAAGAGCTTTCAGGTGAAAGGGCATTTAAACTCTATGATACTTATGGTTTTCCTGTAGAGCTTACAAAGGAAATACTTGAAAACAATAATATGACAGTAGTTCTTGACAAGTTCATGGAGGAAATGAAGAAACAAAAAGACAGGGCAAGAGCAGCAAGGGAACATACAAATTACATGGGTGCGGAAGATACTGTATTAAATAAAATACCGCTTGATATAGACACTGAGTTTACAGGTTATGAAAGTCTTGAATCTGAATCAAAAGTAAGAATTATAATAAAGAATGAGGAAATAGTTGAAAGTTTGAGTGAAGGTGACACGGGAGTTATAGTTGTTGATTCTACTCCATTTTATGCAGAAATGGGAGGACAGGTTGGAGATCATGGAATAATTTCAAACGATGGATTCAAAGCGGAAGTTTTTGACTGCAAACACAATGTGGCAGGAAAAATAATGCATTTTGTTCATGTTGTATCAGGGGAACTTTATGCTGGAAATATGGTTTATTTAAGTGTTTCAGAGACAAATAGAAACAATATAAGAAAAAATCATACTGCAACGCATATTTTAGATGAAGCTTTGAGAAAGGTGCTTGGAAGCCATGTGCACCAGTCAGGTTCTTATGTAGATGACAAAAGACTCAGATTTGATTTTAACCATTTTGAACCTGTGAGCCGTGAAAAGCTTGCTGAAATTGAAAGACTCGTCAATAAAATTGTAATGAAGGCGGAAAATGTTAAAACTGATATAATGTCGCTGGATGATGCTAAGAAAAGCGGGGCAATTGCTTTGTTTGATGATAAGTACAAAGATGAAGTAAGGGTTGTATCAGTTGGAAATTTCAGCAGGGAACTTTGTGGGGGTACCCATGCGGAAAATTCTGGAGAAATAGGACTTTTTAAAATAATAAGTGAAACAGGAATAGCTGCCGGGATAAGAAGAATAGAAGCAGTTACAGGTGAGTCTGCACTTGAATATATTGAGTCAAAATGCGATATAATAGATAAAATATCATTAAAGCTCAAGTGCTCTGAGCCGGATTTGCTCAAAAAGCTTGATTCTGTTACACTTGAATTGAAGAATAGTGAAAAGGAAGTTCGTGATCTCAAATCGAAAATTGCCGGAGGCTCCGAGGAAAAAATATTGGGTTCTGAAGAAAATATAAAGGGCGTAAAACTTTACCGGGGAGTATTGAAGGATATAGACAGAGATTCCATGAGAAATCTGGCGGACAAAATAAGAACAAAAGATGAGAATGCTGTAGTTGTCCTTGGAAGCAGTATTGATGGAAAAGTAAATCTTATTGCAATGGCATCAAAGGCAGCCGTAAAAAAAGGTGTTCATTGTGGAAAGATAATAAAAGAGATTGCATCAATTTGTGGCGGAGGCGGCGGTGGAAGACCCGACATGGCACAAGCCGGAGGGAAACTTCCAGATAAACTTTGTGATGCGGTTGGAAGTGCTTCTTTAATTGTTCAAAATATAGTTGAGTAGTATACAATTTATAAAATATGTTTTATAATGTACTTATTAGAATTGTGAGCGGGGTGATATAAATGAGTGAAGATAATACTATTCAGTTTGATATTTCAGAAAGTAAAAAGGCTCTTACAAAGGAAATATTGACGGAAGTTTATGATTCGCTAATTAAGAAAGGATATAATCCAGTCAATCAGCTTGTTGGATATTTGATTTCTGATGATCCGACTTATATAACAAATTATAATGGTGCGAGATCTCTAATCAAGAAACTTGAAAGAGATGAAATACTCGAAGAGGTTTTGAAGGCATATTTGGACATAAAATAAAGGCTAGTCTGTATATTTTGTTTGCAGGTTTTGGAGAATGTTATTTTATATGGAGAATATATATGAGAATATTAGGTTTGGATGTTGGTGATAGGACTATTGGGGTTGCTGTAAGCGACCCCTTGGGATTTACAGCGCAGGGAATTACGACTGTGAGAAGAAAAAACCAGGAAAATGATATAGAAGAAATAAAAAAAATATGTGAATCCTATGATGTAGAACTTATTATATCGGGGCTTCCAAAGAATATGAATGGTACTCTTGGCCCTCAGAGCCGGAAAGTAGAAGAGTTTTGCAGCGAAATACGAAAGAAGATAGATATTCCAATAAAAATGTGGGATGAGAGGCTTACGACGGCTGCAGCCAACAGGGCTATGCTTGCAGCTGACTTGTCAAGAAAAAAAAGAAAAAATATAGTTGACAAGGTAGCGGCTACGTATATATTGCAGGGGTATTTGGATAGTATATATTAAAAGAGGCTTTTTAGTTTTATAGACGGAGTGTATTTTGTATGAAAATTGATTTGAAAAATATAGTTCTTGAAGATCAAAACGGGAAAAAGACAAGGTTTGAATTTGTTACTAAACTTGAGGTGGATGGTAGAGAATACTTTATCGTTGTTCCAAAAGATAATAATGATTCGGAAGAGGCAATAGTTCTCAAAATTCATGTTGATGAAAAAGGCAGCAGTTTGTTTGAAACCGTGGAAGACGAAGAAGAATTTTCTAATGTAGTTGGAGCTTATGAGATGACTTTTGAAGATAATATTTAAAATAAATTATTTTTTACTGTCAGTATCAAAATTAAAAGCTATGCTTACATAGCTTTTAATTTTGATATTAATTGATTTTCAATTGACTGCTACCTTTTATAGTATTAAACTAGGATTGAAGTAAATGTTATTATGCATTTGACCCTTAAAATATTATATTTAAATTTTAATTGAAATGAGGTAGTATGATGTCAATACTTTCATCTGGAGAAATAGAAAGACTAAAGAATAGTTTGAAGGAAAAAGGTTATAAGCTTACACCACAAAGACGTGCTATAGTTGACATAATAATAAAAAATGAAGGAAAACATCTCACAACAGAGGAGATATACGATCTTGTTAAAAAAGATTGTCCTGAAATAGGATTGGCTACAGTGTACAGAACTGTTCAATTGCTGGAAGATATTGGTGTAGTGTGCAAGCTTGATCTAGGTGATGGATGCAGCAGATATGAGATAGTACATGAAAAAGAAATTCACCATCATCATCATCTTATATGCACTAGATGTTCGAAAATAATTGAGGTTCCGGATCATCTCTTAGAGGGTCTTGAATCACAAATAGAAAATAAATATAAATTTAAAATTTTAAATCATAGTCTAAAGTTTTATGGAATATGTAGTGAATGTTTAAAAAAATCAAAAGAATAAATAGGAAGGAGGATTTATTTGCGTAGAGAAAGAGATAAAATAAAAATTATTCCATTGGGCGGTTTAGGCGAGATAGGGAAAAATATGACTGTTATAGAATATAAAAATGACATCATAGTCATTGATTGTGGACTTAGTTTTCCTGACGAAGAGATGCTCGGAATAGATCTTGTTATACCTGATATAACTTATCTTAAGAAGAACATTGACAAGGTTAGAGGTATATTTTTGACACATGGACATGAGGACCACATAGGTGCTCTTCCATATGTACTAAAGGAGGTAAATGTACCTGTTTATGGTACTAAACTCACACTTGGAATAGTTGAAACAAAATTGAAGGAACATGGTATGTTAGATAAAGTGAATCTTAATGTCGTTGTGCCTTCAGATGTAATAAAGCTTGATAATATGTCCGTTGAGTTTATAAGAACTGGTCACAGTATAGCAGATTCAACAGCTATAGCTGTCAATACACGTGTCGGTACGATACTTCATACAGGAGATTTTAAAGTCGATTATACACCTATTGATGGAAGTGTGATTGATCTTGCAAGATTTGCAGAACTTGGGAAGAAGGGCGTTCTGCTTATGCTGGCCGACAGCACTAATGTGGAAAGACCAGGATATACAATGTCTGAAAGTACCGTTGGCGAAACCTTTCAGAGGTTTTTTGCAAGTGCAAAAAACAGAATAATAGTAGCTACTTTTGCATCTAACATACACAGAATCCAGCAGATAATAACTGCTGCTGAAAAATATAACCGTAAAGTAGCTATATCAGGAAGAAGCATGGAGAATATAATGGAGGTGGCAACAAATCTCGGTTATATCAATGTTAACAAAAATACAATTATAAATATTGACAATATAAACAGGTATCCTAATAACAGACTTGTAATAATAACAACAGGAAGTCAGGGGGAACCAATGTCTGCACTTTCAAGGATGGCTGCGTCTGAACACAAAAAGGTGAATATAATACCAGGTGACAGAATAATAATTTCGGCAAGTGCCATACCAGGAAATGAAAAGCTGATATCAAGAGTTATAAACCAATTGTTTAAAAAAGGTGCAGAGGTAATATATTCAGCACTGGCAGATGTTCACGTGTCAGGTCATGCCTGCCAGGAAGAGCTTAAGCTTATGCATACCCTTGTAAAGCCAAAGTTTTTCATGCCGGTTCATGGTGAGTACAGACATTTGAAGCAGCATGCTGACCTTGCAATGAAACTTGGCAAACCATCGAAGAATATTATAATGGCCAATAACGGAGATGTTATAGAACTTTCGAGGGACTCAATAAAAAAGAATGGAACTGTTGTATCGGGACAGGTTTTTGTAGATGGACTTGGAGTTGGAGATGTAGGAAATATAGTACTCAGAGACAGAAGGCATCTTTCGCAGGATGGAATACTTACAGTTGTTGTTACTATTGAGAAGGAAAGTGGCAATGTAATTGCAGGGCCTGATATAATTTCAAGGGGATTTGTGTACGTAAGAGAGTCAGAAGACCTTATGGAAGAGGCAAAACAGCTTGTTAGTGATGCACTTGAAGAATGTCATGAAAAACATGTAACTGAATGGGCAAGTATTAAATCCAGTGTAAAGGATGTTCTAAGAACATTTTTGTACGAAAGAACGAAGAGAAAACCAATGATACTTCCAATAATTATGGAAATATAAAATTGATTAGAAAGGATTTAATTCAATATGAGTGTATATGAAAAAGCAGATGAACTTGCAGAGGAATTGAAAAACTGCGAGGAAGTTGTTGAGTTAAGAAATGCAGGCAAGGAAATAATCGACAGTGAAGAAAACAAAAAGATAATTGACGATTTTAGGCACATGCAGATGGATGCATATTCAGAACAGATGAAAAATGGTGTATTGTCAGAAGAAACCAAAAAAAGGTTCAATGATATGGCTGCTGTTATGGACAGCAATCCAGCTGTAAGCAAATATATACACACAGAAGAAAAATTTACTATGATGTGGCAGAAAATACTTGATAAATTGAACACTGCAATAGGGATAGATTTTTCTTTTGGAGCAGATAACAAATAAAATAATTTTATTTATAAAGGCATTTAAACTATTACAGTAAGTTGACTTTTTTAGACTATGATATTAAAATAGATATGTTAACTTTAATTGGATACTAAAAAGTATCCAATTTTTTTGGTAAATTATTTATAATACAGCTTAATGCATTTGATTAGTTTAAGTGTAAAATTGGAGGAATAATAATGGATTTATTTACAAGAAACGATATAAGAAATGTGGCAATAATAGCGCACGTAGATCATGGTAAAACCACATTGGTTGATGCATTGCTTAAACAAAGTCATGTGTTTAGGGCAAATGAAAAGGTTGAAGAAAGAGTAATGGATTCAAATGCTCTTGAAAAAGAAAGAGGTATAACTATACTTTCAAAAAATACTTCTGTTGTACACAATGGAATAAAGATAAATATAGTAGATACACCGGGACATGCAGATTTCGGTGGTGAGGTAGAACGTGTTCTTGAGATGGTTGACAGTGTACTTTTACTGGTTGATGCCTATGAAGGACCTATGCCGCAGACAAAATTCGTACTTAGAAAAGCTTTGGAGCTTAAGCTTAATCCAATAGTTGTAATAAATAAAATAGATAAACCTAATGCAAGACCGGATGAGGTGCTTGATGAAATATTTGATTTATTTGTAGAACTTGGCGCAAATGACAGACAGCTTGATTTTCCAGTTGTATATTGTTCTGCAAAGGCTGGAGTTGCAAAGTTCGATGTAGATGATGAAGCAGTTGACATGACTCCTGTTTTTGAAACTATAATAAAAAATGTTCCAGCTCCACAGGGATATGTTGATAAACCACTTCAAATGCTTGTAACTACCATTGACCATAATGAATATGTGGGAAGAATAGGTGTTGGAAAGATAACACGAGGGGTTATAAGAAAAAATGATCCTGTTGTATTGATTAGAAAAGATGGAAAATGTGAAAATGTGAAGGTTTCAAATCTTTATGTTTACAATGGACTTAAAAAGGACGAGACAAATGAGGCGAAGCTTGGAGATATAGTTGCCGTATCAGGAATCCCAGACATAAATATAGGTGAAACTTTGGCGGATCCGTCAGCTCCCGAGGCACTTCCTTTTGTAGACATAGATGAGCCAACGCTAAGCATGTATTTTATGACAAATGATTCACCTTTTGCAGGAAAAGAAGGCGAATATGTCACTTCAAGACATTTGAGAGACAGACTTTTCAAGGAACTTGAAACCAACGTTTCTTTGAAAGTAGAGGAAACAGATTCATCGGATTGCTTTAAAGTAAGTGGAAGAGGAGAACTCCATCTTTCAATACTTATAGAAACAATGAGAAGAGAAGGTTATGAGTTCCAAGTTTCAAAACCAACAGTTATATTTAAAGAAGAAAATGGGAAAAAGCTTGAACCTATTGAATACTTGACAATAGATGTCCCAGAAGAGTTCATGGGTGTTGTAATGGAAAAACTTGGGCCAAGAAAAGCTGATATGGTAAATATGACATCGGCAGTAAACGGATATACAAGACTTGAATTTAAAATACCGGCAAGAGGACTTATTGGATTCAGAAATGAATTCATGACAGACACAAAAGGAAATGGAATAATGAATCATGTATTGGATGGATATGAACCTTATAAAGGTGATATACCTGAAAGGACAAGAGGTTCACTTGTAGTATTCGATCCTGGCACCACTGTAACATATGGACTTTTTAATGCGCAGGAAAGAGGAACTCTTTTCATAGGTCCTGGAATTGAAGTATATGCGGGAATGATAGCAGGCGAATGTTCAAGATCTGAGGATATAGATGTAAATGTATGTAAGAAAAAACATCTTTCAAACACAAGATCATCTGGAGCAGATGATTCCCTAAAACTTGTACCTATTGCACCTATGAGTCTTGAAAAATCACTTGAATTTATAGCATCTGACGAACTTGTCGAGATTACTCCAAAGAGTGTACGAATGAGAAAGAAGATACTTGATGCAGATTTAAGAAAAAAGGCTATGAGAAGAAAGTAGGAAGGATTGTCTATATTGAAAAATAATTTAACAAAGCTTTTCCTGGCTCTTGGTATTGGTTTTATAATTTTAGTTGGATGTGTACTTTATTTTGGATACAGGGGGGTAATACATCCCCTCGAAAAAAACGGTGATAGAGTCAGTTTTAAAGTTGAAAAAAATGAGAACATTGACAGATTAGTTGACGAATTATATGACAATGGAAAGATTGCTAGAAAAAACTTGTTGAAGTGGTATTTAGACAAAAAATTTTCTGGAATCGATATAAAACCGGGTGAGTATTCCTTCGATGGGAATATTCATATAAATAATTTTGTGAGATATATTGAAAGTGGAATAACAGATGACAGGCCTGTAAGTCTCACAATACCGGAAGGCTATGATATTGAGCAAATAGCCGACCTGCTGAATAAAAAGGGGATAATAGACAGAAAAAGTTTTTTGGAAAGCCTAAAAAATTACAAGTATCCTGCCTTTGCCAAAATTGATAAAGGCAGAAGATATGTTCTTGAAGGATACTTGTTTCCTGATACATACCAGTTTCTAAAAGGAAGCAGTGGGAATTTTATAATAGAGACAATGCTTGATAGATTTTCGGATGTGATGTCGGAAGTTGAAAAAAAGTATAATAAAAAGTTTACAAATGATGAAATTGATAAAATAGTTACCATGGCGTCTATTGTAGAAAAAGAAGTTAAGCGGCCTGATGAAAGAGGAAAAGCGGCATCAGTTTTTTATAACAGACTTGAAAAACATATGAAGCTGCAGTCATGTGCTACTGTTTTGTATTCTTTGAATAAACATAAGGACAAACTTTATTACAAGGATTTGACTGTTAAATCGCCATATAATACTTATATTGTAGACGGGATGCCAAAAGGACCGATATCAAATCCTGGTAAAGGTTGTATCGAGGCGGCGATAAAGCCGGATAAAACTAATTATATTTATTTTGTTTCTAAAAACAATGGAAGTCACTTTTTTACAGATGATATAAAAAAATTTTCTGAAGTAAAAGAAATTACTCAGGAAAATTGATTTTGGAGGAAACATGAGCAGTGGAGTTAGTCTTGATTATGTGGAGAATTATATAAGGTCATTGATTGGTGAACATACTGGAATCTTGAGAGACATGGAGTGTTATGCAGCTGAAAATGCTGTTCCAATTGTGCAGAAGGAAATTGCGAGGTTTATAGAATTTATGATTACAATCAAGAACCCCGGAAATATACTTGAACTTGGAACGGCAATAGGATATTCTTCAATTTTGATGAAATTGAGTTCCGTAGGTGATTGTCATATAACTACAATAGAGAGAAGCCCGGATATGGCGAAAATCGCACGTGAGAATATACAAAAGGCAGGATTTTATGACAGTATAAATGTTATAGAAGGCGAGTGCATGAATGAGCTGTTGAAACTTAAAGGCAGATATGATTTGATATTTATAGATGCAGGAAAGGGACATTACAGTCATTTCCTTCCTGAATGTTTGAGGCTGCTCGACAAAAATGGAATAATAATTGCAGATAATGTACTTTTTAGAGGTATGATAGCTTCTGATAAACTTGTTTTAAGAAGAAAGATAACAATAGTCAAGAGAATGAGAAAATATTTGGAAATGATATCGGATGGGAAGAAATTTGTAACATCGGTTATACCTATGGGAGATGGAATTTCCATAACTGTCAGGAGGAATTGACATGAAGAAACCTGAACTTCTGGCGCCTGCCGGAAATATTGAAAAACTGAAAACTGCAATAAATTTTGGAGCGGATGCAGTTTATCTCGGTGGTAGCAGGCTTAATTTGAGAGCTTTTGCCGATAATTTCACTGATGATGAATTGAAAAACGGTGTGGATTATGCTCACAATATGGGCAGAAAAGTATATGTAACAGTGAATGTGTTTCCGCACAATAGTGATTTAAATGGAATTGAGAGCTATTTAAAAAAGCTGTATGATACTGGAGTTGATGGCATAATAGTGTCGGACCCAGGTATAATAATGACGGCAAGAGAAGTTGTACCGAATCTTGAACTTCATTTGAGTACACAGGCTAACAATGTCAATTGGAAGTCAGCACAATTTTGGCACAATCAAGGTATAAAGAGAATAGTTATGGCAAGAGAGATATCACTTGACGATATAAAGTCAATACGACATCATCTTGACGAGGATTGTGAGATTGAGGTTTTTGTACATGGATCCATGTGCATGTCGTATTCGGGAAGATGTGTAATATCTAATTATATGACTGGAAGAGATGCAAACAGAGGACAATGTGCCCAGCCGTGCAGGTATAAATATTATCTTATGGAAGAAAAGAGACCTGGTGAGTACTTCCCTGTTTTTGAGGACGACAAAGGAGCATATATATTGAATTCAAAGGATCTGTGTATGATAGAGCATATACCGGAGCTTGTTGATGCAGGAGTGGATTCACTTAAAATAGAAGGAAGAATGAAGAGTTCATATTATGTTGCAGCTGTTGTAAAGGCATATAGACAGGCGATAGATGCTTATTTTCAAAATAAAGAAGGATATGTGTTTCAAAAGAAATGGAAGGATAATCTCCTAAAGGTAAGTCATAGGGTGTATTCAACAGGATTTTATTTTGGAAAACCCGATATGCAGATATATGAAACGTCATCTTATATACGAGATTATGATATAGTTGGAGTGGTTAGAGGTTATGATCCTGATAGCAAAATAGCCAATATAGAGCAGAGAAACAAAGTATATGAAGGAGATAAAGTTGAGGTTTTGAGGCCAGAAGGCGATAATTTTTTTGTGGAACTCAAAGATATGAGGGACGATACAGGTGAGAAAATTGATTCAGCTCCAAAGGCGCAGATGATATTTACGATAGAGACAAACATGACTTTAAAAACAGATGACATGCTTTTGAAGTCTAAAAATAAACATTAGTATATTTATTTTGTAATGTTTTGAATAAAACATCTTATTTTGGATAGAAATTATTCTAGATGAGGTGTTTTTTATATGTTTAAGATAAATAGGAACAAAATATCCAAAAGGCAGAAAATAGTGTTTGTATCAATTTTGATTTTATTTTTATTGTTAGGATTTAAAATATTTGAGATTCAACATTTTCAGTATGGCAAGCTCAGTGTAATGGCAAATTCACAATACTCTTATTCTGAAAATACAACTGACGCTGAATATAAGCTTTTTGACTGCAAAGGCAAGGAACTTTTGAATTATAACAAGAAATATTATGCAGTAATATGTCCTGATATATTCTTGAATGACAACAAAAGCATGAAGTCTGAGAATGTGCTTACACTTGTTTATGTGCTGAGAAATTATAATGAAAAATATGATATTTCCAAAAGCAAGTATTTAAATGGCAGTCAGAAACTATATTATGAGGTGGATGAGAGTACATACGAAAAATTGAAAAAATTAAAAGGGATAAAGGGATTTTATACATACGAGTATTCACCTGTAGATAAGTCTGGAGTGTGGAAGATTGAAAATCTTCTTGTAAATACTAAAAGAACAAAAGACAATTCCACAAAATCACCTGATTCCATAGAAATGAAAATCCATGAAAAAACTAAGAATAATAAAATATCAAAGGTGATTTTTCAGAAAGATGTTGACAATAATATAATAGGAAGCAGTGAGAGTACAGGCAAGAATAATGTAAATGTAAGGCTTACTTTGGATAGAAATATGGAAGATGGTATAAAATCTGTCATAAACAATTATAATAATAAAAAATTTGGCCAGATTGGTGTAGTTCTCATGGAGTCTGATACAGGTGATATACGAGCTATTGTTCAAAAAGATGATACGGAACCAAATGTAAATCTTGGAGTATCTACAAACCATGGTTTTTTCCCGGGCTCAACATTTAAAATACTTGTTGAAGAAGCAGGACTTGACAACAATAAGATATCAGTTGATGATAAATTTGTATCGAGAGGCTTGTTTGAGAAAAAAGATGATCAAGATTCAAAAGGAGAAACGTTTACTCCTGAAGAAGCATTTGTTGCTTCAAACAACGATATTTTTTCCCAGATAGGTGATAAAGTTGGCTTTGATAGTATATATAACAATTTAAAATCTCATGGACTTTTGAAAAAAACCTTAGGATTTGATCAGGAAAAAACAGGGGAATTTGAAGTGAAAAATCCAAAAGTATCAGATGGAAGCCTTGGACTTACATCTATTGGACAGAATATAAGAATAACACCTCTTGAAGCTGTAAGTATACCTAATACGGTAATAAATTCAGGGGTATATGTAGAGCCGCACATAATAGATGCGTATGTTGATAATAATAATAAAGTTATAAAAAAAGAAGAGTACAATAGCATGCAGATAATAAAGAAGTCAACTGCAGATGTAATGAAAAATCAGATGAGGGAGGTAGTCGAAAAAGGAACAGGATCACTTGCGTATATTGATAATTTTCAAGTCGGTGGAAAAACTGGCAGTACTCAGAGAATGGAAGTTTCAAACAAAACAAATTCGGTTCAGGAGCATTCTGATGGATGGTTTGTAGGATTTTTCAATGCAGGTGGTAAAAATTATTCCATGGTTGTATTTGTTCAGAATATAAATAAAGATACAGAGAGTGGTGGAAATAGTGCTGCACCCATATTTAAGGAAATAGTCTCAAAAGTTTTCGGAAATACAAAAAACAATTAAATTGAGCATATATGCACTTTTTTTAAATAAGGCTCATATTATATTAATAAGCACTATTAGGAGGAGCAGCTGTGTTTTTAACGAATTGCTTATTGGATATTATTAGCAGTATGTTGTTTATGACTGGATATGTTACTAATAATAGCTCATTTCCACAACCTCTGAATGACGAGGAAGAAAAATACTATTTAAAAAAGCTTAAAGAGGGAGATTTACTTGCAAAAAGCGTACTGGTTGAAAGAAATTTGAGATTGGTGGCTCATATTGTAAAAAAGTATTCTTATCCGGGAAAGGATATAGATGATTTGATTTCAATAGGTACAGTTGGGTTGATAAAGGCAATAGATTCCTTTGACCAATCAAAAGGTACCAAACTTGCCACTTATGCAGCAAAATGCATTGAAAATGAAATACTTATGCTTATAAGAAATAATAAGAAGATAAAAGGTGAAGTTTACTTGCAGGATCCTATAGGAATAGACAAAGAGGGCAATGAATTGCCCTCCAGAGGATAGATGTATCCAGAAGAGGGCTAAGTTATGGTATTATCATTTATTATAAACCATATATTTTAAAAATAAAAGCCAATTTTTAGAAAATAATGCGCGGGTATATGACAAGAGAGAACTCATCGTTTTTTTGATCTTTTCTTTTTTTATAAACGGCCTTGTTGATTACATTTTTTAAAAGAAGGTTTTTCTCGGCAATGCTGTTTGAGTTTTTATATGCGTCGAGAACATTTTTTATTTTTGATATGTAGTCTTCGATATTTCTTGTATTGTTCTCAACTTCAATTTTATTTTTTATAATGTCAATGACCTTTTTTGTATCTTCAATTCTTGAGGATACGTTCTTGGATCTTTCGGTAAAAGTATCTATATCATATATTCCTCTTTCAAATAGATCGAATAGATTATTTTCCTGGCTTTTGAGTTCATTTAGTTTATTAATCAAACTTTTTAAATGTTTTTTATATGATTCTAGATTTGGATTCAACTTTTGTGGGCTGAGTTTTATATTCAATTCAAGGTTCTGCAATAGAGATTCTATACTATCAAGCATTCTGCTTTCTATGTATATGAATTTTGAACTTTTGTTTCCACATGATCTGGCACATATAATGTGAGGTTCTCCTGTCTTGTAGGATCTGTATACCATTTTTGATCCGCAGTTGCTGCATATTACGATTCCCGCCAGTGGATTCCTTATTTTTGCCGTAAGTTTGTATGGAGTGTGATACTTACCTTTCATTATGCTGTTTGCTGCGTAAAATGTATTTTTATCTATTATAGACGGATGCTTTCCGTTTACTATTATCCATTGCTTTCTTGGTCTTGTTCTGGTTTCTTTTATTTTATTTGGTTTTTTGGACTTTTTTATATCTTTTTTCTTCCATGTTATTTTTCCTATATATACGGGGTTTTTTATTATATTGGATATTATGGAAGGTTCCCAGTCTTTGCCTGTATAGGATTTGTAGCCAAGTTTGTTCAGTTCCCTAGCGATATTTGTGTAGCCCATGTTTTTATTTACGTACATGTCGAATACGAGACGTACAACGGAAGATTGTTCTTCATCGGGGTCAAGTGTTCTGAAATGTTTACCTTCCTTTATATTATATCCGTATGGCGGAAGAGGAGAAAGATAGTTACCTTCCTCTATAGAACGGAGTCTTCCACTCTGGAGTCTTCGATTTATCATCTTTAATTCCTTGCGGGACATAAAGGCTTCAAATTCGGAATACTCTTCATCAAAGTCATCATTTAAATCATAGGTTTTCTGCAGCGTTATAATTTTGGTATTATGTTCTTTGAAAGTTTGGAGAATGAGGCCCTGTTCCTGCATATTCCCACGCCCAAGCCTTTGCATATCCATGCAGAGTACTGCATCGTACATATTTTTTTCGATTTCTCCAAGCATCTTTAGCATTTCGGGTCTATGTATAAGACTTTCTCCAGAGACAATTTCTTCATATATCTTTATTATGTCGAGTTTTTTTCCGGCAGCGTACTTGAGAAGGGCTTTTCTGTGTTTTGCGAGAGTTTCACCCTGCCCAAGATCTCTCTCAATTTCTTCATCGGCACGTGATTTACGAAGATAAATACATACTCTCATTTAATAATTCACCTCGTTTTAATAGAGTAAGCTATTTTATTCATATCTTTTATTGAAAGCTGTACAAGTATATTTATATATATGTATTAATAAATTAAAATAGAGGTGGTTTTATGAAAAATGAAAGATTTTTCAAATCTGGAAATACATCTATAAAGATAATTTTTCCTGAAATCACCGAAGAGGAGAACGAGAGACGTAAACAAGAAGTAAGAAAACTTGCTGTAAGGATAGTAGAGAACAGCATTAGAAAGAAATAAAAGTACAGAATCTAAAGAAATAGTACTTATATGTAAGGATTTATTTTCAATTAGTGTTGTAACTGTTTACAAAATATTGTATAATTACAATACATACTAATTATATCCATTTAAGATTATATCTTTAAATACTCTTAAATGTGATTTTCAAAAACCCTGGCTAATCCAAGGTTTTCTTTTTATACATTTCAGATAAAATACAGTACGTCCATCATGCAGAGGGCAATGAAATTTCATTGATGGATGTTTTGGGAAGCGACGAGGATTCCATAGTTGAAATTGTAGAACATAAAATGCAGGTAAGAAAATTATATTTAAAAATAAATACATGTCTTACAAGTAGGGAAAAATGTGTAGTTGAAATGAGATATGGACTTTCAGAGGGTAAACCCAGAACCCAGAGAGAAATAGCAAAGTTTCTTGGAATATCAAGATCATATGTTTCACGAATAGAAAAAAAAGCTTTGAAGAAATTATACAAAGAAATGAATTATGGGAAGAAACAGTAAAGTAATTTTACCGTATATTGTATGGCAATATATGCAATATAACTAAATTTACACCTTATTTGGAGTATTGTATTAAAGATTTTAAATATAGTACGATTAATAATATAGAGAAATGTCTACATTAAATACTTCGAAAGGGGAAAAAAGGTGAAGTTGCTGAAAGAATTATTGGAACTAACTACTAGAGAAAATGCATCAGATTTACATTTAACTGTGGGAGTACCCCCTATTATAAGAAAAAACGGTAAATTAAGTAAAGCTGGAAATGAAAAGTTGAAACCAGGTGATACAGAAAAATATGCAAAAGATATACTCAACGGTGATTATGATAAGTATGTTGAAACAGGTGAAATTGATAGCTCATTTTCAGTATCTGGTCTTGGAAGATTTAGAGTTAATGTTTTTAAACAAAGAGGCAGTAGCTCAATTGCAATAAGAGTAGTTGGACTCAAGGTACCGACTTTAAATGAGCTTAAATTTCCACCGGTGATTAAAACATTTACTTCATATAAAAGGGGTATGATTCTTGTAACAGGTCCTACAGGAAGTGGAAAAAGTACGACTCTTGCTGCAATGGTAAATGAGATAAATTCAACAAGGGCGGCTCATATAATAACACTTGAAGATCCTATAGAGTATCTTCACAAACATAGTAAATCTATAATAAATCAAAGGGAAATAGGGAAGGATAGTTGTAGTTATTCCACTGCACTCAAGTCTATTCTAAGAGAAGACCCGGATGTTATTTTAGTTGGAGAAATGAGGGATCTTGAAACGATATCAATTGCCCTTACTGCAGCGGAAACGGGGACTTTGGTATTGTCAACGCTTCATACAATAGGAGCGGCAAAAACAATAGACAGGATAATAGATGTATTTCCGGCCTATCAGCAACAGCAAATAAAAATACGACTTGCAGCTGTCGTGGGAGGAATAGTATCACAGCAGCTTGTAACAAACATAGATGGCAAGAGCAGAGTTGCAGCACTTGAGATAATGGTTGCTACAGCGGCTATAAGGAATATGATAAGGGAAGGTAAAGGCCATCAGATAGAATCAGCTATGCAGACTGGTGCCAAATATGGGATGAAGACAATGGATATGTCCCTTGCAGAGTTGTATAAGAGAGGGAAAATATCAATGGAGTCCATGCTTGCGTATGCCGTTGACAGAGATATGATAAAGAGAATAATAGAACTTTGATATTATAAAATTGTATGTTGTGTAAAATATTTATTAACAGTATAAACACTATAGTAATTGATAAGTATTTATGTTAAAATAACCTTAAATTAGGGGGGATGAAATTGGACATTTTTAAAGAAATAATTCATGATACCTCTCGTATTCTAACCTGTATTGTTTACATAATATCAATATACTACTTGTGCATATCGTTTTTTGGCTTGTGGCGAAAAAAAGATGACAAAATTACTACGAGAAAATCAAGCTTTGCACTTATTGTAGCAGCTCACAACGAGGAAGTTGTAATTGGAGATGTTGTTGACAGCTTGATGGCTCTTGATTATCCAAAGCAATTATATGATGTTTTTGTGATTGCTGATAATTGTACAGATAAAACAGCCCAGAAGGCCAGAAAAAAGGGTGCTATTGTTTATGAAAGGTTCAACAAGGACAAGAGAGGAAAAGGATATGCACTTGAATGGATGTTCAATAAGTTATTTAAGATGAATAAAAAATATTCAGCAGTTGCAATATTTGATGCTGATAATTTGGTACATAAAAATTTCTTGAATGCCATGGACAAAAAGTTGAACGAAGGCTATAAAGTTGTGCAGGGCTATCTTGACAGTAAAAATCCTGTTGACACTTGGATTACGGGTAGTTATTCTATTGCATTTTGGACCAATAACAGAATGTTTCAACTTGCAAAGAGCAATATTGGATTGTCTACGCAGCTTGGAGGGACTGGGTTTTGTGTAGAAACAGGCATATTGAAGAAACTGGGATGGGGTGCCACATGTCTTACAGAAGATCTTGAATTTACATGCAAGCTTATATTAAATGGATACAAGGTCGGTTGGGCTCATGATGCAGTGATATATGATGAGAAACCACTTACTCTTCCTCAGTCATGGCGGCAGAGAAAGAGATGGATGCAGGGATTTGCAGATGTATCGAGCAGATATTTTTTCAAACTTGTAAAGAAGGCATTTACGAGTTTCAGCTTTGTACCTCTTGATTGTGCGCTATACAGTATTCAGCCGATTGTTACGGTGCTGATTGGTATTTCTGCAATCATGGGATTTTTGCAGCACTTTATGTCTACATACAACATCATATCTAATTTAAGTGAGTTCGTTTATTCAGTAGATTTTAGTGTAGTGACAGTTCTGGCTATAGGATTTTCAATACTCCAGTGTATATATACTCCACTTATTCTTCTAATTGAGAGGAAATTCAGCTTTAAAGTTTTTTTGTACTATTTGTTATACCCACTGTATATCATGACGTGGTTTCCAATTTCAATACTTGGAATTCTCAATAAAAACAACAAGGAATGGAACCATACAGTTCATACACGAAGTGTAAAAATAAAAGATCTTAGAAAGGCAAATTGATATAACTGTGAGGAAAAGAGATACTTCTCTTTTCCTTTTATTATACAATTAATATATCTCAGTGTATTTTAGAATTTATCAAAATATGATAAAATATAAAGAGGAAATTCCAATTTCCTGTTGAATATATATTTTGATGGTTCTATTACAAGGGGGAAAATATTTAATGGACGAATATATAATAGGAATAGATGTTGGATCATCTAATATATGTGCTGCAGCAGGTAAGTTAGATAGATATGGCAAAATGCAAATAATGGGTATTACTTCAGCTGATTGCAGTGGAGTAAAAAAAGGAGTTGTAATAGATATAGACAGTACTTCCGAGTCTATAAAAAAATGCATTTATGATTTGGAAAGAATGATAGATATCAAAATAGAGGAAGCTTATATCGCTCTCCCCGGAGGATTAAGTGAACTTGTTGAGACAAAAGGAGTAGTTGCCATATCTTCAGAAGATGGAGAAGTTAGACGAAATGATGTGAATAGAGTTTTAAAAGCATCTAAAGTAATGACTATTCCGAACGATAAGGAAATAATAGGGATAATTCCAGAACAGTATATAATTGATGGATATGATAAAATAAAAGATCCTATAGGAATGAGTGGCGTAAGGCTTGAAGTGGATGCTCAGCTTGTAATTGCCCAGTCAAGTGTGATAAATAATTTTTTTAAAAGTGTAAATAGGGCTGGAGTAAAAGCAAGCGGACTTGTCTTTGAACCTACGGCGATGTCTCAGGCTGTCTTGAGGGATGAGGAAATTCAGAGAGGAGTTTTACTTGTCGATGTAGGTGGAGATTCAATAAATATCTATGATTACAATTCAGGAAAACTTGCTAGTATGGCTACCGCACCGATTGGTGGTAATAGTATAACTAATGATATCTCAGTGTGCTTGAAGATTCCTATATCTTCTGCAGAAAATTTGAAGAAAAAGTATGCAAGCGTTGAATCACTTTCAGATGTTAAATCCTTTGAAGTAGAAGTGAATACAGATTATAACAGTAAGGTTAAAGTTGACTATGATGTTCTTATTCAAATAATACAGGCTAGAGTAGAGGAATTGCTTTGTATAATAGACAGCAGGATAAGGAATCTGGATAATAACGAGAATATATCAGAGGTTGTTTTGGTAGGTGGAGGAATATCACAAATAAAAGGAATAAAAGAATTTAGTGAGAAAGTACTGGAGAAACATGTTAGAATTGGTGTTCCCAATTATATAGGTGCGTCCAGCCCAATGTATGTTACAGCAGTTGGAGTTGTTAAAGATGCATCTAATTCCATGGATGGAAAATATGAAAATCCATTGAACAAATATGAAGAAAAAAAGTCGGAAGACTATAAAAATCTGTTGAGACATGGTGCTGAGACTGAAAATAAGGAGTATGAAAGCAGTGGTTTTGTATCAAAAATAAAGGAGTTTTTTACAGATTTTTTCTAATGAGGAGGGTATTGTAGTGCTAGATTTTGATGTTGATGTTCAGGATTTTGCTCAAATAAAGGTAATAGGATGTGGAGGCGGAGGAAACAACGCTGTAAATAGAATGATAATTGAAGGATTAAAAAATGTAGAGTTTATCGCTATAAATACAGATAAACAAGCCTTGATGCTTTCGCAGGCATCTCAAAAAATACAAATAGGAGAAAAGCTTACCAAAGGGTTGGGAGCAGGTGCAAATCCTGAAATAGGACAAAAAGCTGCAGAAGAAAGTAAGGATGAAATTTCACAGGCAATAAAAGGTGCAGACATGGTGTTTATAACGGCAGGAATGGGCGGCGGAACTGGAACAGGTGCAGCTCCTGTAATTGCTGAAACGGCCAAGTCAATGGGCATACTTACTGTAGGAGTTGTAACAAAACCGTTCCCTTTTGAAGGAAGAAAAAGAATGATACATGCAGAAATGGGAATAAACAATTTGAAAGACAGGGTAGATACCCTTGTAACAATTCCAAATGAAAGATTGTTGTCGATAGTTGATAAGAAAACTACCTTGATGGATTCATTCAAACTTGCTGATGATGTATTGAAACAAGGTGTTCAGGGCATATCAGATCTTATAACAATACCTGGACTTGTAAATCTTGATTTTGCAGATGTAAGAACGATTATGATAGATAAGGGACTTGCTCATATGGGTGTAGGCAAGGGCAATGGAGACAACAGAGCACAGGATGCTGCAAAACAGGCCATATCGAGCCCTCTTCTTGAGACTTCTATAGTTGGTGCAACGGGAGTACTTTTAAATATAACAGGTGGTGCTGATCTTGGATTGCTGGAAATAAATGAGGCTGCTGAAATTGTTCAAGATGCTGCGGATCCAGATGCTAATATAATATTCGGAGCAGTTATAGACGAAGAGATAAAAGATGAGATAAGAATTACTGTTATAGCTACGGGTTTTGAAGAAAAGGCAAAAACTGCGAAGCCAGAGAAAAAAGTGAATAAGGAAAATGAAAGCGGAAACAGAGAACAATTTTACCATCGTAATGACAGTAAAGATGAAGCTGCAGCTACATCAGAATATAAGAACTTTGAAGATGAAGACCTTGAAATACCAGCTTTTTTAAGAAGACAGAGAAGACAATAAAATTAATTGAGTAGTTTATAAGCTGCCGGCAGAGATGCCGGCAGCTTTTTATGTCTTAGAAAACTAGTGTGTTTGGTATTGTGCATAAATTTGAATTACATGACATATTATAGAAAATAAAAATGTTCATCACAATTAGAAAATGACAAAATTTTGAACTAAACAAGTATATAATAAAAAGTAAATTATGGGAAAATAATACATTAAGGAGATGGTGGCACTTGATTGTTTTTATAGATGTGCTTGTTTTTATAAATATTATAGTTAATTTCTTTGTAATGTATATTACAGCGAAAACCATGAGAGTTGTAATTGAATTCAAGTATATGATTTTGTCATCTGCAATCGGGGGAATGTATGTTGTCACCATGATTTTCCCGAGGCTTGAAGTGTTTTCAACTTTGCCATTTAAGATATGTGCAGCAGCAGTAATGATTGTTATTGCATTCAGACGAAAAAATTTTATGTTCAATATAAAAGCATTAGCAATGTTTATAATGTATTCTATGCTTCTTGCGGGTGTTTGTATGTTTATCCAATACAACAGGTACGGGTATGGGTCATATGATTTCTCGTCAAAGTGGCTTTTGATTGCGATTATGATGACATATGTGGCTGTTGACAGACTTGTTGTATTTGTAAACGGGAGAAGAAGTCTTAGCACGCTTATATACAATGTTGATATTGTAATGGAGGGTGGCAGCAAAAGTGTAAAAGCATTTCTTGATACGGGTAACGAGCTTAAAGAACCTGCAACCAATCTTCCGGTTATAATAGTCGAAAGGTCCGAGTTTTTGGATGTTAACATTGAAGGTTATGATAAATTATATATACCTTACAGGGTAGTTAATGGTAGCTGTGATAAACTTTTGGGATTCAAACCGAAATCTGTAATAATAAAAACGCAAAATACTACTGAAAGCAGGGAGGCTGTAGTCGCTTTTTGCGATGACAGGCTAAGTGAATTTAGTGATTATCATGCACTTTTACCAAGGGGAGTAATTTAATTGTAAATCAAGTGTGTATTGAGGATAAATCCAAAAAAATAGGACTAATTGGGGGAAAAAGTTATGATGAAAATAAATGTTGTACTTAACAGATTGATGCTGAAATTCAAGGTGTTTTTTAAAAATTTGTATTACATAGGAGGAAGTGATGTCCTGCCGCCGCCTCTTACGAAAGAAGAAGAGGCAGATCTTGTCCTTAAACTTGTTTCCGGAGATGAAAAAGTAAGATCTACACTGATTGAGAGAAATCTGAGACTTGTTGTGTATATAGCCAGAAAATTTGAAAATACAGGAGTGAATGTGGAGGACTTGATATCGGTTGGAACAATAGGACTTATAAAGGCTGTAAATACTTTTGATCCAAGCAAGAAAATAAAGCTTGCAACTTATGCTTCTAGATGCATTGAAAATGAAATACTCATGTATCTAAGACGCAACAACAAAGTAAAGGCAGAAATATCGTTCTACGAGCCTCTTAATATAGACTGGGATGGAAATGAACTTTTGCTCTCCGATATATTAGGGACGGAAAATGATATAGTGTATGATCTTATAGAAGATGAGGTGGACAAACAACTCCTTGTTATGGCCATGCAAAAGTTAAGTGACAGAGAGAAGAAAATAGTAAATTTGAGATTTGGTTTGAATGGGAATATTGAAAAGACGCAAAAGGAAGTGGCAGACATGCTTGGTATATCACAGTCCTACATATCGAGACTTGAGAAAAGAATAATAAAAAGATTAAAAAAAGAAATAAATAAAATGTTGTAAGTTTGTCTTTAGTATAAAATTCAGCTTCTTAGTAAATACTTAAAATGCTATATATTCTAAAGGGGCTGATTGCATGATAATTAACAAAGTTGAAATCTGTGGCGTAAATACATCTAAACTGCCAGTTCTTAAAGAAAATGAAATGAAAGATCTTTTGATTAAGACTAGAGATGGTGATTTAAAGGCTAGAGAAAAGTTTATAAAAGGAAATTTGAGACTTATATTAAGTGTAATACAGAGGTTCAACAACAGGGGTGAGAATGCAGATGACCTGTTCCAAGTTGGATGTGTTGGCCTTATAAAGGCGATAGACAATTTTGACCTTGGCCAAAATGTAAAATTTTCTACTTATGCAGTGCCTATGATAATAGGTGAAATAAGAAGATATTTAAGAGACAATAATTCCATAAGAGTTAGCAGATCCTTGAGAGATATAGCCTATAAGGCACTCCAGGCAAGAGATAAGCTTGTTAGGGAAAACAACAAGGAACCTACAATATCGCAGATAGCCAAGGAACTAGAAATGCCGAGGGAAGAAGTTGTGTTTGCACTTGATGCAATTCAGGATCCGGTGTCGTTGTTTGAACCAATATACAGAGACGGTGGAGATGCAATATACGTAATGGATCAGATAAGTGATACAAAAAATGTCGATGAAAATTGGCTTGAGGATATATCTATAAAAGAAGCCATGAAGAAGCTCAATGACAGGGAAAAGCTTATATTAAACCTTAGGTTTTTTGATGGAAGAACTCAAATGGAAGTAGCTGACGAAATAGGAATATCACAGGCTCAGGTATCAAGGCTTGAGAAGACTGCATTGAAACATATGAGGAAATATATATGATGGTGTAAGTTTATAATAAAATTTATTTGGGAGGGGTTTACATATGGAAAATGATATGGATGAAGAAATTTCACTATATTCTCTGGCTGCTTTAAGGAGCATGGAGATTATAGATATAAATACGGGTTCAAAACTTGGACTTATAAAGGACTTAAAAATGGACTGTGAAAATAATAGAATAATTTCTATTATACTTCCATCTACAACATCTAAGATAAATTTATTTGGAAAGAATGAAGATGTTGAGATCCCATGGAGCAGTGTAAAAAAAATTGGGGTAGATGTTCTTCTTGTAGATGCAGAGGATATAGCATCATAAATATTCGGTTATCCGTCCTTGTGAAGTTGATGTTGATGCAAACTTTGCCAAATAAGTGTATAATATAGACAAATATAGATATAAAGGACGTGAAACAGGATGAAATGCCCTTATTGCGGTCATGAAGAAAGCAAAGTTGTTGATTCGAGATCTACTGAAGACAATACAGCTATCAGGAGAAGACGCGAATGTCTTAAATGCAAAAAAAGATATACAACTTATGAAAAGATTGAAAATCTTCCAATACTTGTTATAAAAAAGAACATGGAGAGGGAATATTTTGACAGGGACAAGATGCTTAACGGACTTATAAAAGCATGTCAAAAAAGACCTGTTTCCAGGCAGGAACTTGAGAGTATAGCAGATGACATCGAAAAAACTATAAACAATAAAATGATAACTGAAATAAATTCATCTGATATAGGTGAAATGGTGATGAAAAGACTAAAAGATATAGATGAAGTATCTTATGTTAGGTTTGCTTCTGTCTATAGGCAGTTTAAGGATATAAATACATTTATGGAAGAAATAAAAAATCTTATTTCAAAGAAGTAGGCAGCTAATTGTAAGCTGTCTACTTTTTTTATATATTGAGGTGGATATTAGTTTAATTTAACAAATAATTAGCCTGTACTTAATATAACAATTGTATACTTATGTAAAAAGTTTTTATATGAGGTGGATTAAATGAGTATATGTTATAAAGATGAGATAGAAAAAATACTGTCAAAGAAAGATATAAGCACAGTATTTCAGCCAATTATATCTCTTAAAAATGCGTCTGTCATAGGATATGAGGCATTAAGCAGAGGTCCCAAGGATTCTCCACTTCACTCTCCAAAAAAGCTTTTTTTAGAAGCGGAAAATTATGATAGAACATGGGAGTTAGAGCTTTTATGTAGGATAAAGGCCATTGAGAAAGTAAAACAAATAGATAAAAATAAACTTCTTTTTATTAACGTAGATCCAAAAATATTTAAAGATCCAAGATTTAAAAGTGGATTTACCAAGGATTTTTTAAAAATTAACGGAATATCTCCGGATTCAATTATATTTGAAATAACTGAGAAAACTGCCATAAAAGATTATAAAGGTTTTAAAACGGCATTGGACAATTATGTAAGGCAGGGATATAAAATAGCTATTGATGATATGGGTACTGGTTATTCAGGACTTAAAACTTTAATGGAGACAAAGCCTCATTATATAAAAATTGATATATCTTTTATAAAAGATATAGACAAAGATTTGTTTAAACAGGAATTGGTAAGGACAGTCTTGTCTCTTGCCAAAGCTACTAATATGGAAATTATTGCCGAAGGAATTGAAACTGAAGCTGAACTTTTAAAGCTGATAAATTTAGGAGTTACATATGGACAGGGATATTTTCTGCAAAGGCCATCAGGGGCCTTCCTCGATATTTCAGAAAGGGTGAAGGAGAAAATAGTTAAGTATAATAGAATAGAAAATAATAAATTTGATAAAAATTATGTGGGAAGTATAGCTCAAAATAATCCAGCATCAGAGGTTACAACCAGAAATAAAGATATTAAGCAGTTTTTTGAGAAATTTCAAATTACAGGTGTATGCATAGTAAAAAATGGTTATCCAGTCGGACTTATTATGCAGCACAACTTGGACTATGTACTTGCTACTCAATACGGAATGTCTGTTTTTTTTAAACGTTCTGTAGCATTGGTAATGGATACATCTCCCCTTATAGTTGATTATTATACAGATGTAAGTGATGTAGCTAAAGTTGCCATGGCAAGGGATATAAAGAAAATATATGACTATGTCATAGTTACTAAGGAAAATAAGTATTATGGAATTGTTACAATAAAAAATTTACTTGAATATACTATGGAATTTGAAAAAAACCGTGCTAAAAATTTAAATCCCCTTACTGGTCTTCCGGGTAATGAAATTATAAATAAGGTAATTGAAAACATAATGCATTGTCATGAAAGATTTTTTTTAATTTATGCAGATTTAAATAATTTTAAAATATACAATGATACATATGGTTTTGAAAATGGAGATAAAGTATTAAAACTTACAGCAAAGCTTATACAGGATGAATTTGAAAAACTTTCTCTACACCGGAGTTTCGTAGGACATATAGGAGGGGATGATTTCGTATGTGTAATAGAATACAATTTTGAAATTTGCTGTGAGCTTTGCAGAAATATAATTTCAACCTTTGACTTGCAAATATTAGATTTTTTTAATGAAAAAGACAAAGAAAAGGGATATATTGAATCTCTTGACAGAAAAGGGAACAAAGACATATTTCCTCTTACATCCATAGCACTAGGATGTATATGTGGGTATTTTGAAAATTTTAAGAAGATTGATGAAGTTGGAATACATATGAGTAAAATAAAGAAAAAAGCTAAAAAAATAAAAAACAGTAGTTTTATAATTTTTGATATAGATAAAAATACCTTTATAAATGAATAACAATATTGGGGGAAATAATATGAAAGAAGATATTAAATTAAAATTTTCAACTAATTTTTTAAAAATAAAAAAGTTAGTTAATATAATTAAATTTAAAGATATAAGGTTTTTTAAAAGTGTGAGCCTAAAAATAACAGCAGAAATTGGAATACTTGTAGTGACTGTATGTGCGGTTCTTGGATTTATTTCTTATTATAGTTCTTATAAATCCATGGAAAAAAACATAAATTCACAATTGAAAGATAAAGCAACACAATCATCTAAGTTAATTTCAGAAATGCTTTCAGGACAAATTAAGTCAATGCTCCAAATAGCTGACAGGGAAGAAATAAAATCTATGAATCCTAAAGTGGAGATTCCAATCTTAAACGAGAAATCCAAGGAATTGAATTATTCGAATTTAGGTGTAATGGATCTTAGTGGACTTACATATATGGAAGATGGTACGAAAACTCAAAATAATTTAACTTCCGATGATTCACAATATATGAAAAATTCTATAAAAGGAAAAGGTCAAATATCGGGACCATATTTCAATATAAATGGGGAACAAATTATAGAAGTGTCGGTTCCAATAAAGAAAAATGGAAGTGTCATAGGAGTATTGTTTGCCAATATTGGTATGTCTGAACTAAATAAACTTGTTCAAGGTATGAAGGTTGGAAATACAGGATATTGTTTTATAGTTGACAGTAATGGAACCAAAGTTGTAGATAAAAATCTTACCTTGGTACTAAATAGAGACAATACTATAAAAAATGCTCAAAAAGATAAAAGTCTTGAAAAAATAGCGGAACTTGAAAAAGATATGATAAAGGGAAATAAAGGTTATGGATGTTATAATATGAAGGGTGTGGATAAGCTTCTAGCTTATTCTCCTATACCGGGAATAAAATGGTATTTAGGCCTTACAATGGATAAAAGAGAGATATTTTCATCTGTAGAGTTATTGAAGTATAAAATGATGGCTGCAACTTTAATATTTATAATAATAGGGGTAATAATAGGAATAATAATATCATTGAGAATAAAGGCGCCTGTTGTAAAAATAAGAAAATATGCGCTTGAACTTTCAAAATTTAATTTTAGATGTAATTTGGATATAAAAAGACAGGATGAATTTGGACAGCTGGCTGATGATTTAAAATTTGCAATAAAAAATATAGAGGGAATGATAAAATGTGCCAGTGATGAGGGAAAGTTGACCCTAAGGTCCAGTAATTATATAAAAGACATGTTTGATAAATCTAAAATAGAGGTAAACACTGTTGTTGAAGGTTCAGGTAATATAACTGCCAGCATGGAAGAAGTGCTGGCTTCAGTTGAAGATCTTGGAGAAAGAATTACTTCTGTAAAAACTGTAGTTGGACAAACTGTAGATGAAATTGGAGCGGGACTTGATTTTGCTGATAAAATAAATAAAAAAGCTGAGATAATGAAGAACAGAATAAAGAAATCCCAAACAGATCTTCAGGAGCAATATAATACCTCAAGTGAGAAACTAAAAGAATCACTTAATACGATTAAAATTGTAAAAAATATATTTGACATGTTAAAACAAATAAGGAATATATCGAAAAAAACAAATATAATTGCTGTAAATGCTCATATTGAATCTGCAAGAGCAGGAGAATATGGAAAAGGGTTCATGGTAGTTGCTGGAGAGGTGAGAAAGCTTGCAGAACAGTCATCATCTGTAGTAGATAAAATACAAGGGGATGTGAAGGATATGACTGATGCAGTGAGTGAACTTATTGGCTGTTCAAGAGACATGCTATCTTCCGTGGAAGAAAAAATTGTAAAAGAATACGCTCATATAATAAATATGAGCTTAGAATACCAAAATGATAGTAATAAGATAAAAGATTTTATAAACAAGTTCTATGTACTTGCAGATAGTATAAATTTGTCTCACAATGAACTTTGCGGCATAATCAATGAAATTATAGATACAGCTGACAAATGTACAAGTGATGCTTCTGATATATCCGAGAGCATGGAATCCATAGAAGCTAAAAATACTCATATTGGAGTTAAAACTGATGAAAATGCCGTTAGAGCAGAAGAATTAATAAAAATAGTAAATAAATTCAAGATAAATGTTTAAATAAGGATTTAGGAATTATTTCAGCTGAGATTAAAGATACTATGGGAACTGTAAATATTATGGCAAGTGAGCCTGTAAGTCCCTGAATTATCTCAATACTTACCATGTCCATATTTATAAGCTGGTTATAGTCCAGATTGTAGGAGTATATTATTATGATCATGCTTAAAGATGCCCCTGTAAAAGCGAGTATAAGTGTGTTTGCCATAGTTCCCATCATGTCTTTTCCTATTGTCATACCGGATTTGAAAAGTTCCTGTTTTGAAATACTTGGATTGGAAAGATATATTTCCTGCATTGATGAGGCTATGGATATGCAAAGATCCATGACAGCTCCAAGGCATGATATTAATATTCCAGCAGTAACAAGCTCCTGAACTTTCATTCCGGATACATTTGAAACCATGTTTAAACTTTCTACTTGTGTAAGATTCAATCCATTTAAATGTGCAAAATGTCCGAATACAAGTTCCAATAATCCTGAAATGGCCACTCCGCATATGGTTCCTAAAATGGCACAGGTACTTTTGGGACTAAATCCATTTAAAAGAAAAAGAGACATACAGGTAATTATGCTTGTGATTAAGATTGATGATGCTGTAGGAGAATAACCGAGATACAGCATTGGTATAAATAAAAAAATGACTAAGGAAAGGGTAAATATTAGACTTAGTACCGATTTCATGCCTTTTTTACCGCCTATTATACACAAGGAAATAAAAAACAATGCGATAAATGCATATTGAACGGGAGCTCTGTAGTAATTATATACTATAATGCTGTAGTTACTTTCGGAAGACGAAATTTCGACAATTATTTTCATGTTTTGTTTCAGATATACATTGTGTGTATCACTTAAATAGTTGGTTATATTTTTTATTTCACCTGTATGTTCACCGGAGATGATTTCCAATTTTGCATTCTGGGTGCCTAAGTATATATTGCGGGAATTTTTAAGCTTTGTCATAGAATTGTTTTTTACAGACAGGACCCGGGCCTTTTCATATTTTACAGATGATTTCCCATTTTGAATATTATATGTAACAGGATGGTTTGTATTGAATTTGTATAAAAATATTCCAGATAAAACTACAAGTAATAAAACAGTGAATATCTTGTAACTTTTTAAAAAGTTTATCATTTTATACCTCCAAAAAAATTTTAAGTAATTAAATTCATGCTTCCAATTATATAACAGCATTAAAATCTATTTATAAAGTTTATGTAAAATGTAAGTTAAATTAGAATGTTATGATTTTTTTACACAGAATTTACACTACTGAGAAAGAAAAAAACATATATAATGCTAGAATTACAATTGTACATTAAAAAAGGGAGGAATTTTATGAATTCATATTTTAGAAAAGCGGGACTGTTTTTTTTATGCTCGTTTATAGGACTCTCATGTGCTGCAATACCTTTATCAGTTAATGCCAAAGATTCTGGAGAGAATATTACAGTTCAAGAGCAGTCTTCGACTAAAGATGGCAAAGCTCATATAAAGGACATAACTTTTTCACCGGGAAAAGATGAGTCAGAAATAAATTTCACCTGGTATTCAAGTAATAATTTGTCTGCACAGGTTGAGATTGCACTAAAATCAGATATGACAAACAGTGAATTCCCATCTGAAAAGTCAAAGTTATTCAAGGGAGAAATATCTAATGGAGATGATGGATATTTTTCCAATAAAGTAACTGTGACGGGACTTAAAGACCATATGTCATATGTATATAGGGTAGGAGATGGTACAAATTGGAGTGATGTAGAAAATTACACAACAGAAGATACTTCAGAATTTAATTTTTTATTTGCAGGAGATCCGCAAATAGGTGCCAGTGGTGATATTTTAAAAGATGGAGAAGGATGGCAGGATACGATAAAGAAAGCTACAAGTAAATTTTCAAATGCAAGTTTTCTCTTGTCAATAGGTGATCAGGTAAACAACGGCAAGGAAGTAATAGATGGAAATAATGAACCTGAATACAACGAGTATTTTAAACCACAACAGCTTAGAAATATACCTATAGCAGCAATTTCCGGAAACCACGAAGGTTATGGGAAAGGACACATTACTCATTTTAATATTCCAAATATGTCGGATAAATATGGTATATTTACGAGTAATGGATATGAAACGGATAAAAGTAGTGGAACTACTGGAAATGATTATTATTTCGTGTATGGAAACACATTGTTCTTAATGCTGAACAGTAATGACATAAATGCAGAAGATCACAAACAGTTTATGGAAGAGGCAATAGCTCAAAATCCAAATGTAAAGTGGAAGATAGTTGGAATGCATCATTCCATATACAGTTCTGCAACACATGAGACGGATGCAGATATAGCGCAGAGGAGAATTACTCATCCGCAAGTATTTCAGGAACTTGGCATAGACGTTGTACTTGATGGACATGATCATGTATATACGAGGTCATGCCAGATGGAAGACGGAAACGCTGTAAGCGATAAAAATGATACAAATGTTACAGATCCCAATGGAGTACTTTATGTAACAGCAAATTCAGCCAGTGGAAGTAAATACTATGAAATTCAAGAACCAAACTACAATAATTATTATGAAGCAAAAAAGGAACAGATTCATGTACCTACCTTCTCGGACATAAAAATGACGGATAAAAGTTTTACAATAACAACATATAGAACTGATACTATGGAAGTTACGGATACCTATACTATAAACAAGACTTCAAACCATAAAAATGTATCAAGACTTGCTGGAAAAAACAGATACGAAACAGCTGCCAAGGTATCAAAAAATAAATGGGACAGTGCGGATTCGGTGGTTCTCGTTTCAGGGGAAAGCTTTGCAGATGCATTAAGTGCAGCACCTTTTGCAAATTCAAAAAAGGCACCTCTTCTTCTTACTGAGAAAGCTTTTCTTGACACTTATACTAAAAATGAAATATCACGGCTTAAGGCAAGAACAGCTTATATAGTGGGCGGTATAGGTTCGGTTTCAAAAAATGTAGAAGATACACTTAGAAATATGAATATAGTAGTAAAAAGAATATCAGGAAGTGACAGATAT
Source organism: Clostridium pabulibutyricum (assembly GCF_058242705.1). Classification (NCBI taxonomy): domain Bacteria; kingdom Bacillati; phylum Bacillota; class Clostridia; order Eubacteriales; family Clostridiaceae; genus Clostridium; species Clostridium pabulibutyricum. The sequence goes on from NZ_JBZAYZ010000001.1 coordinate 388,397, forward strand.
GAAACTTCACTTGCAGTTGCCAAAAGCATGAAGAATATTAAGGATATATTTATGGCATCTGGAAAGGATTTTCCTGATGGACTCTCGGTGTCTTCCTATGCTGCATTAACAGGAAGTCCAATACTATTGACCGATGGAAGTAGTGTTGATTCAAATATTTCAACCTATATAAAATCGAGTAATGTCAAATGTTATATAGTTGGTGGAAAATCAGTTGTAGGGGACAATGTATTAAAGGAGATAAATGGAGAAAGAATATCTGGAGAAGACAGGTATAAAACCAATATAGCAGTGCTTGACAAATTCAAGGGTGACTACAGCAAATCCAGTATATATATAGCATCTGGAAGCAATTTTGCAGACGCACTATCAGCTTCGGCTGCTGCAGGAAGTAAAAAGGCACCAGTGATACTTGTAGGAAATTCAGTGCCTGATGCTGTGAGCAAGTACGTAAAATCAAGTACAGGAAGTGTTGGACAGATAACAGTTCTCGGTGGTGAGAGCGTTGTGCCTCAAGGCATTATAAATGAAATATTGAAATAATATCTTTTTAATGAAAGGATTTCTCTGGTTTTAGCAGCCATTGAAGTTCTTTTATTTTGCATTTATGTATGTTAAATTAATGTTAAGAAGTTTAAAATATGTATACAAAGTTCAATTAACAGATAAACAATGTTAAAATATATTTTGTAATATTAATTATTATTGTGGAGGGCTGATATGGAAAGTATTTATATAGACAACTATGAATTTTTAAAAATTGATCTCTGTGGAGCAGAAGCTATTTTTTCCACGGCAAAAGGCGACCTTGATTTTAACAAGGAAAAGAGATCGGGATTAAAAAATCTTGACAATTTAAAAAGGCACTTTAATATTCAAGATGTAGGATATTTAAGTCAGGTTCATGGTGATAAAGTTGTTGATTATTCGAGAAAACTTGAAAAGGCAGATGGACTTTTGACTACCAAAAAAGGAATCGCTGTGGGAGTTTTTAACGCAGATTGTGTGCCAATACTTCTTTATGACAGTGAAAATGATGTTGTATGTGCAGTTCACAGTGGATGGAAGGGCACTTTGAATCTTATACTTATGAAAGCTGTTCAAAAAATGAAATCTGAATATAAAAGCAGTGCGGATAATATTTACGCGTGTATAGGACCTCATATAAATGTTTGTTGTTATGAGGTTGGAGATGAAGTTGTAGAAAAATTTGCAGAGTCGCAGTTTTATAAAGACAGGAAAGATATATTTTTAGGCAACAATCTTGACCTTCGGAAATGCCTTTTACACGAGTTACATCATGAAGGGATAGATGACGACAATATAATTTGTGTTGATGTATGTACATCTTGTAACAAAATGTATAGAATGCACTCCTATAGAAAAAATAAAGACTGTGGACGTATGTTTTCATTTATTTATATGAAGTAAATTAAAAATTCGTTAGTTTGTTTGGAGGTAGTCATGTCTGAAGAAAAAATTCTAATAGTTGATGATGAAGAGCACATATGTGAACTTATCAAATTCAATCTTGAAAAAAACGGATATAAGACAATAACTGCAGGGGATGGAATCGAGGCACTGAAAAAGATAAAACAGGAAAAGCCAAATCTTATACTTTTGGATGTAATGCTTCCTGGAATGGATGGCTACGACGTATGCAAGGAAATTAGAAAAGACAGTTCAATTGCAACTATTCCGATCATAATGATAACTGCAAAGGGCGAGGAGTTTGACAAAGTGCTTGGACTTGAACTTGGAGCAGATGATTATATTACAAAACCATTTTCAGTTAGAGAACTTGTTGCAAGAATAAAAGCTATGTTTAGAAGGATAAATATTGAAGGGGCAGATAATTATTACGTTTTTGGAGAACTGAAGGTTGATTTTGACAAGCATGAGGTTATTAAGGATGGAAACAAAGTGGAACTGACACTGAAGGAGTTTGAACTTTTGCATATTCTCGTGAAAAATATGGGAAGGGTTGTTACAAGAGATTTTTTACTTGATAAAATATGGGGATATGAATACGTTGGTGAAACTAGAACAGTAGATGTACATATAAGACATCTGCGTCAGAAAATAGAACAGGATGATAAAAAACCGAAATATATTGAAACAATGCGTGGAATAGGATATAGATTTAACCCTGAGGAATAACGGTGATTTTATGAGAAGAAAATTTATGATGTCCATGATAGGTATACTTGTACTCAGCTTGATCGTAATGACAGGGCTTTTTATGATAATTGAAAACCATGAATATATAGAAAACATCAAGACTACTTTGAAATTGAATAATCAGGCTGTAATAAATGCAATGAAGAGAGAAGGTTACAAGGACAGGCCACAGGCATTCAAGGATTATTTCAATAATACAAATATGAGGGGAACATGTATAAACAAATATGGAAGGGTTATAAGCGATTCTGAAGAGTATGGGAAAGAACTTCCCAATCACAATGGAAGAAAGGAAATTGTAGATGCGAGAAAATATGGAGAGGGTTATGATATAAGGCTGAGTGAAACTACTCACAAAACCACATTATATTTTGCAACGGCAGATACCGATGGATATGTAGTAAGAAGCGCGATGACTATGAAACGGATAAAAGGGTTTGAAGCTGTATACTTTAGATATTATATAATGATAATGTTGGCATGCATAGGTTTATCTTTAGTTTTAGTGACAAAGTTGTCTGATTCCATATCACGGCCTATAAGGAGACTTCAGAAAATAACCGCCAGTATAGCAGATGGAAATCTTGAAAAAAGAGTCAGCATAAACAGAAATGACGAAATAGGGCAGCTTGCGGAAACCTTTAATAATATGGCTGAAAAACTCCAATATACATTAAATGATTCAATAAACCAGAGCAACAAGTTGAAGGCAATACTTACAAGTATGGACAGTGGGGTAATTGCAATAGATACAGGATATAAAATTATAATGATAAATCCGTATGCCAGGGAGATATTTGGAATAGACAGCGATATAATTGGCAAAAATTTAATGGACAGTATACGTGATTTTGAGCTTGAAGAAATATTCAAGTATGGGAATGGAAAATATCATGAAATTACTATAATATGGCCTAGAAAGAGGCAACTTAGAATAAAAACTGCAGACATAATAAACAATTTTAAAGATAAAATAGGTACGGTGGCAGTTGTACAGGATATAACCGACATAAAAAGGCTGGAAAACATGAGATCAGAGTTTGTAGCCAATGTTTCTCATGAATTAAAGACTCCTCTAACATCTATAAAAGGCTTTGCAGAAACCTTGAAATATGTTGACAACAGTGAAAACAAAAACAAATTTTTGAATATTATAAATGATGAAGCTGACAGGCTTACAAGGCTTATAGAAGATATTCTTATATTATCGCATATAGAAAATGACAATGATGATTCAAATGACAGGATAAATATAAAATCTATCATACAGGATGTATGTTGTCTTATGGAAGGTACCGCTAAGAAAAAAAATATAAATATAGCAATGGATGTTTCAAGTCTTCCCGATATCTATGGAAACAAGGATAAATTTAAACAGATGATGATAAATCTTATAGACAATGCAGTTAAATATTCAAATAAAGATGGTTTTGTTGAAGTAGGGGATAGACTTGTCAATGAAGATTGTATAATCTGGGTAAAAGACAATGGGGTTGGAATATCAAAAGAACACAAGGAACGTCTTTTTGAGAGATTTTACAGGGTTGATAAAGCAAGGTCCAGAAGTCAGGGAGGAACAGGACTTGGACTTGCAATAGTAAAGCACATAGTCATGGGGTTTAAAGGAAGTATAGAGGTTGAAAGCGAAGTTGGTATAGGAAGTAAGTTTATTGTAAAAATTCCTGTTTCAAAACAGGATTAATATTTGAAGGGAGTTTGATTTTATGAAGGAAACTTTAAATGATTTGAAAGCAAGAAGAAGCTGTAGAAAATATAAAAGTCAACAGATAAAAGGGGAAGAGCTCAGTGCTATTCTTGAAGCGGGAACTTATGCACCTACGAGTATGGGACAGCAGTCTCCTATAATTGTTGTTATTCAAGACAAGAAAACAATAGAGAAAATTTCTAGGCTAAATGCAGAGGTTATGGGAGCAAAATCGGATCCATTTTACGGTGCTCCGACTCTTACTGTAGTTTTTACAGACAAGGATAGAAGTACTTATATTGAAGATGGAGCACTTGTAATAGGCAATATGTTAAATGCTGCAAATGCACTTGGGGTGGCCTCATGCTATATATATAGGGCGAGAGAAGTATTTGAAACCGAAGAAGGAAAAGCTTTTAAAAAAGAATGGGGACTTAAAGACAATTATGTTGGAGTAGGAAATTGCATTTTAGGATATGCGGAGGAAGGCGGGATAGGAAAAGCTGCTCCAAGAAAAAAAGATTATATAATAAGGACGTGAATTTTAAATTTGTAAAAGGCAGTATATAAACAATATGTATTTATATGCTGTTTTTTGTTCTGTTTGGAATCTACCTGTTTTTGCGTATTGGAAAAAAGAACTTGTACCTATTCTTTAGGAAAAGTATAATAATAGTTATTTGCCGCAGGAATTAATATATTTGATAATGAGTATGTCCAGTTCGCAGCTTATATTTAATATTTCATCAGGTAATGCATTATTTAAAATCTTATTATTTAAGACTTTTCTCAGTTCTTCAATCTGGTACTCAATTTTTTCGACATCGTTCATAAGTATAAAATCCTCCATAAGATCACAAAACTTGCTCAATAAGCAAATTATAACATTATTTCTCACATATAATCAATTAGAATATATGATATTTGGAGGACAACTTGATGATTCATACTAAAAAAAACAAAAATTTAATTGGAGACAAAGTTAAACATGCCAGACTTAAAAGCAATCCGAAGATAACTCAGAAGGATTTACTTGCAAGACTCGCAGTAAGAGGATTAGAACTTGAAAAAACTGCTATATCAAAGATTGAATCAAAAAAGAGACCGGTTACAGATAGGGAACTTGTTGCTATAGCGGATGCACTTAATGTGAGTATATTATGGCTTCTGGGAAAAAAGGAGTAGTACCTTGCCGGTATATAAGATTGAATAATCAAATAATTTACATTTTAGCGTTAATTTAACTTATATACTTCTTAAATAATTAAGAACTTAAATTTATCAATAGAAGAGAATAACAATTGAAACTTATAAATCAAATATTTGATTTATAAGTTTCAATTGTTGTATTATTTTAGTTTGTAGTAAAAAATAATGTTTTCAAAAGAGTATGTGTTTTACAACTTTGAATTAATTCATCTGCGTAATACTGAAGACTTGAAACTGTATATATAAATATGAAAATTATGCTGATAACTTGAATAAGCTGTAATACTCTGTGCGTACTACTATTTTTATCATGCAATTTTCTAAAACATTTTAGACTAATCAATATATTTAGTAATATAGCCATAACTACCACGATATTGCTAACTATATCCCATATGCTTTTCACGAAAATACCACTTCCTCAAATTATATGTCTTTTTGAATTATGTTTACTGATTTTATCTTGTCTTCCATATTTTTTCCTTTTAAGAATGTTTTTATAGGATGCATGTCCAAATAGAGTGCATCCTTCTTAGGGCAACCTTTATGTCCAATACATTGAAAACAAGAGATACAATATCTATCATATACTGTCTCCATTTCTGTTATAGGCACATTCATAGGACATACGCTTTCACATTTGTGACAATTTACACAAATGTCAGGATTCCTTTTTAATTTAAAAATCTTAGCGAAGCTTAATACACCTGCTTCTACTGATCCATGGCAAAAGTATTTACAATAAGGTCTGTTTATGAGAAGAGATAAAATTGTAAATATGAATAGAGAAATTAGTATAGAACCAGCCACAACTTTTCTTGAAAATAATATGTTTGTAAGCGCTGACACATCTGGTCCACCTAAATTTGCAAGTACTTTTGATGTAAAAAACGATGTAGCAAAAAAAGCATAGCTGAGCATTATAACGTAACGAAAGTAGCTTAAAACTGCATTTGATTTTGGGGAAATGAAAGTGTCAAATTTATTTTTGAATAATTTTTTTCCAAGCGTTCCTACAAATTCTTGATAAATACCCCAGGTACAAAAAAAACCACAGTAGATTCTTCCAAAAAATATGGACAATAACGAAATTAGAATCCAGACAGCAACTCCATATTCAAAGTTAAATATCAAGCAGCTTAGGAATGCAAGTTGAAGTATAATTCTAAAGTGATTTTTAGTTAAATTAGTTAATTGAGCTGTTGTTGATTTCAAGTTAATCCTCCTCTAATAAAAAAATACTGATAATAACATTCATTATCAGTTACATTTTGCAGTATACCAAAAATGGTTTATTATGTCAATAAGGATAAGTAAACAATGGAATAAAATTATTCAAGTGCGTATTTTGAGTTTTATATGTTAAAATTATGTTATTAAAAACATCGGAGGCAGTATATGAAAAATAAAAATAATATAAAATTAGATGAACAGGTTAAGAAAGACATGACAAACAAGATAAAAGAATATTTTTTTAATGAAAGAGATGAAGAAATAGGAGATTTAGCAGCAAGTTTAATTCTAGAATTTATTATAGAAGAATTGGCGCCTGAATTTTATAATCAGGGAATTTATGATTCTTATAAATATATGACTGAAAGAGTTGAAGATATATTGTCAATTCAAAAATATTAGAATATTGGAGATGTAACTTAAATATGCAAGAAGAAGATTATATAAAAAGATTAATAAAAGCTATAAGTGAGATGATAGTTGGCATTTCGTATGGAAAAGATTCTGTAAAGAGTAATATCAAATTTCAAAATAATGATGCCGTAATTTCCGAAGATGGATTATTAAAAATTATGATTAGAAAATATATAATTGAAGGTAAATTAACTGAAGCCGAAAATAGGATATTTGACGCTATGGAATCAAATAATTCAAAACAATATTATGACGTAGCGTTATGGTTTTATAAGGAACTTAATAAATGGAATGAGGATAAGCTTCTTCGATGTAATTTTTCGAAACAGAAAGTAATAAAAGGATTAGAAAATATAAAAAAATATATGAAAGATTAATTGTTTTATAATACAACTTAGTCATTGTAATGATGTTTGCAGTAATGCTTTTTTTAAAATTCGGAGTGTTAAATTTATTTAACATTAAATACACTGGGAAATGCCTTATATTAACGAGTTTAAATTAATTCGTCAAAAATTCGTCAAAAATTTAAAAAATATCTTCTATTAAATCATGTGCATGGTTAAGCATATCTTGATTTACATGTGAGTATCTTTTTAAAGTTTCACGTACGTTATGACCAAGAATGTTTGCTGCAGTTTTAAAATCAACTCCGTTTGCTATTAGTTTGGTGGCATAGGTGTGTCTTAACTCGTGCATTGAAATATTGAAGCCCTTCTTTCTAAATAATAAATTTAGAGAAGGTAATGGTGTTACCTTGCAGCTTATAACTCTATTATCTATTCCAATTATATTTTTATGATTTAAGATTTCATTTAAAGTATTTTTGGAAATAGGTATAGATCTTTTCGAATTTTTGCTTTTTAAGGACCCGAATCCATAAGTGTTTTGAGGTCCTTTTTTCCATTGTTTATTTACATTTATAACACGATTTTTAGTGTCTATATCTCTCCATGTAAGTCCTAGAATTTCTCCAGCTCTCATACCTGTATTAACAGCTATGTATATAAACAGGTAATATCGTGTATTTTTAAATGAAGATAATAAATTGTCTATTTCTTTATCAGTTAAAGCTTTTTTATTATTTCCTTGGGTTTTGGAATTTTAATAAATTTTACGGGATTTTGATTTATTATATGATATTGATTTTTAGCAGAATTAAATATTATCCTTAGTTTTTTTAAATAATATATAATAGTGTTTGGATTAAGTGAATTTGCTTTAGTGAATTTATCTACAATTTTTTGTATATCCATATTTGTTATTTGACAAACTTTTAAATCATTAATATCAGAAAACTTTCTTAAAACAGTAGTTGTTGACTTAATGGTTTCAAATGATCTATATAATTTACTGTGTTCTAAATATTCTATTCCGAATTGACCAAATGTAATGTCCTCAAAATCGGTTCTTAAATTTATATTTTTTTTTAATTTATCTAGAGCTTTCAATGCACTGTCTTTAGCTTCTTGTTTACCTTTCCTGTTTAAAGAAAATCCCTGTTTACTTTTTTGCTTCCATTTACCATTAAGTTTGTAAGATATTATATATTGCCAACTTCCATCTTTTTCTCGGTAGCTTATGTTATACTGCATTACACATGTACACCTCCTGAATTAATGTCTTTTGGAAATTATATAGTTAATATAATTAATTATTTCTTTCTGTTCATTTTTTGTGAACTTTTCCTTATCAAATCTTGAAATAATAGCATAGATACTACTGTTTACATATTTAGTAGATTCTAAGTTATCAAGTAAATTATTTATATTTACCATGGTTTTAAGTGCCTTTGAAACTTGTTGCTCAGAAAGTAAGCTTTTTACATCTACATCTAATGCGGTTGCAATTTTATTTAATTTAGCTAAAGTGGGGTTGTTAACTTTATTGTTTTCTAAATCACTTAAATATCCTAATGATATTCCAGATATTTTTGCAAGAGTATTTATACTAATATTTTTACTTTTTCTTATATTTCGTATGTTATCCCCTAACATGTTACACCTCCAGTTCATTTCCATAGAACAATGTTAACACCTTTTTAATTCATTGTCAACGAAATACAAAGAAAAAATAGTTATTCGTTATAAACGAATAATATATTTTGATTATAGCATAATATGAGGGATTACCGTGCTTGTTCATTTTTAACGAATATAGTATTATTAGCTCAAAACGAATAGGGAGGAAAAAATGAACTACATAAAAAAATATAGACTATTAAATAATATGACTATTAGACAATTGTCAGCTATAACTGATGTCGCTACTGGATATATTAGTGGACTTGAAAATAATAAAGTTAATAATCCAACGAAGGCTATAATGACTAAAATTGCTGATGCACTGGGGAGAACAGTAATAGAAGTATTTTTCCCAAGTGAATTGATGGAGGTGATTAAAAATGGACAAGGTAAAAGTAATGGTATTAAAGCCTCAACAATTAGCAGATAGATGGCAATTAAGTCTATCTAAAATATATGAGGACAATAGTGCAGGAAAACTTCCTCATCTTAAAATAAATCGAAATAGGTTTCCATTAAAAGCTATTGAAAGATTAGAAAATGAAGTCGGCTTTGATAAAAATGACATTCAAACTTCAAGGGAGAGGGAACTAAATAGAAAAATTGATCAGCTTGAGGATTTGATACAAATTAAAAATAAGGAAATATTTAAGTTTAAACAGATTATATCAAAAATACATGTATTTCTTACTGAATATATGTATGAAGATACAAGATAAGAACTATATAAATAATTTCATCGATATTAGGTATTAAGGGGTGTTTCTTATGGAGGATAATTGGTGGACAGTTCTAATTGCTTCATTTGTAGAGTGTAGCTCGGTTGAACAAGCGTTTGAGCTGTATGATACTGGGTGTGTTAAAAATTATTTTAACAACAATGGAGTGCTCGAACCTATTGAATTGACTGCTAAAGATTTTTTAGAAATGCTTAGATTGAAAGAAAGGGGAGTTAAGAGAAAAGAAATAGCTTCAAAATTCAATATTTCAATTGACAAATTGGATTATCGTATGAAAAAAATGAGGGATGAAGGGGTAAATTCAGAAGGACCTTAAGTAATAAAAACTGGAAATTTAAATAAAGGAAGAGATTCTATGTTTAATGTTGAAACCTCTGTCAGGAAAAAGAATTCAAGAAATTCGTGCTTAATTCCAGGGCAATTAAGCATGTTTGATATTATAAAATCTACTAAAACAGTATCTTCAGTTAAAGAAACTAAAAATACAGTTAATAGTGTAAAACTCATAGATCGTGAAAAAGATGAACTTTTAGATGTTAATTCTATACTAAAAGATTCGGAGAAATCCAAGCAAAAAGATGTTGCACTTAAAAGTGTTAAAGTTGGAGATTACATCAGAGCACGTTATGGAACCAAAGTTATAGAAGGTAAAATAACCCGTGAATATGGAATGAATAATGAGATATTGAATATAGAATTTATGAGAAATAATGCTATTGCAGTTACTGCAATAGGTCGAAGTTTTATAATCAAAATATTAAAATCAGCATAGGGGGACGGACATGGCACAGTATAGATTTGTTTATACAAGTTTTTGGCAAGATCCAAAAGTGATGGAAAGTTTTACGCCTGAGGACAAACTATTTTTTATATATCTTTTAACTAACGCACACACAACCCAGATAGGAATATATAAAATTCCTAAAAAATTAATGGCTTTTGAACTTGGGTATTCTGTGGAATCAATTTCAAGCCTTATTTCAAGATTTGAAGAACACCATAAAATGATCGTATATAACAAAGCTACAAGTGAATTGGCTATTAAGAACTGGGGTAAATATAATCTCAATAAAGGCGGTAAGCCTGTAGTTGACTGTATAACTAAAGAGTTCAAACAAGTTGATGATAGAAGCCTAATTGAATATGTTTATCATGGAATTAAAAATAAAAATATGAAATTATTATTTTCAGAAGAATTGAAAAAAGACAAGGAAAATGAGAAAGCCAAAGATATCTATAATACTCCTAAGAATAATTTTGATGGAACTAAATTAAAGACTGATACAGTAGACGATTCGATTTGCGATTCGGATAACGATACGCTTAACGATTCGTATGACGATACGTCCGACGAACCGAAGGCGATACGTGGACAAAAAGAAAACAAAAAACAAAAAGAAAATAAAAACAAAAAAGATAATTATTATATGTCTGACTCTAACGAATATAGACTTTTCAAACAATACAGCCAAAAATAATTCGAATTTTACAAATGTCTTAAATGATGCCTATCAAAAAATAGGCAAGGTAAATGATAGTATGATATCTGAAACACTTATTCAGGCTGTTAAAGATAAAGTTTCTCTGCTCAAATAGTAAGTTCAGAAATAGTTATAGCAGAAGTACAGAGGTACTTCTGCTATATGATTTCACGGAGGAAAATTATATGATATTTATTATTTTTATAGGATTATATATAGGCAACTTAATATACTGGGTCTCGGATAGGGTAATTAAAAAAGATACTGTAAATATTGATATACTGAAAGAATGTATATTGAGATTTAAGGGTGGATTAATATACAAATACATACTGCAGGCAGGTATTGTTTTTATTTTTGTATTTGTATTCAGTCGGTACGGTGATGGCATTAGTTGTGTGAAATATCTTATTATGATTTCATTTCTTATTCTAATTTCAATCATAGATTATAAAACAAAGTACATATATTCAGGGATAAGTTACACCTCTATAGCAGTTTCAATAGTATTTATGTTTTTACAAGCTTTTCATCACGATTTTATTTACAACTATATAGCTGGAGGTATATTTGGATTTATGATAGCATCCATCTTTATTTTACTGAGCAGAGGCGGTATGGGATGGGGTGATGCTGATATATTACTGCTAGCGGGTATTAATTTGGGACTGTTTTTATCTATAAAGGTATTCTTTATAACATTTCTGTTGGCTGGGATATTTAGTTTATTCAGGCTTATCAAAGGAAAGAAAGAGCAGTTTGCATTTACTCCATTTATAACAATTGGAGTAATTATGGTTCTTATAGTGCCATTTTGAGTTTGGATATGACAACGTCTATGGTATAATTAAGAAGTACAATTGAATACGTTGTGTATGGGCTACTGGATGTCACTTATCCCTGTTGAAGGGAGGTGATATAATGAGTAATGACAACTTAATGTTGCTTTTCGAAGGAGGGCTTTTCCTGATTTCACTGTTAACATTTATAGTTATACTTATTGAGAAAATCTCAAAAAAATAGTAGCCCCGACTCGCAATTGGACGCTACTATTTTTATTTAATAAACATAGTGATACCAGTTGCCTAGGCAACTAGATTGTATACTACAGGGTGCTGTGAACTACATCTCCATTGAAATGGAGAGCTTCGGATTCTCGATAAAGCCCATAATTGAATTCCATCGATACATCTCCGGGATATCCAACCCCACTACTGCTGGTATAGATTTCTCTATCCTACACAGATACTTTTTTAAAATGTTATATTTTATAGCAACCTTTCATCTCCACTTTTAAAAGTGGAGGATTCTCGGCTATTCTCCTAACACCCTGTTTTTATTATAACTACTTTTTATATTAATAGTATATCACAGATTATAGAAATTATACAATCGAGTATGCATTCAGATATAGTTTTATTCATAGTACTTGGGTGTTACAATCTGCATTTTTTTATAATGTCATTTTGAATTTATATGAAACAATTTCTATGGTATAATTAAGGAGTAATAAGAAAAATTTACATGGTTGCCTCTTCTTTATTTATGGGTGGATTGCGGTTAAAGATGTCTGCGTATGAAGAAGAGGTGATGCGTATATGTCAGAAGGATACTTAATATTGTTCTTCAGTTTATTTTCAATGACTGCTATTTGCATAGTAGCTTTGTCTGATAAAAAATCAGATATTAAGATAGAAAATAAAATAACTTTGAAACCAGATGAAATAACATCTGATATCAAAGTAGACATAAATAACGAAAAAAATAATAGATAGGACCTCACAAGATCTATCTATTATTTGTTAACACTGTGTAAATCAAGCAGATTAATTCGCAATCCACTCCTCTTATTACTAATAGTATACCATAAATTATAAGAATTATACAAATGAAATTCTTTAAGCATAAAATATATTATTTTAATTTGTCAATGATTTCTTGATTTTGCTTTTCTGTGTGAGCAATATCTGATTGCATAGAACCTATGTCATATTCCAAATCTGAATATGTAGAGTACAAATTATTTACATTCCAATTTATAGTATGTAAGTAATTTAAAATATTTTTTCTGTATGATTCAGTATGATACAAATTTATACATTCTTTTAGTGTATCTGCTCTTCCGTTAGTGAGGCAGTATATGAAGAAGTAAATTGCGTTGCAATTAAATCTATATGCACTAGGTATAAGGCTGTTGTTATTTATTTTGGAATTATTAGTTTTTATTTGATCATTAATTTCATTCTTGATTTTAATGTTTTTTTCAAACATCGGAGAATACTTTTCTAAATCAGAGTTAAATTCTAAGTCATCCAAAGTTTTCAAGTGCCTAAGTAAATATTTATAATATATCGCTAATATAATTTTTTTTGCGATGAAAAATACTATAGGAATTAAAAAGAAGCCTATGCATACTTCACCTAAGTATTGATCTGACATTGATTTTGTTGATAGATTAAATATGGAAAAGCCTCTAATATGTAGTCCTATATGATTAAAAAACTTTTTAAATATTAAATAGGGTAATCCACATATAACTACAAAAGCTTTGTAACATAAGTCAGCAAACCGTCTATTTATAATTTCCATAATAGCCTTAATATGTCCAGTTGTCGTATGACTCAAAATAAAATCCATAATAGAATATATTCCGTATATTATCGAAAATTTATAAGTACTAAAATCCATATGTTCTATCTTTGTATGCAACTTGCAAGAATTTTTATTATAATCATTTCTGGATAATTCAGTTCCAAGAGATTTATATTTATTTCTTAAAGAATTATTGGTTTGTAATAATCTAAATGTAATTAAAAAGTTTTTTATAATTGTCCTCTTGTCAATTTTTTTTGAAAGATCTACTCTTGCAATATCATCTAAAGCTGATATATTTATAATAGAATTTTTCATTAATATTTTTCACCACCTTTCTTTTTATCCATATCTTTCTATTTTCTACAAGAAATAAAAAAATCCTCTTAAAGAAATAAAAAAATCTAAAAATAATCCAAGAAAAATCCAAAGAATAAACAAATTTTTCAGAGATATTATTAATTATACTGATAAAATTCTTTAGGAAATTTTTTTATTTACAATGAATGAAATTATGAGTATAATAAAATTAGAAAGTAGGAAAATAATAATTTAAGAAGGTGATTGTATGATTACTCAGTTAAGAGAAAAATCTCAGATTACAATTCCAAAAGAGGTAATAAGAAAATTAAACTTAAAAGCTGGAGATTCTATAGATATCGATGTTGAGGATAATAAAATTATTTTAAAACCTGTAGTTGTGATTCCAAAGGATCAAGCATGGTTTTGGAGTAGGGATTGGCAGCAGAATGAAGAACAGGCAGATAAAGATATAAAGAATGGAAAAAGTGAAAAATTTAATTCTGTACAGGAGCTATTTGACGATCTTGATAATTGAACGTACTGATAAATTTAAAAGAGAGTATAAAAAACTGCCTGATGATGTTAAAAAGTCTTTTAAAAAACAGTTTTCTAGATTTATTGAACATCCATATGCTGAATTTCATCCATCTTTACGTATAAAGAGAATACAAGGTACTAATAATATTTTTGAAATGACGGTTACAATGAGTATTAGAGTGACATGGCAGTATATAGATAATGGAGTATTACTTAGAAGAATAGGGAAACATGATAAGACTTTGAGTAATTCATAATAATAAAATAATTAACACAATTTTCACCCAAGAAAAATCCAAAGAATAAACAAATTTTTCAGAGATATTATTAATTATACTGAAAAATATACCGTAGAAATCTGTTTTCGTTTGATACAGGAAAAGTATGGTAGTATAATATAAATATAGAATGACGAAAAACACGGACACCTAGAGGTGACTATTTGGAGGGCGAAAATGAAGAGTAAAAAATTAATGGCAATTGTTATGACTGCAGCTGTATGTGTATCATTTCTTACGGCAAAGAATTTTTATGGAAAGTCGAATGTTGTAAAAGCAGAATCAGTAACTACAACACAGACAAGTGGCGTGACTAGACTTGGAGGAGCAGACAGATATGAGACTTCTGTAAAGATAGCAGAGTATGGATGGAGCAAAGCGGACACTGTTTTCATAGCAGGAGCACAGACCAATACGGAATTTGCAGATGCTCTGGCTGGAACACCTCTTGCATATTCAGATGATGCACCAATCCTTCTCACAAGACATGATGCACTTCCTAGCAATATCAGTGCAGAAATAACAAAATTAAGTCCAAAGAACATAGTTATTCTTGGAGGGACTGGAGTTGTGTCATCAAGTATAGAAAATGGACTTAAATCTAAAGGATACAATGTATCGAGAATAGCGGGGAAAGACAGATATGAAACTGCTATACAGATAGCAAAACAGTTATGGGCCAAGTATCCTTCTACAAGCGAGAAGGTCGGTTCAGATTCAGGAGTTATAGTTACTACAGGCAAGCAGTTCCAGTATGCTATGAGTGTGGCATCAGGTATGGCTAGAGGTCATGGGGCTATATTATTCAGTGATGGAGATACGCTTAATCAAAAAGTGTCTAATTTACTTTCTAGGGATAATAACCTGCAGAATATACAAGTTATAGGAGGGAGTAAGGTACTTGGAGTGAAAGGAAGTTTGTATAATTCAAATCCAGGACTTTTCCAAATTGAAAACTATAATAATATATCAGAACTTGAAAATGGAGAAAGTTCTTTAAATGATCTTACCGGAGTAGCAGTAGCAAATGATAAGACATTCCCAGATTCACTTGCAGGATCGGCATTAGCAGCAAAAATGAATTATGGTATGATATTATCTGATGGAAACAATTTGCCATATACGGTAGATTCCAAAATGAATTCTCTTTCAGGTGGATTGATTTTTGGTGGTACTGGAGTTGTATCATCAGATATGGAGAGTAAGATAGCATCTATATTCAACAAAAGTATTCCAGCTAATCCTAATGGACTGAAAGATACAGATATTATATCGTTCAGTGATGAAAACTTCAAAAAGAGTGTAGAAAAAGCTCTTGGAAAAACTAATGTGACGGTTGGAGATGCTAAACAAGTAAATGATTTAAGTGTGGAACAGGTAAGTGATTTATCTGATTTAAAATATTTCCCGAACTTAATGGATTTAACAGTAAGTGATGGTTCGATTAGTAATAATAGTGATATATCGAATCTCTATCAATTATTATATTTGCATCTCAATAATTGCAAATATAATAAAAGTTTGATAAGTTCGCTCTCGAAAGTAACTATAGTTGTTAATGGCAAAGCAGTATCTAATCCAAATCAATAATTAATGCTATGTGAAAATAGGTTGAGATATAGACTCAGCCTATTTTTTATTTTTAAAAATAAGGATAAGTTTGTTGTATATGTAAGTTAGTTTTTGCCGAACCTCATTATGCTATCCTATATGAGAATTGTAAGGAGGTGCATAAACGAATATGAAGAAATTTTCAAAGCTCAATAAAACAAAGAAAGGGGTGATAGTATTAGCTGCCATAAGTGCTGTGACTGTATCTGTACTGGGTTTGCATGTATTAACTGGGGCATATGGAAGAGACAGCAACTGGGATGTTTATCAGTCAAGTAAACTTGCTGAAGTTAACTTAGACCATTTGCTTTCAAAAACTGTAAAGAATAATCCAGAGCAAAAGGGTGAAAAAAACAATATGCACAAAGTAAAGGAATATATGGATTTGTATAACAGAGACTATAATTCCTATACTGTAGTAGATTCTATAACCAATGGACTTCCTATAGGTGACAGAGGCAATCCTGAAATACCGTCAGATCCATCAATAAAGAATCCCAATCTATATGCAGACACAACAATCTTCACCGATTCAAATGGTCAGAAGAAAGCATCAGGATGGTATGACAGCGTATATGGTCCTTTTCTTGATGCTGAAGTAAGTAATGACAGAGGAAGTCAGGAAAGTGATTCTGCAGAATTTGCCAAGATACTTTTTCCAAAAGGTTCTGACAGGGTATATGTTGCCACAGATGAACCACAGTATTATCTGAGAGATGCAAAGAGTACCGCAACTCTGTACGGTGGTAAATACCCTATACTCATAAGTGAATCTGGAAGTTATGGCAGCCTGTCTGTTAATCTGGAGACGCTTAAAGCCAAACATGCTATTTTTCTTGGTGGTACAGGTTCAAACAAAGGGCCAGCCACATTTGACTCTCTGACGGGAGTTGGAACTACCGGTACAGATATGGCACGTATAGGCGGTACTGATGCTTCACAGACTGCACGATTTATGAAACAGCTTCCTTCAGATGTCTATGATAATCCGACACAACCACAGAATAATCTTGATGGAAAATACACTCTTGTAGCCGACTCTTCTGTAAGTTCCAGTACATTAAGTTCCATTGAAGTAAAGTTAAAGAGTAATGATTTCACTGGTGCGGTAAAACTGGCACTGGCTAATAAAATAGGTGATGCAACACCACACCAGGAATCAAATATTCAATCTGGTACTCCAGCACTCACAATCGGCGGATTTGATAAGGACAACCCTCCGACAGGAGATGCAAAAAAGGATAAACTCAAAGAGAAGTACCTCAAAGTATATCTTTGTACACCATCGACAGGACAGCTGGTACTGCAGTATTTTGAATCAGGCTTCAAATTTGTTCCGACTACACCTAATACAGGCAATGTAAAATTAACTGTTGACGTCAGCCCAAAAGATGCAGGTACGATTAATCTGGACGGTAAAACATCAGACAGCAGTGGAACCATAAATGGAAGCAAGACTTTGAAAGATGGTACTGCCTCTTTCAATGTAAAACAGACACCAAACACAAAAGCACCTGCAGAGAGCCACTGGAAATTTGACCATTGGGGCGTACTGGATGGAGACAAAGTAACACCGGATAATAATGGTAATTTAAGTATAACAAAAGATACAACCATTGTTGCATACTATAAATTAATTTTTGACGGAAAAGATAAAATTTATCCTGATGAAAAATCACACTTGAAGATAAAAGCTTCTGTGGATGCAGCATGGTATAGAGAAGGTGAAGAACATAAATCATCAGATAAAGGTGCAACTATAGCTAAGGAAGGGCAGCTTGTAACATTCACAGTAAAAACAGATGTCTCTGATTATAGATACCCTATAACGGACAGCAGAGGATGGCAAGATGCTCATACGCCTAGTTATGTATATTATAGCAAAGATGGATTCACGGGGATTTTGTTTGGAAAAGGGGAAGAATCACATGATTTTGGACACTGGCATCACAGCAGGCACAGCTCACATTGGGTATCGCATTGGAAATACAGGCAGGATTATAAAGGTACTGTATATAGAAAACCTGTCCAGTATTTTTCACCTACAGAATTAAGATTGTATTTCCCCGATGGAATTGTAAATACTGACCCTACCGGGCTGAACCCATCAATAAAAGATGACTTGAATGTAGATCCAACTACTCCCTATATGGAACACTATATGACGTCTGCTCCAACGTACACATACAGTCGTACTATAGATTCAACATATGGACAAGTATGGAAACATAATACTGAAAAAGTAGAATTCTATGTCCATGTGACAACACCAGTGACAATAAAGCAGTTAAAGAATGGCGACACAGAAAGGATTCGAGAACCTTATAAAATAAAAGTTGAGGCAATAGAACCTTCAGGTATAAAAAAATCCTGTTATGTTGATCTCGATATTGAAGGTAATATATATCAAGGTATATACACAACTCCAGTAAATTAGAGATACAAAAGAATCTAGAGAATTTTTTCTAGGTTCTTTTGTATTCACGTATTAATTTTCACGAACCTTGTTTTGCTATAATGGAAAAGATCTAAAATAAAATTATTAAAAGGAGTGTTGAAAGTGGAAATTTCAAATATAAGGGTTGTAAAAACAGGTTCTATTTTAAAAGACGATACAAATAGCAGGCTTCTTGCATATGCAGGGTTAACGTTGGATGGTTGTGTGAGAATTGAAAACATAAGAATTATAAGAGGAGATAAAGGTGATTTTTTATCATTCCCATCAAAGCTCAGAAAGAATGGTTCAAGACAAGATGTTGTACATCCTGTATCAGCTGAAGCAAGAACAGAACTTACTAATGCAGTGATGGAAGTTTTTAAAAAATAAAACAGCACAAGAAATGGAATAGAAATGCGTTTTGCGTGGGTGTGATTTGCCACGCAAAAATATTTTGTAAACAGGCTTCAGAGCCTTATTTCCGTTGGAATAAAGAAAACAGGCTTGATATAATATATGTATAGGAAATACGGATATTAGGTTTTAAGAGAAAAATACCCGAAAAAGGATTCAGAATGAAAACAAAGTTAACAAAAAAAGATTATAAAATTATCAACAACGCAGTTAAAAAGGTAGAAATTTACCTTAAAAAGCAAGGAGCCTCTAATTTTATTCAATTCCATTTAAATTTCATAAAAGGTTTTGCTTCATTATTTCTCATTAAGGATCAAGATTTTCTGTCACTCATAGAAAGTCCTGATGATATTGAAATGCGAGATAATTCACTGATATACATAAGAAGTTTATCAGTAAAACACCCTCTGTACAATTTTTTTAAACAATTTAACTCTCTACCAAATTTTATGCAGGAAGATATTATGGAAGAATCTGTATATTTAATATCTAATATTTAATAATATCTAAGTTATATGATCTTGAAGAAATTTTCACATAAGTTAACAAGCGTTTTGAACAAAATAAATTAAGAGGTGATTACGAATGTATAAAATAGGACTGGATTTAGGATATAAATATATTAAAGGTGTTGCAGATAACGGTAAGAAAATATGTTTTCCCTCTGTTATCGCTCAGGACAAGTCTGTTGATGTAGATAGAGATATAGCAAAGATTTTTACAACAAATAATTCGGATAATTCAATACAAAATAATCTGTCTATAATAATTTCAAATGGAGAGCAGGAAACAAGATTTAAGGTCGGAAGTGCTGCACTAAAAGAAAGAAATGTACGTGCAACATTCCAGGATGATAAATGCAACAGCATAGAGAACAAGATATGCCTTGCAGCCGCTTCATCAATACTTTTTCCAAATGATAAAAACCAGGAAGTATTTCTAGTAACAGGATTGCCTATAAATAATTTTACTCAGCAAAAAACATCATTCAAGGATATGCTCTTAAAATATAATTTAACTGTCAGGGTACCAAAATTCAACATAGAAAAGCAGATTAAATTTGCACGTATAGAACTCGTTCCACAGGGACTTGCCGCTATATTCGCCGCTGTGTGGGATAATATAAAAACTTATTCCATACCAGGAAGCTATATAGGATTAATCGACTGGGGAGGAAAGACTGTAGATTATGCGGTCTTTCGTATAAATGATGATGGGTTTCCGGAATATTTAACCGAATATTCTGGAACTATAAACGGAGGAATGTTTCAAATAGAGAACTATGTCTCTGATTTATTTAAAGCACGCTTTGGAGCAGAACTAATATTTACTAACCTCCTAAGGTTAATTTCAACTGGTAAGGTATTTTTTGATGGACAGGAAAGAGACCTGTCAAAAGATGTCAATGATATTAAGAAAGATAGGGCGGAAAGTGTTCTTAATGAAATAACAAAGAAGTGGACGGACATAGTTAAATATTTCAATACTGTATTTATATCCGGGGGAGGTGGAATAGATATGTATGATTATCTTATGAATGTTCCTGGAGTCTTGAAAATGAAACTTGCAGGTGACGCACAAATGGGTAATGCACTTGGATATCATAAAATTGCAGAAATGGCCCAGCTTAAATCTAAAATGGCACATAAATAGATGTGCTGGTCATGTAACGTCTGTAATCACATATAAATACAGGCGTTACAGTCATTTTGCAGTAATAAATGTAACGATTTTGACCACATAAATGTTACATTAGAAAAGGCAGGCATATCAATAGATTTGTGAAGTTAACACTATACTATAGTAACAAATATTTGTAATAATGATTCTATTTGCAGTATATGCTCGCTTTTATTGTAACAAGTTTTATAATTATTACCAGTGAAGAGCTTAAAATCAATGAGTTAAAAAGTAACATTTTTGTATAAAGGAGCTGTTTGCTTTGAAGAAATCATTAACAGGAAGTTCTGATGTCCTGGTGAGTTTCAGAATTAAAAAAAGTAGTGATGATGACAAAATCAGAGACCTTTTTTCTGACTGCAAAACAAATAAAGAAAGAGCAAATATAACAAAAGCTGCACTAAATTTCTATGTTGAGAATAAAGAGAAGCTTGATGATATTAAAAACATAAGAGAAGACATTGAGAAAATTAGATCAACACTTGACGATATTAAATCTTCTGGAATGCAGGCTAAAGGTTCACGTAATTCTGTCAGTACTGCAAATCATGTAGAAGATAAAGAATCTCAGGTAACAAAAGATAAGTGGTCAGAGGGTGCCCTCAAGATGTTTGATTTTTAAGGTGGTGGATGATTACTTTGAAAGAAAATAAAGAAAGAGTAGAGTACACTGATATATTCTTTGAAAATGATTCTAAAACAAGAGAAATCATAGATGCTATAAAATCACTGGAGAGATTCAGAATGTTTTTATATAAAGATGCCGCTAATTACATAGCTTTAACGGAATCTCTTGGGCTGTATCCAGGATATAGTAAAAAATTTTATGAAGCATTAAATAAAGATGAATGGGCAGCTGAATATAACGGAAAGAGAATTAAAATTTATATACCAGATGTTCCTCCAACTGTGTATATTAAAACAAGAAATGAAGCTTTAAGTTATTTCATAGAACTTTGGAAAAGAAAAACACAGCGTATCCTTAGAAAATGCATGGATACTTACAATCTTAAATTTGATAAGATATTCACGTGGATTAAGTGTTTTAATCCTGTTAGTGAATATGATGGAGATAATAAATTAATAAAGCCTATAATCGACGGTATAGCACGTTCGGGGCTGATAAAAGATGATACGGTAAGAACGGTTAAGTATGGTTTTGAGGGATTCTGTGACAGACAGAATCCACATATGGAAGTGTATATTTTTGGGGATAAAAACATACCTGGATTTATTTCCAGTGATATTTTTTGAGCAAAAAAAGGTATACAAAAAATACTTAAAAGTTATCACGGAGTTTCAAGGCTTTGTGGGTTTCAAAAGGTATACAAAAAGCATCTGATATTTTTAAAGCATTTTTTGTATATACAAAAAGTACTTTTAGCTGTTGAAATCACTCGTATTTAAAAAATTAAAAAAGAGTGCTTTAGATACTCTAATATGTTTTTTGTGAGATTAAGTATTTCAATATGTTTTTGTGCAGGAAAACCAGTATAGAAATAGGTATGGACTATAAGTATGGAAAACAATACTGAATGTGTATTTGGTAGGGTGCAGGAAGAGGTAATATTATGATTAGAATTCAAGAACGTGACAAATATTTTCTAACTAAGATTGGTGAGTATGGAATTATAAATAATAAAACTATGAATCGTATGTATGGTACAGTACAATATTCCATACGCAGGAGGAAGAGACTTGCAGATGAAAAATATATAATAAAGAATAACCTATACTGTTCTCTTGGAGTCAAAGGGCGGAAATATCTAATGGATGAACTTGGAATGGAATATATAAGGGATGTAAGTACAGATAGATACCCTAGAATTCGTATTGGAAAGATATCGGAAATATTAACCGCTCTTGAGAAAAATTATTTTGTGTATCCTAGCTGGAAACTAAAAAATACAGAGGTGTTGAATGAAAGGAAGGACAAGTATTATGGAAAGATAGTAAGTAGATATAATGGTAAAAAATACTATATATATAATTTAGGTAGAATAAATATTAATACAAAATATGTAATAAATGCTATAAATTTAAAGAAAAGATATGCAAGGGATATAAGAGATGAAATATTAAGTAAGGCTGAGAATGGAAAGATAGAACGGACAATAATAATGGCAGAGGACAGGAGGACAATGGATATATATAATGGAAATTTAATGCCGCTTAATGTAAAAGAACAACTGGTGATTCCATGGGGAAAAATTGGTTTTGAGCTTATAAACATGATAGGAATTGAAGATATAAATGGAAAAGCAATGGAGTATTTATACGGAACTGATTACACCGCTCCAGAGTGGATTTATGCAGATTATACCGCTGAAGGAAAACAAATAATGGTGCTGGTAACAAATGATGTAGAAAAGATAGTAAAGATAAAGCAGATCCAGATGGCAACCCGCTATAATCTAGCGAATAAAATGAATATGGTGATAGTGTGCATGGAAAGCCAGTACGGAAAATTCAGAAAAGAATTTAAAAATATGGAAATAAGAACGGTGCCGGACAGAATAATATGGAAGAATTAATTAATACAAAATTTTACTTTTAATCAATTAAAAGGTTTAAAATAATTATAATCACTACTAATATAGTATACAATAGAAAAAGGGTATGGAATTTGATATAATGTATCAGCGGTATATAGTTTCAGAGAAAGATGAGAATTATAGAGAATATTGGAGGAATTAATATGGATTATGAATATGTGGACAAAATTATGAGTGGAATTAATGTGGATGATAAATTGAACTACAGCACGATAAAAATTATGCTGAAGGCTGTGTATGAGAGCGGTATGGAAAAGAGATAAGAAATTGTGAAATTGTGGACATGATAAATGAGAAGTATGGGAAATAATATGGAATGGAGGAGCGGGAAACCGTTTCCTACACAAACAAACTAGGAAGTGGATGCTTATAAGAATGGTAAGTATAGCGGTGCTTGGTCACAAGGAGGGAATATTTATGGGTGATATTGCTGAAATGAAAAATTATGTAGTGCAATATCTTGTGAAAACTTATAATTATGACTATGACAGGGCAAAAGATATACTCAGAAAGTCAAGATTCAGCGAACTTATAGATGAAGATACTGAATATGTACTTCACTATGGGGAGAAGATGTGAAAAAAGAACATGACGAACTTATGCTCGCCTAAAAATTAACATTGATAAAGAATCGTTTTTTGTGAATAAGAGTAGCTTTTATAGAGCGGCTCTTATTTTTTTTGCATCTAAATACCACATATTAAATATAGAATATAATTTCTAGTTTATACCCAATCGGGTAACATTTAGTCTTGGCCATACGGCTAATAAAAATAAAGTTAAAGGTGGAATAAAAATGAAAGATACAATGAAAGTGGACAAGCCGCTGCTGTCTGTAAAGAATGATTTTGTATTTAAACTTATATTTGGACGACAAAATCATAAGAACCCGCTCATATCTTTCCTAAGTGCTGTTATGGGACTTTCAAAGAGTAATTTCAAAGATATACAGATACTTAATACGGAATTATTAAGGGAATTCAAGGAAGATAAGAAGGGAATATTGGATGTTAGAATTAAAACATTAGAAGGAGAACAGATAGACATAGAGATACAAATATTGCCTACAGCGTTCATGGCGGAGAGATCTCTATTCTATTGGAGTAAGATGTATACTTCTCAGATAAAGTCAGGAGATACATACGATAAACTCAGAAAATGTGTTACAATTAATATAACAGATTTTGTGTGTACACCGGTCAATAGGGTTCATACAAATTTTCATATAACAGAAGACCAATCAAAGTATCAGCTTACAGATGTGCTGGAAATACATTTTCTAGAGATGCCGAAACTTTTGGATAAAACTATAGAAAATACAGACGATCCTATAATTCAATGGATACAGTTTATAAATAGTAAATCGGAAGGAGTGTTGAAGATGCTTACTGAAAAGAACAAGGATATAAAAGAAGCCTATGATTATTTGAAGATCATAAGCCAGGATGAGAAAGCCAGGATGGAATATGAAGCAAGGGAAGCGGAACTTCACGACCAGATGACAAGAATGAAATCAGCACTGGAAAGAGGAAAAAAGGAAAACTCAATCAAAATAGTAAAGAACATGTTAAGGATGGAAATTGATACTGAAAAGATTGCAGAAGCTACGGAGATGACTATTGATGAAATACTAAGGATAAAAGATAAACTAGAATAAAATGTATGAAAAGTAAGAGTGGTTTTTATGACCGCTTTTACTTTTTGATAGAGATACTATCGTATAACAAATTTCCGAATAGTATGATATCAAGTGATATGGTATAATATAAATATAGGATATTGTATTGAAAGGGGAATCTCAATTGCGTGATAAATATGATAAAGCTATAAAAATGGCAGAGGGAAATGTAAAGCACGAGGGTATATATCTTACTGAATATGAAAGAGATTTGATAAAAAAATCTTTAACAAAACAGCTTTCACATGCTGAATTCTTAAAACTAGCATATCAAAGTGCTACTAGGTAGATGAGGTAATGCCTATGTATGACATTTCAGAAAATAATAAATATCGTTCGTTATATTATTATAAAGATATTGATGTTTTAAAAAATAAGTTTAATATAAAAAATGAATCTAAACTGGAGAATATGGAGCGAATTGTATCATCCCAAAGACTTTCTGAACTAGAAATAAATCCAATACAAGGCAAATTTGATTTTGAACACTTATGTAAAATTCATAAGTATATTTTTCAAGATATATATGACTGGGCGGGGCAATTAAGAAATGAAGATATTTTTAAAGGTGGTGAATTTGCACCATCTTATTTATTAAGAGATGCACTGGAAAATGAAATATTTTCACATCTAAAAAAAGAAAACTATCTGGCAAATATAAATAAAAACGAGTTAGCTTATAAACTTGCTTTTTATATGTCTCAATTAAATTTTGCACACCCATTTAGAGAAGGTAATGGAAGAACTCAGAGAGAGTTTATTAAAAATTTAGCTAATTTTAACGGTTACACATTGGATTGGAATGGTATTGATCCAAAAAGTTTGCTGGAAGCTACGATTAAAGCTACAAGGAAATATGACTATAAAGATTTGTCTATTACAATTTCTAATATATTGAAACAATTTTGAGCTTCTTTATTTGTGAGAAAATGAACTTTTTTAAAAATAAGAGTGGTTTTTATGGCCGCTCTTATTTTTTTATATCTAAATACCACATATTAAATATAGAATATAATTTTTAGTTTATACCCAATCGGGTAACATTTAGTCTTGGCCATATGGCTAATAAAAAATTGAAAGAGGTGGAGTTATGCATGGCTGGATTCCAGCAGGTGCTTTGGCAAAATATGCAGGAAAAGATAATCCATTTGCTGTATTTGTAGCTGTTGTAATAGGAATTCCATTATACTCTAATGCCGCTGGTGTAATACCACTAGTTAGTGAACTTACAAGAGCAGGAGTTTCAATGGGCACTTCTCTAGCATTTATGATGGCTGTAACAGGTCTTAGTTTACCCGAAGAAATTCTTTTAATGAGAGTTTTAAAGGCTAAATTATTAGCAGTATTTTATTTTGTTACAGGAGTAGGAATTATATTTACTGGATATATGTTTAATTTTATTATATAGATAAAATACAATCTGGAGATTTTTAGGATGCTTTTTATATGTCAAAAATGGTACCCTGTTATTGATTATGAGATTTGCAAAGAGTGTAGAGCTTGTTTTAATAAGTGTAAACACAGAGTATATGAAAAGGAAGGTAACAGACCACTTGTAGTTTTTCCAGAAGGTTGTGTTCAAGGCTGTAAAGGCTGCCAATCATTATGTCCTTCTGGAGCTATTCAATATGTTGGTGATAACGGACAAACTAGTGACTGTACTTGTTTGGTTGCTGTAATAGTTAAATACATTTTAGAAAAGCGTACACGATTAATTAATTTTAGAAGTGTACGTTTATTTTTTTATATGTTAAATTCAGTAATTATGTTTTAAAAGAATTGGCACTTTCATTAAATAAAACTTAAATGTTAATACTATAGTTAAAAAAATATTAATTTAGGGTTGCAAAAGTGAATGAAGTATCATATGATTATAATTGAATATGTTCATATGGGAGGAGAAAATGATGGACTTGATACAAGTGATAAAAGCGTTATCTGACGAAACACGTATGAGAATATTAAATATACTTAAGGATGGAGAACTGTGTGTTTGTGAAATAGAGACAGTATTAGATATTAGTCAGTCTAATGCTTCAAGACATTTAACAAAGCTTACAACAGCTAAGATTCTCGATTACTATAAGGTAAATAAATACGTGTACTATAAAATAGATGAAGATACTATTAAAGAATTTTCATTTATAAATGAAATCATAAGAAAACATGCGGTTAAATTAGAACAATGTAAAAAAGATTTACAAAGATTAAAAAAGTATAGAGACAGTGGCCTTGGCTGTGATGAATTGAAAGAAGGCAAAGTATGTTTTGATAATAATTGCGTAGATTAGGAGTGAATAAATTGAATAATAAAACATCGAAATTATCTTGGCTTGACCGTTATTTAACGGTATGGATTTTTACAGCAATGGCACTTGGAATATTTTTAGGATGGGCTGTGCCGAGCCTTTCTAACACATTATCAAGCTTATCCGTAGGAACAACATCTATCCCTATGGCTATAGGACTTATAGTTATGATGTATCCACCTCTTGCAAAAGTTAATTATAAAGAACTCCATAAAGTTTTTAAAAATCCTAGAATTTTAGGATTATCACTTTTACAGAACTGGATTATAGGACCAGTTTTAATGTTTATACTTGCAGTTGTTTTCTTAAAATCATATCCAGCATTTATGACAGGGCTTATACTAATTGGCCTTGCAAGATGTATTGCTATGGTAATTGTTTGGAACAGTTTGGCTGATGGTGACACAGAATATGCAGCTGGTCTTGTAGCTTTTAATTCAATTTTTCAAGTTGTTTTTTATTCAATATATTGTTATATATTTATAACTGTTTTACCAACCTGGTTTGGGCTCACTGGCTACAAGGTGGATATTTCTATGGCTAAAGTAGCAGAATCCGTAGCAATTTATCTTGGAATACCATTTGCAGCAGGTTTACTTACAAGGCTAATTTTAGAACCTAAGATGGGAACAGTATGGTATACTAAAAAATTTGTACCTAAAATAAGTCCATTAGCATTAATTGCTTTACTTTTTACCATAATAATTATGTTTACTTACAAGGGTAAATATATAGTTGATCTTCCACTTGACGTTGTAAGAATTGCAATTCCACTTTTAATATATTTTGTAATAATGTTTTCAGTTTCATTTTTTGTAAGTTATAAATCAGGAATAGATTATCACAAAACTGTAAGTCTTTCCTTCACTGCAGCAAGTAATAATTTTGAACTTGCAATAGCTGTTGCAGTTGCAGTATTTGGAATAGAATCAAAAGAAGCCTTTACAGCAGTTATAGGCCCATTAGTTGAAGTTCCTGTAATGATAGGTCTTGTAAATATAGCACTACATTGGGGGCGAAAATATTTTAAAATGTCTACAAAACGATAGATAAAAATTAGATTAGATGGAGGGAGATAAAATGAAGCCAAAAGTAGCATTCATATGCGTACACAACTCTTGCAGATCTCAAATGGCAGAAGGACTGTCTAAATTGTTTGCAAGTGATGTGTTTGAGGCATATTCTGCTGGAACAGAACTAAGAGATACAATAAATCAAGATGCAGTAAGAATTATAAAAGATTTATATAACTTTGATATGAATAAAGAGCATAAATCAAAGTTACTGAAGGATATTCCGAGTGTTGATATAGTAGTGAAAATGGGATGTAATGTAGTATGTCCTTTTCTATCTGCAAAGCATACAGAAGACTGGGGATTAGATGATCCTACAGGGAAAAGTGATGAAGAATTTATAAAGACAGCAAAAAACATTGAGAAAAAGGTTAAAAATTTGGCTAAAAGAATTAAAAATAATGAAATTAAATTATAAGAGGAGCGATAAATATGAGCAAAATAGAAATTTTTGATCCAGCTATGTGTTGTTCAACAGGAGTTTGCGGACCAAGCATAAATAAAGAACTTTTAAGAGTTTCAACAGTTGTAAATAATATGATTAAAAAAGGTGCAAATGTAACACGCCATAATCTTTCCAGTGAGCCACAGGCATTTGTAGATAACAAGGAGGTTAACGAATATTTAAATTCAAAAGGTGCTGAAATTCTTCCAATAACACTTGTTGATGGTGAGATTAAAAAGGTCAAAGAATACCCAACAAATGAGGAATTTGCTAATTGGTCAGGACTTTCTAAGGAAGAAATATCTAATGTAACAATAAAAAAACCTACTAAGAGAAGCTACGGCTGTGGACATAAAGGCTGCTGCTAGAAAGAAGGATTAAATGAATAAACTATTTAACCTAAAAGATATTAACTTAACAAAATATATTTTTTTCACAGGAAAAGGTGGAGTTGGCAAAACTTCAACAGCTTGTGCTACTGCAGTTACCCTTGCTGATAAAGGCAAAAAGGTACTTTTAATAAGTACCGATCCAGCGTCTAATTTACAAGATGTATTTGGTATTGAGCTTAATAATAAAGGAACTTCTATAAAAGAAGTTCCCAATCTTGTAGTAGTAAATCTTAATCCTGAAGAAGCAGCTAAAGAATACAGAGAATCCGTTTTAGAACCTTATAGAAGTAAACTTCCAAAATCAGTAATAGATAATATGGAAGAACAACTTTCTGGTTCTTGTACAGTTGAAATAGCTGCATTTAATGAATTTTCAAATTTTATAACGGATGAAAATCTAAAGAAAAAGTATGATAATATAATATTTGATACAGCACCAACTGGTCATACTTTAAGAATGTTACAACTCCCTTCAGCTTGGAGCAATTTTATCAGTGAAAGTACTCATGGAGCTTCATGTCTAGGTCAATTAGCTGGACTAGGAAATAAAAAAGAAATATATAAGAAAGCTGTTGAAGCTTTATCAGATGCCGAAACTACTACATTAATGTTAGTTTCAAGACCTGAATATTCTCCACTTAAAGAATCTGAAAGAGCCTCACTTGAACTAAAAGATATAGGAATTAATAATCAAATCTTAGTTATTAATGGAGTAATTGAAAAGGGTCTTGAAAATGATAAAATATCAAACGGTTTATATGAAAAACAAAATGAGGCTCTTAAAAATATTCCCGAACATTTAAGAAACATTGAAACTTATAAGATACCTTTAAGGTCATATAATGTCACAGGGATTAATAATGTACGAATGTTGCTAAAGAAAGATATTAAAGAGGATAACGATAATAAACTTAACACAGAAAATTTAAAAGGTATTAAAAATCTTATTGACGACTTATATTCAAACAAAAAGAAAGTGATTTTTACTATGGGAAAAGGCGGCGTTGGAAAAACTACTTTGGCTGCAACCATTGCACTAGGTCTTTCAGAAAAAGGTGTCAAAGTTCATTTAGCAACCACAGATCCAGCTGATCATTTAAAATTTGTTATTAGTGAAGGTAATAA
Organism: Clostridium pabulibutyricum; assembly: GCF_058242705.1. Lineage (NCBI taxonomy): Bacteria > Bacillati > Bacillota > Clostridia > Eubacteriales > Clostridiaceae > Clostridium > Clostridium pabulibutyricum. The sequence goes on from NZ_JBZAYZ010000001.1 coordinate 418,813, forward strand.
TATAACTTTAAGTAAAATAGATGAAAAGAAAGAGCTCCAAAAATATAAAAAAGAAGTACTAAAAAAAGCTAGAGAGACTATGAGTGAAGAAGATATTGCTTATATAGAAGAAGATTTACGTTCACCTTGTACTCAAGAAATTGCAGTATTTAGGGCCTTTGCAGATATAGTAGATAAAGCAGAAAATAAAGTAGTAGTTATAGATACTGCACCTACAGGTCATACTTTATTGTTATTAGATTCAACTCAGAGTTATAATAAAGAAATTAAAAGGTCTGAAGGAGATATTCCTGAATCAGTTTTGAAGCTTCTTCCTAGATTAAAGAATGAAAAAGAGACAGAAGTTGTAATAGTAACTCTTCCAGAAGCAACTCCTGTATATGAAGCTATGAGACTTCATGATGATTTAAAAAGGGCTGGAGTTAATAATAAATGGTGGATAGTTAATTCAAGTTTACTTGTTACTGATACCAAAAGTGATTTTTTAAAGACAAAAGCTAAAAGTGAAATTCAGTGGATAAATAAAGTCAATGAAATCTCATATGGAAACTTTGCTGTTGTTGCATGGAATAGTGGTGAGCTTAAAGGAGATAGCCTTAGAAAACTGATAAAATACTAAATCTTATTTTATATAAAGTTTCTATAATAATAGTATATTTATTAAAGTGGATGAAATTTTGATTTTTCATCCACTTTTTCTCTGATTGTTGGCACTATCCTATATCAGCTATACTTTCTTTAAGGAATATTACTTGCACTTTGAGTAAAATAAATTTAAAGAATAATAACTTTATGAAATGATCCATTTTCTTAATATATGTTGATATACTTAAAAATGTATTTAATGGAAACATATGTCTTAGAGTAGGTGAAAATCTAATTTTTCATCTATTTTTTGTCTTAGTGTGGGTTTTGTCGGAAATGTTGGCGGTACCCCTGTTTGTATTCGGTAGGATGTATCAAATAATAAAACAGTTGTAAATATTAATTAAAAGTTAATAAAAATTATATTAAATAGTAATATTTATTATATATAATTAAAAATGTCCTAAGAAAATTTTTGTTAAAGAAATCATCTTAGAGAAAAAGTTGCCTCTTATAAAATATATAACTTTCACAGCGGAAAATGAATATTTATCATGTTCATTTTCCGCTGTATTTTTCGTTGTTTTTATCCTTCCCAAAAACCAATTTAATTCTGAACCACATTCTAGCCCAATTTTAAACCGCATTTTAGTCCAAGAAAAATTCCTATTTTAAAAAAATTTCTAAAGTGTTTATTAGTATTATACTGTACCCATATTCAAGGATGTGAGGTGTTTTAAGGTGTCAAGAAAATTGAAATGCGGAGGACTTTCATATTTATTAGCAGCTGTCCTGACATTATATATAACTGTTAAATTACTTGCATCCTTTGAAAGTGTAGCATATGAATTTAAAGGACTTTTAGTTGATACAAATAAGCAGACCATATATATAGATCAAAATTACAATTAGGAGGCAATTAAAATGAAAATATGCACAAGGGGTTCACCTGTGTAAATAAAAAACGAGGAGGATATATAAGTGAGTATATCTAAGTTAAAAACAAATTTTTTAAGAAAGAAGAAATCTAAGAAAGGAAGCGGACTCTCGACTATAATAGTTGCTGTATTTTTTGTACTTCTGTCAATGTATATATTTAATTCCGCTATACATCCAACAGCAGTTGCAATTAAAGACCAGGGACAGGATGCAGGAATGGCTATAGTTCAGGAAAAGACCAATATAATTTCAGATTTTCTGCCTGTTACCTTTGCAGATCCTACAACTTCAACAAACACTAACTAACATCAATTAGAAAAAGACCTCGTACAGGTCTTTTTTTCTATAGAAATTTTCTATTATCATAAAGATTTTTATAACTTTTTGCCGACCCTCAATTTTGTATAATGTAAGCGAATAAAAATTTAAAATTAAATTGGAAAGGAAGATATGGAATTAAGGTGGTGATTTATTGAATAGGAAAGGTGGAATATCAGTTATATATGCCTCTATAATTGTTATGTTTGTACTGTCAACATTTGTACTAAATGTATTTATCGGATTGTCTGAGGTTAACACAGTAGGGAATCTTCACAGTATTTTGAGGACCGAAGCAGATGTATCTGCAGGCAATAGAGAAATTACAGGGAATATGTATTCATTCTTTGATAAATACGTACACCAGTATATCTCGGTGTTAAAAGATTATACAACTATATATACAGTATATGAATGCAGTAACAAATCAATAAGACAGGTGAGTCAGGGTTATGGCAGTAGTAATCTTAATATAAAGCTCAAGGAAAATCAAATACTTGAAATAACAATTAAACAGAACACAATATCTCAGCTCCAGAAGCTCAACAATATGTTCAACAGAAATGACAGTGGCAGTATTATTGTTTCAGAAAAGAGGGCTGTAAATTGAATAAAAGAGGAAGTGCCCCGGGAGTAATACTAGCAGGTTTGTTTTTTATGATACTCCTTGTAAACTGCTACATTATAATGATGCATTATGCACATACAAGAAATATAAGATACGTTATATCAAGTGATATAGAAAACTCATATAAACAGCCTTTAGAGGCATATCAAAGTAATTTTGAGCAATTTTGCTCAGTTAGAGATTTTATAAATCCAAATTATAAGCCTGAAGAAGTTTATATTATAATTCCAGAAAGTTCAGGTTTCAATATTGATCGTATAGTAGAAAATTCTAAAACTCACATCAGTAATACCAACTCCGATATTTCAGAAGCATTCAGCATCTTCGATAAAGAAATTTCTAATTATAATCAGAAAACAAAAATAAAAAAATATCTAAATTCAAATCCAAAAGCAGTACTTGTCTTTTACAAATATAAAGACAAGTCAATGCTCATTGAAAGTTCATTCTTAGTATATGAAAGATAAAGAAAAGGAAGGTGCTAAGCTTTGCTGTGTTTAAAAATCTTATTTTTAATTGTGATGATATATGCCGGTGTATGCGACTGGAAAGATAGGATAGTCTATATAAAAACTTGGGTTGTAGTTTCAATTCTCTCTTTTGCAATAGCGTACATGGAGCATTATACAGTGCAGCAGATAATTTTCTATTCCAGGTGGCTGTTCATGGTTCTAATGGTAATGGATATCGTATCAACAGTTGTGTATAAAATCAAGGATAGAAAATTTGCTTTCAATAGAAATTTAAAAGCAGAAGAAGCTGTTGATTTTGCGGAGAAAAACTGTGCCCAGGAAAATATAGATACTGCTAGAGGTTTTGTATTCAGTTCAGGTTCAATAAAAAGAAGAAAATTAGACTCCAGGTTAAATAAAATGCAGCACGAATTAAATAAATCTACACCTGCAGATATTCTAATTGAAAAGTCATGTGAGAAAATTGCGTATGCTGAAATAAGCAATACTGTAGAAGATCTTTATACAGCAAACTCATTTTTCAGGTGTATTGGTAATAATGTCCACGAAGAGTACAGGGTTAGGACGAAAAAACTTTCTAAGAGAATAAAAGTACTCCCAGATAAAGTAACTAATGAACTATTCTATGGTATAGGCTGGGGAGACATAGCAATATCTCCGGCAGTTACGCTTTTCTGCGGACCCATTGGATTGATAATAATACTTATCTCGCTGTTTCTGTCTCTCCTGTGTATTAAACTTTCAAAAAAGAACGATGAGACAATACCGCTTGTTACATACTTGGCAATTGGATGCATAATAGCATTTTTTAAGATGATTTAAATTAAATGATTTAAATTAAATGATAAAACTTAGCTTGTGGGAAGTTTATCTCCGGCATAGAAAATAAATTATGAAATATAGGAGTTGGACAAGATGTTTAAAAACATATTTAGAAAATTTATATGTCTTGTATTTATATTAATACTTTTTGTTTTATGTATACTGTTTTTAAATACAAGGTATCCCTCAAGTGTAGATGTTGAGGTTATAGGAAATTCAATGAAACCAACATTGAATTCAGGTGAAAAACTTACCGCTCATACTGATATAAAAAATATAAAGAGGGGAGATATTATCATATTTAAGTCACCGGATAAGAGTCAAGATGGAAAAATACTTATAAAAAGAGTTATAGGACTTCCAGGAGAGAAAATAAAAATTCAAAATGAAAAAGTATTTATAAATGACGGTGTACTTTCCGAGCCTTATATAAATGAAAAAATGAATTCACCTGCAGATAAAAATTTGCCGGTAGATTTTGTGATACCAACAGATGCCTATTATGTTATGGGAGATAACAGGAATGATAGTAGGGACAGCAGATATTTTGGAGTGGTATCAGTGAAATCAATAATCGGTAAAGTTAATAAAATTAAATAAAAAATGAAAGGATGATTGTAGTGGTTGATCTAAAGTCATTTAATCTGAAAAGTTTAAAAGACAGGAAGAAAGAATTGGGAATAATTCTAGGCACATCAGCTGTATGGCTGGGGCTTGCCGGTGCAGTTTTCTATATGTCAGGCTCAGTACCTTCTATAGGAAGCAAATATATATATACAGTTAAAGCGGCTAGACCTGTCTCTGCTGGAAATATTATAAAGAAAACAGATTTAAAAATTGTAAAAGATTCGGTTTATGATTATATACAAACATCATATAGTAGCATTGCACCAGTAGTTGGGAAAATAGCCACAAGAAATATATATAAAAATGAAAACATAAAGAAAGATGATATTTCTTCAAATTCAAGCAATCTAAGACCTTGTACTCTGCCTGTATCGCTCAGTAGTTTGAGTGACAGCTCAATATCTCCAGGTGATTATGTTGATGTAATTGTAAATTATAAAGATAAAGGAGAGAAACCAAATGTTATAATCTCTAAAGCATTAGTTACAAAAGTCATAGATTCTACAGGTAAAGAAGTTTCAGAGCAGCAGTCACCGTCGGATCAAAACCAAATACCAGCGTTTTTAACTGTCATGGTAAACAGCAGTTCTATTATGTATGTAGAGGATGCAAAGAAAACAGCGTCTTTTGATTTTTATAAGTATACATCATCCACTACCGCTCAATCCAAAGTAACATATGTCCCATCATGGGATAAGCAGACTTCAAAGCAAATGTCTCAGACTACTTCATCTGTAAAGAGTAAATAGATATAGGAGATGATTTTATGGGAGTGAAAAAGGGAGTGGTAAATATGTCATTGGAAGAACTTTTAGATTCTATAAAAAATAAAATGTTAAATGGTTCCGATATTGAAAACTTAAATAAAAATATTAAACTGGCATCTGCAGGCGACTTAGAGAGTAAGAATTTAATTAAAAGATATATAAAAAATGAACTTAATGCTATCGGTATTACAGCGGTTGATAAATTCATAGAACAGTACCATATAAATTATTTTGAACCGCTGTATACAGGCAAGAACCCAGACTTTAGCAGGATTATAAATTCAATATGCATAGATAGGAATGATGATATTGATTTAAAAATAGGTATATTATTGCAGATAATATACCAGGAGCTGTACGGCCTTTCCGTAATAGATCCGTACTGCTACGGAGATATAGAAGGATTGAATGAAATAAATATAAATGCCTTTGATTTCATAAGTTTCCAAATAAGCGGCAGGAGAGAGCGGGTATGTAAACTCAGATTCAAAAATACAGATGCATGTATTGAAATTATAAAGAAAACCACATCAAATTCAAGTGATGCGGATTTAAGACCTAACAATCCTGAAATATTGTGTGATAATTTGAGCGGTGCAAGGGTTACAGCATTAATACCACCGTATATAAGAGAACCATCCCTCAATTTGAGGTATGAAGATTATAAGTATGTATCAAGCGAAAATCTTGTAAAAGGGGGTACATCTACCGCTGAATTTGAAAATTTTATTGACATCATTATGAAAGGCAGACCTAATATACTTGTAGTAGGTCCACAGAGTGCAGGTAAAACTACATATCTTCTTAGGCTCATATCATCCATACCGGACAACTTGTCAATACTCACAATGGAGTCTTCATTTGAACTTGCAATAAGAAAATATTTTCCGGATAAGGATGCAAAAAATCTCAAATTTCTCAGTATAAAAACACCTATGGACTGCTTTAAAACTGGGCTTAGACTCGGACGTGACATAGTTATAGATGGAGAAGTGAGGACACCTGAAGAAGCTTATGTAACAATACAGGCCATGACAAGGCAGAACAAGGGAAGTCTCGGCAGCTTTCATACATCTTCTGTGAAAAATTTCATCCCGGATTATAAAAATATGCTCATGCAGAGTGGAAGTGGAATATATAAGACAGAAGAATCTGCACTCTACGATATAGCAAGAGCTGTGGATATAGTAATATTTCTTTCTATGGATTTGTATACAGGAAAGAGGTATATAAGTGAAGCGTCTGAGATTGTATTCAAGCCCGATGAGTACCATAAGCCTTATGAATTAAATACATTGTTTAAATACACTTCTGGGAAGCTTATGCCGGTCAATAGGATATCAGATGAATATATACATGAATCAATGAATTTTGGGTTTACAGATGAAAAGATAAGAAAACTAAATGAATTGTACAGTACTTTTGATATTGATAGGGGTGTATAAGATATGATTTCAAGCAGAAAATATCTTGCTGCAGAACTCAACCTTTTCAGAAGGGATTCTGACAGGCTATCATTGATACTTGAGAAAATATATTACCTTGTAGTTGCCGCTGTATTTATACTCATTATGCGCATTGACAGCCTGTGGTACCTGAAACTTATATATATCTGTTTTGCAGCAGTAATTCCACTCATAGTTGCCGATTATATTATAGGGTTCATGCGATACAGGATAAGAAAGAAAATACCTGATTGTATGGAAAATTTCCAATACAATTTGAACAGAAAATTAAAAATTGATGCAGCGGTCAAGGATACATCAGACAGTTTGTCAGGAAATATAAAAAGACCTTTTCAGATTTTATATTATAACCTTTCCAGGAATTCTATTTCAGCCTTCGATGATTTCAAAAGAATTTTCAATGAAAAGAACATAGATACATTTAGCGAGATGCTAAGGGCATATATGCTATATGGCGGTGACTTCGGAAAATTAAACAAAGAAATAAGTGACCTTATTATAAAGATACGTGAAGAATATATATACGAGGATAAGAACAGAGAAAAATTAATGAAATACAGACTTGCAGCAGTATTCATGATAATTATGACTCTACTAATGTATAAGTACATGAATATTATTGTACCTGATATGGGACAGGTATCACAGAGTCCTTCACAGTATGTTCTTGTCGTAATGTTCTATATTGTGTATTTCTTTGCAATAGATATTTTGCAGAAATTATAGAGAGAAAATAAGAAGAATAAGAAGGGAGAAGTACGTATGACTAATAGTATAGGTAATTTATTTATAATATCCATTATTATTGGAGGCTTTGCATGTTATTTGCTTGATATAAAAGGATATCTCCTTGGAAATACATTCTTGAGGAGGGTTGTGAAAAAGATAATGCCAAAAACTACTTCAAAGGAATACAAGAGCTTGAATGATTTACTGGATAAGGCATCTATTAATATAGGTGTCCTTGAACTTTATATAGTAAAAATTGCAATACTCTTTGCAGCATCAATTTTTTTATTCCTGGTATTCATAACTAATACCCAGGTGAAACAAAAGGATATATTTAATACTACAATATACTCAAGTTATTCAAGCAGTGATTTTCGTAATAGTTCATCCACAAGATTAAAAAATTTTAATATTGTAAAGAGATATGTTGATATATCACAGGTAGAAAACACATCCCAATGGTTAAAAACTGTGAAAAATGTGATTTATAAATACAGTGATATAGATTCAAATGAAATAAATGACAGTGCCGCTGTTACACTCAAAGATATAATGTCATCAAAACAGCTGTATGCCATGCCGAGAAAAATAAACTATATATTGTCTGCAGTTCTGTTTTTCTTCTTGCCGGACATTATGCTCAAGATATACTCAATCGTAATAATTAGAAGGAAAAAGGATGAAGTTTATAATTTAATTAACTTAATGGTGGTTGTTGGGAGCAATGACAATGTAACATCCAGAAGTGTAATGAGGGCGCTCATAGATAATTCTCATTACTTGAAGCCATATTTAAAAAGTTTTGAATCAAACTATCTTATAAACAGGGAAGATGCATATAAGAAATTTTTAAGTGATAAAAGATATACTCAAGTGTCAAAGATAATTTCAGCTCTTAGACAGATAGAAGGTAGTAACAAAGAGTCTGCCATTTATAACATTGAAAGTAAAAATGAGAGTATAGAAAAGACAAGGAAATTGACGTATGAAAACAAGATAGAGAAAAAAGATGGTATTGCTCTTGTCATATTTGTTGTTGGTGTATGTATGCTTGTAAAAATAATCATGGATATATCTGCAGCGGGAATTTCAAGTATGAGTAATATGAATTTTTGATTTATGAAAGGGTAAGAATAGATGAAAAAGATTATTGAAATAAAAATGAAAAAACATTACGTATGGTGTCGTTTATGGACATACATACAAAATCATTAACAAGCCATACGTTGCTGCCTGCTATATTGGGAGATATAACGATTGGTATGGGTAAAAATATAGTAGCTGGCATTTATTTAAAAATTCATGCCAGCTACTATTAATATTGAAATTAAGCAGGTTCTTCCTTATTCACAATATACCATGTGTTATTAACTTTTTTAATGGTGAATTTTATTGGCACATCACAAGAACCTCCAATTTCTTTATGCGAGGCATCTTTTACATCAACTGTATATGTCATGTTGGCATATATTGTGCCACCTATGTCCTTTAATGAGTTTTGTTTTAGATTGAAATTTATAGTAAATGGTTTTTTGTACTCGTTATTTGAAGCATAAGGGTTATATACATTAAGTTTATCAAAGACCTGTTTTGACATATGCTTTGATATTTTGTCTGAGTATCCATCTTGAGTAGTAAATGCCTGTTTTATAACATTATGCAGTTCTGTATTATTAATTTCTGAAACTTTTAATTCTGCACTATTAGAATTAGGTTTAAGAGATTGCTTATTGCAGGCAGAAAAAGTAAATATTAATAAAATACTTAATATAAATGTTAGCGTGTTTTTCCTTTTTAAAATCAATATTATCACATCCTAAATTATTTTTAGTGCCAGTATTTTATATATCTTAACTTTGTATATGTCGCACTGGGATATTCAAAATATATTGCATGATTTTTTCTATTAATTGAATGTGCTGAATAGGCCCAACCATGTCCATGTGTGGTACCTGTAATTATACCTGCATGAGACCAAGTATTCTTAGAACTATTATAGAATTGAATAACATCACCGAGTCTTGATCCACTGCTGTAATCTCCACCAAAAGTATATCCCGTCTTCCTCATATAATTATAGAAATTAATTACATTTATCCAAGCTGTTGAGCGACTATACCATGTTGATGAACCCGGTATTCCTCCAGCATATACACACTGTGATACAAAATTTGTACAATCATTTGGATCGTAATTTTTATAATTGGGATTTCTACTTAATGCCCATTTTAATGCATAGCTTACAGCTGAAGATGCATTGTATCCTGAATATGATGCTAAAGAAACGTAGTTAGAACTTAGATCTTTGCTCGCTTTTATATTGTCATTATATTCTTCAATGTATTTATTAATATTTGCCGACACACTGTTGATAGAATCTATTTTAGATTCTATCAGATTATTGTAATCGGAAGATTGAATTATGTTGTTAGAAGAAATTTTAGTATTTTTGACTTTTTGTTCAGTCGAGGTATCATTTAAATCATTTACTAAATCCACCATTTTATTTATGCACCATTTGCCATTAACTTTTTGAACTTCAAATTCATATTTTTCTCCTGAAGAAGAAGATTGAATATTATTTGGTAATAAAGTTGCATTAACGTCATAGGTGATATTTATTAAATAGTCATCATTTTTTAAACTTTTTATATTATTTATAGTTAAAGTGCTTGTATAATTTGAAATTTTGAGATCAACAATTTGATACCATCTAACTTCAAAATCAATCGTTTTGTTGAGAAGTTCTAATAATTTATTGTTGTTAACTATATCGTTAAAGTCAGGTTTAGAATATGTTTCTGCTACGATATATTTTTGTGATAAAATTTTATTTATATTTTGTTTTATTTGTGATATATCTGAATTATTGAGTACTGAATTGCTTGTATTGTTTATAATATAATTATTTTTTGAATCTTTAGCATAGGATATAGTAGTGAATGAAGTGACAAAAATTAACCCAAATGACAATATTAATGCAAATTTTTTTTTGAACATAGTTGTATCCCCCTAATTTATAAATTGAATTTTAGTGCACAAGGTATATACCTCTAGCCATATCATATTATTATCATATCATACATATTATAAATAATATGTCATAATTTATATTAGAAAACAATTGTAAAAATAAATTTACGGTGGGCAAGTTCTTTATTTATCTATATAATTTGACGAACCTCGATTTGATAGACAGTAAGTATGTGAAAAATAATCCAATTCTAAACTACATTTCAGCTCAAGAAAAATCTAAAGAATAAACAAATTTTTAGAGTATGTTTTCGCAGTATTATTTTTCTGATTAATAAAATAGTCAGAAAGGATGGTACCATGTCTAAGAATAATAAAATAAAATATGTTGCCGCTTTTGTTCTTATCTTTGTCATAGGAGTATATCTCATTATTCCAATTGTAGCATCAGGTCCAGGGCACAATATAATCAGTATGTATGAAAGTGAAAATTTTGCAGGTAACCTAAAGTTAATTGCCGGGAATAAAAAACTGATGTTTAAGTGGTTTGAATATACCGGTATTCTATTTTCTTTTGTCGCACTTCTCATATTAATTGCAAGTCATATAGGATATAACAGGGAAAATGGTCCGTCTGCAATTCCTGAACAGGGTATACATGGAACAGCAAGGTGGCTTACATATGAAGAAGCTAAGAATATTTTTATTATTAAGAGCGGTCCTGTAGATGGAATTGTATTTGGAAAAATTGAAAAAAATAAGGATATACAGCTGCAGAGATCCAGTGGCTTTGAGACCGTAGCTATATCAACACCTGTTGGTTCCAATAAAAATGTTGCTATATATGGCCCGTCAGGTTCTGGAAAATCTAGGGGTTTTGTAAGAAATCAGGTTATGCAGATAGCCAAGATTGGACAATCCATGGTTATTACTGATCCTAAAGGAGAAATTTTTCAATCTATGTCAGGGTTCCTAAAAGATAGAGGTTATGATGTAAAGGTACTTAACCTTGTAAACATGATACACTCTGATAGATGGAATCCACTGACTGAAGTTACAGACGACATATCAGCTCAGAGTTTTTGCGATACTGTAATGGCAAATACAAGGGCACCTGGAGCAAAGATTGATGAATTTTGGGAAAAATCTGAGATGAATCTTTTAAAGGCACTTGTGCTGTATGTTGTAACTACCTGCCCTAAAGGAGAGAGAAACCTTGCAACTGTATATTCTATGCTGGCACTCAAAGATGTTGTTACGTTAGATGCTATGTTTGCACGACTTGATTTTAGCCATCCAGCAAAGATGCCATATTCTATATATTCTCAGGCAAGTGACAAGATAAAGCCTAATATAGTAATAGGGCTTGGTTCAAAGCTTCAGATATTCCAAAATGAAATAGTTCAAAATCTCACGGCAACTAGTGATATAGATTTGACAGCACCGAAATATAGAAAGACAGCTTATTTTTGTATAACATCAGATTCAGAAAGTACGTTTGATTTCATTGCAGGCCTTTTTTTCTCATTTCTATTTATAAAACTTACGAAATATGCCGACTTTTATCCTCCAGACCATCAAAAAGAAGTTTATTTCATACTCGATGAATTTCCAAATATTGGAGCTATACCAGATTTTACAAAAAAAATATCTACACTGAGATCAAGGGGTATTGTGTGTTTTGTTATATTTCAAAATATTGCACAACTTCAGAATAGATATCCTGATAATGGTTGGTCTGAGATACTTGGAAACTGTAATGCTCAACTTTTCCTTGGAGCTACAGATGATTTAACAGCAAAACAGGTATCTGACCATATAGGAGTGACGACTGTAAAAAATCCATCTATTAAGAGAGAATTGAGCCTAGAGAAAATGCTAGATCCAGGATCTTTAAGCGAGGGTTCCGCTAAGAGAAACCTCATGAACCCAGATGAAATAACGAAGCTTGACAAGAAAAAAGCTATACTAATGATTAATGGACAGCAGCCTCTGCTTCTATACAAATTTGATTATTCCCAGCACGAACTTTACAGTGAACTAAGAGATACAGAAGTCAGAAATTACAGACTCCCTTGGGCTGAAAAATATTATCCTGCTGAACAGGAGATGATTGAAAAAGCAAAAAGAGACGCTAAGGAAAGGGAAAGAAGTATGTCTATAGACAGTAATAAAGGATTAATTGGAATTGAACTTTTAAAATATAGGATGCTCAAGGTTATAAATAAATACCTGGCAGAGGTAAAAATTAAACTTTATAAGAAACTTTCTGGAGACAGTAGCATAAAGGATTATCTTAAATACTCTGAGAAATCGGATAATAACAATCGGACAAATTCAACTACGGATTCAAAGCCTAAAAATAATGATTGTACAAAAAATGAAGTGAGATTCAGTACCGAAGTTTCCGAAAGCAGTTCTTCTTATGAAGAAAGGGAACTCAGCGAAAATCAAGAAGAAAATAAATCTGCCGATAACAGTTTGGACGTTTTAAACGAATTTTTTGGTGATGATGATCTTGATATTGAGAATACTAATACTCAAGATGTTAAAAAAGAAAAAAAGAGTACTAAAGTTAAGTCTAATGTAATTGATAATAACGAGAGAACTAAAGAGTTAAAAAATAAGATTAAGAGAAAGGAAAATGACAAAGAACAGTTGAATTTTTTCAATGATAAAGATTCTTTTTGGTAGGCAGTATATACTTTATAGTGCCATTTTGAGTTTGGATGAAACAATTTCTATGGTATAATTAAGGAGTAATAAGAAAAATTTACATGGTTGCCTCTTCTTTATTTGTGGGTGGATTGCGATTAAAGATGTCTGCGTATGAAGAAGAGGTGATGCGTATATGTCAGAAGGATACTTAATTTTGTTCTTCGGTTTATTTTCAATAACTGCTATTTGTATAGTGGCACTGTCTGATAAAAAATCAGATATTAAGATAGAAAATAAAATAACTTTGAAACCAGATGAAATAACGTCTGATATTAAAGTAGACATAAATAACGAAAAAAATAATAGATAGGCCCTCACAAGATCTATCTATTATCTAAGTCATGTAAACTATCAAGCAGACTAATTCGTAATCCACCCTTCTTATTACTAATAGTATACCATAAATTATGAAAACTATACAAATAAACTTCATATATATAAACGAACATGTCTAATGAATCAAATACCAGAAATTAAAAATAGAGATGCAAAAGAACCTAGAGAATTTTTTCTAGGTTCTTTTGTATTCACGTATTAATTTTCACGAGCCTTAATTTTGTATAATGTAATTTATTAAATAAAAATTTTAATGGAGGGATGCTGTGTGTACTATAATTATGGATCAGAAGATCAAGTAAAGCTTTTAAGCATTATTAAAAAATTGGGCTGCATAACTATAAAACAGCTTGAGATTATATCAGAAATTTCTAATACACCACAGATAATAGAACAAACTTTAAAGGGGAGGAACCCGTGCATAAAAAGACAGGGGAGTATAGTTTACTTTTCAACTTCTAAAATAGACATGAATATGATTAAGGCTCTGGATGTATTTAGCTGCATATACCCAAATATGCCCGTGAGTTGGTATGATAGAGCAGAATTTCCGTTTTTTATATCATTTATACAGAAAAATAAATTGTATGATATTTCTTATATAGCTCAAGGACAGGAGGTAATAATGAGTACACTTTTAAACAGATGTAGATCTCAAAGGATAATAATTGTAATTGATAGTAAGAAGGAAATTAATAAGATAAAATTAATTACCAAGCATTATAAAATTGTATTTTTAAATGACTAATATGAGGAGGAGATTAGATTGAAGAAAGAAAGGAAAATAGTTACTACTCTTTTAAAAAATTATTACAGAGACATGGGTATAATTGCCCTGTATAAGAGGCAATTAGAACTTCTCTTATATGGACTTACAAAGCAAGTTAGTGATGATGAAAAAAAGAAAATTGAAAATAAGATAGTATCATTGAATACGAAGGTTAAACAGCTTGAATTTAAAAATTGCCAGCTAGATTTAATAGTGAATAGTATAAAAGAAGAAAATAGTATAAATGCAGATATTCTCGATATGAAGTTTAAAAAGAATTATTTAATCACAAAAATTTCACTAGAATTGCATTTTAATGAGAGTACTGTATGGGAAAGAGAAAAGTCTATATATAGTTATATATATCAGTGCCTTGACGATGAATCTCTTTCACATGCAGATGAAGGAAAGTCTGGAACAGCATATCAAAATAAAAAGAAGAAAAAGACAAGGGAGACTCCAAAACAAATCCAAGAATAATCCAATTCCAAACCGTATTCTGGACCACATTTTAACCCAAGAATAAGACCAATTTTAGTTAAATTGCGTGGTATATAATTGGTCTTGGGAGGTAGGAAAATGATAAAATTAAAATCTAAAAAAGCCAGCTATAAGGTTGATGGAAGTAGCAATATTTATGTTATAGAAAATAAAATAGAACAATTATTAATATGGTCAGCAAGGCAATTTTAAAATCCGCTAAAATTGGAGATAAGTTAGCATTAGAAAATTTAGTTAATAAGAACATAAAATATATCTATTGGGTTGCACATAAATATTGCCTTCAGGGTATAAGTTGTATAAGTTTTGAAGACCTTGTATCTGAGGGAAAACTAGGTTTATTTAAAGCACTAAAGAACTATGACATTGAAAATTCATCTGAGTTTCTTGCATATGCATATCCTTATATAAAAAAAGAAATGCTTAATTATATAAATAACAATATATTCTATGTACACATGTCTGATTCACAAATCCGAAAATATAACAGCACCAAGAGATCACAAAACAATAAGTTCAAAAATTTTAAATTTCAAAATGTCATATCTATTGATAATTCAACTAATGCTTTTAATTTATGTATTGAAAATAGTGAAACAAAAGTTAACGATGATATCTTTTGGTACGATCTGCAGTTCTATGGATTATCCAGTACTGAAATTTTTGTTATCAAAAAATTTTATGTTGAGGGCTTTCAATTAAAAGAAATTGAAAAGATGCTCAGCATGGAAAAAAAGATGGTAACAAAAATAAAAAACAGAGCACTTACAAAGCTTAAAGAGATATTCAATCAAGGTGCAGAGAAAGATTCGTGCCGGTACACAGCAGAAGGGGGTGATTAATTTGAATGCATCATTCATTCCGCTGATGACGTTATATGCATATGCCGAGTCCGCTGCACAGGGCGCTTCTCAAAGTTCAATTCGACCAGTATCCGCCGAATCATTTTCAAATGCTCTTGTTTCCATAGTAAGTACTTTTTATGCAACATTAAGTCCTATAATTCTTCCAGCCGCTAAATTAGGACTTTTAATATCCGCACTCGTGCTTCTTATAGGCAGTATTTGTATGTCAAAAACGCTTAAAAGGGTTGCGTGGGGCGGAATTGTAACTACTGTAGTAGTTCTCTTTCTGTATTACTTAGGCCCTGCTATTTTTGGTTATATAGTTACCGTACTTAAAACAGGCGAACAAGCTGTACATTAAAGGAGGTGATGAATTGTTTAAGAAACTTAAAAATGTTTTGTTAGATTTATTTCTGACTGTATCTGCTGTTGTTGCTGTAAGATGTCCTGTATTTGCAGACAGTATAGATCAGGCTATAAGTACCCAATCGTCGAATGCCGTTGAAAGTAGACTGTTTGGCTCTACTAAAACAGTGCTTATGGCAGTAGGTGGAGGTGCTATAGCAATAGCTATGGGTATTGTTGGAATTAAAATGATTCTAGCTCATAAAAGAGAAGAAACACGTACAGAAGCCCTTGCAAGTATAGGGTGGATTGTAGGTGGAGCTGTAGTTATTGGAGCCATAAGTATTTTTGTCGGATTCTTCTGGGGAACTTTTGGATTAAAAAAATAATAGTTAGTCCGTCAGATACCTGATCTGGCGGACTAATATCATAAGGAGGAATTTTTGATGAGAAATTTTACAGTACCATATAGTTTGGAAAATGAAGATAAGATTATCGGCGGGTATTTGTCTCTCAGACAATTTGCGTGGATTGTACTTGCAGGGCTTATAACACTTATGCTTTTTGTAATAAACACGGGATATATAACCAGAACTTCTGTTGGAGGCAGTGTAAGCCTAAATGCACTATCGTTGATATTTAGAATTATAGTGGCTTTGCCGTGTGTTGTAGGCTGTTCACTTATGGCAGTTTTAAAAATAAATGATATAACTGCTGATAGATATGTTATAAAGCTTATAAAATTTAAATTTAGGAAGCACGAAATAAAATTATATGAGAGGAAGTGAGAATTTTGCTAATAGCAGTAATACTTGTTGTTGTTGGATTTATGTTTCCATTAGGTGCATTTATCTATATAAAAAAAGATGATAACAACAAAAAAAGCGGCAAATACATTAATAACACTGACATTAAAGATATTAAAAGTGATGTAAAGAAAGAAGATAAACATTTTAAGCCTTTAGAGATCAAAAAACTCATAGGTATAGATGATATAAAGGACAATGTTGTAACTCTTATGAATGGAAACAGGAGAATTATACTTGGAATATCATCTCCTGATATTTCCATACTTACGGACGATGAGATTAATTTTATGGAATTAAAACTTCTTCAATTTGCGATATCTCTGAGTGACTCAATTCAATTTTTTACTACTCCAACAAGGATAGAAACTAAAGAGCCGGCAAATCTTGTCCTTAAGACAGTTGAATCAGATGATGAATCAATTCCGGAAGGACTTAAAGTATATGCAGATAATTTATACAGTTCATATAAAAGAATAGAAGACAGCAGGGGCGTATATGTACTAAAAAGTTTCTGTGTAATAGGAACTTCATTAAAAGATAAGGCAAGGGCACTTAATGATTTGAGGTATAAGTGCAATATTGTACTTTCCAAACTAATAGGTGCCAAGATGAGAGTTTCTGTTCTAAATTCTGTTCAAGGAGCACAGCTTTTCACAGATATTCTTCAGAGAGGAGACAATGTACAGATAGAAAAACTTGTTAAAAATGGTGCACTTGAGTTATATACAGAGGGAATAGGACAGGAGATATATTCATCGGAAGGGGAAAATAACGAAGTTAAGGAAGGTGAAAGTGATGTTTCCAAAAAAGAAGAAATCTCATAATAAGAAAAATAAAAATGATAAAAACAATAGTAGAGACACAAATAAATCTGATGATATATTTGATAAGACCTCTGAACTAATGGATATGGTATATCCGGATACGTTTGTAGAAGGTAAAGATTTCTGCTATCTCGGACCGAATAAGTATGTGCGTGTATATGCAGTTACCAATTATCCCCGTCAGACTAACATAGGATTTTTTAATGATCTTTTCACACTGGGGAATATAGATGTTTCAACTTATATAGAACCTATAGAGGATTCACATATAATAGATAGGCTGACATCAAAATATTCAGAATTAAAATCAAATCTAAATCTTCAGCTCAAGCACGGATATGCAATGGATTATGGACTTGCACATGCCGCATCTGACATAGATGCACTGAGGGAACTCATACAGACCAATAAAGAGAGAATGTTCTTTGCGCAACCAATTATTTTTATATGGGGTTCAAATCTAAAAGAGCTTGATAATAAATCCAATGCTCTAAATGACTTATGCAGCAGAAAGTCCCTTAAAATAAGATGCTTGACACTTGATCAAAATGTTGGTTTTAGTTCAGGGCTACCTACATTGAATCTTTCATTTTCACAGAATCTTAAAAATGTAACTACAGGTTCAGTTGCATCTCTCATACCACTTGGAAATACGCAGCTGTCACACCATGGAGGAATTCTATTTGGAAGAAATTTAAATACACAGTCGTATATCTTCTACAACAATTTCATAGGTGCTCCAGAACTTACAAATCCACACACTTTTGTATGCGGTACATCAGGTGCAGGCAAAACAGTATTTATGCATGTAAAATCTGCAAGAGGTACTGCAGCAGGAAGGTGGAGCGTTATATTAGATCCAAAAGGTGATTACAGAAAACAAGCTAAAGAACTCGGTGGCCAATATATAGACCTTAAACCTGGAATAAAATCAGGAATAAATCCATTTGAAGTTGAGATAGAAGAAGATGATCATGGGAAAAAGAAAATAGACTTGTATGGTAAGAGAAGTGAAATTATAAATATGATTTCAATTTTCGCAGAAAGATTTAGAGGACAACCCCTTAGAGGTCAGGAAATTACAGCGGTGGATGAAGTGGTGTCAAAACTCTATTCTGCTTCTGGTATAACAGAAGATGCCGATTCACTGTATATAGCAATTGAGAAAGCGGTAGATGGAAAATTTTATACCGGAAAAAAGAAAAAGAGGCTTCCCATACTATCCGATTTGAGGCGAGGTCTTATTGAATACAATAGAAGGGCAAATCTAAAAGGTCTCACTGAGCTGACCGAGATTATGAAAATGATAACTGGTGATGGACCAATGGCTATGTTTGATTGCCAGAGCAGTGTTTTGCTTGAAAATAGATTACTTGTTATTGGTTTTAAGGGGCTTTCAGATGAGTTTACGAAATTTTTTGCAACAATAAACACAATGTCATGGATCTGGTCAAAGTTCTCGAACTGGAAATTAAAAGATGTCCTTAAAGATGTGTATATAGATGAGGGTTCTCTATTTGCAAAATATGAGAAAGCACTGGATTTTATAGATAATATAGCACGTCTTGGAAGAGCGTTTCATATAGGACTTACGCTTGCTACACAATTTATAGAGGATTTTATATCTACTACTCAAGGAAGAGCTATTGTGTCATTATGTGCTACTAAAGTTTTATTAAGATTAGAGCCAAATGTAGCCAGACAGACTGCTGAGTTTTTTAATCTCTCAGAAAATTGCCGCGACTATATATCAAGTTTTTCTAGTGGACAAGCTATTCTTCTTACGGAACAGGACATTGTTCTTATGGAAGTTGTTCCTGAAAAATTTGAATGGGAATTTTCTGAAATGTAAAAGAGAGGAGGTAATACTATTAATACTCTTAGTAGGTCTAAAAATATAAGTATTATAAAGATATTTGTAAGTATGTTGTTTATATTTTTATTTTTTTTTACGGTTCCATGCTCAAATGTAAAAGCAGAAGAAATTCAAAGATTTTCACCTACAAAAATTGAACTAGCTGCAAATACAACAACTAATACAGAAAAAGCTTCTTTTAATTTAACTGCAACAGATACAAGTAAGGCACAGAAAACTGTTACTTACTACCTGTATATGTTCGGCGGGAGCATTATAGCTTTTGCCATGGGACTTGTTGCAATAAGAATGATACTTACAAAGAACAGTGACAGTAAACGTGAGGAAACAATGACTGCACTTGGCAAGATAATACTTGGATGCGGGCTTTTAGGTTCATGCATACTTATTTCAGGGTTCCTTGTAGGTGTCGCAAATCATATAGGATCTGTACTTACAAATGGATCATCTTCTGTTATAAATTCTCCTACAGCGAATATAACGGATGATGATGGCAACTTTATCACGAAGGCATTTGCAAATATATTCACTTCGATAGAAAAATGTGTATTTAATCTTTTCAGTACATACTTCGGGTTCCTGCCGCTAGATAAACTTATATTCAATTCAAAAGCGAATGTTTTTGGGATTACAGGGACGATTTCAGTTCCACCATTTACAGATACAGAGTGGTCGAATTTAAATTATATGTATTTAAGAGTCACATCTATATGTGCCCCTATTGTACTTATTATGGTAGGAAAGTCTGCAATTTCACTTATTATGTCTGCAAATAAACCTGCTCAGAGATCAGAGTTTCAGGAAGATATATGCAGATGGCTTTTCTCACTTGCGCTTATAGCAGTCGGACCAATTCTTTTAAGGGGATTGTTCCTGTTTGCAAGCTATATGACAGATGCTGTAGTTGCAATGTTCAATGCATCTTTTGGAAAGGATAACTACGTCACTAATATATCTATGGTTGACAGTATACAGACTGGTTCGGTACTTACGAGTGCGATAGTTAAATGCCTGTTTGCGTGGAAGTACTTCCAAATAAATATGTTATTTCTCGTTAGAAAAATTGTCCTTACTGCGATGTATGCTTTTACACCACTTGCAGCTCTTTTCTGGGGGATAGATAATAAGACACAGGCTATACAGATATGGTTTGGAGAGATGATAACAAATGCAGTAATGCAGTTTTTCTATGCATTTACATTCAGTATAATGATTATAAGTTTGTCAGGTTCATCATGGAAAAATTGGTTCTACTCTATAATATGGATATTCTCACTCGTTAAAATTGCCGAAGTGTTTAGAAATTCTCTTCAAGGTCTCTTCACAAAACTTGCAGGTGTAGATGAAATGGCTATTGCAGGAAAGTCCTTTGGTCCTGTATCAGCTGCAGCTTCTGGAGCCATAGGAGCAATATCAAGAACATTCAGAGGCAGCAGTGCATCGAAGATTTCGGAAGGAATGAGAGGTTTCAGAAGTTCACCTATGGAGGCCGCTGTATTTGGAGGTACAGGAAGGAAAAATACTGAAGGTGTTTCTGGAACTGTAAATCCGCTTGATAGAAATGTTGCTTCAAAGATGTCTGACAACGGGAAAAATAATATAGGTGATACTAATTCGGAAACAGCTTCTAATTCTAACGGTAACATGGACACTAAGAATGCAAATAAAGTTAAAGAAGAAAGTATAACAGGAAATCCACAGGCAGCAGGAAATACTGCAAAAGAGGATGGAAGTCCTGATTTTGAATTTGAAAGTACAGATGCATTCAGCGATCCATTTATGAGTGAAGGTGGAGATACAAGTGGAGTTGGCACTGGCAGCAATATTGGTAGCAGTGGAGAAAGCGAGGGTTTTTCAGCAAATGCGGATTCTGATACAGAAGGTTACAAAAATGATATTCCATTTGGTAATTCTACAGTAGATACTAACGGATTTAATGGTGTAAATACAGTCCCTCCTATAACGGATTCAAAAGGAAATGTAAATATGGATAATTTAAGGGCTGCAAGTTCAAGACACAGACTGTATTCTTCAATGCTCAACGATAATCTTAAAAAGTATGCTGCTAACCGTCCCGCAGGTGCAAAAATACTTGGAGAAATTTCAAGAGCAGGCAATTTCAGAAATGAAACTATGGCAAATAGAGTCATAGCCGGCAAAGCTATAAATGCAACTGTAAAAGATATGCAGTCTCTTGCAGGTGGAGTGGATAAGCTGAGTAAACAAGATGCACTTTCACAACTGTTTGGTGGGGATATAGGCAAATCTTCAACTCAAGCAGCACATGATAGAACTAATGAGGCAGAAAATACTGTTTCAAGGAATATAAATAACTTTAAATCAGCAATTTCACGTGGTGATATGGGAAGAGCTTCTCAAATTATGGATAGTGCAAGTCCTATGAATAATCTTTCACTTAAACAAAAAAGTGCTGTAATTGCACATACCGATCCATATACCAATGTTGATGGGTTTAGGTGGTGAGATTTTGAATAGCAATAAAGATGGATTTTTAAAAAGAATGGTCAAAAATAAAGCAAAATCTTTTGCTAAAAAATTTGTAACTAGAAATCCAATTGTGCTGGGGGTAATAGCCATTACCCTCGTTGCTTTTATAATTTTTGGTGCATTTGCCGCTGATATTGGAGATATGGGAAACAACACTATAAATTCTTCTCTTTCAGATAAAAACAACCAGGATATTGTAAAAGATTTGGAACAGTACCTTGATGACAAGATAAATGTTGGTATACCTGACTATATAAAATACGGAGATAGCTATTCGGAAAGCGGTGGAAGTAGTTCATCTGTAACCATACCTTCTGATTTTAAAAGTACAAGTAATGTTGTAAATTATGCACTTAAATTTCTTGGAGTTCCTTATGTATGGGGAGGCTCAAGTCCGTCAGGTTTTGACTGTTCAGGTCTTGTAATGTATGCTTATGCTCATTTTGGTATAAACTTACCAAGAACTTCTCAAGAACAATTTAAAGTTGGGACTTCAGTTAGTAAATCAAAATTAAAAGCAGGAGATTTACTGTTCTTTGAAGGAAATCCTCCGGGACACGTGGGGATGTATATAGGTGATGGCAAATATATTCAAGCACCAAAAACAGGAGATGTTGTTAAGGTATCTTTGCTAAGTGGCAGAAATGATTACACAGGTGCGAGGAGAATAGCGAATGTATCTGATAACAATAGTGGCAATTCATCAGATTCAAGTGATAGCAGTGCGGATACAGTAAATGATTCTGTATCAGATAGCGGTACAGATTATACTGATGCATACAATCTAATAAGAAAATTTTATCTTAGTCCAGGAAATGTTTTTGGATACATGAAGTATATGGAGATGTCTCTTGGTGTAAAACCAGAAGATTTCTTTGATGGAAATGAAAAAGATAAAAAAAGCCAAGATAAAAATGATTCTAATAATCCAACTGAAGAAAAATCGAAAATTTCTCAGGAATTTATAAAAAAGAAGATAGAAAAAAATTCACATAAAGTGGCTGATGAACTTAAACCTGAATTTACCATATCTACAGAGACTACCACAGATGTCATTACATCTGAAAAAGAGGTGACTATCATTGGAATTGATACAGGTAAAAAAATAACTACTACAAAGAAGGAAAAAGGTTCAATAGCTGTAGTAACCCACATCAGCAGTATATGGGGAGAAATAGACCTCCAGTACACACAGCAAACTTTTACTTATACGGATTCTGACGGAACACATACGGTAACTAAGCCTGTATACAGTGGATATAAATTAAATGGAAAGCTGTTTGCAAAACTTAGAAAGATAATAGAAACTGATTTTCCGAACGAGAAGGATGTGGATGATGCCATTTACTTCATTATAGAATCTGGATTTGACTTTGATAAGAAAGAACAAAATGGTGACTGGATAAATGGTAAGTTAAGTGACTTAACTCTTGATTCACTTCTTGCAGATTTAGGAGGCTCAAGTACAGGATCTTCGGCTGGAATGATACCTATTTTTTATCAATGGGATAAAAGATGGGGAAGTAATTCATATGCAGGTTCCACAATGGACAAGCTTGGTTCAGCTCCTACATCCCTTGCTATGGTTGTAAGTGGTCTTGAAGGAAAGCTCGGTTCTTATGATAAAAATAAAGACGGAATACTGGAACCTGATGAGGCGGCAAGTTATCTCAAATCTTCAGGTGTAGTGAAAGACACAGATGCCAATGATGTTTTTCAGAAAGCTGCTTCATCTTTTGGACTTACCATAAAGCATTATAGCAAAGCACAATATAGCAGCGTTATATCAGAATTAAAGGCTGGTTATCCTGTAATTGCAAATGTACATGGAAGCAGCGGTATTTCGTATGGGAGCCCTGGTTCTACTTTCACACAGGGTAATCACTATATTGTACTCACGGATATAGACAGTGGCAATAAAGTTACTGTACACGATCCGCTTAATAAGAATAATCAGAACAGCCGTACATGGGATATGTCCAGTATAATAGCTCCCGAAACATCAGATTACTACGTATTCAACAATCCTAACATTGTATATAAAAGCGGTGTGGCAACGGCTTACACTGGAGATAATATTGGACAAAATGGTGGAACACTGGCTGCTTGGAATGGCATGAACCTGTCAAACAAAAATTTGTCCAATCATTTAATTGCAGCTGATAAGAGTATACCTTTTGGTACTCTTGTAATTGTAAAAGTACCTGAGAACAAAAGATACTGGAAGATGTCAAATGGTCAGAAGGTGGATGCTAACGGTGCTTATGTTGTAGTAGATAGAGGTGGTGCTATAACAAATACTCACATAGATATTTATTTTGGAAGCGGTTCATATTACAATACGGCGAGCGGTGGTGGAATAGCCAACCAATTCGGAAGAGTTAGCATAAAACTTAGAGTTTCTAAGAGTAAATTGAGTTATTCAGATGCATTAAAACACTAGAGGAGGAAATTTATATGGATTCAACAAAGAAAAGGATACTTCTTATAAGCACTACCGCTGTATGCATATTATTTATAAGTACTGCTCTATTTTATAAATCTGCATCCGGGCATTTTGATTCCTCTGATAAATATGATTATCTAAAACAGGGTTATAGTATTTCTGAGAAGAAAAGATTTGATGAAAACAAAGAATATGCTGACAGATACAACAAACGTATATCAAATATGGACAAGCTTAGCACTCCAAGCAAGGGTTCTAAGGCACCTGATACTTCAGAAGTATCAGGTGCTGAAACTTCAAACTCAGACTTCTCACTGTATTTCATGTTTAGCGGTGGTGTACTGAATACTGACCAATATATAGATTCCGAGGATAAAGTGAAAGCGGGACTGAAGAACCTAAGCGTGATAGAAAATACTAAGAATTTGGCTTCTTATTTTGTGGAAAATAAGGATACGCTTAAGAAGCTGTATGGAATAGAAAGTGCTGCTAGTCTGGAAAAATTAAAAGAAAAATATTTAAAAATTGGGTCGTCTGTTCAGGTAACTACAGACAATACTTTTTCAAAATCATCAGATGGAAAAATATTATTTGATATTAAGATTTCAAGTTCAGGTACTTCTATTAATCTTAATCAGAAAATAACTTTGAGTTACGCAAATGATATATCAATGAATGTTAAATGGATAGTTTAGAAAAATAGTTGATTATTCCCGCTGAAATGGGGGGGTAAAAAGGTTGTATGATTTCTGGTGAGAATTTTTTCTGAAAAAATCCAATTTTGAGCCCAACTTTAACATCAAGAATAATCCAAGAATAAGGCAGATTTTGCAGTCGTTTTTTAGTTTATGATTTAATTAAAAGAGATGGAGGTATTTAAATGAATTTAAAAAAATTAAACTTTTTGAGTGTTAAAACTCGGAGAAAAATTGCTGCAGGTACTCTAAGTATTGCACTTGGATTATCGTTTGTATCTGGAAGTATATCTAGCATTGTATTGGCGGATGAAAATGGAATTAATATATCAAATTCTGTTATAAAAGCTTTTGCTGATGAGGTTAGTCAGAACAATATAAAAAAAATTATTGATATTGATTTATATGGGACTACTTTTATTTTAAAAAATGACGGTACTGTATATAAAAATTGTATATCTAATAGCAATAAGTTAAGTGTTAATAATGTAAAAGATATAATACCAATCTATGCTAAGTACTATACTAGATCTGTCTTTTTTTTGACTAATAGCGGAGAAGTATATGCATATGGAGAAAATGATACAGGACAACTTGGACTAGGAGATATAAAAGACAGGCTTATGGATCCAGTTAAAGTTAATATAAGCAATGTTAGAAAAATAGTTATTGGATGTTATAAAAATGTTTATTTTATCAAAAGTGATAATACTGTCTTTGTTTGTGGGAACAATGTAGATGGTGGTAATGATCCAGGATTGCTTGGCATTGGGAATATTCGTAACATTACTAAAATACCTACTCAAATAGATCTATCTGATATAAAAGATGTTATACCAAGTGGTGCTAATGTTTTTTATTTAACAAATACAGGAAAGGTTTATATTACCGGTTGCCAACATGATGAACCATATCTATTTTTTACTAATGCGCAAATAAATAAAATAATAACTGTAGATTCATCAGATGGAGATAATGGGAGGTCTAATCCAGTATTTTTTTTAATGAATGATGATGCTAAAAGTGTGTATGTCTATGGAGAGAATTCAGCAGGTGAACTTGGAACTGGAAATGATACTAGAGTAACATATCCAACTAAAATTAACATAAGTAATATTAAAGATATTGCAGCGTCTTTTTTTGATTATGGTTGCTCAGAAACCGTATTTTTAACTTATGATGGTTCTGTATATACCTGTGGCAATAATAATACGATTAAGAACTATTCATTAAAAAAATTGGCTGGAGTTGATACAATAGATCAATTTTGTTTTAATTATATGGTAAAAAGAGATGGAACTTTGGTATATCTTTCTGATGATCATACTTTAAAAGATATTAAATATCCATCAGGAGGTAATGTTAACATATCTGATATAAAAGATGGATGCTTTGATCCAAATGATTCTTTACCAAAACTTCTTATTGATAAAAATAATATTTTATATTTTTTACGTTATTATCGTGATCCTGAAAATGTAACTTCATTGGTTTATAATAAGACTCGGTACACAATAGATAAAATGTACAATGCAGATGATCAGTCAAAGTATGGTTCATGGTTCACTGGATATTACTCGAAATCTTTATATGACAATAATGATCTTATGCAGTTCGTATTGAATAACACAGATGGAACGGCTACATTGAGTAACGGCGGTGTAATAAAAGATGATAGTCAGATAAAGAATAAATATTTCCTTTCAAATGGCTCTATGATACTTATAGATAATTACGGTATGGTACAGTATTATGAAAACCTTACAACAACAGAACCGGCTACTCTTCCTATAGATGGCAGTGGGATTATAGGAGCTGATACGCTTGTGTTTGGTAGCGGTACGTCTGCAGTACAGCATCCCGTGTTATATTTTGGAAGTTCTTCAAAGTATATAGATACAGATGGTAGCCTAAAAACATTTACTCTAAAGAAAAATGATGTTTCAAAGATGTTTGCATATAAGTATAAAAAAGGAGTATCTCAGTATATGCTTATAGAAAAATCTGATGGCTCTTTGGTTTACCTGGATTCAAACGGAAAGCAGCAGGATTTCGGTCTCAACATGAATGATGTATCCTATATTATGCCTGCTACCAATGTAAATAAAGATATTTTTGTTATGAAAGATGGTACACTTAGAGACGATAAGGGTGTTGTATCAATGCCTGATGGTGTAACGTTAAAGACTATATGGTCAAATAGGGTTTTCGAAATGTCTGATGGATTTCTATATACATTCCAGGATCGTACATTTAAAAATACTAATACACTAGCGACTTTTGCAAAGCTTGCACAGAACAATGCATTGCTTTTAAAGAATGGAAATTTTCAGCTTGCAGACACATCAGGAAAATTAACTAATGATCTTGATGTAAGTGGAAATGATGTTAAATATATGTCACAGCTCGACTCAACCAACATGTACCTTATACTCAATGATGGTACAACTTATGGTGTTGGTGATAAAGTACAGGGAGACAGCCTTGAAAACCATGGGGTAAAGATATCTGATGTGTCTGCATTTTTATCAAATGGTTCAGATAATGCTGCACGGGCACTTGTTACTAAAGATGGTACTGTTTATACTAATCCAGGTTCATGGACTAAGAATACTCTAGTTCATTTTAGTTCAGACGCAGTCACGGAAGCCCATGGAGAAAATCCAGTATATACGAATCCACAGGATGTATTGGACGACTATAAGAATTCGAAAGATCCAGGAATAATAAATAAGCTCCCTGGTGGTACGGATGAAAAAGGTGAAATATCAAATGGAACAAATCCATCAGATACAACGTCACCAAGTATAGATATAACGGGAAATCCAACAGAATGGACAAATAAATCCGTAACGTTAAGTGTAACAGCGTCAGACGAGACAGGAGGTAGCGGTATAGCAAGTATAACAATGCCTGATGGCTCAACTGTTACAAGTGGAAGTGGGACATACAAGGTTACGAAGAATGGTACCTATACATTTAAGGCAACAGATAAGGCAGGAAATGTTACAACAAAAGAAATTACTGTATATATAGATACAGCAACACCAACAGCACCAATTATTTCAAACAATAACGGAACTGTAACAATAACGGCAGGTGCAGATTCGGAAAGCGGAGTGAAAGAGACAGATTACAGTATAGATGGAGGAGCATATCAGAGGTATACTGTACCATTCACCTTAGATACAGGCAGTCATACTGTAAAAGCTAAGACGATAGATAATGCAGGAAATGTCAGTAGAGAGATCTCACAAAATATAACGATCGGAGCATCTGACACAACATCACCAAGTATAGACGTAACAGAAAATCAAACAAACTGGACAAATAAATCCGTAACGTTAAGTGTAACAGCGTCAGATGAGACAGGAGGTAGCGGTATCGCAAGTATAACAATGCCGGATAGTTCAACCGTTACAGCTGGAAGTGGGACATACAAGGTTACGAAGAATGGTACCTATATATTTAAGGCAACAGACAAGGCAGGAAATGTTACAACAAAAGAAGTTACCGTGTCTAATATAGATACAACAGCACCAACAGCACCAATTATTTCAAACAATAACGGAACTATAACTATAACAGCAGGTACAGATTCAGAAAGCGGAGTGAAAGATACAGATTACAGTATAGATGGAGGAGCATATCAGAGGTATACAATAGCATTTATTTTAGACTTTGGGAGTCATATTGTAAAAGCCAAGACTGTAGATAATGCAGGTAATATCAGTAATGAAGCAACTGTCAACGTTACAGTGGATAATCAAGATATGAAAAATGCTCAGGATGCTGTAGATAAAGCTTGGCAAACATTAGACCAGGACGATCTTGATAAAGCTAAGAAAATAGTTGATGGTCTTCCTGATGGAAAAGATAAAGACAACCTTGGGGCACAGATAGGTGACATACAGAATAAAATAGATAATAAAGTGGCTGACAAAGCTCTTGAAGCTGCGGAAGCAGCCGTTGTAAAAGCAGAGAAAAGTTTAAAACAGAGTGATGTTGATTCTGCAAGAGCTCTTGTAGACAAGCTATCTTCGGGAAAGGACAAAACTGATTTGGGAAATAGACTTGATGATATAGTATTAAATAATACTATATCTGCTATAGATAAGGATATAACTTCATTGGAGAAAGATGTGAATAATCATATAGCTTACAACATCAATATGGATATAGATAGCTACAAGGAAAAAGTATCAGCTTTACAGAGTAGAGTAGATGCATTGCCTGATAGTGTGAGCAATACAAAGACATCTTTCAGCAATAGACTTAATGAAATAGAGAATAAGCTTAAGAATGAACAGATAATTCAAAATGCCATAAAGAAAGTGGAAAATGCACTGGACAAAGCTGGCAAAACGTTAGATAAGGGTAATATAGATGATGCCCAAAAAGCCATAGATGATTTGCCTTCAAGTATAGATAAGACTAAATATAATAATGAACTTAGAACAATCAAGCAGGAACTGCAGGCACAGACTGCCAAAGATGTAACATCAGCAAATGCCGCTGTAATGAAGGTATCGAGGACAAAATCACTTGATGATCTAAATACAGCAAGATCACTTGTGGATAAATTGCCGGACAGCTCACAGAAAACCCAATTAACCAACCAACTTAATATAATTGCAAGGTTCTGCAAATAGTTTAAAAAATAAAATCCAGGACAGAATAAATAATTCTGCCCTGGATTTTATTTTTGACCAACCTCGTTTTGCTAGAATGGAAACAAATCAAATTTGGGAGGAAAAGTGAAAATGGAGAATAATAAAATATTTTTGTGTATTGTTTTTGCCATAACTAAGTTTATAAATATATTTTACATATTTACTGAAAAATATGGGATATTTGTTATACTGTTATTTCTGATATTGAATAAATTGAGTATGTCTCTGTATATTATAATTGTATTTTTAACTGCATATATTTCGCTTAAATTATATACTAAGATAAATAATGTGTTATGCATCGGAAAAATAACACATTCAATAAATATGAATTTTGATATAAATATTAGAAAATTAATAGGTAAAAGAAAATCGTGGAATAGTATATATCTTTTAAACAAACTAGTGGATGAATTTGTTGACGGTCTATCAGAAGTGGCACTCAATCCTAAAAAATATAAAGTGAAAGAAGGCAAGATGTATAAATTCAGAACTCATGGTGCTGTATATGCACTCTTTCAAAGAAAGTTAATAAAAATGAACGACGGAATTTTTATCTATGATAAAGATTCCGTTGATATGGTCGTAAGGAAAGCTGGGCATCACACCGCACATAAATTCACTTTTTCGGATAAGCTCACTTTCATAGTAGAGCGTATGCTTATTCAGAGAAGCTTCTCTCAAATGCTCAATTTTTTCAGTAATCTTAAATTAAATGAAATTACATCCGTTAATTTTGAAGTAGAGTTCAAAGCAAAAAAGGTATATTTAAAAACAGTAGATTGATAGATGGAGATTAGTTTTAATAAAGAGTGGTTTTTTATGACCGCTCTTATTTTTTATGTTCAAATACCACATATTAAGTATAGAAGATAATTTTAGTTTATACCTAATCGGGTGATATTTAGTTTTGGACATAAGACTAATAAATTTATGAAAGGTGGAATGTATTATGAAAATTAATGATTTTGGAGAAAAAATAGGAGGGGCAAAGAAAGATTTATGGAAGGAAAGAAATTTTTATATAGATGATCTTGATACCTTATCTGATGGAGAAGCATTCAAGTATTGTACAAAGGAACAGGTATGGAAAAAGCCAGATTATAAGAAACTGTGCGAATATAAATCAAAACTTCTTGTGTTTTGTATAAAGAAGATCAGAGATTCACTTCCGGCAAAAGTCAAAGCAACATCAGACACAGAAAAGAATTTGTTGAATAGAAAAAAATTTGTTGAATTTATATCCCTTGTCAGGGATATTGCTATGGAACTTAAATCTGAAGAAGAACTCAAAGATTTATTCCAGAGGATATTTATTGCAAATGGTTATTATAGCAATAAAGGCTGGACTGTGAAAGTATATCGAAATTCAAATATAACTAATAAATTTGTAAAAAATGTACAAGCTATACCGCTAAAATTAAAACATTTCCAAAAAGAAATTAACAGAATTGGTTTTCCAGATTCTTTTTCCAACAGAAAAAAATTAGAAGTCAGAGAACTTGAACCAGGCAAATTTTTTGTGTGTAGGAGTGCAGCAAGCGGATATTGCTATTCACGTATATGTGAAACTCCATTTACAAGTGATGAAGAAGCACAGGAATATATCAAGACAATATCTCAAAGTAAAAGTGTTTGTGCGTTTCACTTGAAGAAACCAGAACTTGAAAATATTAAAAGAAAAGGAAAATATCAAAGAAACTTTCAAGTTTCCACATCCGATATTTATAAGACATTCAAATTTAGAGGTGGAGAATTTGGAAATTATGCTTCTGACAGTGAGAGACAAATGCATCTTAATTATTGTTTTGATGCCTTAATGGATCTGGCATATATATTAAATGTAGAGCCTTCTTTTTTAGCATTAAAGCGGAAAGATGGATCAAGTCTTGGAATAGCATTTGGTTCAAGGGGTAGTGGAAAAGCTGTGGCACATTATGAACCTTGTAGAAATGTCATAAACATAACAAAAGTAAAAGGAGCCGGGAGTTTGGCTCATGAGTGGGGCCATAGCATGGATGCTTTTTTTGGCAATATGCTTGGCAGTAATATGGAACATCCTTTCGCAAGTTCTAGTATTATTTTTAAGAATAATACTGTACCAAATGAATTGGTTGATTCTTTTAATGTGTTAGTCGATTCTATAAAATTCACTTATGCATCAGAAGAGAAAGCTAAAGAGCAAACTACAAAGGAAAATAAAGAAATTATTGAAATTATTGAAAAGAAAAAGAAAAGTTTAGAAAGTATTATGGAATATGTAATGGAAATTTTTTCTTGCCAGCAGGATCAATATCATGGGAAAAGAATATTACGTGCTGCATCAAAAGATGAGATTAAGGAATTTAATGGTTTCTTAGATGATATCTTAGAGAATAATTCATCTGCAGAGCCTATATATTCTCTATATAAAAAAGTTAAGGGAAGAATACCACGTAAGGCATACAGGAAAAATATAGACCTCATTATATATCAGATATCTATATTAAAAAAAGAACTTAAAAATATAGATGAAGCGAATGTGCTAAGAAGAAAAGAATCATCTAATTTCTTAAAAGAATCGGAGAAGTTAGACAATGCTAGAAAAAAGCCATATTACAGTTCTATAGTAGAAATGCTCGCAAGAGCATTTGAAGCATATGTTGAAGATGCCATGACTCAGGAACAATTTGTAAGTCAATACCTTGTGCACAGCACTTCTAATTCAGTATATTTTTCAGATATTAAACCTTATCCGGAAAGTCAAGAAAGAAAAAACATAAATAAGAATTTTGAAAATTTTTTTGTGTTGCTCAAAAAATATCTAAATGTTAAATCATTTGGCACAGATACTTTGGTCCAATCTGTAGGTATAGAAAAATCTTATGAAAATAAAAAAGTCATTGAATCTTATGGAGTTCAAGGCATTTTTGTTGGAAAACAACTGAGCTTATTCTGAAAAAATATAAAAAACCATAAATTTTGAATACAAATACCACATATTAAGTTATAGAAGACATTTTAGTTTATGCTCAATTGAGTAATATTTAGTTTTGACCATAAGGTTAATATGGAGAACTTTCAATACATTTTATTGAGGTTCTCTTTTTATTTTTATAAAAGGTGGGTTGATAGCATTTATCTACATAATAAACAAGTAAGGGAGAGATTTATATGAATAGCAAAAACGTATTTGCATGTATAAGAAATATATTTAACGGAAATAATCAAAGACTTAGAGAAGAAAATAAAGCTCTTAAAGAACAGATTGATCTATATGAAAAATTAGAAAGCAAAATAAAAGAACAAGTCCTTGATTTACAAAAAAAATTAGAAGATGAAGAAAAGTTAAAAAAGCAAATTTCAGATCTTAAATATTTTATAAAGGAAGTAATGCCTGAAATACTTACAGACAAATTTCAGGATAAGAAAGCAGCATATTATACTTTCTTAAAAGTTGCAACTAGAAAAAATTTTAAAAATAAGACCACATTGAAGAAAGATAAGGAAGAGCCGAAGTCCCAAAATGTACAAGAACCAATTGATATAAGTGCTGTTGTGTAAATAAAAAAATAGAAAAGGTGGAATGTATTATGAATAGAGTAGTTTTGATTGGCAGGCTAACGAAAGATCCTGAGCTTAGATTTACACCTGGCAATGGTACTGCTGTAGTAAGAGTTACATTGGCTGTGGATAGAAGATTCTCTAAAGCAAAGGATGGAAAAAAAGAAGCGGATTTTATTCCAGTAGTTGTATGGAATAATCAAGCAGAAAATCTATCTAAATACACAGTTAAAGGTAATCTTATAGCTGTGAGCGGTAGAATTCAAACTGGAAGCTATGAAGCTAAAGACGGTACTAGGAGATATACGACTGAGGTAATTGCGGAGGAAATTCAATTTTTAGAATGGAATAGTAGCAATTCTAAAGCTTCAAACAACAAAGCTAATAATTATAATAAGTCAAATCAATTCAATCAATCTCAGCAAAATCAGAGTAATAGATTCAATGATGATTTTGTTGATGTTGGTGACGATATACCATTTTAAAGGGGGATTAAAAATGAAAACTAAGGAAAAGAACATAAGGGAAAAAATGATTGAAGAAATGGAGGATCTAACTGAATTACGGGATATTGGAAAAAAAGGTCTAAAAATAAACAGAAATGAATTAAATATTGTATCAAGAGAACTTGTAAGTATAAAGAAAAAACTTGGAATGTTTATATAGCAAATAAAAAGCTGTCATTTTAATATGGCAGCTTTTTGTTTACCAAATATAACGAAAGGTGTTGTTAAAAATGGATATAGATTATGAAAATGATATGAGATTAAATATTCTAAATGTTGCTAGCTTATGTGGTATTAATGATGTAGAACGGGAAGGTTACAGATATACAGCTACATGTCCATTCTGCGGAGCAAAACGAGGCCATTTTTATCTGACTCCAGTGGATATGACAAATACAAATTATAAAAACGTATATAGATGTGTAAAATGTGGATCATCCGGTTCACACATTAAATTATATGCAGAGCTCCATAACTGCTCGAATAAAGAGGCCTTTAAGGAGATATTGGGAGTTAAGGCAATAAGTGATGTTGAAAATAAGATGAAAAAAGTAGAGAAATTCTATGAGAAAAGTATTGTTCCTATGGCTGATATAACAAGTAAAGATAAAACATATAAAAAGCTTATATCACTGTTATCTATAAGTTTTGAACATAGAAAGAATCTATTGAATAGAGGACTGTCTCTTGAACAGATAAAAGAAAATGGTTATGTTACTCTT
This sequence comes from Clostridium pabulibutyricum, assembly GCF_058242705.1. Classification (NCBI taxonomy): domain Bacteria; kingdom Bacillati; phylum Bacillota; class Clostridia; order Eubacteriales; family Clostridiaceae; genus Clostridium; species Clostridium pabulibutyricum. The sequence goes on from NZ_JBZAYZ010000001.1 coordinate 453,256, forward strand.
CCAAGTAGCAGGGTTTTAAAGGGAAAAATATGTATTAAGTTGCAGGAATTAGGGCTTGATTTGAAAGGTGTACCTGGATTTTATTTAGATAAGTACAATAAGTATACTTTTTGGACACCAAAAGAAGGAGGATTTCTTGTTCCGGTTAGAGATATATACGGAAGAATACAGGGATGCCAGATTAGGAAAAATGGAATTAATGTAAAGAAAAAATATCCATGGTTCTCATCAGGATATATGGAAGGTGGATGTCAGTCAACAGGATTTTTTCACGTCAAGTGGAACAAAAAACATTCCTCTGAAAAAGTATTTATAACCGAAGGACCTTTAAAAGCTACTATTGCCAGCATATTATCAGATGTTACGTCTTTGGCTGTTCCTGGAGTTGGAACATACAAAGGTTGTGCAGATGTATTAAATGAAATGAAATCTAAAACTATATTTTTAGCTTATGATATGGACAAGTACTCAAATGAAAAAGTTATGGAACATCAGCATAATTTATACATCTACTTGAAAAAAAGCGGATTTAATGATGTGAAGATTTCTGAATGGAATCCTAAGTTTAAAGGAATTGACGATTACTTAAACCATATCAAGTGTTCTAAAAATGGTACGAATATTAATTATATAGTAAATTAATATATATAAGTATAATTTATCCATAAAAAATGTTATTTTATGCCGAATTTTTATTTAAAAGGTGGAGATTTAATGAATATTAAAAATATATTTGCAAGTGCTGGACTTGTAACACTGGTTACAATCGCGACTATGTCATATCAGGTTAAGGCTGCTGGAACTACAAGGATAAGCGGAGAAAACAGATACGAAACTGCTGCCAATGTTGCAAGCACAAATTGGACAAGCTCGAGTTGTAAAAATGCAATCATAGTGTCAGGAGAAAGCTATGCAGATGCAGTAAGTGCATCGGTACTTGCCAAAACGCTAAATGCACCGATACTATTTACAGAATCTGAGTCGCTCGATTCCAATACACAAAATGCTCTTGAAAAGTTGAAACCAGAGAATATTTATATAATAGGTGGAACTGGAGTTGTTTCGCAGTCGGTTCAGAATTTGCTTTCGGATTATAACGTAACAAGACTGAGCGGAGAAAACAGGTACAGCACAAATCTTGCAGTAGCAGACAAACTTGTTGAACTTGGAGTTAAGGCAAATAAAGTGCTTGTAGTTGGTGGACAGGGATTTTCAGATGCACTTTCCACTGCTCCTATAGCTTCGGCCAAGAATGAAATATTATTATTGGCCGATAATAATGAAAATGATATGGAAGGTACTGCTGAATTTGTTTCAAAAAATAATTCGGATGTCATGGTTATAGGAACTGAAAACATGGTAAATTCTAAAATCTATAATAAATTAAATGCTTCTAATAGGCTTGATGGTGGAAAAGATAGATTTGAGACAAACTTGAAGATATTAGATTATTATAAGGATAATTTAAAGAATAATAAGATGTATGTTGCTGACATAGCCGGTAACAGTTATGCAGATGCACTTGTTGCCACAGCTCTGTCAGGTAAATATTCTGCACCGCTTGTTTTTACAGGAACAGAAGGAGAAACAGGCACAATTAATGCCATTTTTTATATCAATAGTAATGCAGATAAGTACTCCACATCTATAAATGTTGTGGGAGGTACCGGAATTCTTCCAAACTCAATAGTTAACAGCATAAGTCCTTCTTCATCAAAATCAAGTGATAACGACCATGATAGTTCATCAAGTCACAGTTCATCTTCTGGTAGTTCTTCATCTAGCACTTCACAGCAAGCTATAGCTGTAGCAACAACTGCTGTAGAAAAATCAGAGTCTAGCAAATTACAAAGTGATGTAGATTCAGCAAAAGCTTTGGTGGATGCTTTAGAAGATAGCACAGATAAAACTAGTTTATTAACTAGACTACAGAAAGTTCAGCAGGAAATAGATGAGGCAAAAGAGCAACAAGTTTTGAGCGATGCAACAACTGCTGTAGAAAAGGCTGAGTCCAGCAAAGTACAGGCAGATGTTGATTGTGCTAAGATATTGGTAAATGCACTTGTAGATAGTAAAGATAAGACAGACTTATTAAATAGACTACAAGTTGTTCAAGAATATATAAATACTCAAAATGATAATAATGATGGTTCATCTTCGGATGATTCATCTAGTAATTCACAGCAAGCTTTAGACAATGCCACATCAGCAGTTGAGAAAGCTGAAAGTAGTAAGACTCAAAGTGATGTAGATTCAGCTAAAACTTTAGTAAAAGCACTTGTAGACGGTACAGATAAAACAAATTTATTAAATAGACTGGCAGTAGTACAAAAAGCTATAGATGATAAAACTGCCCAAGATGCTGAAAATGCTGCTTACCAGAAAGAACTACAGGATGCAACAAATGCAGTTGCAAAAGCAGAGAACAGTAAGTTACAGGCAAATATAGATTCGGCAAAAAACTTAGTAGATAAGCTCAATGACAGCGATAAATCAAGCTTGAACTCAAGACTTGATGTAGTTCAACAGGAAATAGATGATGCAAAAGAGCAACAGAAGGAACAACAGGCTTTGAGTGATGCCACATCGGCTGTAGAAAAGGCTGAGTCCAGTAAGCTTCAAACAGACGTAGATTCAGCTAAGACTTTAGTAGATGCATTACCTGATAGTACGGATAAGAATGATTTGGTAACTAGATTACAGGTAGTTCAAAAAGCTATAGATGATAAGGATGCCCAGGATGCTGAAAATGCTGCTTATCAGAAAGAACTACAGGATGCAACGAATGCAGTTGTAAAAGCAGAAAACAGTAAGTTACAGGTAGATGTTGATTCGGCAAAAAACTTAGTAGATAAGCTCAATAACAGCGATAAAGCAAGTTTAGGTTTAAGACTTGATGTAGTTCAGCGGGCAATAGATGATGCTGAAGAGCAACAGGATTTGAGTGATGCAATATCAGCTGTAGAAAAGGCTGAGTCCAGTAAGCTTCAAACAGACGTAGATTCAGCTAAGACTTTAGTAAATGCATTACCCGATAGTACGGATAAGAATGACTTGTTAACTAGATTACAGGTTATTCAAAAAGCTATAGATGATAAGGATGCCCAGGATGCTGAAAATGCTACTTATCAGAAAGAACTACAGGATGCAACAAATACAGTTGTAAAAGCAGAAAACAGTAAGTTACAGGTAGATGTTGATTCAGCTAAGACATTGGTAAATGCACTTGTAGATGGTAAAGATAAGACAGACTTATTAACTAGATTACAGGTAGTTCAAAAAGCTATAGATGATAAGGATTCTGAAGATCAAGTTATAACAACACATGAGGGATTTTATAATGCACTTGAAAATGCATTTGAAAATTGTGATACTATGTTGGATATTTATACAGATTCAGAAGATATGAGCAAGTACAATCCTGTTACTACGATAAATGAGCTTGAAATAAATCGTCCTGATCTAGCTGCAGAATATCTTGGAACAAATAATAATACTGCAACTAAAATATCTGACAACAAATATGAATTTAAATTAAATTTTGAGTTTGGTGATACTACGGAAGTTTTACTTCAAAAAAGAGAGGTATCACAGAATAAAGTAAGTCAAATTATAGAATCAGTAATAACTGCAGATATGACTGATTATGATAAGGAACTTGCTCTTCATGATTACCTAGTGAATAATTGTGAATACGATCCTACTGTCATAGCTGGTGATATTCCAGATGGTAGAGATGACGATTATACTGCATATGGGGCTTTAATAAATGAAAAGGCAGTATGCCAGGGATATGCTGATGCAATGTACAGACTTCTAAAAGCAGTAGGAATTAAGAGCATTATGGTATCTGGCACTGCTACAAATGGTGTTAATACAGAAGCTCATGCGTGGAATATTGTTACTATAGGAGGACAAACTTATCAATTTGATGCCACGTTCGATGATCCGTCTTACAAAGATGGAAGAAATAATCCAACTCATGATTATTTCAATATAACAGATTCTCAGCTTTCAAAAGACCATACGTGGGACACAAGTGAATATCCAGCATGTAACAGCACAGATTATTCATATAAAAATTAATTTTCAAGTAAGAATAAAAATAGGAGTGGTTTTTTATGACCACTCTTATTTTTTTATGTTCAAATACCACATATTAAGTATAGAAGATAATTTTTAGTTATGCTCAATTGAGTAATATTTAATCTTGGCCATACGGCTAATAAAAATAAAGTTAAAGGTGGGAATATATTATGAATCAAGGTGAAGCATTAAGGAAAATAGACTCAGAACTTGAAAAATTCAAGAAAGAAATTTTTACTATGGAACCTAGGAGAATATATAATATGTCAGGTTTCATTATTTTTACCGAAGCAACGATTTATCATCTAAAAGTGCTTACAAGAGATGAAAATTTATGCAGCTTAATCATGAAGTATGGAAAAACTTTGAAAGGTGCTGTCATGCATGTTATGAACAGCATTAGAAAAAAGTATGGAATGAGCGGGGATATATCCGTGGACGAGTTTCAGAAATTAATATGGGAATATTATGAGATGAAACCTGAAGAAGCAAAGAAAGCTATAACTATCAAGGCAAGTAATAAAAAAGGAAAAACTGAAGAACCGACACTGCTGTCGTATGTTAACAATAGTGAAACTAATTCCGAAAAACAGGACAGCACAAATAAGAAAACTATTATACGTAGGAAAACTGGCAATATAGGACCGCTCCAAATATCATTGTTTAATTTGGGAGGTGAGTCAAATGAATAAATCATATCTCTCGCAGGTACCTGTCAAACATGAAATTAATATAAGAAATATAAAATATTTGATTGATCAAGTTCTATACGTAGTAGATGCAGAAGATATAAAAATCAAAGGTGAGAATATACTTATTATATCATTCTATTCATCAAAGGATATAATTAATGACATGGCAAAAATATCTTATAGAGTATTTATTTCATTGAAAAAAGGAAAATATATTTCTCAAGATTTGACCTGCAACCCTGCTAAATGGCGAACAGCTGCATTAAGTAATATAATTGGTTATTATTGTTACTCATGGTACAAAAACTGTGCCATATATACCAATGAGGCTTATGAAATAATTTCAAAATATTTCAATCCTAAGGGGAATGGAAATCCACTTCTTAAAATTGAAGAATTCCAAGAAAGTATATTAAGAAAGAATTTACAGGCAAAACATAAGAAAATAACAGACAGAATAGATAGAATAATGGAAAGTATATCTGATCTTCCTTGCGACTTCACAGAATGGGTGGATGAAAGTGCCCTGATTCATAGCAGATATATCTACTATAAATATGAGAAAGGGAGAAAAATAATGAAAGGGTACTGTACTCATTGCAAACACAATGTTGAAGTTACAAGTCCCAAAAGTGGAGAAAAAGGAGTTTGTCCTAACTGCCACAGCCATATAATATATAAACCTAAAAAAAAATGTACTGCTATAGAGGATAATATACAGACTGCATTAATTCAGAAAGCTGGCAATTCTCTTGTCATTAGATATTTTAATGTTCATAAAAGTTATAGAAGTCATTATAGACAACCAGAGCTAACTATACAGGAGCTATCCAGAGATTTCATATACCTCAATAAGAAAGACTATGAAATTAAATCATTTGAATGGGGATATTTTAAAAATTCAAATGTTCTGAGATGGTGTGATTCTAGATATAGATTTGAATTTAATGATACTGTGTTGTATACAAAAAACATTTATTTTGTCCTTAATAAGACTAAACTGCAATATTGTCAGATAAAAGAGTTCGCACAAAACTGTCATACATTTCCTGTATGGAGGCATATAACGTTGTACATGAAATATCCTTTCATTGAATATTTTATAAAATCAAAATTATTTAATTTAACATGTAATCTTTTATACGATTACTATAATGATGATTTATGTGTTAAAGGAAAAAGTATTCCAGAAATACTTCAGGTAAGTAAAACTGGAGTAAATACCATAAAAAGATTAAACGGAAACCTTCGTATGCTTCGTGTACTTAGAGTATCGGAAAAGAACAGAATATATTTAGATGATGAACAGCTACTTTTTGTAAGTAAATATATTAAAAGTCTAGATAAATTTGTTTCAATATCTAAATGTACTACTGTGAATAAGATATTAAAATATATAAAGGAGCAGAGCGAATTTGAAAAAGTTAAACTTACCAAGAGTGAATATGAAAGGAACTATGCTGTAAATGATTGTTTGCTTGACTGGGCAGACTATATAAGTAACTGTATTCTGCTCAAGTATAATATTAAAGATGAATTTATTTTATTTCCTAAAAATCTTAAGGAAAAGCATGATGAATTGTGGAAATTGGTATCTCTAAATCATCAGAAAATATATGATGAAGCTATAAGCTCGAGGTATGCTGAAACGTTGGACGTTTATGGATATTCTTATAAAAATCTTAATATTATTGTCCCCAAAAATTATGATGACATAACGAATGAAGGACATACTCTTCATCATTGCGTAGGTTCTTATGTTGAACGAGTCGCCAAAAATAAAACAACAATACTTTTCATAAGAAAAAATGGTTATATAGACAAGCCATTCTACACACTGGAAGTAAAAGATAATAAAATAATTCAATGCAGGGGAAAAAATAATAGTTCTCCAAGCAATGAAATTGAAGAATTTCTTGACAAATTCAAAAATGAAAAAATAAATAAAAAACGTGATTCACTATGTGTATAAAGTTATGTGTTTTGTACCTTAAAATAGATAGACTGCGGGCTTGCAGCCTGTCTATTTTTTTGCCTTCATAATTCAATTAAAAAAATCCAATAAAAATCCAATTCTGAGCCATACTTTAACCCAAGAATAAAGCAGATTTTTGTTTTTAAAATCAGATTATACTGTAGATATATTAATAAGAAAGGAGTTGAGAATGTGATTGTATTAGCAACGGGGATTGAAGCATTTAATCAGGAATTAAAATCAAAAATTGAGAATCAAAACATAGGCCAAGTTAAAGCCATATGTTACAGGGAGTTCCTTATGGATGAAAAGTTTTTTTCAGATACAGTGATAATATCTAAAAGACTTCAAGGAGATACATCAATAAAAGAACTGCTTTTTTCTCTTAAAAAACGTGGTATGAGAATTATCTATATCACGGATAAGGAGGACGTGGATGGAATACTTTATTGTTTTGACCTTGCTGTTTATGATTTTTTATTTGATCCAGTATCATCAGATGATGTTGTAAATTGCATTTCAAATCCTAATAGCTTTACAGATGTAAGTTCTGTGTATTTGAATTTCAAACATAAGGGGAGTGAGAAAAAGGACGATTTGGGATTTGATGTACCTGATATAAATGATACAGCCCAGCAGAAACAAAAGGAGAGGATAAGAGAAGTAGAAAAAATTAAGGTAGTTGAGAAGAAAATTATAGAGACAAGGTTCTACAAACAGAATGTTATAACATTCTATGGAGCTAACAATAATATTCTCTCAAGCCAAATTCTTGTAAATTCGGCTGTACGTTTCTGCAAAAAAACCGGCAGAAAAATTCTAATTATAGATGCAGATGCAGTTCCTTGCATGGACCATCTGCTGGATGTACCAAAAGAGATAAGTGTAAAAGATTCATACAATATGGCGGCCATAGATACTGGACTGTCTGCATGCTATTCCTCTATAGAAAACGGGACGTTTTCTCCATCACTTTTACAGAAATTCATATTGTCCTGTAAAAATAAGAACATAGATGTACTAACAGGAATATATCAGGACAGACTTATTGATAATATGGATATGGTACATTACCAAAAAATCATAGAAGCAGCAAAGAAGTTGTATGATGTGATACTTATAGCAGTTAATCCGTTTAAGTCTAATGTTGGAACCATAGCATCTGTTATGTCCAGTGATAAAATAGTTGCGGTAGTTGAATCGAATTATCTATCAGCACGTAACACTTTTAGTTCAATTAAAACATTTGAGAGAATAGGTGTTAGCAGAGATAAGTTTGGGATAGTTATATTTGACTGGCCAGGTGCACTTGATTTTGGAACTATGGAAAAAATCTTTGACGGATATAATATAGTTGCGGAGTTGCCTTTTAATAAAAGCTACAATAGGGTAGTTAATAATAAAAAGCCGCTCACACTTATGCCTAAAGCTGATAGAGAAGCTTATGACAGTATAACTAAATTTATGGGACTTTCAGGCTCAATTTTAATTCAACATAATGAAAAACCTCAGGAATCACAAGAAGATTTAATGAATAAGGAGCCTGGTGATACTGAAAATTCACATAAAGGTTATAAATCTTTGCTTAATAGATTAATAGGAAGGAAGTGATATAGTGACTGCAACAGTTAATTTAAGCAACCTTAGTTATTTAAACTCCAAAGATACTGTGAAGCAAAATTTAACTGAACTTGAGGATAACATAGTAAATTACCTGGTAAAGAATTGTTCGCTTCTGATAAATGATATTGAAATGAATGGTAAATCAATAAAACTTATAAACGATGAAATAGTGAGATATATAAAAGACAATAAAATAGAAGTACCATCGTCGAATACCCTTGAGGAACTTCAGACTTCTATAAATTCAGATATTTGGGGCTATGGTCGTGTCCAGAAATTCATAAATGATGACAGTGTGTCAGATATCTATATATTCAGTAGAGATTGCATTTTTATAAAAAGAAATGGAATTCTTGAACCTACTGATGTAAGATTTCCAACAGATATGTCACTTTTAAATTTCTGCTATGGGCTTGCAATAAAAAATGAAGGAAGCCTCTCGGAAGTAAATGCAAGTCAAATACTCTCTGATGCTAAAACACAAAAAAATGCAATACTCAGGATGGACCTTGTTATAGCACCGATAGCCTGCGGTGGATCTCAAGTCGAGATACGAAGACTGCCTAAAAAAAAGAAAACATTCAAAGACTTAATTAAAGACGTGATGCTTGATGAGGATATAGTCAGGTACCTTATTATGGCAGTTAAATCTGGACTTAATATAGTATGGACAGGAAGGGGTGGGAGCGGTAAGACTACACTTATGAATACCTGTCTTGATTATGTGCCAGAAGATGAAGTGCAGCTTATAATGCAGGAGTCGCAGGAACTCTTTACATCACACAAAGCTACATACACTCAAAAAGTAAAGAAAAAGCTTGGTGAGAATGATAAGGCCTATACCCTGAAAGACCTGACTATTAATGCTCTCTTGATGAGCCTTGACAGAATGGTAATAGGTGAGATAAAAGATCAAGAGGCTATGGAGTTTTTTAACGCTGTTTACACAGGACATATAGGTTGGACAAGTGTTCATTCACCGTCATCTGAGGAGTGTCTAAATAAAATAGTACATCTGATGAAATATTCCAATACCGATCTTCCAAGGGAAGATTTAATGGAAATGCTTACCCAGATAGATCTAATAATTTATATGGAAGATTATAAATGTTTTGAGATAACAGAAGTATCAGGGTGGGATGATATTAAAAAGAAGCCTATATTCAATCCTATATTTAAATTAAAGATTGAAAAAACAGCAGATGGTTACAAACATGAGTTTGTTAAAGTTGGTGAAAGTTGTGAGAAAATATTAAAAAAGGTAGATAAAGCCGTTGCATCTGGAAAGTTTAAAGGAGATGATGCCATTGTTTAAGCTTTGGGTAGCGGTGCTTGAAATTGTAGCACTTATACTCATATACAATATAGTATATATATCTATTTCATATTTAAGAGATGCCAACTTTAAAAAGAAAATAGAACAGGGGTTAAATAAAGTTGATGTTAAAAACTTAAAAAAGAATATACAATATGTATCAAAAAAGAAACACTCAAAATATATTGAAAATCTAGCACTGTTAATACAGCAGTCAACTGTAAATGGCAGATATAAATTTATTACACCTGGGTTTGTCATATTCATTTCATGCCTCATATCAATTAGCTTCTTCATGGTTTCGCAAAATATTCTAAAAATATTTCCATCTTCAATTTTAATTGCCGTAATTGGATATAAAATACCCGCAGTTTTCTTAAATATTTTAGTATTTGTTAATTCCAATAAGATAACAAGAAAGTTAGTAGATTTTATAAATCTATTAAAAAATTTCTGCATGATAAAAAATGATATATCTTATGCAATAGAGGAGTCTGGTTCTTATATGAAAGAACCAATAAAAAGTGTATGTGAGAATTATACATATGAAGTTAAACATGGTATACCTCCATATACTGCTCTTGAGAACATAAAGGACAAAATTGACAGTACACAATATTCTATTCTTATTAAGAATTTACAAATATGCTCCAAGTATTCTAATCAGTATCTGCTTGTTCTTAAAAAATCAGCTGAATTAATTATGAGGTTTGCAAAAGAACAGACAGAAAGGCAAAAAGAAATTAAAAGAGGGGTAAAGGGAGTGGTTATGATTATAGTTCTATCCATACTCATATGGATAATGCTCTCTTATATGAATCCGGATCTTCTCTCATCTCTGCAGTCATCAAGTATAGGAAATATTATTATGACAATGATATGCTTTGCATGCACAGCTGGAGTGATGATAATTGAGAAACTTGCAAGAATTGAATATTAAATTAAAGGTGGTGATACAGTGCTTTTTATATTAAAGATAGTCTTTTTGTTTATAGCGTTTTTTATAGCTTACTCCGCAATAGAAGAAATCTATTTTAAGAATAACAAACGGGTTCAGGAGGCAAGAGGAGAATATAAAATCCGCTCTAAATCTACTTTTGACAGATTTAAACGGTACATCGAAAAAAATGACAAAGCTAAAAATGTTATTGAAAGAAAGGATGAGAAGCTGAAGAAGTTAGGCAATCCGTTAAAAATAAATGGATTTAGCTATTATGTTTATAAGTTTTTCATGCTTGTAATGCTTATTTTATTCACAATTTCAGGAGAAATGAGTTTTTCTACTATTGTGATATTGGCTGTAATGATTATTTTCCCTGATGTTATGATAAAATCCATATCCCAAAAAGAGAAAGCTGAAATACTGGGTGATCTCCCGAATATTACAGACATACTTAATATACAATCAGGTGCAGCGGGTATGGATATGGGAATTGCATTAATGGAGGCGTTTTCTATAGCAAAATGCAGGAGACTTAAAGAAAAACTTATGGAACTTTCTATAGAAATTTCTCTTACAAAAAATATTCCTGCGGTACTTGATAAGTTTGCCAGTAACTTTAACCTCGCAGAAATAGACAGTCTTGTAATTGCCTTAAAGCAAGCTGTTATTACTGGAAAATCGAGAGAGCTTCTTGACAGTCAGAGTGAGCTTTTAAAGGATGCTGCATTGACAAGAATATCACTAAAGACTAAAGAGGTTGGAATGTGGATTGGACTTGTAGGTGGATTATTTCTACTTGGAATAGCACCTCTTGTACTTTATAGTTTTGGAACACAACTAACTTCAAGTTTTACGCAAATATTCTAAGCTTATAAAATCTAATTTTTAGATTTAAAAATAAATTTAAAAAATTTCAAAGATGAAAGGAGAAAATTATGTTAAGAAATTTAAAATGTTTGTTATCACTTCCAAGAAAAGTATTATTAAGAAAAAAGAGAGGAGATATTTCAAATCCACTTGGCATAGTTGCTGTATGTGTCGTTATGATTGCTATAATTATAGCACTTAAAGAGCTGCCATGGAAAGACCTCGCAACACTTGTAGATGAATTCGTAACAGGGCCACTGTTTGGACATATAACTGATCCATTTAACTAAACGAAAAGAGGAATTTAGATGTTAAAAAAGCTGTTTCCCCGAAGGAAAAAAGGTTTTATATCTACAGCAATGGGTACTTTAATTGGAGTATTTATTATAACGATTATAACATTTGTTATGATAATTGACTTAAAGCCATTCTTTATAAATCTGCAGCTCCATCAAGTTGCAAGACAAGCCTCTCTTAGGATGGAAACAGATGGGGGAATGACACAAACCACAAGAAACTATATCGTGAATTCCTTTAGCAATATGAGTGGTTTTAAAGAGAGTAACCTAAAGATTACTCCCTCCAGTACTGCTGATGATACTAATTATACGAATTATGGTGATCCTATAAGTCTTACATTAACCTATTCTTATACGCCTAAAAGGTATCATCTTGTTGGGTGGACGCAGGTTCGGACAGATACTGGAGATGTTATGCCGATAACTGTACACTGGACAACAACAAGCAAGAAAATAAAGATAATTGACCATTAAGCGGGGGTGGTAATTTGAAATTGATTTTAAATAAGAAAAAGGGGGCTGTTCAGCTATTCCCGCTTGTTATTATGATAATTTTATTCATTGGAGTATTTTGTTTTCTTATGTACGAGAACATTATAGGTAATGACAAGTATTCAAGATTTAAAAACCAGCTTGATGCGTCAAATCTTGCAGTTGCAAGGAATATTGACCAAGAAGTTCTTGCAAGAGAGGGGAAAATAACATTCAAGGATAGGGATATAGTTCCGGTATTTAATGCATTTAAAGAGTATCTCATAAAGAATTATGCGCTGGACAGCAATATGACAAGCATATCTGCCAATAAATCTGTTGTAGGTAAAGTAACTATAAAAGATGTTAGATTGTATAGTGTAAAAGATAATAAGATTACTGAATGGGATTTTTCAAATGGAACTTTTGTAAAGTCCAAAGATGGTGTATCAAGTGCAGTTACACCTAATGGAAAATCTGTTGAGGGAACATCAATATATTCAAAAATAAACTTGAATACAAATACAGTATTTAAGGCTGAAAATAATGGAACTTCAAATGTGAAAAATTTAGATATAGAGTCCTATGATGATTTTCTCAGCGGACCGATAAAAATTAAGTGAGAAAGGATGTGTAAGTGTTGAAAAATAAAAAAATTATGGCTATAAGCGCCGTAGCTGCAGTTCTAATAGGTTGTACCATCTTCTCTATTGAGAAAAAAGCTGTGACATATGAACCAACTGAAAAAGTCTATGTTGCAACTACAAACATTAGTCCCGGCAGTAAATTAAACTCTAAAAACTCCAAAATCAAGAATATAAAAATTTCAGATACTACCAGTGATGTTTTGAAATCTAGTGATAATATTACTAAAGTTAGAAAAATTGTAAAAAGTTCAATTTATAAAGGTGAATATATAAATAAAAACAGACTTGTAGATGAAAATGATCCCCAAGCAAAAGCTTTAAAAATAAAAGCAGATCAGGTTGAATTCTCAATAAATACACAGCTCCTCGACAACTATGCAGGAACATACAGGGAAGGTGACTTAGTTACACTTGACTATACCCCAAAATCTTCAAATTCAAATCAAAATCCTAAGACAGTTAACCTTGTAGATAAGATAAAGGTTCTTGGAGCAATAGACAGTGAGGGTAAATTTTTAAAGCCAGGAGATGAAAATTCACTTGCAACAGGTATTAGCTTTGTTGGGACAAGGAAACAGATGCTTCAAGTTGCAAATGCACAAGATAAAGGTACATTCAAGATAGGAAGACTTAATCCGGGTACAAACTAATATGCTTGGGAAAACCCATATATCGGCGGCACTTGCTTCTGCTGCGATAATATCTTTTAAATGTAAAATTCCTATGAATCCATTAATCATGTCCGGTGCTATGATTGGCGGAATTATACCGGATATAGATTTGAGAAACAGTATGGTTTCAAAATATATCAAAACAAAATTCATATACACATCGTTAATACTTCTTTCAAGTCTCCTAGTTGCATCTTTTTATTTTAAATCTCAATTCATATTATACAAATATCATTTTAAACTTATCGGATTATTTCTTTTGCTAGTTTCAGCTTGTTTTTCAAAATTTACAGGCCACAGAATGTACTCTCACAGCATACTTGGACTTTCGATTTTTCATATGGAATTTATATCATATACAAACCGCTGTGTATGTGGTTTATCATAGGCTATATAAGTCATATCTTGATAGACCTTTTGAATTTTCAAGGAGAAGCTCTTTTGTTCCCATTTAAAGGTTCATATTCATTTAAAATATGTAAATCTAGTGGAATAGTTAACAACCTTATGTTAGTTACCTGCAGCTTATGTTTTATTGTATTCACCTTAAAAACCTAAAAAGCAGTTTTTAAAATATATAGTAAAGATTTGAAAAATAAAAAATATTAAACGGTGAAGGGATGATTTATGTGATAGAACAGTTTATACAAGATATTAGTGCAAGCAGACAGACAGGAAAAGTTCTTACTGGAGAACTTTCATCTGTTGAGCTTATAAAGAAAAACAGAAATACAGAAGAAGGAGTTAAAGAAGTGAAAATACCATGCGGAATAATATTCTACGGTGAGTACAAAATATTTATACCCGCAAATGAAATGAACATAAAGCGCGATGATGTAAAAGAAATATTTACTATAATGAAAACCATGGTTGGTTCCGTTATAGATTTTGTAATAACAGAAATTGTAGATGAAGACAATGCTGTAGCATCACGAGAAAAAGCTATGAAACTGAGGGAAAAAATTGAACTTCCAAAACATAAAATTGGTGATATAGTACCTGCAAGAATAGTTGGAATCGGTCGTAGCACAGCATATCTTGAAGTATATGGAAGGGAAATAAGAATACCAAAAGAAGAAGTGGACTGGTGTTATATTTACGATCTAAGAGATACCATACAAATTGGCGATGTAAAGAAAGCTAAAATTACGGAATTTGACCTTGAAAATAACAAACTGATGGTATCAATAAAGAGGGCTGTTGAAGATCCATACATTAAGAATATTAAAAAAGTTACCAAGAATAGTCTTTATGAAGCTGCTGTAACAGGCATAATGCCATATGGTATATTCCTGGAACTAAAAAATTTGAAAGGAATACGTGTCTTGTGTCCATATCCTCACTGGAATTCTTTTACTCCAGAACAAGGAGATTTGTTTGTTGTAAAGATAAAAAATATAGATATTCCAAGCAGAAATTTAGCAGGAAGTTTTGTAAGAGAAGTACGAAAGTTTAGATAGTGTAAGGGGATGGCTTGTGCCGTCCCTAATATTATTATTTGGAGGATATAAAATTGGAACTTTATAAGATAGAAACGCTTGACAGGCTTCTCAGATTCATGGATGATATTGTAATAGATAATAGTTTAAACATTAAAAACTTAACTTCTATAAAGGAATGTGCCGCTTTTGGAGATCGCTCAAGTAAAGGAATATTAAAAGAAGCCATTTTAAAATATACAAGAAGATATCTAAATTTAGATACAATTGATATACTGATAAATCAGTATCATATAAACTATTTTTTACCGCTGTATACAGGTAAAAATCCGGACTTTAGCAGGATTATAAATTCAATGTGCATAGATAAAGATGATGATATTGATTCAAAAATAAATTTATTAGTTCAGATAATGTACCAGGAGCTTTATGGTCTTTCTGTAATAGATTCATATTACTATAACAATATTGAAGGATTAAATGAAATATCCCTCAATACTAAAGAATTTATAAGTCTACAGATAAATGGTCAGAAGGAGAGAATTGAGAAATTATTCTTTAAAAATGAAAATACTTATGAAAAAATAATAAAAAGAAGTGTGTCACATGAGGATATGGATAATCTAGATCCAGAACATCCAGAAGTACTGAGTGATAATTTATGTGGTGCAAGGCTCACAGCGATAATGCCGCCATACAGCCGTTATTATTCTTTGAATGTTAGATATACTGGTACGAGCTTTTTTTCAAAGGATATACTTATAGACTCAAAAACTTCAAATTCATATATGGAGACATTTATGGATTTAGTATTGAATGGAAGGCCTAATATTTTTGTACTAGGTGGACAGGGTACAGGTAAAACTACATATCTTATGCGTCTTATAGGTTCTATACCGAAGAACGTATCAATTCTTACTATAGAATCAACTATGGAGCTCGATATTCTTAAATATTTTCCGGACAAGGATGTTAAAAATTTAAGGTTTTCCGTGTTAAGATCACCGGAAGATTGTTTTAAAACTGCACTTAGAATGGGAAGGGATATAATAATTGATGGAGAGGTAAGGTCTCCTGAGGAAGCTTATATAACACTTGAAGCAATGACAAGGCAGAATAGGGGTAGTATGGGAAGTTTTCACACTTCATCGAATCAGGATTTTATATATGATTATAAAAATATGTTACTTAAAGGGAATATATATAAAAGTGAAGGAGCGGCACTCTATGATATAGCGAGAGCGGTAGATATACTCATTTACCTTTCACTTGACAGAAATACAGGTCACAGGTATATAAAACAAGTTTCGGAACTTATATTCAAACCGGATGATTATAAAAAACCATATGAATTAAATACATTGTTTGAGTATACAAGGAAGAGAAAAGAACTAATATCTGTTAACAGGATATCCAAAAAATTCATAGAACGTGCCTTTGAATATGAATTTACGGAAGAACACGAACGTGAGCTTTATGAACTGTATAAAAAGATGGGCATATAAAAGGATCCAAGAAAAATCCAATTTTAATCCCAAGAATAAACCAAGAATGAGTCAAATTTTTCACTACCTTTCTGATAGTACAATATTGTATAGAAATTACTTGGAAAGGTGTGATAAATTTGATTAAGAAAAAGATCATATATACTCTACTGATCTCGTCTATACTTGGAATAAATATTACGTTTCATGTAAATGCATCTCCATCAGTCCAAACTAATTCCACAACTAATGTATCATCAAATGAGTATAAAAATTGGAATGATTCTGTTGAAAATCAAATTGAGATTATGGATCATAAAATTGAGGAAAATACGGATTCTCTCAAAAAATATGATCTTTTGCTGCAGAAATTGAATAAATCAATAGATGCAAATAATAAAAATATTAAATTACTTAATGCAGAGATAAAATCTTCAAATTCAATTTATAACAAGAGATTAAGAGCTATGTATGTAAACAATTTTCCAGAAGATTATTTTGAATTACTAATTTCATCTAAAAACATTGATGAACTGATTTCAAGAGTATCATTTGCAAAAATAATACTAGATCATGACAATGCTAATCTTCATAAGCTTCAGGATGCTAAAAAGTCAAAAGATGAGATATCAAGGAAATTAAATAATGATAAAGACAAAATATCAGAAGTTAAAGATAATATTATAAAAGAAACGACTCAGCTTAAAACCCAAAAATATAACAAGAAGGTGCTTATTAATTCTTTAAATGTAAGTAATACTTCACAGGGTAAGTATATTTCTCTTTCAAGAGGTAGTTCATCATATAACGGTATTGTTAACTATGCAATGAATTTTCTTGGAGTACCGTATGTCTGGGGAGGTACAACACCGTCGGGTTTTGATTGCTCAGGGTTTATACAGTATGTTTATGCACATTTTGGTATAAATCTGCCGAGAGTATCTGAGGATCAACAAAACTGTGGTGTACAGATAAAAGATAGAGAAGATTTGCAACCTGGAGATCTAGTGTTTTTCGGAAAACCTGCGTATCATGTTGGTATGTACGTAGGTAATGGCAGATATATTGAAGCACCACACACTGGGGATGTTGTTAAAATTGCAACTCTCTACAATTACACATCAGCTTCCAGAGTAAACTAAGGCATAAAAAAATAAGAAGAAAATAAGGGCGATTTTTTATAACCGCTTTTATTTTTTTGTGCCCAAATACCACATATTAAGTTATAGAAGATAATTTTTGTTTAAGTCCTTTTGGGACAATATTTAGTTTTGGTCATTAGGCTAATAAAAAATTGAAAAAGGTGGAATATATTATGGCAATCGAAAATTTAAAACAAATTACAAAATCAGCGAATAAGACAAAAATAATTGAATTTAATGACAATATGCATTTCAATAACTTTCAAGGACCTTTTGGGATAAATAAATCAACTGTTCATAGCAAAATATCTAAAATAAATATCACTATCGTGGATTTTACAAATGGAAATAAGGACAAGACTATTGTTTTAAAACACAATGTAGATCCAAGTGTAATGAAAGCAATATCCTTGCAGATTTTGTCTAATAGGAAGGATCTATTTGTAAATGGAATAAAGGAGCAAAAAATAAACTTCCATAAGAAAGATGAAGAAGGGTATTCAAGTGTTAGCGGTCTACTAATCAAATATCAGGAAAAAATGCAGAATCCTTGGACTGTTGAAATTGTGAATGGTAAAGGTATAGCTGTTAAAAATCAAACGGGAGGAAGCATAATAAAGAAGGGTTCTTATATTGAGACAAGTAAATCTGCCGTCTATATGTCAGAAATGGAATTTATAATTAAGATGAATGAGGTTAGAGACTACATCGAACATTTTGAAATTATAAATATGAGCAAGATGATTCAAGTAAGAAATAAAATGGAGCAGAGAATACGTAATGAGTCACAATCAGCTAAGATGCAGGTTATTCAGGGAGGAAATGTTATGGAAGCCGAGATATAGACTTTGGTATAAGCTATTAAAGAGTTAATACCTTATAATATAAGTATAGTAAATTTCTATCAAAATCCCAAACGTATAGATGATGGATATAGAGGAATACACATTTATTTTAAGCAAAATTCCAGATGCTTTCCGATAGAAATTCAAATTTGGAACTTGGAAGATGCTTTACTAAACTTTTATACCCATGATATAATATACAAAAAAATAACACTGGGAACTTACTGAAATATAGCTTGCAACTGCGAAATTGGATGAATAAAATTCCTTGTGCACCTAATGAAATTAAAATAACATTTTTACAATATTTATATGATTTTTTGTATTCATACTATGGAGGTGAGTAATATGTCTAAAGTGTATTTATTTACTAGAAAAAAAAGAGAAAAATATACTGCTATATTGGAAACATCTATGAAAAATGCTATTGAAGTTTTGAAAGAAAATAGAAATATTGACTATCAGCTTGGTATATTAAACGCACCTAGTTATGATTCAATGTGCAAAGTTTATGGAGAATATGCTCCTTTCAGAAAAGTTGATGACATTAGACAATTAATAGGAAATACTGAAAAAATTTATAGTTAAGTTTCAAAAATAAGATGGGTTTTTGATATGATCCTCTTAAAGTAGATATGGCAAATAACCAAAATTACTTTAAGGGGGTTTTTCTATTTCTACAAAACCAAAATATTCTTTTGATGTAAAAGTATATGAATTCAAACACTTCGTAGATGGATTTTGAGGTATAATGGCGATAACGTATTATCCTGATACAGACAAATGGTATAATAATTTAAAGGCAAGAAGGAAGTGATTTAAGGATGAATTGTGTTTTGTGTAAAGGTGATTTGATACATGATCGAATTAACCATATAATTGATTTACACGGGCATAGTATAATAATTAAAGGTATTCTAGCAAATGTTTGTAAATAATGTGGAGAATATTATATTTCAAATGATATTGCATTAAAAATAGAGAATATAGTAGAAGAAGTAAGAAAAAATAAGGCTGAAATATTGCTAGTGAATTATTCAGAAATAGTTGCATAATATTTTTAAAAGATAGTAATTATATCTTAAAAATAAGAGTGAAGAGAGGTTTTTATAGCCGCTCTTATTTTTTTATACTCAAATACCACATATTAAGTTATATAAGATATTTTTTAAGTTTTTTTGGAACAATATTTGGTTTTGGTCATTAGACTAATAAAATTTATAAAAATAAAAGGTGGAATGTATTATGTTATTTAGAGTAGAAAAAAGTGTATTGCAGGATTCGTTAGAAAAAATTGTTAGAGCAGCGGGAAAAGAAGAGAATTTAAACTGTGTTTTAATTGAAGTAAATAATGGACAAGTTAATCTCACATGTACTAATATTATCACAACTATAAGAACATCTTTTGTATGTATGGACTTTGAAGATGGAGAAGCTCTTATAGATTCAAAGTTTCTGCTGTCATATGTAAAAGCACTTGCATCAAATCAAATTTTAGTTAAGACAGAGGAAAATAAAGTGTCAATATCATGCGGGAGATCTAAGTCCAGCGTTATGTGTAAAGAAGTAGATAAATTTCCAAAAGAAAAGGAAATTTCAGATAGTATAACTGTAACTGTAAACATTATTTCTGAGGAGCTTAAAAGAGCTTTAAAAGAAACTATATTTGCAGCAGCTCATGATGAAACAAGGCCTATACTCACTGGAATATTATTTGAAATAAAAGATGGAATGTTAACGCTGGTTGGGCTTGATGGATTTAGAATGGCAGTATCAAGTATACCGGTTGATTCTGAAGAAACGATTTCCTGTGTAGTACCTCAAAAATCAGCTCTAGAGCTGCAGAGGTTGCTTGAAAATGATGATGAAAATGTAGTGATGAAAATATCATCAAATAAAATTGAATTTATATTTGCTTCTGTTGATATGACAAGTGTGCCGTTGGAAGGACAGTATATTTCTTACAGACAAATAATTAATGATAACAGTAAAACTACCTGCACAATTAACAGGCAAAAATTATTGGCTCTATTAAATAGGGCATCTGCTGTACTTACCGAGAAAAGCAAACTGGTTGAACTAACATTTTCAAAAGAAGGGATAGTAACCTTATTAGCTTCTTCTTCACTTGGAAATGTAAATGAACAAATTTTTATAAAGGACTTCAAAGGTCCTGAGTTAAATATCGCTTTCAATCTAAAATATCTTTGTGATATGCTCATGTCTTTAGATGAGGAAGAACTGGAATTTAAGCTTTCTAACAGCATATCTCCAGTTGTTATTAATAAGAAAGAAATTAGTGATTACACTGGAATTGTACTTCCTGTAAGACTTGTGAAAGGGGAAAATTAACATGTTGTCAGAGAATGATATTAAGGCAATATATCCATATTTGAAAAATACGATAAATGCGACATTGAAAGAATATCCAAGTGGTGATAAGGAAGCTGTGCTGGAATATAAGAATGGAGAAAAATATACTAAATCATTAACATCTATAAATAAACCTCCTGTAAAAGTGGGACTTACAAGTATAATAGAACATTTTTCAAGGGGAGATTACGGCGATTCAACATATAGAGGTAATTGCTCAGGACTGCTTGTTAAAGATTTATATGATTATTTCAAGCCTAAGAAAGTATTAGATCCCATGTGTGGATCTGATACCTCTGGTGATGTGGCAAAAAAGTTTGGAATAAACCAGATTTCACTGGACTTAAATCCTAAATTTGGTGGATTTAATATATTGAAGGATGATTTTGACCAAAGCTTTGATATGATTTTCTGTCACTTCCCGTACTTTGTTTTTCTAGGTTCCAAAATGCCTGTATACAGCGGAGTTATGTGGGGTGGGCCAAATAAGTACGATATGAGCAGAATAAATGATAAAGATAAGTTTACCGCCGCTGTTAACCTTGCACAGTCTAAGATGTATCAGGCGCTTAGAAAAAATGGCAGATTAATAATGCTCATCGGGGATAGTAGGTTCCGTGGAGATTATTATTGTATGTTTAAATCCATGGACTTTTATGGTGATATAGAAGATATCATGATAAAAAAACAATTTAATTATAATAGCTCAAGGACCATATATAATAATAGATTTATACCTATTGAACATGAGTATATAGTTGTTTTAAGAAAGAATGACGAGTATATAATCAAATGTATACATGTCACTAACGTAGATAAAGATATTAAGAAGTGTACGAGGATAACTTGGAGATCACTAATACAGAGTGTAATTGAGCACTTTGGAGGTAAAGCTTCAAGAAAGCAGATATATATGGAGTTAAAGGACCACCCAAAAGCAAAAAATAATAATTTTGTTAAGGAAAAAATCAGACAGATTGTAAATAGCTGTAATGATTTTGTTGTTAATAAAGAGTATATAAGTTTAAGTATATAAAATTATAGAGGAGAGTATATGAACTGGAAAGTTGAATATTATAGAAAGGAGAATGGGGTAAAAGTTTGTATATTGATTTAAGGTAATAAAATTTATTTAAGAGTGGTTTTTTATGACTGCTCTTATTTTTTTGCATTTAAATACCGCATATTAAGTTATAGAAGATAAATTTTGTTTAGTCCATTTTGGAATAATATTTAGTTTTTGCCATTAGGCTAATAAAAGATTGAAAGAGTTGAATTAAACTAATTTTTTAAATTTATAAAAATGAAGGGTGGAATATAGGTGTTATATAACGAATTTAGACCAAAGAGATTTAACGATGTAGTAGGACAGGGACACATAACCGAGATATTGAGAAATCAGGTTAAGGCTAAAAATGTAGCTCATGCATACTTATTCAATGGACCTAAAGGTACAGGAAAAACTACTTTATCAAAGATCTTAGCAAAAGCAGTTAACTGTCTTCATCCAAAGAATGGTGAACCTTGCAATGAATGTGAAATGTGCAGGAAGATTGACAGCGGTTCGTGTCTGGATGTAATTGAAATGGATGCTGCGTCAAAGAGAAAGATAGAAGATATGAGGAATATAATATCGTCACTTAATTATCCTACAACCGAATCTAAATTTAGAGTTATCATACTAGACGAGGTCCATATGCTTACACAGGAGGCTGTTAATGCCTTCTTAAAAACACTGGAGGAACCTCCTAAGAATACTATATTTATTCTGGCAACAACAGATCCACAGAAGTTGCCACCAACTATTCTATCGAGGTGCCAGAGATATAATTTCAGAAGGGTTAGTTTAAATAATACTTTTAAAAGGTTGAAACATGTTGCAATTAAATCATCTATAGATATAGATGATACGAGCCTGCAACTTATCTCAAAAGTAGCAGACGGTGGTATGAGAGATGCACTCAGTATACTTGATCAGGTCAAAGATTTAGATGAAATCTCATATAAAAATATAGCTGAACTACTTGGCACCTCATGCAATGAAAATATGTTTGTACTGTCAAAAGATATTTTTAGAAAAAATATACCACATGGATTAAGTCTAATAAATAATATGGACGAATCTGGAGTTGATTTCAATGTTTTCATAAAAGACTACGTCAGATTTCTAAGGAATATTCTTATGTCAAAAGTCATGGGCAAGGAATCTTCGCTTGTCATTGCTATGACAGAAGAAAATATATCTAGATTATTAAAGATGGAATGCTCAAAGGAAGATGTTATAAGTGTCATAGAACTTTTTCAGAAAATAGATACGAGAGATAGGGTTTCACTGGAGCTTGCAGTTATAAAATCAACTTCTATTCTAAAAGGGAAAGCAGAGAGTATAGCTCAGAGGTCTAAACAGTTGGAGAATAATAAAACTAATGTTGATACCCCTATTAAAGAAACACATTATATTGAAAACTCTAATTCTCAGAATAGTGATTTTAATGAAAAGAAGGAGAGAATATCACAGGCTAAAAAAACAATGATATCAAAATTTGCTAGCTGCAATAATTATTATAAGAACCTTGGACAAGCATTAACCATTTCAACTGTGAAATTAGTTATAAGTGATGATAAAAATATATCATTAATAATTATTCCTAGAGATAATGCTAATAAAAAAATACTTATGTCAGGTTATAAATGGATTGTACAGGGTTTCTGTAAATTTTCTAAAATAGCTGACATGAAAATAAATATACATGGAGGTAATTTAAATGAATAATAAAATTATAGTGTACTCAAGATCTGAGTACACTATTTTAAAGAATATAAATAAATTTAAAGATGGTATAAATCAACTTAATGTTTCAGAAATAGATATATCAAATATTTCAGATCCTAGAGAAATTATAGAGAAGTGTGAGACACTTCCTCTGTTGTTTGATAAGAAAAGAGTTGTAACAATAAATGCCAAATTCTTACATGATGACTATAAAGACAAGTATGGTATATTTAAATGTCTCAAAAAGTATGTAAAGAATTTACCTGACTTTACTGTTCTAATTCTGTATTTATATAAACGGGACAAAAGGGAAAAAATCAGCAAAAGACTAAAGGAACTGCAGAATCAGGGGATGAATCTTATTGTGGATGGAGATGAACGTATGGAAAAACTCAAAATCATCTCTGAATTTGTAAGATCAAATGATATAAGGTTAGATCAAGAAAGCATAGATTTTATGATAACTGCAAATTCCAACATGGATATGTTAATAAATGATATTTTTAAATTAAAGTTCATGGATAATATATCTATAGCTTCAATTAAAAAAGTATTTTCTTCTCTTGAGGAAGAAGATACTTTAGATTTATTGAATTATATTGCTGATAGCAGTAAAATTGCCGCTCTTAAATCATTAAATATACTTATGGATACAGGTTTTCAACCTATTCAAATAATAAAAAGCATAATGAAGCAGTATCAGAGGTTGATTTACTGCAAATCTGGGATTATGGCAAATAAGTCTATTAAAAATATTGCAAAAGAATATAAACTTCATCCGTATTTCTGTAAAAGGCTTTGTGGAATTGCTTCAAATTTAAATATATATAATCTTTCACATGATCTACAGATGTGCAGAGATCTAATGATAAAGATTATGAATGTGTCTCAAGTAGACACTAGGTCGGAACTGGAAATTTTAATACTAAGACTAAAATAGAATTAGAAGAGAGATAAACTATTATTTATATGTTTATCTCTTTTTTATCGGTGTTATTATAATAAATAGTATTGCAGGAACATGTGCAGTTATGCTTACAGTTTATATTAAAATGCATTAGCATATAAGGGCAAACTCCAAGAGCTATTGATATATTTATTACAGTTCGTATGCTGGGGCTATTTTTATCGTCAGCTGTTTTTAACTTTTCAAGCTTACTGATATAACTTTGGTCAACTTTAGCTTCTTTAGCTAATTTTTTCTGAGACATATTTCTTAATTTTCTAAAATGTTTTATAAATAATATGTATTCTACCTCCACTTAATCACACCGTTCTATTTTTTACAGTAATAATGTTAGATTACTATATACTACAAATTATTTCAAATATGTATAATTTGTAGTAATTTGTCGTGAATATGAATAGGGGTCATACTTTTCTGTATTATAATATTGATTATAGCAATTGTTTGTATATAGCCTAGATATTGTAATAAAATTGTGCTAATATATTAACTGATAATAGAACATATGTTCTATATTTAGAGGGGGAATTTTTGTGACAAAAGAAGAACTAATGAAAGAAAATAAGAATTTGAAAGAAGAAAATTTAAGATTGAAAAAACAAATTATGATATTTAAATTTTTTATATCTAAAATTAATAAAAACATTGAAAATATTTTTTGACGGCAAAAAAACGACAAAAATTCAAAGAAAATCTGCAAATAATTTTGGAAAAACTAAAATATTATTTGCAGATAAACTTTTTAAGTACTTAATTCATGGAAATTATGGAGGTTATCGAAAATGTTATTCATATAATAGTGTTAAATTTATTTAACATTAGAATAATAACTGCTTAACTTTGGTGGAATAATATAATATACGTAGACATAAACAGCACTTGTATTTATAGATTTAACAAATTTGAGGAGGTTTACACCGATTATGAAAAAAGTGAAATTGAGAGCTATCATTGCATCAATGGCAATTGTCATGACTGTTGGAGTTTTTGCAGGTTGTGGTTCCACCAAGAGCGGAAGTGATTCAAAGGACGGTGCGTCAAATGCATCATCTGAAAAGTTGTCGGGTTCAATAACGCTAGCAGGCTCAACAGCCCTTCAGCCACTTGCAGAACAACTTGGAAAATCTTTTATGGAGAAAAACTCTAAGGTTACAGTTAATGTACAGGGTGGAGGAAGTGGTACCGGACTTAAACTGGCACTTGATGGTACGGCCAATATAGGTAATTCGGATGTAGCGGCAGAAACAAAACTGTCTCAGGATGATGCAAAAAAATTAGTTGATCATAAGGTTTGTGCAATAGGATTTGCAGTAGTCACAAATTCAGGTGTCAAGGTTGACAGCATGACAAAAGAACAAATTCAGAAGATATTTACAGGAGAAATAACAAATTGGAATCAAGTTGGCGGAGATAATATGCCGATAAATGTTATAAACAGAACCAAGTCGTCAGGTACAAGGGCAACATTTAAAGATACAGTAATGGGTGGAAAAGAAGAAAAAGAGGGACTTGGTACAACTCAGGACTCAAATGGAAATGTAGAAAATGCAATAAAAAATACAAAAGGTTCCATAAGTTATCTTGCACTCTCATATCTTACAGATAGTGTTAAGCAAAATGTAAAAGCTTTAAAAATAGAAGGTATTGAAGCTTCCGATAAAAACATAGAAGATGGGAAATATCCTTTCTGGTCTTATGAACACATGTATACAAAAGGAGAGGCAGCAGGAGTTTCAAAAGCATTTATAGATTACGTGTCGAAAGATGAAAACAAGGCTACTATAAAGAAACTTGGATA
This sequence comes from Clostridium pabulibutyricum, assembly GCF_058242705.1. Lineage (NCBI taxonomy): Bacteria > Bacillati > Bacillota > Clostridia > Eubacteriales > Clostridiaceae > Clostridium > Clostridium pabulibutyricum. The sequence continues at coordinate 479,666 of NZ_JBZAYZ010000001.1, forward strand.
TATTCCAATGAGTGATATGAAGCAAAAGTAAATTTTGATTGAGAGAGGTCGGATTGGTGTATTTGTCCGGCCTTATTGTCCTTGTTGCACATACTTATTTAATTCGAGGTTGATATAATGAATAAAAAATCTTTATATAAGAATCTAAAAAATGAATATATCGGAAGAGGGTTTTCAATATTCTGCGGCATTGTAATAATAGCACTTACTCTTGCTATTATTATATTTATAGCGTCAAAGGGAATAAATACATTTGTAAAGCATGAATATCCTCTGACAAAATTTTTATTTGAGTCAAGTTGGAATCCTGAAGGTGACAGCCCGAGACTTGGAGCGCTGATATTTATAGCAGGTTCAACATTTGTTTCACTTGGAGCTGTTTTAATAAGTGCACCTGTTGGTGTAGCACTGGCAGTATTCATGAATTATATTTCACCTAATATTGGATCCAAGATTTTAAAACCGGCACTTGAACTTTTCGTGGGAATACCTTCTGTTGTATATGGCTGGGTTGGATTTAGTGTATTACTTCCTTTTTTGAAATTCAGTTTTGGAGGAATAGGTTTCAGCCTGCTTGCGGGAATACTTGTACTAAGTATAATGATACTTCCAACTATTGCAAGTATATCTGCTGATGCGGTTAAAACCGTACCTAAAAGTTACCTTGAAGGTTCTTATGGACTGGGGGCAACCAGGTGGCAGACTATATCTAAGGTTATTCTTCCATCAGCTAAAAACGGCATACTCACTGGGATTGTACTTGGACTCGCAAGGGCTTTTGGTGAGGCTCTGGCGGTTCAAATGGTCATAGGAAATTCTGTGAAATTTCCGGATAAACTTACTTCACCTACCACAACGCTTACAAGTGTACTTACCATGGATATGGGAAATACGGTTACGGGAACGGCGTGGAATGATGCACTCTGGTCTCTCGCACTGCTCCTGCTTATAATATCTTTTGTTTTTATAGTTATAATAAGAATTATTGGGAATAGGAGTGAAGTAAAATCGTGAATGCCAAAATGAAGGACAAAATTTGGACCGGTGTGCTTTATGGCATATCTGGATTTATAATAATATTTCTAGCGGCACTTATAATATATATCATGGTAAAGGGGACGGGATTTTACAAACCATCTTTTCTTTTTGGAGATGCAAAATTCGGTGAAGCTGGAGGAGGAATAGGCCCGCAGCTTTTTAATTCTTTCTATATGCTGGTTATAGCACTTGTTATAAGTGTTCCATTTGGAGTGGGTGCTGGTATTTATCTTGCAGAATATGCAAAACGGGGCTTTTTTTTAAATGTGATGAGACTGTGTATAGAAACTATGGCATCTCTTCCGTCTATTGTAGTTGGACTTTTTGGGCTCCTTATATTTGTTGGTATGACCAACTGGGGATTTACCCTTATATCAGGTGCATTTGCAATATCCATTCTAAATCTGCCTGCACTTACCCGTGTGAGCGAGAATGCCATACGAGAGGCTGCAAAACCGGTAAAGGAAGCAAGTCTTGGATTGGGTGCGACTAGGTGGCAGACTATATGGAAGGTTGTACTTCCATCTGCAATACCTGAGATTTTAACGGGAATCATACTTGCTGCAGGAAGAATATTTGGAGAGGCTGCAGCACTTTTGTACACTGCAGGGATGAGTGCTCCAAAACTTGATTTTAGTTCATCAGCTGTTTTAAGCAGTTCTTCTCCGTTTAATCTGTTCAGACCTGCGGAAACACTGGCAGTTTATATATGGAAGTTGAATTCAGAGGGAATGGTTCCTGATGCAGCTCAAATTGCGAACAAGTCATCTGCAGTTTTAATTGTTATGGTACTTTTGTTCAACCTTTTGGCAAGAGTACTCGGCAAAAAAATATATGAAGCTTATACGGGCAAAAGGTAGGGAGGAAAATAATGCACATAGTTGAAACTAAGGATCTTGACCTGTACTATGGAAATGTTCAGGCACTTAAAAAGGTAAACTTGAAGGTTGAAGAAAATTCTGTTACGGCACTTATTGGACCATCAGGATGTGGAAAATCAACTTTTTTAAGGACATTGAATAGAATGAATGATCTTATTGATTTTGTAAAGATAAATGGAAAAGTTATATTTGATGGAAAAGATATATATCAAAATTATGATGTTATAGAGCTTAGGAAGAGAGTGGGAATGGTGTTTCAAAGTCCCAACCCGTTCCAAATGTCCATATATGACAATGTGGCATATGGGCCGCGTATACATGGAATAAAGAGCAAAAACAAGCTTGATGAAATAGTGGAAAAGAGTCTTAAAGGTTCTGCTATATGGGATGAAGTGAAAGACAGACTTGACAGAAGTGCACTTGGACTTTCCGGTGGACAACAGCAGAGAATATGTATTGCCAGAACCCTGGCTGTTGAACCGGAGGTGCTTTTAATGGATGAGCCTACGTCGGCACTTGACCCTATATCAACCTTGAAGATAGAGGAACTTATGGATGTATTAAAAAAGAAATATACTATAATAATAGTTACACACAATATGCAGCAGGCAGGCAGAATATCCGATAAAACTGCGTTTTTTCTAAATGGCGAAATAATTGAAAGCGGCAGGACAGAGGATATATTTTATAAGCCCAAGGACAAGAGAACAGAGGATTATATTACAGGAAGATTTGGTTAAAAAATATAATATATGAAATTTGAGGTGATATTTGTGACTAGATCAGGTTTTGACTATGAACTTGAAGAAATGCATAATGACCTTTTAAGAATGGGGAGTATAGTTGAAAAACAAATTCATCAGTGTATCGAAGCTCTTGTAGGACATGATCTAAAACTGGCAGAAGAGACAATACAAAATGATGATATGGTTGACAATCTTCAAAAGGAAATAGACGACAAGTGTATAAAGCTTATAGCCAAAGAACAGCCGCTTGCCATAGATCTAAGGACTATATTTACAACCAGTAAACTTGTGACTGACCTCGAAAGAATGGCTGACCATGCAGTTGATATATCAAAGGTGGTATTGAGACTTAAAGAAGAGAAATATGAAAATCAGCTTGCAGATATTCCTAAAATGTCTGATGTAGTTGACAGTATGATAAAAAAGGCTCTCGATGCCTACGTGGCAAGAGATGTTGACATGGCATACAAAGTTTGTGACATGGATGATGATATAGATTCTATTTTTAAGAGTGTATTTTCAAGCATGATTCATATAATGTCAAAAGACAGAACCAAAATAAATCAAATGACACAATTTCTGTTTGTATGCAAATATCTGGAGAGAATTGCAGATAGAGTAACAAATATATGTGAAGGTACAATATATCTGGTAACAGGTGAACATAAGGATTTGAATGAATAAAAAATAAAAATGGATTTCCAGAGCTATTCTGGAAGTCTTTTTATTTGAGATTTGTTTATAATTATGCTATTCAGTTATATAATAGAAAGTAAAGAAGGAGTTTTTTATGATGAAAATTTTGAATATAGCTCATAGGGGGTTTAGTGGGATATATCCTGAAAATACAATGCTTGCATTTGAAAAAGCTGTAGAGGCAGGGGCCGATGGTATAGAAACAGATGTGCATGTTACAAAGGATGGAACTATTGTAATATGTCATGATGAAAAATTAGACAGGACTACAAATGGAACAGGTTTTATAAAAGACTGCAGTTATAGAGAACTTTCAAAATTGGATGCGGGACTTGGAGAAAAAATTCCAACTCTTGTACAGCTTCTAGATTATATAAGGAATAAAAATATTATTCTTAATATAGAATTGAAAAACAATGTTATAGACTACAGGAATTTTGAAATAAAGGTAATTGATGAAGTATATAAATATAAGCTTCAGGACAGGGTGATACTATCATCTTTCAATCATAATTCCATGAAAAAGGTAAAAGTATATGATAAGAGAATAAAAACGGGTTTGCTATATGGTTTGCCAATACATGAGCCTCAAAAATATGCAAAGAAAATGGGAGCGGATGCACTTCATCCACTGTTTTCACTTGTCATGGATGAAAATATGGTAAACATTATAAAAAAGGAACATGTTTTAATAAACTCCTACACTGTAAACGAGAAAAAACATATGATTAAAATGATTGAGCTTGGAATGGATGGCATTATAACAAATTATCCTGATATACTTGCAAAAATATTGAAATAATCAAAAGGATAAAGGTACTCAAATATATATTTTATAATTTAATTCTAGGTTATATAAATGTGTAGAATTAATTTGTAAAAATGTCTGTTATTTTGTCTTTAATATTAAGTTTATATTTTAATATAGTTAAGTTTATGTTATACTTTATTGGGTTAGAGATACATATTTTCAGTAATAGGAGGGATATAATGTTTAGCTTTACTCCAAAAGAAGACAAATTTTACAATCTTTTCATAGAAGATGCCAAAATAGCATATAAAGCAGCCAAGCTATTGGTGGAATTTATTGATGATCTTGATGATTTGGAGAAGAATATAGAAAAGGTTAAAGATGTAGAACACGAAGGTGATATGAAGCAGCACGAAATACTGAAAGAGTTAAATAAAACATTTATAACCCCGTTTGACAGGGAGGATATTTATAGCATTGCAAAAGGCATGGACGATATTGTAGATCTCATAGAATCCACAGCAAGCAGATTCGTCATGTTGAATGTAACTTCCTGTACGGATGAAGCGAGAAAACTCTCGAACATGATCCTGGATTCATGTATGGAAATTATAACTATAATGCAGGAACTGAAAAGTATGAAAACAAGCAAGAAACTCTCTGAAAAGATAATAAAGGTCAACGGTATAGAGGAAAAAGGAGACATAATTTCAAGAGAAGCTATTAAAAAGATATTCAGAGGAAACATGGAAGTGATTGATATAATAAAATGGAGAGAAATATATCAATATCTTGAGGATACTCTGGATTCCTGTGAAGATATAGCAAACATTGTTGAAGGAGTAGTAATGAAAAATGCTTAATAGTACGCTTATGTTGACTATTGTTATAATCATGATTTCAATAGTATTTGATGTCATTAATGGGTTTCATGATAGTGCGAATGCCATAGCCTGTTCTGTTTCAAACAGAGTTTTTTCCATGAAACAAGCTGTAATAATTTCAGCGGCACTTAATTTTACAGGTGCTTTTATGAGTGTAAAAGTTGCAGAAACAGTGGGAAGTGGTATAGTTCATCCGAATGATATAACCCAAAAGGTAATTATAGCAGCTCTTATAGGTGCTATAATATGGAATCTTTTAACTTGGTATTTTGGAATACCGAGCAGTTCTTCACATGCGCTTATAGGCGGTCTTATCGGTGCTGCTGTTGTATATAAGAACTCATTTCTAATTATTTACTGGTCAAATCTTTTTTGGAAAGTCATATTATGGCTTATATTGTCGCCTCTAATAGGTTTTGCAATAGGTTTCATATATATGAATGTAATAAATATGTTTCTTGTGAATACAAGACCAACTACTGTAACAAAAGTATTTTCACGACTTGAAAAGGCATCAACCATGTTTCTTGCTTTGAATCATGGAGCCAATGATGCACAAAAAACCATGGGAATTATAACCATGACTCTTATGAGTGCAGGGTTCATAAAGGAATTTTCTGTGCCTGTGTGGGTTAAAATATCCTGTGCCCTTGCAATGGCCCTTGGAACGGCGCTTGGTGGCAAAAGGATAATAAAGACAATGGGATCAAAGATGGCAAGGATAGTTCCTGTCAGCGGATTTGCGGCAGAACTTGGTGCTTCAAGCGTAATACTTACAGCAACAATGTTTGATGCTCCTGTAAGTACTACACATATAATAACTACAGCTATAATGGGTGTAGGAGCCTCGAAAAGATTTTCAGCAGTGCGCTGGACGGTAGCAAAAGATATAGTTTTTACATGGGTGTTTACTATACCAGGATGTGCCCTCATTGCAGGGTTTGTGATGTATCTATTGAATTTAATCTAAATTGTTTACAGAATATGCGGTTTTAGTTTGAAAGTTTAAATTAACTGTATATTCTGTTATTTACTTCATTTCATAATATATCTTAAAAGTTGACTAATTTATGATATTAATATATATTCTAATCAGCAGCTCTGTGAGAGTGTCTTTTCAAGCTGTATATCTGGTTTGTGTTACAATATAAGCATATATTGGCTAAAAATAGTTATAATGAATTGGATACAAAAAAGGAGTGTTTTTATGGGAAAACCTATAGTAGCAATAGTAGGTAGGCCTAATGTTGGAAAGTCTACCTTGTTTAATAAATTGGCAGGAAAGAGAATATCAATAGTTGGTGACAAACCTGGTGTTACAAGAGACAGGGTATATGCTGAAGCTGAATGGCTCAAGTATACTTTTACTATAATAGACACAGGCGGGATAGAATCTGAAAACAAAGACATAATTATTTCCCAGATGAGAAGACAGGCACAGGTTGCAATAGAAACTGCCGATGTCATAATATTCATAGTTGACGGCAGGGAGGGACTTACGGCTGCAGACAGGGAAGTTGCACAGATGCTTAGAAAGAGTGGAAAGCCGGTAGTTCTTGTTGTAAACAAAATAGACAATGTAAAATTTGAGAGCAGTACTTATGAGTTTTATAATATTGGAATGGGAAATCCTATTGCGATATCTGCGTCCCAGGGACTTGGGCTTGGTGATATGTTAGATGAGGTTGTTGGCCATTTCAGTGAGGATGGAGAGTATTCAAAGGATGATGAATATATAAAAATAGCATTTATAGGGAAGCCTAATGTTGGAAAGTCATCACTCATAAATAAATTGCTCGGTGAGGACAGGGTAATTGTAAGTGATGTCCCTGGAACAACGAGAGATGCAATAGACAGTTATCTTGAAAGGGATAACGACAAGTTTATACTTATAGACACTGCTGGAATAAGGAGAAAGAACAAAGTAAAGGAGGAAATTGAAAGGTATAGTGTTATAAGAACATATGCGGCAATTGAAAAAGCAGATGTGTGTATTCTACTTCTTGATGCAACTTATGATATAAGTGATCAGGATGAAAAGATAATAGGATATGCCCATGAAATGAGCAAGGCAATTATGGTAATAGTAAACAAATGGGATCTTGTTGAAAAAGATACCAAAACAATGGGAAAATTCAAAGAAATGATAGGAAACAGCCTGTCATTTATGCCGTATGCACCATATCTTTTTATATCAGCAAAGACGGGTCAGAGAGTTACAAAAGTTCTTGACATGGTAAAAAAATGTAATGAATCCTATACTAAGCGTATAAAAACAGGAATATTGAATGATGTTATAAGCAGGGCGATAATGATGCAGGAACCACCGGTTGTAGGAAATAAAAGGCTTAAAATTTATTATGCTACACAAACAGGAGTAAAACCGCCTACATTTGTATTCTTTGTAAATGATACTGCCTGTGTTCATTTTTCCTACAGAAGATATCTTGAAAATCAGCTGAGGGAAAATTTTGATTTCGTTGGAACAGGTATAAAGTTTGAGTTTAGGGAAAGGAAGGAATAATATTGAAGTTTGATGTATGCTTTCTTGGTGCAGGAAGTTTTGGAACAGCGCTTTCCATAATACTTGCTGCAGCAGGAAAAAATGTAGTTTTGTGGGATAGAAACCATGATGTGGTCAGCGGCATAAATTCAAACAGAGAAAATATAAGGTATCTTAAAGGTACTAAGATTCCAAAAGGGGTGGAGGCTTCATATGAACTTGATTATGCAGTCTCAAACAGCGATTTTTTGGTAATTTCTGTTCCATCCCATGTAGTTGCTGGTGTATGTAAAAATATAAAGCCTTATTTAAGCCACTCTCAGATAATAGTGAATATTGCAAAGGGAATAGATTCCGAGACTGGAAATAGGCTTTCAGAAGTAATAGAAGCTATACTTCCTGAAAATGATGTTGTCGTGCTTTCAGGACCAAGTCATGCGGAAGAAGTCGCAAAATTCATACCGACAACAGTTGTAGTTTCTGGGGAGAAAATGGATGCTGCAAAAAAGGTTCAGGATTTATTTATGACAGATACATTAAGAGTGTATACGAATCCTGATATTATAGGGGTCGAGATAGGCGGTGCGGTTAAAAACATAATTGCACTGGCAGCAGGTGTATGTGATGGAATAGGGTACGGAGACAATGCAAAAGCCGCCCTTATTACAAGGGGAATAAGCGAAATAAAAAGAATAGGTGTAAAGCTTGGTGGAAAAAAGGAGACATTTTCAGGACTTACTGGAATAGGAGATCTTGTAGTTACGTGTACCAGTATGCACAGCAGAAACAGAAGGGCAGGAATACTTATAGGACAGGGAAAATCGAGGCAGGAGGCTGTGCAGGAAGTCAACATGGTGGTTGAGGGAATAACAGCCTGTCGTGCTTTTTATAATTTAAAGAATGATCTTGGAGTGGAAATGCCAATAGCGGATGCCTTGTATAAAGTTATTTTTGAAGGCAAAAACCCGAAGCAAGCTGTATATGAGCTTATGACACGGGATAGAAAAAATGAAATTTAATATTTTTATAAATTATAAGAATAATATTTGATTGTATCCAATATATATATATTGTTATTATTAGAATTTTAGGGGGTATATTTTGGATAACTTTGATATATATAAGGATATATCTGACAGAACTCAGGGAGATATTTACGTGGGGGTTGTCGGACCTGTTAGGACGGGAAAATCAACCTTTATAAAAAGATTCATGGAAATTATGGTTCTTCCAAACATGGATAATTCTTATAAAAAGCAGAGAGCGAAAGACGAGCTTCCCCAGAGTTCCTCCGGGAAATCGATTCATACCACGGAACCAAAATTTGTTCCAAATGAGGCCGTTGAGATAAGTTTGAATGAAAACACAAAATTCAAAGTCAGAATGGTGGACTGTGTGGGATATATTGTAAAGACCGCACTTGGATATATGGAGGGCGAAGAGGCAAAAATGGTTACAACTCCATGGTATGATTATGAGATACCTTTTGAAGAGGCTGCAGAGATAGGTACTAAAAAAGTCATAAATGAACATTCGACTATAGGACTTGTAGTGACTACGGATGGATCTATTGCAGACATTTCAAGGAATGATTATGTTGAGCCCGAATCGAGGGTTGTAGGGGAATTGAAATCTATAAACAAACCGTTTATAATAGTTCTGAACTCAAAAAATCCGTATGAGCCGGATACCATTGAACTCAAAAAAACAATGGAGGAAGAGTATGATGTTCCTGTTCAGATAATGGATGTATTGAATATGACAGAAGATGACATAACGAATCTTTTTCATAGGGTACTTAAAGAATTCCCTATAAAAGAGATAAATATAGACATACCTGAATGGATAGAGAAACTTGATCTTGATCATTGGTTGAAGATAGACTTCATAAATCTGGCAAGAGATATGTGCAAGAACATATACAAGGTCCGGGATATAGAAAGATCCATGGATGATTTTGATGATGTGGAGTTCATAGGAAATTCAACAATAAAGGAAATAAATATGGGGGAGGGAACTTCCAGAATAGAGCTTGAACCTAAAAAAGATCTTTTCTATAAGATATTAAGCGAGGTATGTGAAAAAGAGCTTCACAGTGAGAGCGACCTTCTTCATACGATTACCGAGATGCATCTGGCAAAAGTGGAATATGACAAAGTATCAGATGCACTGAGGGATGTAAAGGAAACAGGATATGGACTTGTGGCACCGCAATTATCCGAGATGAAACTTGAAGAACCTCAGATAGTAAAACAGGGAAGTAGGTTTGGAGTAAAACTTAAAGCAAGTGCTCCGTCATTGCATTTTATAAGAGCAGATATAGAAGCAGAAATATCACCTATAATGGGAACTGAGAAAGAAAGTGAAGAAATGGTGAAATCACTTCTTGAACAGTTTGAAAGTGATCCTTCAAAAATATGGCAAAGCAATATGTTTGGAAAATCTCTTGAAATACTTGTTAAAGAAGGACTTCAAAATAAATTGTACAGAATGCCGGAGGATGTTCAGGTCAAGATGCAAAAAACTCTTCAAAAGATAATAAACGAGGGAAACGGCGGATTGATATGTATAATACTTTAGAAAAAAAATAATTTTAGTAGAACTTTTGTACATAGGGTTCGATGCTTAAGGTACAGGGTATTTTAAGTGTTGAGTCCTATTTGAAGCTTAAATGAAAAATTATTTTATAAAAAAACTGCATTTATGTAATCCTACGGCAAGTGTTTTTATGGTATAATCGTTTTAAACCACGATTTGATTCTAGTTAGATAGTGGTTATATTCTTGCATTTATAAAATAATGTTGAAATTACAATTAGTGTTAAAGTATAATTAAAAAGGTTTTTGTATGACAGTGGAAGGATGAATTTTTAGATGATAAAAAGCATGACTGGATTTGGAAGAGGAACTTCAGAAGGCTCAAGCAGGAGCTTTTCTGTAGAAATAAAAACTGTAAATCATAGATATTGTGACATCAATATAAGGATGCCTAAAAGTTTCATGCCCATCGAGGATAAAATTAGAAAATTTATACTCCAGAAAATAAACAGGGGTAAGGTTGATGTATTTATCACTCAGATGGATTATGGAAATAAAAAAGTTGCAGCCTTGTTTGATGAGAATCTTGCGGACAGCTATGTGGAGTGTTTGAATAAGATAAAAAATAGATATGATATAAAAGAAGAGCTTACAATGGAACTTATTTCAAAATTCCCTGATGTAATAACTGTAAAACAACAGGATGAAGATTTGGATGAGATATGGAAGGTTCTTGAGGAGGCTTTTAGAGAAGCTCTTGATATGCTGGTTGGCATGCGAGAGAGTGAAGGTGCAAAGCTCAGAGAAAATATACTTGTTAAATGCAGCGCTATAAAAAGTTATCTTGACAAGATAAACAAGGTTTCAGCAACTCTTGTAGATGAGTTTAGGGATAAACTTAACGGGAGAGTTGAAGAACTTATGGAAAGTTGTGATATCGATAAGGGAAGAATTGCAATGGAAGTTGCAATATTCGCCGACAAGGCATGTGTTGATGAAGAGATAGTAAGGCTGGATAGTCATATAGGACAATTTCGGGACACTTTGAATATGGAAGAACCTGTTGGAAGAAAACTTGATTTTATCCTTCAGGAAATGAACAGGGAAGCTAATACAATAGCGTCCAAATCTACAAATTTAAATGTTACTAATTTAGTTTTAAATATAAAAAATGAAATAGAAAAAATAAGAGAGCAAATTCAAAACATAGAATAAATAATAGGAGGAAATACATGGACATAAAATTGATAAACATAGGTTTTGGAAATATTGTTTCAGCAAACAGGCTTGTTGCTATAGTAAGTCCGGAATCTGCTCCAATAAAGAGAATAATACAGGAAGCACGTGATAGAGGAATGCTTATAGATGCGACTTACGGGAGAAGAACGAGGGCAGTTATAATAACGGACAGCGATCATGTAATACTTTCAGCTGTACAGCCTGAAACTGTAGCACATAGACTTTCATCAAACAAGGAAATAGATGATGAGATGACAGAAGTTGAAGAACAATGAAGAAAAAAGGGCTTTTAGTTGTAATATCAGGTCCTTCAGGGGCAGGAAAGGGTACCATATGTAGGAAACTTTTAAGAGGAAATGACTTTTGGATGTCTGTTTCTGCAACTACTAGGGAGCCGAGAAAAGGTGAAAAAGAGGGAATAAATTATTATTTTTTGACAAAAGAGGAATTTGAAAGTAGAATAAAAAATAAAGCTTTTCTGGAATATGCACAAGTGTATGGCAATTATTACGGAACGCCAAAGGACAAAGCTCTCGAAGCTATAGAGAAAGGTAATGATGTAATTCTCGAGATAGATATACAGGGAGCTCTCAAGGTGAAGGAAAATTATCCTCAGGGCGTTTTTATATTCATATTGCCGCCATCTATGGAGGAGCTTAAACATAGAATAATTGCACGTGGTAGTGAAACTCAGGAATCTCTTACAAAGAGATTCAAGTCTGCATATAAAGAAATAAATTACATATCAAAATACAATTATGCAGTTGTAAATGATACTTTGGATGTTGCAGTAAAGAGCATTGAGAGTATAATTACAGCTGAAAAGTGCAGAGTAGATAGGGTGAAGGATGAAATTCTTAAATCTAAGGAGGATATGAATTATGAATAATTCCATGATAAATCCATCTATTGTAGATTTGCTGAAAGACGTAGACAATAGATATGCTTTGATAACTATAGTGTCTAAAAGAGCAAGACAGCTTGTAGAAGGATCACATTCAATGGTTGACATGGACTCTACAAAACCAGTTACCATAGCTATAAATGAACTTGATGGTGGATTTGTAGATTTTGAAACTTCAAAAGAGGGTACAGAATATGGGCCAGAATGTTAAAAATGTTGTTATAGGTGTAACAGGAGGCATAGCAGCCTACAAGTCCGTCGATATAGTAAGTAGGCTGAAAAAGAAGGATATTAATATTGATGTAATAATGACGGAAGGCGCCTGTAAATTTGTAACGCCATTGACATTTCAGACAATAAGTCAGAATGCTGTAAGTGTTGATGTGTTTTCCGAACCGAAGGTATGGGAAATACAGCATATTTCACTTGCCAAGAAAGCGGATCTGATACTTGTTGTACCTGCAACAGCAGATATAATAGGCAAGGTCGCATCTGGAATAGCAGATGATCTTTTGTCTACAACCATAATGGCTTCAAAAGCACCTGTGGTATTTGCACCTTCAATGAATACAAATATGTATTCAAATCCGATAGTACAAGAAAATATAAATAAACTTTCAAAATTTGGATATAGGTTTATAGAACCTGACAAGGGAAGGCTTGCCTGTGGAGATGTAGGCAGGGGAAAATTGCCTGATACAAAGTTCATTTCTGAACTTGTAGAAAGTATGCTTTATGACAAAAAAGACATGAAGGGAAAGAAGGTACTTGTTACGGCAGGTCCTACTTGTGCACATATAGATCCTGTAAGGTATATAACAAACAGGTCTTCAGGTAAAATGGGCTATTCCATAGCTGAAGAGGCAAGGGACAGAGGTGCCGAGGTTACGCTCGTATCTGGACCTACACAACTCGAAGCACCATTTGGTGTAAAGTATGTCAAGGTTGATACAAACAAAGATATGCTTGAGAGTGTGCTTGCGGAATTTAGTAGTCAGGATATAGTAATAAAGGCAGCTGCAGTTTCCGATTACAAGCCTAAGATGTATTCAAACGAGAAAATAAAGAAGCTTAATGACGGGCTTTCTATTGAGTTTGTCAGAGATACTGATATATTGAAAAAACTTGGCCAAATTAAAAAAAACCAAGTTCTTGTTGGTTTTGCAGCAGAGAGCAGCAGGCTTCTTGAAAATGCCAGAGCCAAGCTTTCCAAGAAAAATCTTGATTATATTGTCGCAAACAATATAGTTTCCAAGGATACAGGATTTGCATCGGATGATAATAAGGTGACTGTAATTGCAAAAGATGGTAGAAAGTTTGATTTGGAAAAAATGAGCAAAAGAAAACTTTCAAGAAGGCTGTTTGATATAATAAATGAAATGGAGTTAAAATAAGAGGGGTTTTAAGTACCTCTCTTATTTGGTTTGATATATTAGATTAAAAGGTGATAAGGTGAGCTATGCAGGTATAATTGTAAACAGCACCTCTGTCAAACTGGACAGAATTTTTACCTACAAAATCCCTGACAATATGGATGGAAAGATTGATATAGGAAGAAGAGTCAAAATACCATTTGGATTGTCAAATAGACTTATAGATGGATTTGTAGTTAGAATTTATAAAAATACAGATTTGAAAGGAAAAATAAAATCTATACATGAAATATGTGATGATTTTCCACTTTTTACAGAAAAGAATCTTCTTATCATTGAAAAGATGAGAAAGAAATATCTTGCTACCTATATTGAATGTATAAAATTGTTTATACCGAATGGAATATTCAAGGGTGTTAGACATAAAAAACAGGTTGTTTTATACAAAGGTTCAGAATTGGAAGGAAGATTTAAAAAAGAACCATATTTGGGCATTTATAATATTGTGGCAAATCAAGAGGGAATATATACTAAAAATTCACTTAGGGACAAATGCGGAGTATCTTTGTCGCCTATAAATACGATGATAAAGCACAGGTTCATTCTCACTGAAAAGAAGACTGTTGAGAGGTATGATAATAATAGCTATAGAGCATATTCAAAAAAGGTACTTAACTCTGAACAGAAAAGAGCTTTTCAAGCTGTAATTCACTCAAATTCAAGAATTTTTCTTTTGCATGGTGTAACAGGCAGTGGAAAGACTGAAATATATATGCAGATAGCTGAAAAAGTCATGCAGCAGGGAAAAGAGTGTATAATACTTGTACCGGAAATTTCGCTTACACCACAGATGGTGGAAAGGTTCAAAGGAAGATTCGGAAAGGATATAAGTGTTTTTCACAGCAGGCTTTCAATAGGGGAAAGATATGATGAGTGGATGAGAATAAAGAAGGGGCTTGTCAAAGTGGCAATAGGGGCGAGATCGGCAATTTTTCTGCCTTTTTCACATGTTGGACTCATTATAGTAGATGAGGAACATGAGGAAAGCTACAAGTCTGATGTCAGCCCTAAATATAATGCAAGGGAAATTGGTGAAATGATGTGCCGGGAATATGATTGCAGGATGATACTTGGTTCTGCCACACCATCTGTGGAAACTTACAGCAGATGCAGAAAAGGAGAGATAGAACTTGTTAAAATAGAAAACAGGGCAGATGGTGCCTACATGCCTGAAATAGAGATTGTTGACATGAGGGATGAACTTTTGTGTGGCAACAAATCAATGTTTAGCAGAAGACTTCATGACCTTATGGCAGAAAGATTCGAGAGAAATGAGCAGGTGATACTGTTTTTAAACAGACGTGGATTTTCAACTTTTGTTTCCTGCAGAAAGTGCGGTTATATATTTAAGTGCAGTAACTGCGATATTTCGCTTACGTATCATCGGGGGATGAAGAAACTCGTGTGTCATTATTGCGGGAGCAGACATGATGTACCGAAAGTATGTCCAAAATGTGGCAGCAGATATGTAAAGTATTTTGGTGTTGGAACCGAGAAGGTGGAGCAACTTTTAAAAAGTGAGTTTCCGTCTGTAAAAACACTTAGGATGGATTTTGATACTACCAGGCTGAAAAATTCGTATAAAAATATATACAATGTTTTCAAGGAGCATAAAGCGGATGTACTGATAGGAACGCAGATGGTTGCGAAAGGTCTTGATTTTAAAGATGTTACTTTGGTTGGAGTAATAGCAGCCGACCTTTCGTTAAACCTTCCGGATTTTAGATCTGCCGAGAGGACGTATCAGCTTATGACTCAGGTATCGGGAAGAGCTGGAAGGGGAAATAAAAAGGGCAACGTTGTAATACAAACCTATAATCCGGATAATTACAGCATAAAGTGTTCAGCTGAAAATGACTATGATGGGTTTTACGAGAAGGAAATGACTATAAGGCAGGAAATGCAGTATCCACCGTTTTCAGATATACTTCTTATAAATATAAGCAGTAAAAATGAGAATATATTAATAAAAAATATACAAAATGTTGGTGTATTTTTAAACAATATGCTTGGAAAAGATGATAAAATTAAGATATTGGGGCCGTGTCCTTGTGTAATATCCAAAATAAAAGAATTATTCAGATGGCAGATAATAATCAAAGGCAGAATAAGTTTAGACATGGCTCAGGCAATAAAAAAAACAGTATATGATTTAACAAGCAGTGTGCATGATGATATAAAAGTAAGCATGGATATAAATCCAACGAGTACATTATAGATTGTGGAGAGGAGAATAAATATGGCGTTGAGAAATATAGTAAAATATGGTGATGATATTCTTAGAAAGAAGAGCAGGAAGGTTGATGTTGTAAATGATAGAATACTTACGCTCATTGAAGATATGAAGGACACTCTGTACAAGAATGACGGAGTCGGACTTGCAGCACCTCAGGTTGGAGTTTTGAAAAGAGTTATTGTTATAGATATAGGTGAAGGAATAATAAAACTTGTTAATCCTGAGATAATAGAAACAGAAGGAAAATATGTTGATACGGAAGGATGTCTTAGTATTCCAGGCAGACAGGGAAGGGTAGAAAGACCTAAAAAAGTAAAAGTAAAGGCTCTTAATGAAAAAGGTGAAGAAGTTGTGATTGAGGGAGAAGATCTTCTTGCAAGAGCTTTCTGTCATGAAATAGATCATCTGGATGGAATTTTATTTATAGACAAGGCTGAAACGGAAAAGAGGTAATCTTATGAACATAGTTTTTATGGGTACCCCGGATTTTGCGGTACCTGCCTTAGAAAAACTTATAGAAAGATACAATGTGAAGGCGGTTTTCACACAGCCTGACAGACCAAAGGGAAGAGGCAAAAAACTTTCAAAATCCGCGGTAAAGGAAACTGCTGAGGAATTTGGTGTAGATGTGTATCAGCCTGAAAAACTGAGAAATGATAAATATTCACTTGAAATTATTAAGAGCATGTGTCCTGATTTTATAGTAGTAGTGGCATATGGACAGATACTTAGCAGGGAAGTTTTGGATATTCCGAAGTATGGATGCGTAAACCTTCATGCATCAATTCTTCCAAAATACAGGGGAGCTGCTCCTATAAACTGGTGCATAATAGATGGTGAAAAAGAAACGGGAAATACAACAATGCTTATGAATGAAGGCCTTGATACAGGAGATATACTTCTTACAAGCAGGGTTGAAATTGGAGATAATGTAACAGCAGGTGAACTTCATGATGTTCTTATGGAAGATGGAGCTGGACTTCTTGTGAGAACTCTTGATGGTGTTTTAAGGGGAGAGATTCACGGAAAAAAACAGGGAGAATCACCAACTCAATATGCTGGAATGCTTGATAAACATATGGCAAATATAAACTGGCAGAACAATGCAGCGGATATAAAAAATTTCATAAGAGGTCTAAATCCGTGGCCGGCGGCC
Source organism: Clostridium pabulibutyricum (assembly GCF_058242705.1). Lineage (NCBI taxonomy): Bacteria > Bacillati > Bacillota > Clostridia > Eubacteriales > Clostridiaceae > Clostridium > Clostridium pabulibutyricum. Next base: position 496,670 of record NZ_JBZAYZ010000001.1, read on the forward strand.
CGAACAATTTATAAAGGCAGTGCAATGAAGATATACGAAGCGGCTGTAACTGAGGAAAAATCTTCTCATGTACCAGGATTTATAGAGGAGGTATCTGACGAAGGTATAAAAGTTTGTACTGGTGACAAAATAATTTTGATTGATAAAATTCAGTTTCCCGGTAAAAAGGTCATGAAGATAAAAGAATATATAAGGGGAAATTCGATAGAATGCAAATCTGTTCTTGGACAGTGAACAAAAAAGGAGATGGTAACGAATGCCGATTTATTTTGACAGGAGTTTCATTATACTGATACCTGCGCTTATAATAGCAGCTTATGCGCAGTATCAAGTATCTTCTACATTCAACAAATATTCCGGATATAGAAGCAGAAATGGTTATACAGGGGCTCAGGCTGCGAGAAGTCTTCTTGATTACAGTGGACTGTATGATGTGCCGGTGGAAGTTGTATCTGGGAAGCTTACGGATCATTATGATCCGGGAAATCGTGTAATGCGCCTTTCACAGGAAGTCTATTATGGAAACTCAGTTGCTTCAATAGGTGTTGCAGCACATGAAACAGGTCATGCCATACAGCATCAAAAAAGATATCTACCTCTTATTATAAGAAACAGTATAGTGCCAATTGCAAATCTGGGTTCCAATGCTTCATGGATACTTTTTATACTGGGCTTTGTATTTGGAATAAAGGGACTTGTTAGTCTTGGAATATTGTTTTTTACAGCAGTTGTTGTTTTTCAGCTTGTTACTCTCCCTGTGGAGTTTGATGCGTCAGGTCGTGCGCTTAAAATTCTTGACAGCAGGGGAATACTTTACGGGGATGAGGTCCGTGGAGCAAGACGTGTGCTTAGAGCTGCAGCAATGACATATGTGGCAGCGGCACTTACAGCAATATCAAATCTTATTAGGCTTATTTTTATAAGCGGAGAAAGAGACTGAGCTTATATATGAAAAAAAATGTGGAAAATGCAAGACTTACAGCAATTGAAATTATTGAAGATGTTTTCTATAGAGGAGCATACTCAAATCTTGCACTTAAAAAGAAATTGAATTCCAGTACCCTGTCCGTAAGGGACAGGGCACTTGTTACTGAAATAGTATATGGAACATTGAGGTATAAATATACCATAGACAGGATACTTGATAAATTTTTAAAGAATGATATTGAAAAGCAGAATAGCTTTATAAAGAATGTACTTAGAACATCTCTTTATCAAATTATATATCTTGACAAAATACCGGAATTTGCAGTTGTAAATGAGGCTGTGGAACTTTCAAAGAAAAGATATTCAAGGCTTTCGAAACTTGTAAACGGGGTTTTGCGAAATTTTTTAAGAAAGAGAAAAAGCATTGAGTTGGAAGAAAGGGAAGATGTTGAAAAACTTTGTTTTAAATATTCATTTGCTCCATGGATGGTAAATTTGTTTAAAAGTCAATATGGTATTGAAACTGCCGAGGCAATTTTAAGAGGACTTGATTGTATCCCAAAAGTTACAGTTAGGGTAAATCGTCTGAAGACAAATTTTACATCTTGTTGGAATGAACTTGTTCAAAATGGTTATAATTTAAGAAAACCGGAGCTGTGCAGTGATGCAATAGTAATAGACAGGGGAAGCGATATAGAAAAAAATATTTTGTTTTCAAATGGAATGATTTCCGTTCAGGACGAAAGCGCAATGCTTCCGGTTATGGCAATGGATCTAGAAAAAAACATGACAGTAATTGATGTGTGCAGTGCACCAGGAGGAAAAACGTGTTATATGGCAGAAGTAATGGAAAACACAGGAAAAGTATTTGCTTTTGACATATATGAAAATAAAATAAAAATTATAGCAAAAAATGCAGAAAGACTTGGAATAAAAAATATAGAAGCAGGCATTTTTGATGCATGTAATTGTAATTTAAATATGAAAGAAAAAGCTGATAGGGTTCTTGCAGATGTTCCCTGTTCAGGAATCGGAATAATAAGGAAGAAGCCGGAGATAAAGTGGAATAAGAGTATGGAACAACTTGAAAATCTAATTGGAGTTCAAAGAAAGATAATGCAAAATTCGGCTGAGTATGTGAAACCATCAGGAGTATTTGTATATTCCACGTGTACTCTGAACAAAAATGAGAATGAAAAAAATGTTGAGTGGTTTTTAAAAAACAATTCGGAATTTACTTTGGAAAAACTTGATTTTGGAAGGAAAGATAATATAATATACCATAGAAATGGATGTGTAACAGTACTTCCAGATGAAAATATGGATGGATTTTTTGTAGCAAAAATGATAAAACATAGATAGGTGTATTTATATGATTAATATTTTGGATTTTGATATAGAAGAAATGAGAAACTGGCTGAAACAAAATGGGCAAAATTCATTTAGAGCAAGTCAAATCATGGACTGGATATATAAAAATAACATTTTCGATTTTGAAAAAATGAAAAATATTCCAAAAAAACTGAGAACATCTTTGAAAGAAAATTTTTACATAGAAGTTCCTGAAACCGTGGGGATGTATGAATCAAAAGAGAAAGATACTTTCAAATACTTGTATAGGTATAATGACGGGAATGTAATAGAAACAGTTGTAATGAGTTACAATCGTGGAAATTCAATATGTGTTTCAACTCAGGTAGGATGTAGGATGGGGTGTACATTTTGCGCATCCACTATAAATGGGATGGTGAGGAATCTTACTCCGGGTGAGATAATTGGACAGATACTTGCCGCACAGATGCATTTTGAAAGAAAGATTTCAAATGTAGTTCTTATGGGAAGCGGGGAGCCTCTTGACAATTATGATAATGTTGTGAAATTCATAAGTATAGTTAATTCCGATTACAGTTTGAATATAGGGCAGAGGCATATAACTTTATCGACATGCGGTTTGGTCCCCGAGATAATAAAGCTTGCCAATAGAAAGCTTCAAATAACTCTTGCCATATCGCTTCATTCTCCAGAAGATTTACTTAGAAAACAAATGATGCCTATTGCCAACAAATATGCTATAAGTGAAATAATTGATGCATGCAAATACTATATAAAAACAACAGGAAGAAGAGTTTCATTTGAATACGCCCTTGTAAATGGAGTAAATGACAGCAGTCAGCATGCCTTGAAGGTTGCAATGCTTCTCAAAGGAATGATCTGCCATGTAAATCTGATCCCGGTAAATCAAGTAAAGGAAAAGCGATTTGAGAAATCATCCAAGAACAGTATTGAAAAATTCTTGCATATATTATCTCAAAATGGAATAGAAACTACTATAAGAAAAGAAATGGGTTCAGATATAAATGCTGCTTGTGGTCAGCTTAGGAGAAAATATCTTGAGTCTAAAAAAGAAGTAGAAGGGGTGTAAAAAATGGTAGGGATCTTATCAGATGTGGGCAAGGTTAGAAAATTAAATGAAGATTATGTGAGCTACTACAACGGGGCAGATTTTACTATATATGTCATAGCTGATGGAATGGGCGGACATAATGCAGGGGAAGTGGCGAGCAAACTTGCCGTGGAAACTGTGATTGAACATATGAAATCCGTTGGTGAATTAACTGACATGAAAGATGATCTGCTTTTAGCAATAGACAAAGCAAATTCCAATATATTTGAACTGTCAAACAAGGATAAAAAATTGGCTGGAATGGGGACAACTATAACTGTATGCCTTGTTAAAAATGGCCAGATGATAATAGGAAATGTTGGAGACAGCAGTTGTTATGTTTTGAAGAAGGATGGTATAACAAAAGTCACGAAGGACCATTCTCTAGTGCAGCAGCTTATAGATGAAGGAAGTATAACTGAAGAACAGGCAGCCATACATCCAAACAAAAATATAATAACCAGGGCACTTGGAACAAATAAGTCGGTTGAGGTTGATATATTCAATGTAGCTCTTGGAGATGTGGAAAAAGTTCTTATGTGTACAGATGGTTTATCTAATGAAGTAAGTTTGAGTGAAATGTATGATATTATATTGAGAAACAACAATAACGAAAATGCCTGCAGTCAACTTGTGGAACTTAGCAAACTTAAAGGTGGAAGGGATAATATATCGGTTATTGTATTTGAAGGAGAGTGTAAAGATGATAGGAACGATGCTGGGAAATAGATATGAACTGCTTGAAAAAATAGGTGAAGGTGGAATGGCAGTAGTATATAGATCCAAGGATCATCTGTTGAATCGTAATGTGGCAGTCAAAATCTTAAAAGAACAATTTTCGAATGATACTGAATTTGTTGAAAAATTTAAAAGGGAGGCAACTGCGGCAGCCAGTCTTTTAAATAATAATATAGTAAATATATATGATGTAGGAAGTCAGGACAACATAAACTATATAGTTATGGAATATGTGGCAGGAAAGACATTAAAGCAGGTTATAAGAGAAAAAAAGAGAATTGAGTCGGCAGAGGCTGTTGAAATATCTATTCAAATAGCAAAAGCCATTGAATGTGCCCACAAGAACAATATCATACATAGGGATATAAAACCACATAATATTCTTGTAACTGAAGAGGGAGTCGTTAAAGTTACTGACTTTGGCATAGCAAAAGCATCCAATTCTTCAACAATAACCAATTCAAATAAAATAATGGGTTCTGCACATTACTTTTCGCCCGAACAGGCCAAAGGGAGCTTTGTTGATTTCAGAACTGATATTTATTCACTTGGAATTGTAATGTATGAAATGGTTACAGGAAGAGTGCCATACGATGCAGAAAGTCCTGTCTCAGTGGCATTGAAACATATACAAGAACCAGTAGTCCCGCCAAATCAGCTCAATGAAAGTATTCCGGACAGTTTGAATAAACTTGTGCTGAAAGCGGTCGAGAAGGAACCGATAAAAAGGTATCAGACCATGAGTGACATGTTGAAGGATCTTAAAAAGATACAAAACAATGAAATTCCTAATATTGTTGATGATGATATTGAAGAAGACATGACAAGAATAATGGACCCTATAGATGTCAGCAGTCTTGAGGATAAAGAAGATAAAAAATATGATGATGATAAGGAATATGATGAATCGGAAGGTGTAAAGAAGAACAAGATACTGGATTCAAGAAAAAAGAAAAATATTCTTGCAGCTGCTATGATAATGCTTGCTATTGTTGTTGGATCCATATTGGGATATTCTTATTACATTAAAGGATATGGTGCGGAAACCACAGTTCCGAGTATTATAGGTATGAAGCAGAGTGATGCAAAGAATGCTGTTGAGGCAAAAAAACTCAAATTCGTAGTTGTATCAAAGGAGAAAAGCAACAAGGATAAAGGAACCGTGCTTAAAGTTTCACCAGACGAGGGAACTAAGGTTAAGGTAAATTCGGAAGTCAGGGTTACTGTAAGCGGGGGTATGGATAAACTTACGGTTCCGAATGTTGTAAATGTTGATTACAATACTGCCAAAGATATAATATCCCAGAGTGGGTTGAAGGTTGGAGATGTGAGTTACAGATACAGCGATGATGTGCAGAACGGTTATGTAATAACCCAGGATCCTGCATCAGGTTCAGATATAGCCGAAGGCTCATCAGTTGATCTTGTTGTAAGCAGTGGACCGGAAACAAAATATGTTACTGTTCCAGATGTAGAAGGAAAGAGTATTGGTGAGGCAGAGTCGATACTTTCTGGACGCGGAATAAATTACTCTGTTCAATATGAAACAACACAGGATAAATCACAGGATGGAGTAGTTAAAAGCCAAAGTGAATCAGGTTCAATGAAGGAAGGTACTACAATCACATTAACGTGCTATAAATATTCACAGCCGCAGAATGATCAGGATACAAATGGAGATTCAGGTTCTGGTAGTGGAAACGGCAGAGATAATGATAAAGGCGGCAATGGAGGAGGCACTAACAGTGGTGGTGGTTCCCAAAACAATAATCACAGCGGTGGAAATGGTGGTACAACGGGTAGTGGCAATGGAAATCAAGGTTCTACAACACAGGGTAATGAGTAGCTGTGAATAAATATTTTTATAGGAGAAATTATGGATGGAACTATAATCAAAGGAATAGCCGGGTTTTACTATGTAAAATCCGGTGAAATAACAATTGAATGCAAATCAAGAGGAAAGTTCAGGTATAGTGGGTTTTCCCCAATGGTTGGAGACAAGGTATGCATTTCAATGGATGGAGATAAGGGTGTTATAGAGCAGATTTATCCAAGAAGATCGGTTATGTCAAGGCCAAGTGTTGCAAATGTAACACAGGCATTTGTTGTTTTTGCGGTTAAAAATCCTGAAATAAATGAGGAACTTTTAAATAAAGTAGTTGTAAATTGTGAGGCCTGCAATTTGAAAATTATTATATGCTTGAACAAGGTAGATCTTGATCCGGGCTGTGAAAGAGGTCATTTAGTTGAAATGATGAGAAATGCAGGATATGAAGTGGTGTTTTTGCAGGCAAAAGAAGGAATTGGCATAGATGAAATAAAGAGACTTATGAAAAATCAGACGAGTGTTTTATGTGGGCCTTCCGGAGTTGGAAAGTCCACAATAATGAATAAAATTGCAGGTATGGAACTGATGGAAACTGGAGTTATAAGTCGAAAACTGAAGCGTGGGAAAAATACTACAAGGCATAGTGAGCTTATAGAACTGTGTGGGGGATTTTTGGTTGATACTCCCGGATTTTCATCATTGAATATGAGTTTTGTAAATAAAGATGAGCTTCAGGGATATTTCCCCGAGTTTCAAAACGTTATTGAAAATTGCAAATTTAATACTTGTCTACATTACAAGGAGCCTGGATGTGCAGTAAAATCCATGGTTGAAGAGGGTAAAATAGACAGGGAAAGATACAATTTTTATATAAAAATGCTTGAAGATATAATTAAAAACAAAAGAAATACTTGGTAGACACAATATTATAATGTGCTTAGGAGGAGATTTTATGGTAAAAATAGCACCATCGATTTTGTCTGCAGATTTTGCCAATCTGGGCATCTGTATTGACGAATTGGATAAGTGTAATGCTGACATGATTCATATTGACGTAATGGACGGTATGTTTGTGCCTAATATATCGTTTGGAATTCCAATTATAAAGTCTATAAGAAATAGGACCAAGATACCCTTTGACGTTCATCTCATGATAGAAGATCCGTCAAGGTATGTAAAGGATTTTGCCGAAGCAGGGGCTGACATAATAACGGTGCATTTCGAGGCGGACCGGCATATAGACAGGACTATAAACTATATAAAGAGTTTTGGAGTAAAGGCTGCAGTGGCTCTTAACCCGGCAACAAAAGTTGAAAATATAGAATATATAATTTCAAACCTGGATATGGTTCTCGTAATGTCTGTAAATCCTGGATTTGGAGGACAAAAATATATAGAGTATTGCTATGACAAGATAAAATGTGTGAAGAAGCTTGGTGAAAAATACAAAAAGGATCTTATGATTGAAGTTGATGGTGGAATAGGAAAAAACAATATATCCAAAGTTGTGGACAGTGGTGCAAACGTAATTGTGGCAGGTTCGGCTGTTTTCAAGAACAATGACATAGAGAACAACATTGCCTCTCTGAGGGGTGAACTTTAAATGAAATCAGTTATAGTATCGGGAGGAGAGGCACCTTCTTTTGAACTTTTAAAAAGCGAACTTGATTCAAGTTCGCTTTTAATATGTGCAGATAGTGGTGCAAATTGTTTGTATAAGTATAATATGGTTCCTGATTTTCTTCTAGGAGATTTTGATTCCATAGATAAAAAAGTGCTTGAATTTTTTAAGAATCGTGGTGTTGAAGTACAGAGCTATCCTTCAGAAAAAAATTTTACAGATACTGAAGCTGCTTTTTATAAGGCTGTTGAAATGGAGTCAGATGAAATAGTATTTCTCGGCTGTACGGGAACAAGACTGGATCATATAATGGGTAGTATCGGAATGCTTAAAAAAAGCCTTGATAAAGGGATAAAGGCATATATAAAGGATAGGAACAATATTATACAGATACTTCACAGAACAAGCATAATAAAGGGTACAAAGGGAGATACATTTTCACTTTATGCATATTGCGATAAAGTTTCAAATTTGAACATAAGAGGAGCAAGGTACAAGCTTGAAAATTATGATCTTAGACTTGGCGACTCAAGGACTGTATCAAATGAATTTTTAAGTTGCGATGTTGAAATTGCGTTTGAAGATGGACTTTTATTGCTGTTTAGAAGTTATGATTGAAAAAAACTTTTGGTAACAATATTTAGTTATAAAACATATAATAGTATAAAGTAAGTCATAAAGGATAATAGCTGTGGGAAAGAAATGTTTAAGAAGAAGGACAAAAAAGAAAATAGGATTGATTGTCTTATCGATAGGGGCCGGTTTACTGCTTACAGTTATTATACCTATATGGGGATGGATAATAGCAGGAGGAGCAGTCCTTATTTACTGTGGATGGTGTTTGATAGGAAATTATAAATAGGGGGATGTATTATGAAGATTATTACAGTAAAACTTCCTGGAGTCTTGTCTGCAATTTTAAAATTGTTTAGAAGAAAAAAGAAATAAAAAAACATAAAAAATAAAAATGCAATTGCTGTTTGACAACTGCATTTTTTATTTCTTATATAGCACGCTGAACCTTTCCTGAACGAAGGCATCTTGTACAAACATGAATCCTTTTAGGAGTTCCGTTTACTATTGCCTTTACTTTTCTTACGTTTGGAGCCCAACTTCTTTTAGATTGACGGTGTGAGTGGCTATATTGTACACCAAATATAACTTCTTTTCCGCATATTTCGCACTTCTTCGACATTACAAACACCTCCCTAAACTCAAACAGTACTTATTTTACCATAATATTATAAGTTCATGCAAGAGAATAATCAAAAAATTATTTTATTCTAAATAAAAGTCATTTTAACGCTTTTATTTTATTTAAATCTGTTTTAATATATTTTAAAAAATACAGGCTATTATTTATATATAAATTAAAAAAAGCTCAAATAATATAGTCAATTTTTGGATTTGTACCTTGTATTATTCTAAATTCATATTATAATATATTATTATAGTAATAATAGTTAATTATTACTGAACCTGATTTGGCCAATATTTAAAATCTTATTTTTAGAGGGGGATTAATAAAATGAATTGCGGCAAGGATATAGATATAATATATAATGATAGAAACAAGGTTGTAAAGGACGGCATATGCTATACAAATTTTCTTTCAAGAGAAAATGCACAGAGTGTCAGAAGGTTTTTTGAAACTTTCCCTAAATATGAACTGACACCACTTGTAGAACTTAAAAACCTTGCAGGATATTTTAAAGTTAAAGATATATATGTAAAAGATGAGTCAAAGAGATTTGGATTGAATGCATTTAAGGCTCTTGGAGGTTGTTATGCCATAAGCAAGTGCATATGCAGCAAACTTGGAATAGATATAAAAGATGCAAGTTTTGAAGTTTTAAGTTCCCGTAAAGTAAAAGACAAGCTTGGGGATCTTGTATTTGTAACAGCTACGGATGGAAATCATGGAAGAGGAGTTGCATGGGCTGCAAGACAATTCGGGTTCAGATCGATAGTGTATATGCCCAAAGGTTCAGCTCTTGATAGATTGAACAATATAAAAAAAGAAGGGGCAGAGGCAAGTGTGACTGACATGAATTATGATGATGCCGTAAGATATGCAAAGAAAGTTGCAGACAATATTGGTGGAATTATGGTTCAGGATACTGCCTGGGAGGGTTATGAAGAAATCCCAACGTGGATTATGCAGGGGTATACCGCAATAATGGATGAAGCATATACCCAAATTGAAGAATTAGGATATGACAAGCCTACGCATGTCTTCCTTCAAGCTGGAGTTGGGTCTTTTGCAGGAGCTATGCTTGGTTATCTTGTGAATACATACTCAAATGACAGTCCGATATCTGTAATTGTGGAACCTAGTACTGCGGCCTGCATATATAAGTCAGCTTCTTTAGGCGATGGGAAAATACATCCTGTAACGGGTGACATGGAAACTATTATGGCGGGGCTTGCTTGTGGAGAGCCGAATACTATCTCATGGAAAATACTCAGAGATTATTCTTCGGCATATGCATCCTGTGACGATTATGTATCTGCAAGGGGAATGAGAATACTTGCAAATCCGCTTGATGGAGATGAGAAAATTGTATCCGGCGAATCTGGTGCTGCTGGTATGGGATTATTGAGTCTTATTCTTCAAAAGGATGAATTTAAAGATGCCAGAGAAAAATTAAAGCTGGATGGAGATTCGAGAATACTTGTAATAAGTACGGAGGGAGATACTTATCCTGAAAATTATAGAAGTATAGTATGGGATGGAAAATGCTCGAGTTATCGATAAATTTAAGGTGGCGTAAGGGTCGCAGACTGTCTGAAAAATAATGGAATAGTTTTAAATATCCGTCAGATTTTTTTAGTCCGGCGGATATTTTCTTGAATTAATATTTTATTTAATATAAAATATGTTTATATAAAACCTATAGTATAAAAGGAGGTTCGAATATGATAGGAAGCATTGAAGGCGAAATGGGACAGATTGATTATTCAGAGGAAAGTGTTGCAAACATAGTTGGAATATCTACTATGGAATGTTATGGTGTAGTTGGAATGGCATCTAAAAATGCAAAGGACGGCCTTTGGGAACTCATAAAAGGAGAGAGCTTGAGCAGAGGGGTAAAGGTGCGTTCAAAAGACAACGAACTCCTTGTGGAACTTTATATAATGGTGGAATATGGAACAAAGATATCTGTAATTGCAAAAAATATAATACAGAAGGTAAAATATAATATAGAAAATTATGTAGGACTTAAAGTTTCTACTATTACAGTAAATGTTCAAGGTGTTAGAATCTAGGGAGGAATTTATAAAAATGGATTACTTAAAGATAGATGGACATTGTTTTTACAATATGATGGCAAGTGCAAGCAATGCACTTTGCGAGCAGAAAGATATTGTAAATTCGCTTAATGTTTTTCCTGTACCGGATGGGGATACAGGAAGTAATATGTCCATGACGTTGAAAGCGGCTGTGTTGGAGATAAGTGAAATGAAAGATGAATCTCTGGGGCGGATGGCAAAAAGACTGGCAAAAGGTGCACTTATGGGCGCAAGAGGAAATTCAGGTGTTATACTTTCACAAATATTGAGAGGCATTGCAAAAGGTCTTGAAGGAAAAAACGAAGTGGATTCAACTGAGTTTGCACAAAGTATATCCGAAGGAGCAAGATTTGCATACAAAGCTGTTATGAGACCTACAGAGGGTACAATACTGACTATAATAGGAGCTGCAGGCAAGTGCGCATTGAAATCCAATGAAAGCAATATTACCATGCTCCTAGAGGAAGTATGCAAACGATGCAGTGAGGTGCTTGATAGAACTCCTGAAATGCTTCCCGTTTTGAAAAAGGCGAATGTTGTTGATTCAGGAGGAAAAGGCCTTCTTGTAATACTTGAGGGAATGTATGCAGCTTTGAGAGATGGAGTTTCGGATGTTGAACTTGAGAAATTTGAAAGTTCGAATGTAGAATCAGCAGTTAAAAATATAAATGATGATGATATAAAATATGGCTACTGCACTGAATTTTTAATCCATTCGGATGCCGATTCAGATGCGTTCAAGGCAAGATTGTCTGGCATTGGGGATTCAATGGTGGTTGTAAGTGACGATGGCATAATAAAGGTTCACATACATACGAATGATCCTGGATGGGTACTGTCACAAGCGGTAAAGCTTGGAGAACTTTCTAGAATAAAAATAGACAACATGAGAGAGGAACACAGGCATGTCCTTGGTATAGATGGGCATACTCAAAAAAATCAAGAAAAATATGATGACGAACAGAAAGAGATTAAAAAATACGGTTTTGTTTGTATAACTATCGGAGAAGGACTTAAAAACATATTCAAGGATCTTGGTGCGGACTATATTGTGGAAGGCGGACAGACGATGAATCCAAGCACACAGGATATACTTGAGGCTGTTCAAAAAGTGAATGCCGAAAATATATTTGTACTTCCAAACAATAAAAATATATTCATGGCGGCAAAACAGGTTTGCGAATTGAGCGACAAGAATGTGATAATAGTCCCGGCAAAAACTATGCCTCAGGGGATAACTGCCATTACATCCTTTAATTCCGATCTTGATGTTGAGGCTAATACAAAATCCATGGAGGAATCTATAAAACAGGTTGACACTGGATTTGTAACTTATGCGGTACGTGATACGGATATGGATGGAAAGTTGATTAAAAAGGGCGATATAATTGGAATTGTAGAAGGAAAGATAATTGAGTCTGGATCTGACATGTTTGAAGTGTGCACAAAAATAATAGATAAAATGTCAGATGAAGATAAAGATCTTGTAAGCATCTACTATGGAAGTGAATGTGATACTGAACGTGTTGATGAATTTGTATCAGGTATAGAAGAAAAATATTCGGATATGGACGTTCAGAGTTATAATGGAGGACAGCCGCTCTATTATTTTATAGTTTCGGTTGAATAGAAAAAGCCATGATACGGCTTTTTTTATTTTGTAGTATAAAGGGTCGGGTGATTTTATGAATGTTTATGATGCTGTTGGAAATTTGAAAGGTGTAGGTCCGAAAACGGAGGAAAGTTTGAACAAATGCTGTATATTTACAATACTTGATCTACTTCTGTATTTTCCACGTGATTATAGAAATGTATGTACCTACGACAATGTGGGAAATGGAAATGGTAAAGTTATACTTAACTGTACCGTAAAGTCCATAGGGAGAGATATAAGGACTAAAACTGGAAGGGTGATAACGACTATAGTGTTTGAAAATGAAGACGGTACGTTTCTTGGAAAGTGGTTCAACCAGCCCTATATGAAAAGAAAGTTTGTTGTGAACTCAAATTATACGATAGTTGGAAAGCTTCAGGAGTTTAGAGGAAGTATAAGCATAATGAATCCAGTAAAGGTTGAAGAGGACTCTAAAAAAGTATCAGAAGGGGGAATACTTCCGATATATCCTCTTAAAAGCGGAATTACAAACAATATGCTTGTAAAATTGATATCGCATGTACTTTCAAAGATAAAAGTTGAAGAAAATTTGCCTTTGTGGATTGTAAAAAAATATAAACTTTTTAGTATGGATTCCGCACTTCGTGAAATTCATTCGCCTTCAAGTGTAAAATTGTTGAAGGAAGCAAGGAGAAGGCTTAAATTTCAAGAACTTTTTACCTATTCATTGAAAATTCTCATGGTGAAGGAGTATTACAATAAAAACAGGAATGGAACAGCTTTCAAAATTTCCAGGGAACTCGTTGGACTTAGAGATTCACTTTCATTTGAACTTACAGAATCCCAAAACAAAGTTATGAGGGAAATACTAATAGATGAGAAAAAACCTTTTAGAATGAATAGGCTTCTTCAGGGAGATGTTGGAAGTGGAAAGACTATAATATGTTTGATTGCAATTTTTAATGTTATAAAAAACGGGTTTCAGGCTGTACTGATGGCACCTACTGAAATACTTGCAAGACAGCATTATACGGACAGCAATTTGATTTTTAAAAAGTTCAATGTGAGTATTGCATTGTTGTGTGGAAGCAGTACAAGGAAAGAAAAGGAAGATATAAAAAAGAAAATCCAGGATGGAACTATAGATCTTGTAATAGGAACTCATGCCCTTATAGAAGAAGATGTTGAATTTAAAAAGCTTGGTATTATAGTTACCGATGAACAGCATAGATTTGGAGTCATGCAGAGAAACAAGCTGCTTGAAAAAGGTAAAAACTCAGATATCCTTGTAATGACGGCCACACCTATTCCAAGAACACTCACACTTTATATGTATGGAGATCTTGATGTATCTGTGATAAACGAACTTCCTCCAGGCAGACAGAAAATAGAAACCTGTTATATTGATATGAAGTTTGAAAGAAAGGCTTATGAATTTGCGTTAAAGGAGATAAAAAATGGAAGACAGGTTTACATAGTTTGTCCTCTTGTGGAAAAAGGCGAGAGCGATGAACTTGCATCTGTTGAAAAACTTTACGAAAAGCTCAAAGATACTTATTTCAGGAATATAGATGTAGATATATTGTATGGAAAAATGGCACCAGCTTTGAAAGATGAAATAATGAACAAGTTCAAGGAAGGAAAAACAAAAGTAATAATATCTACAACTGTAATAGAAGTTGGGATAAACGTTCCAAATGCTTCACTTATTATAATAGAGAACTCCGAAAGATTCGGGCTTGCACAACTTCATCAACTGAGAGGGAGAGTTGGAAGGGGAAAGTACAAATCCTATTGTATACTTTTAGCTGATATAAAGAATGATATAATAAGAAAAAGGATGAATATTATGAAAAGCAGTACGGATGGTTTTTTTATAGCAGAGCAGGATTTGAAAATAAGAGGTGGGGGAGAAATATTTGGATTCAGACAACATGGAGAGGATGGACTTGTAATTTCAGATTTTGTAGAAGATATAAATGTATTCAAGGCAGCAAATTTTGAAGCCAGGAAACTTATAGAAAGCCGATCTGAAGAAGATCAAAAAATCAAGGAAGAAATGCTTCAGGGGCTTGAAAGAACATCAAAGTATATTTGCTTTAATTAATTTTTGTTAAAGACACAAATTTATGTTAAAATATTATAGATAATATACATAACGTGTTGCCAGGGAGGAATATTTATGAGAATAATTGCGGGACTTGCCAAAGGAAGAAAATTGATGTCACCTGAAGGATATGCTACAACAAGGCCCACTTTAGACAGAGTCAAGGAAGCCATGTTCAATATTCTTCAGATGAAAGTGCCTGATGCGGTTGTTCTTGATGCGTTTGCAGGAACGGGAAGTTTGGGACTTGAGGCTGTTAGCAGGGGGGCTAAACATTGTTTCCTTGTAGACCAAAACAGTGAAACATTTTCCATACTTAAGCAAAATGTAAGTTCACTGGGATTTGAAGACAAGTGTACTTGCTTTAATAAAGATTCTTATGGAGCACTTACGGAATTTGCAAAAAAAGAAGTCAAGTTTGACTTGATATTCATAGATCCACCTTACAGAAAAAATATGATTCCTGGAGCTGTTGAAATAATAGACGATAATAATCTCTTAAAAGATAATGGCATAATAATGACCAAAATAGATACAAGAGAAGACATATACAAGGGAACGCATGCGATTCCTTTGAACGATAGTAGGAAGTACGGTAAAACTACCGTTTGTGTTTATAGAAAAGTCGGGGAGGATTGTTGAAGTGAATAAGGCAATATATCCTGGAAGTTTCGATCCTGTTACAAATGGGCATATTGATATAATAAAAAGGTGTTCAAAGATATTTGATGAGTTAATAGTTGTAGTTTCAGTTAATCCGGATAAAAAAGGACTTTTTAATAATAATGAAAGAGTTGAGATGATAAAGAGGACTATAAAAGACATCAAAAATGTGCGTGTTGAGATATTTTCGGGACTTTTGACTGACTTTATGAGAAAAAATAATATAAGTATTATAGTAAAAGGACTTAGGACGATATCTGATTTTGAATATGAATCTCAGATGGCCTTTATAAATAAGAAGCTCTTTGACAACATAGAAACTATGTTTATGATGGCAAGCAGTGAAAATTCATATTTGAGTTCATCGGCTGTGAAACAGGTAGCTGCATTTGGTGGATGCATAGAAGGGCTTGTGCCTGACGAAATTATCCCAGACATAGTGGAGAGAATAAAAGAGAATCGCAATAAAGTTAATTGCCCTTAGGAGGAAGAGTAATGGAGACTATCAAGTTATTGGAGTATCTGGAGGAAATTATAGAAACATCTTCAAAAGTACCTATGACAGGAAAAGTAATGGTCAATAAAAAAGAGGCCATGGATGTTTTGGAAAAAATACTTAACTGCCTTCCGGCTGAACTTAAGAAAGCGCAGTGGATAGTTGATGAGAAGGAAAGAATATTAAGCGATGCCATAAAAGAAGCTGACAGTATGAAAAAAGAAAATATAAACATATTGAGACGTCAGATAGAAAATCATGATGTAACCAAAGAAGCAAATAAAAGAGCGGCGGAAATAATATCTTCTGCAAAGAAGAACGCAAGGGCAATACGTTTGGGGTCTGTAGATTACGCAAGTGATATATTGAAACAACTTGATAATGAGATAGACATGAAAGGAAAGGAAATGATCTCATCTCTCAAGGTTCAGCTTCAAAGTTTTGTGGACAATCTCGATGGAAGTATAAAAATGGATACAAATGCTATAAGAGAAAACATAGAGGAACTAAGAAACATGAAAAAATAAATTTTTTAGCTTGAATACAAATACTGGAAACATCATTAAAAAAATAGCAGATATAAATATATTTATTTTATAGTAGGCAAAACCATAAAAGTAGAAGAATGTTTCAATGGAGCTAAATCTTTCATAAATTACAAAGATTAAGAGGCTTGTACCTGAGCATATAAGTCCATGGATGAATTTTCTGCATATGTATTTTACCATGGAAACTTTAAATTTATAAGTAAATGAATATACTTGGGATATAATTGAAAATCCACTGAATGTAAATAGAAAGCTCACTATGGCTATTTTGGCATGTATACCTGCATTTGAGGAGGATACCAGATTGCATCCATTTGTCATTTCTATCATTCCTAAAATCGTACCTGATGTTAAATCCTGTGATGATCCGATAATTTTAGAAATTTTTAATATTGCAAAATTGAATAGTGAATTATTTACAAGAATGTTGTTTACAACGGAAAAAACAGTTACAAACCCACCAATTGAAAGGCATGTCTTTATAGAGTTTTCTATGCTGTCTTTAAATATTTTCCCTATATTCCTGTTGTTTTTAGCAGTTATCATTTTGTTTTTTGAAGCTTTAAATCTGTTATCTGCAGGAAGTATTAATCCCATAATCATACACGAAATTAAATTTGAGAGAAGTAGCAAATAGCCTATGTCTGAATTTTTAAACATTGATATTCCGACAGAACCTAGTATAAATAGAGGACTTGAGTTGGAGGCTATGTTTAAAAGCCGCTGCAGAGTACCTTTGTCTATTTCATTTTGAGCATACAGGTCACAGGCGTATTTTGCACCCAATGGATATCCGCATAATATGCTTATTACAATTGAAAAACTGCAGCTTTTAGGAAGTCTTAAAGGACGACATAGTATTTTACCGAAAAATTTTGAATATATGGTTATACCATTGCAGCCTATTATAACATTTGAGACTATTAAAAAGGAAAACAAAGAAGGAAACACTTTGTAGAAAAACAGGGCGGCTCCATCTATGGCTCCGTCCATACATACTTTAGGGGATACCAATATTTGTATTATTAAGATTGAACATGCTAAAGTGATAAATAAATTACGATCTTTTATTATAAAGGCCATAGCAATAACAAGAGAAGCGAGTACTGCATAAAACAACACATCCATGAATAAAACCACCTGCTTTTTAAGTGAAATCACAAAATTAATATATTTAAATTATATTAGTAGGGAGTAGTACTTATTCATTAAAAATTTCAACTAGCTGTATACTATGACGCTTTTTTTGTAGTCCAGGTTGAAGTTGGAGGATTCGTTTAAAAGACTGTAGGCTCTTGTTGATGCAGTGTCAATTTTCAAGACTGGACTTGATGGAGTATTTTTTGGAAAACGGGTGTATATAGGTATTGATGATTTTTTGCTAGCTTCTTTTAGTATTTGTCTGCCGGTTTTGTTGAAGCCGAGGACACGGGCATAAGGACAGCTCATTTTTGAAAGATTTAAAATATCGAACTTATCAAACCCAAGAAAAAACTGACATAGTATCCTGCTTATTCTGCTGTATGTATACCGTTTTGTTTTTGCAAGTTTTACTATACTGTCGTAGGAGGTTCCCTTGTTTATGGATTCCAGTATTCTGTTCTCTATTCCTTCTGTGGCATCTGGGAGCGTTGAGAGGCTATCTGTGTCGAAGAGAGATTTGTATTTTATATAAGGAACCATTTTGTTTTCCAGGGAAAAGTCAAAACCTGAGTCATGGAATTTTTTTAGAAGACTGTAGGTGCAATCTGGAAGACTGGTTTTTATGCCTTCTATGGATTTATTGGATTTTAAAATATTTCTTATAGCTGAAGCGCTTGAAAAACAGCCTTCTGTTTCAAGGCTTGAATGAGATGCACCCTTTCTTTTTACAGGAACAATGTTTATATTGCTTTTGAGTTTTTTCAAGCTTTTTATATATTCTATTGCAAGTATGTTGTTTGAAGATGAAATAATTTTTTTTATATCGTATTTTGAATATGATGGATAATACCTATTTATAAATTTTTCTAGTGAAAAAGATCTTGCAGATGCATATGACGCTCCGGATTTTAATTGTTTTTTTAATAGAACTTTGAATTCCAGAGGTTCTTCAACTAGAATTTCCGATATAAGAGTCAAAATTTTAATATCGGTACATTCACTTCCAAAAGATATGCTGTCAATAACACCAAGAGAATTCAGAAGGCTTACGGCTCCAAAAGAAAAAAATTCTGCGGAGGATATACTGTACAAGGCAGGTAGTTCTATTACAAGATCAATTCCATTTATAAGACACAATTCTGTTTTATGCCATTTGTCTAGTATAGACGGTAAACCCCTCTGAACAAAGTTGCCGCTTATCACCGCAACTGTTCCCTGGGACTTTGTTATGTCTCTGGCGCTGTTTATTTGATATATGTGGCCATTGTGAAAAGGATTGTATTCAGCTACGATTCCGATTGTTTTCATTTATAACATCAATCCTCCAATTTTTTTTGTGATCGCATAATTTTTCATGTATAATTATTATAACAGATTAAAATAATTAGTGTAACAGCTAAAATATTTGAAGAAAAAATAAAGATTTTAAATATTATTTATTGAAATATATGTCCAAAAAGTATTATATTATAACTATATGTTATTTTTATTAATTTAACAATTGAAGGGAGAAACGAAAATGAAATTGATGAAACAAATATGGGTCAAGGCAAAAACAGACAAAAAGAAAATTGTGCTGGCCGAGGGAGAAGAAGAGAGGAACATAAAAGCAAGTGAGAAAATAATAAAAAATGGAATATCAAATTTGGTGATGGTTGGTAACATTGACACTATAAAGGCAAAGGCAGCTAAATTGGGGGTTGATTTAACTGGAGTTGAACTGGAAGACCCTGAAATTTCACCAAAACTTGAAAAGTATTCAAATGAATTTTATGAATTAAGAAAGAAAAAAGGAATGACGCCTGAAAAAGCGGATAAAATAGTAAGAGACCCTCTTTACTTTGCAACTATGATGGTAAAGATGGGAGATGCAGATGGACTCGTTTCCGGTTCAATACATACTACAGGAGATCTTTTAAGACCAGGTCTTCAGATTGTAAAAACTGCACCAGGAACTTCAGTAGTTTCCAGCATATTTATGATGGAGGTTCCAAACTGTACTTATGGTGACAACGGAATGCTTTTATTTGCAGACTGTGCAGTAAATCCTAATCCTAGTACAGAACAACTGGCAGCAATAGCTGTAAGTACTGCAAAAACTGCGAAAGAACTTTGTGGAATGGATCCTAAAATAGCAATGCTTTCTTTCTCTACAAAGGGAAGTGCACAGCATGAAGTTGTAGATAAAGTTAGAAATGCAACTGAACTTGCAAAGCAGATGGCACCGGATCTTAAGATAGATGGAGAATTACAGCTTGATGCATCGCTGGTAGAAGAAGTAGCAAACCTAAAAGCACCAGGAA
This sequence comes from Clostridium pabulibutyricum, assembly GCF_058242705.1. Taxonomy (NCBI): domain Bacteria; kingdom Bacillati; phylum Bacillota; class Clostridia; order Eubacteriales; family Clostridiaceae; genus Clostridium; species Clostridium pabulibutyricum. The sequence goes on from NZ_JBZAYZ010000001.1 coordinate 516,396, forward strand.
GTCCTGTTGCAGGTCAGGCAAACGTACTTGTATTTCCAGAGCTTCAAGCAGGAAACATAGGATACAAGCTTGTTCAAAGATTTGCCAAGGCAGAAGCTATAGGACCTATATGTCAGGGATTTGCAAAGCCTATAAACGACCTTTCCAGAGGATGCAGCTCGGATGATATAGTAAATGTTGTAGCAGTAACTGCAGTACAGGCACAGGCATCAGTAAAATAACAGGACTTAGAAAATTAAAATAAGGAGAGGTAGTATATGAAAGTTTTAGTAATAAACTGTGGAAGTTCATCTTTGAAGTATCAGCTTATAAATATGGAAGATGAGAGTGTACTTGCTAAAGGACTTGTTGAGAGAATAGGAATAGAAGGTTCCGTATTAACTCACAAGGTAAACGGAGAAAAAAATATTATAAAACAGCCTATGAAAGACCACAAGGTAGCAATAAAATTGGTTCTGAATGCACTTGTAGACAAAAATTATGGAGTAATAAAGGATATGTCCGAGATTTCAGCTGTAGGACACAGAGTTGTACATGGCGGAGAAAAGTATGCGAAGTCTGTTTTAATTGACGATGAGGTAATAAAAGCAATAGAAGACTGCATAAAACTTGCACCTCTTCACAATGGTCCAAACCTTATAGGCATAAATGCATGCAAGGAACTTATGCCGGATACACCTATGGTAGCAGTGTTTGATACTGCATTTCATCAAACACTTCCGGATTATGCCTATACTTATGCAGTTCCATATGAATTATATGAGAAATATGGAGTGAGAAAATATGGTTTTCATGGTACTTCCCACAGATTCGTTTCAAGGGAAGCAGCTAAAATGCTTGGAAAAGATATAAAATCGCTTAAAACAATAACATGTCATCTCGGAAATGGTGGAAGTATATGTGCAGTTAAAAATGGAGAGTCCATAGATACAAGCATGGGATTTACCCCTCTGGCAGGTATATGCATGGGAACAAGATGCGGAGATATAGACCCAGCAGTAGTTCCATTCCTGCAAAAAACAGCAGACATGTCTGTTGATGAAGTGGACGCTTTAATGAATAAAAAATCTGGAATACTTGGAATATCGGGAATAAGTAGTGATTTCAGAGATATTATATCAGCTGCAGATAAAGGAGACAAGAGAGCAAAACTTGCACTGGATGTATTCTTCTACAGGGTAAAATCAGTAATAGGTGCATATGCTGCTGTTTTAGACGGAGTTGACTGTATAGTATTTACTGCAGGATTTGGAGAGAACTCGTCTTATGCAAGGGAGACAATATGCAGTGGACTTGGCTATCTTGGAATAAAGATTGATAAAAAGAAAAACGATGTAGCGGGAGAACCAGCAGAAATAAGTGCCGATGACTCAAAGGTTAAAGTATTGTGTATTCCAACTAATGAAGAGCTTATGATAGCAAGGGATACCCAGGAAATAACAAAAGCATGAAGTCCAAAGTTAAATAAATCTTGACTTTTAATGCTCATCTCTATATAATAAATTGTGGTTAACATGTAGAGGTGAGCATTATGAAATTAGATATATCTGATCTACTCAACAAGGATAATCTTGAAGAAGACCTACATATTACTTTGGATGAAAAGAGTTTTTATGACGGCAGTGAATATATTGGTGTTTTAAATTCAATAAACTTTTCTGGAGTTTTGAAAAAAGTGGGAGATATATTTTTACTGGATGGTAAAGTTAATGCTGTCCTTGAGCTTACTTGTTCAAGATGCTTGGATAAATTTCCTTATACTGTAAATATAAACATAAATGAAAAATTTACAGACGGGAAAAATACCGATGAAAATGAAGATGATTTGATTTTCATTGATGATAGCAGCATAGATGTTACTGAAGTGATTGAGAATAATATTATATTGACTTTGCCTATAAAAAGGTTATGTAGTGATGACTGTAGCGGCCTGTGCCCAAGATGCGGTGTTAATTTGAATAAATCCACCTGCAGTTGTGAGAAGGCTGAAACTGATATAAGATGGGCAAAGCTGAAAGATATGTTTTCAGATGATTAAGGAGGTGTTTTGACTATGACGAGTCCAGCAAGAAAGACATCAAAAGGAAGAAGAAATAATAGAAGAGCACAGACATTCAAAGTATCTCTACCAGGAATTGTAGAATGCCCACAATGTCACGAAATGAAACTTGCTCATAGAGTCTGCAAGAATTGTGGTTATTATAATGGTAAAGAAGTTGTTTCGGTTGCAAAATAGTAAAAGAAAGTCGGCAGGCTTTCTTTTTTTGACTTTAAATCCATTTTTGACTAATGCTTATGTGTTATAATTGAAGCTGAATTGGAAGCATAATCAGTAAGGATGTGAGTAGATGAAGATTGTCTTGGATGGAATGGGTGGAGATTTTGCACCATCTTCCACAGTGGCTGGTGCCGTAGCTGCTCTTGAAGACAAAGAGCTTGAAATTATAATAACAGGTAAAAAAGAAGAAATATACAGGGAACTTGAAAAGTATAATTATGACAAGTCCAGGATAAATGTTGTAGATGCACGTGAAGTTATAAGCACAAATGAACATCCTGTGATGGCAGTTAGAAGAAAGAAAGACTCAAGCCTTGTTAAGGCGCTTCAGATTGTAAAGTGTGGAGAGGCGGAAGCTGTCGTATCTGCAGGTAGTACTGGTGCATTTATGACGGGAGCATCTCTTATAGTCGGCAGGATAAAAGGAGTTGACAGAGTTGCACTCGCACCAGTTGTTCCTGGGAAAAATGGGAAATTTATGATTGTGGATGCTGGAGCAAATGTTGACTGCAAACCAAAGTATCTTGTTCAATTTGCCATGATGGGCATGGTTTATCTTGAAAATGTGCTTGGAATAAAGAATCCTTCCGTGGGTCTTGTAAACATAGGTGAAGAAGAGGAAAAAGGAAATGAACTTTCCAAAAAAGTGTATAAGATTTTAAAAGATTCAAATTTGAATTTTGCAGGAAATATAGAACCAAGAAATGTAACTGATGGAAATATTCAGATACTTGTATGTGACGGCTTTGTAGGAAATACAATTTTAAAGATGTATGAGGGTACGGCGCTTAACATGGCTAAAATATTGAAAGAAGAAGTGATGAAGTCTGCTTTTTCAAAAATTGGTGCACTTCTCATGAAAGGTGTATTCAAAAATTTGAAGAAAAGATTCGATTATACAGAATACGGCGGTTCTGCTTTTTTGGGCTCGAGAGGTGTATGTGTAAAAGCACATGGCAGTTCTGATTCAAAGGCATTTAAAAATGCAATTGCAGAGGCTAAAAAATGTGTAAAAAATTCAGTTATAGAAAAAATAAGCCGTGAAATAGAGAATATGTCCTATGATAATCAATTAGAATAATTTAAAAGGAGCATAATATAATTATACTAGTTGAAAATAAGTTGTAATTCATATTGACGGTATAAGATATTTGTGTAATATTAATTATGTATAAATTTTTAGGAGGCGAAATTATGATTTTTGAAAAAATAAAAAAAATAATAGCTGATCAGCTTGGAATAGGTGAAGATGAGATAAAGATGGATTCATCTTTTGTAGATGATCTTGGAGCGGATTCACTCGATATAGTTGAACTTATAATGGCTCTTGAAACAGAGTTTGATTTGGAGATACCAGATGAAGAAGCAGAAAAAATTTCTACTGTAGGGGATGTAGTTGAGTACATAAAAGCCCATACGGATATAGAGGATTAATCAAGTAATTAAAGTCCCGACTCCAGATTGTGAATTGGGACTTTAATTTTATAATGAAACGTAGTTTATTCTTGAATTTGTTCATTGGAACAGACTGAAGAATAAACTTCAGAAGGAGAATAAAATGGAAAGCTATTCAGGCAATTTGGAAAAACTGGAAAATAAGTTAAAGGTAAAGTTTAAAAATAGGAAAGTTCTTGAAACGGCGATTACCCATAGCTCTTATGCAAATGGAAGCAAATTTATAAAGTTTAATGAGAGGCTTGAGTTTTTAGGGGATGCAGTTCTTCAACTGGCTATATCGGAATATCTTTTTTTAAATTACCCGGATGAACCAGAGGGAGTTCTTACAAAGAAAAGATCAATTATAGTATGTGAAAGTTCCCTTTATGAAGTAGCCAAAAAGTGGGAACTTGGAAGGTACATAAGGATGAGCAAGGGCGAGGAAATGACAGGAGGAAGGGAGCGTGTTTCAATACTTGCAGATTGTGTCGAAGCTGTAATTGCAGCTTTTTATATAGATAATGACTATAAAAAGGTTGATGAGTTTATTATACAAAATTTCATTGATATCATAGAAAAAGCTGTGAAGGATGAAATAGTGCTTGACTATAAAACAAAGCTTCAAGAGGTAATGCAGCAAAATGGTGAAGTTGAAATTGAGTATGAGCTTGTTAAATTCGAGGGCCCTCCTCATAGGAGAAAGTTTTATACTAAAGTATCTGTAGACAATAGAGTTCTTGCAAATGGATCTGGTTACAGCAAGAAACAGTCTGAGCAGGATGCTGCCTATAGGGCACTTAACAATATGAAATAAATTTAAGATGCTTTTGGAGGTGTTTTTTTGGGAAAGGCTCATTATATAATTCCAATATTTGTACCTAATAAAGGATGTCCCCATAATTGTGTTTTTTGCGATCAGACTAAGATAACAGGAAGTGTTCAAGAAGTAGATCCAGAATTTACGAAAAACACTATAGAGATGTATTTGAAAACTATAGATAGGAATGCTTGTATTGAAATATCTTTCTTCGGGGGGAGTTTCACTGCGATTGATATTGAAAAGCAAAGTGAACTTTTGAAGGTTGCAAAACAGTATAAGGATATGGGACTTGTGGATTTAATACATTTATCTACAAGGCCTGACTATATAGACAGAAAGATTTTAGACAATCTAAGGTATTATGGGGTTGATGTCATAGAACTTGGGGTCCAATCCCTGGATGAGGATGTACTTAAAAATTCGGGAAGGGGACACTCTGCAGAAGATGTAGTGCGTGCGTCTTCTCTTATAAAGGAATATGGTTTTACACTTGGGCATCAGGTTATGCTTGGACTCCCAGGTGATGATTTCAAGAAAGACGTATATACGGTAAGTGCATCTATGTCTATGAAACCGGATATATACAGGATATATCCTGCACTTGTTATAAAAAATACTCCAATAGAGAGTATGTATAAAAATGGCAGTTACAGTCCATACAGCCTGAATGATGCTGTGTTGATAAGCAAAGTTTTATATTCAATGCTAGTTACAAATCATGTAAATGTAATAAGAGTTGGGCTTCAGCCTACAAAAGAGATAAATTTGGGTTCGGAGGTTGTAGCAGGACCGTTCCATCCTGCATTTAAAGAACTTGTTCTTGGAAGCTTATACAATGATATGCTGAAAGAGGCATTGAGCAAGGCGGATTTTGATGGCATTGAGGTGAAAATAAATCCTAAAGATATATCCAAGTTATATGCAGATGGAAAAAGGTTTTTTCACGTGGTTGAAAAAGTTTTTAAATCGCAGCATATTTCTGTAATTCAAAGTAAAAATGTTGGAGATGGCTGTTTATGCCTAGATTTCGGTAGAAGCAAAGAAGTAGTGTCCTTGAAACAATATATGAAAAATATTTGTGATTCGTGTAAAGGAGTGTGTAATATATGAGAAAAAACACCAGGGAGAAAGCGACAAAAATTTTTGCGGTGCTTATAGTATTTATATTTATAATAGGTTTGCTTCCACTGCTTTTTGGAATATAGGTATGTATATATGTTTTTAAAAAGTATTGAAATAAGAGGATTTAAATCATTTGCCAACAGGACGGAACTGAAACTTACAAAAGGCATAACAGCTATTGTAGGGCCGAATGGGAGTGGAAAAAGCAATATCTCCGATGCAGTGAAGTGGGTGCTTGGAGAGCAGAGTGTGAAGAACTTGAGGGGCGGAAGAATGGAAGATGTTATATTTTCAGGAACCCAGTTTAGAAAACCACTTGGTCTCTGTCAGGTTTCACTTACATTGGACAATGAAGATAAATCATTGCCTATTGAATATTCTTCTGTTACTGTACTTAGAAGATTGTACAGGTCAGGAGAAAGTGAATATTACATAAACAATACGAAATGCAGGTTAAAGGACATAAACGAGCTATTTATGGATACTGGTATAGGGAAGGAAGGATATTCCATAATAGGCCAGGGCAGGATAGATGCCATACTAAGCGGAAGACCAGAGGAAAGACGTGGAATTCTTGAAGAAGCGGCAGGCATAGTAAAATTCAGATCAAGAAAAGAAGAAGCGGAAAAGAAACTTAAAAATACAGGAGAAAATCTTACTAGAATACAGGATATATTGTCAACTTATGCGGAAAGGCTTGAGCCTTTAAAATATGAAAATGAGAAAGCAAGCGAATTTCTAAAACTTTCCGAAGGGTTGAAGGAAAAAGAAATAAACATGATTGTCAATTCAATGGACAATGCAAAAATCAAGATAGATGATATTAATAAAAAAATAAATACAGCCAAGGCTGAGATGGAAAGATTGAATTCAAGGTATTCTGTGATTAAGAAAGATGTAGATAAGTTCACAGGTGAGATCGAAAGGCTGGATGAAAAAAGAACTTTTATCGAAAAAAGCCGTTATGATTTTGTGTCAAAACTTCAGAAACTTGATTCGGATATAAATATACTTAAAGAAAAAATATCCTCAGCCAACTCAACTATTGAAAAAAACATCAGAGAACATGAAATTTTAAAGAACAAACTTGCAGATATAAATAATCAGAAAAATATACTGATGAAGGACATCTCAAAGTTTAAAAAGATTCAAAATGAACTTTCGAGCAGTATAGAAGATAAAAATAATATTTTGAATGATTTCATGAAGAACGCCACTGGCAGGGATGGCTTGATAAAAACTTTAAAAGACAATCAAATAGAGTACTTGAGTTCGATATCAGGTATAAAAAACAAAATTTCTTCCCTTAAGGAAAATATAGCAAAAACACAGGAGAAAAAAGAGTATGTAGAAGGCATATGTGTTGACTATGAAAATTCCATAAAGATAAATCTTGCAACCATGACTAAATTTAAATTGGAAATAATGGAAATACAAGAAACTATAGAAAATAGAAACAACCTCATAGAGGAAAACAAAAAGAAAATATCCGAGCTTAAAAGATGTTTCAAAAAATCCAGCCAGGAATTAAAAAAATTAAATGGAGAGTATATGAGACTTACTGCAGGGTGCAGTATGCTTTTAAATCTTGAGAAGCAGCATGAAGGTTACAATCGTGCGTCAAAGATACTCATGGGTAACATAGCTTCGAGGAAAGTTAAGGTTCCTGAAAACAGCTGCTTTATTTTTGGGGATATAATAACAGTAGATAAACAGTTTGAAACAGCAGTTGAAATTGCACTTGGTGCCTCAATTTCAAATATTATAACTAAAGACGAAGTTATAGCAAAAAATCTTATAAAACATTTGAAATCCAACAATATTGGAAGAGCTACCTTTCTTCCACTTAATATAATTAAGGGTAGAAAGGCTTCTATAAGTACACGTGCCTGCGGGATGGATGGTTATCTTGGAATTTTAAGTGACATTGTAGCTTATGATGACTGTTTTAAAAATGCAGTTGAAAGTGTACTTGGAAGAACTGTTGTGGCACGGGATATTGACAGTGCACTTGCGATTGCGAAGTTGTTAAATTATTCTGTAAGAATAGTAACTTTAAGCGGTGATGTAGTAAATGCAGGAGGTTCGCTTACAGGAGGAAGCAGAAAGTCGCACTCGAGTGGGATAATAGGCAGAAAGCGCGAAATAGATGAAATGAAGAAAAAAATCAAGTCTGTGGAAGAAACTTCCAAAAATTTGAAGATTGAAATTGATGCAGAGGAAAGTAAGCTGCAAGAACTTGATGCATCTAATCTTGATTTAAAAGATGAAGTTTATTCAAAGAGTATAGATGCAGCCAAGTTCAGAGAAAAGTTAAAGAACATGGAAAATGAAAATGTAAAGCTTAAAAAGAGCGTGGATGTTTCAAAAAGTGAAGTTTTGAGTTCAAAACTTGAGATTGAAAATTTGAATTCAGAGTGTATGGAAAGCATGAGAAAGCTTGATGACGTGAAAAAGCAAAAAGACGATGGGGAAAAAAAGATACTAGAAATTGAATATGAAATTAAAAACAAAAACAAGAGTATAGACAACTTCAAAAATGAGCTTACAAATGCAAGAATAAAGAAGGCCAAGATAGATGAAGGGCTTTCGAATAAAATGGTTCTTGAAGAAAGGCTGAATGCTGATAAAAATGAAATTGAATCGAAAATTGCACGTATTGAAAAGGAAAATAGCGGGCTTGCAGAAAGTAAAAAGGAATTTTTGGAGAGAATTGAAAAAAACAAACTGCAAATATCCGGGATAGATAAGAACACCAGAGAATTTGAAAAAGACATGGATGTTTTAAATGCAGAGAGGATAAAAATAAATCAAAGAGTAAGTGAATTAAATGAGCAGTCAGTTTCTTTGTCATCTTCAATAAAGCAGAAAGAAGAAGATATACATAAGTTTGAGATTTCTCTTGCAAGAGAATGTGCGGAAAGCGAAAATCTTGGTGCCAGGCTTGAATCAGATTTTGAAATTAGCTATGAAGAGGCATTGGAATATAAGTCACATATAGAAGACGTGAATAAATTTAAGTCCGAGATACAGGATCTCAAGAAAAGAATATCCAAAATAGGTTCTGTAAATCTTGGTGCTATTGAAGAATACGGACTTATAAAGCAGAAAGTCGATTTTATGACATCACAAAAAGACGACCTTGAGGAAGGTACTGTAGAACTTAAAAAGGTAATAGAAGAAATGACGAAAAAGATGAAGGTGCTTTTCAAGGAGAATTTTAACAGACTGAGAGGGAGTTTCAATGAAACTTTCAGGGAATTGTTTAAAGGTGGCAGTGCGGATCTTATGATCGCATCAGGCGATGAGCTCACAGGTAATATAGATATAACAGTACAGCCTCCCGGGAAAAAACTTCAAAATATAAATCTTATGTCTGGAGGAGAAAAGGGACTTTCTGCAATAGCTCTTTTATTTGCAGTGCTTAAGATGAAGCCGACGCCATTTTGTATACTCGATGAGATCGAGGCTGCTTTAGATGATGTGAATGTTTTAAGGTATGCAGAGTTTTTAAAGAAGTTTTCACAAAGAACTCAGTTTATTGTAGTGACTCACAGAAAAGGAACTATGGAAGCAGGAGATGTCATGTATGGAGTGACGATGGAAGAAAAAGGAGTATCAAAGATCGTGTCTGTGGATCTTGATGGAAGATTTTCTTAATATACTTTAGAATAGAAAGAGGGAAATTTTATGTTTCAAAGTTTTTTGAATAAATTAAAGAAGGGGCTTACGAAAACTAAAGATAATTTTACTGGAAAAATAATATCTGCTTTAAGTGGTTCGATATCAATAGATGATGATCTCTATGATGAAATTGAGGAAATACTTATAACTGCGGACATAGGTGTGGATACAACCTTTTATATAATAGACAGACTAAAGGAGAAGATAAAGGAAAATAAAATAAAAGATCCTTCTCTTATAAGTGATTGTTTGAAAGAAGTTATAGTTGAGATACTCGGTGATGAAGAGGGAACAGTTGATCCTGTAGAGGTTCCTGAAATTATGCTTGTAATAGGGGTAAATGGGGTTGGAAAAACTACGTCGATAGGTAAAATTGCATCAAAACTCAAAAGCAAAAATTATAAGGTACTTATGGCAGCTGCAGACACATTCAGAGCGGCAGCTATAGATCAGCTGGAGGTTTGGAGTGGAAGAGCAGGGGTTGATATTGTGAAACACCAGGAAGGATCTGATCCGGCTGCTGTTATATTTGATGCACTTCAGGCCACAAAAGCAAGAGGAATTGACGTTCTTTTATGTGATACTGCAGGAAGACTTCATAATAAGAAAAATTTGATGGATGAACTTGGAAAAATAAATAGAGTAATTGAAAGAGAATACAGTGAGGCATATAGGGAGACCCTTCTTGTTTTGGATGCGACTACAGGTCAAAATGCAGTTCAGCAGGCAAAGCAGTTTATGGAAGTTTGCAAAATAGACGGAATAGTACTTACGAAACTGGATGGTACTGCAAAGGGTGGAATTGTAATTTCAATAAAACATTCTCTTGGAATACCCGTAAAATTAATAGGAGTTGGAGAAGGTATAGATGATTTGCAGGAATTTAGTCCAAAGGATTTTGTCGATGCACTTTTTTCATATTAACTGTTAAGTAAATATACTTGACAGCCTATTCTTATTTTGATATTATATGATTGTTGATTATTTAGGTGTGTTAAGGAAGTGAAAAGGGAGATTTCCCGATGTGCCATGGAAGACAGAATAAAACTTTCCATGTTGCTCGATATATATGGAAATTTGTTGACTGAAAAACAAAAAAGCATAATGGATCTTTACTATAATTGTGATTTGTCATTGTCTGAGATATCGGAACATACGAGTACCAGCAGGCAGGCTGTATATGATATTATAAGAAGATGTCATAAATTGCTTTTAGGATATGAGATAAAACTTGAACTTATGAAAAAAAGTTTGATGATGAAGAAAAAAGTGGAAGTCCTTATGAAAAAAATCGATGAAGTTGAGACTTCCGGCAATAAAAAATTGATTTGTGATATAAAAAAATATATAAAAGATAATATTAAGTAAGGAGGATTAACATGGCTTTTGAAGGATTAGCATCCAAGCTTCAGGATACTTTGAAGAAGCTTAAGGGAAAAGGTAAGCTTTCAGAAAAAGATATAAAGACAGCTATGAGGGAAGTAAAACTTGCACTTTTGGAAGCAGATGTTAACTACAAGGTTGTACGTAATTTTATAAAGTCTGTAAGTGAAAAGTGTCTTGGTGAAGAAGTGCTTAAAAGTCTTACTCCGGGTCAGCAGACAATAAAGATAGTAAATGATGAACTTACAAATTTGATGGGCAAGAGTGAGAGTTCAATTGTATATTCACCGGATGGAATCACAGTAATAATGCTCGCAGGACTTCAGGGAGCAGGAAAGACTACCATGTGTGGGAAATTGGCTCTTGAACTTAGAAAAAAGAACAAAAAACCGCTTCTTGTTGCATGTGATATATACAGGCCTGCGGCTATAAAACAGCTTCAAGTGGTTGGAAAGCAGATAGATATACCTGTGTTCTCCATGGGAGACAAGGTAAGTGCAGTGGACATATCAAAAGGTGCAGTTGAATATGCAAGGAACAATGGCCTGAATGTAGTTATAATAGATACAGCGGGAAGACTTCAGGTAGATGAAAAGTTAATGGATGAATTAAAGGATATAAAAGAAGCTGTAAATCCAGGAGAAATCATGCTTGTTGTAGATTCCATGACAGGACAGGATGCAGTAAATGTGGCTGAAAGCTTCAATGAAAAACTCGACATAACGGGTGTAATACTTACAAAACTCGACGGTGATACTCGTGGTGGAGCGGCACTTTCAATACGTGCCATGACTGGAAAACCTATAAAGTTTATAGGTGTAGGTGAAAAAATGAACGACTTTGAAGTGTTCCATCCTGACAGAATGGCATCCAGGATACTTGGAATGGGAGATGTTCTTTCACTTATAGAAAAAGCTCAGCAGGCTATAGACAAGGATGAGGCAAAACAGCTTGGAGAAAAAATGCTCAACAAGAGTTTTGATTTTCAAGATTTTCTTGACATTATGCAGCAGACCAAAAAGCTTGGACCTCTTAGCAAGATTGTAGAGATGATGCCTGGAATCCCTGGGGTTGATAAAAGTGTCTTGAACGACACTAATATTTCCCAGGGAGAGAAGGAATTGAGGATAAAAGAATCTATAATAAGGTCAATGACTGCAAATGAACGTCTTAATCCATCGATACTTAATGCTTCTCCGTCGAGGAAAAAGAGAATAGCTGCAGGATCAGGAACTACAATACAACAGGTCAACAAACTGCTGAAAGACTTTGATAAAATGAGAAAAATTATGAAGCAGTTTGGTGGAATGGGAAACAAAAAAATGTTCAAAAAAGGTATGTTTGGAAAATTACCTTTTTAATATAATTGTAATTTTACAAAATAAGGTTAAGGAGGTGATATATATGTCAGTAAAGATAAGATTAAGAAGAATGGGCGCAAAAAAAGCTCCATTTTATAGAATTGTTGTTGCAGATTCAAGATCTCCAAGAGATGGAAGATTTATAGAGGAATTAGGATATTACAATCCTACAACAGATCCAACTACTATAAAATTTGATGAAGAAAAAGCTGTACAGTGGATAAAGAATGGTGCTCAGCCAACTGAAATTGTAAAGAAGATTTTTGCAAAATCAGGATTAGATGAAAAAGCTGGCAAGTAGTAGTTACTGGGGGGTAATTAAATGAAAGAATTAGTTGAAATTATAGCTAAATCATTGGTAGATAACCCAGATATGGTTCAAGTAAATGAAGTTGCAGGCGAACAGTCTATAATACTTGAACTTAAAGTTGCTCAGGAAGATATGGGAAAAGTAATAGGAAAACAGGGAAGGATAGCAAAGGCTATACGAACTGTAGTAAAAGCGGCAGCTATAAAAGAGAATAAAAGAGTAGTTGTAGAAATAATATAAGAGTTAGGTTGCCTAACTCTTATATTATTATATGATTCTGAGAAAGGAGAGTAGAATTTCATGGAAGAATTTATTACTATAGGGAAGATAGTAAATACACATGGAGTAAAGGGAGAAGTTAAGATTTACCCGCTTACTGAGGACATGAGCCGTTTTAAAAAACTCCAAAGTGTTTATATTGAAGGTCAACAGAGAAATATACTTGGATGCAAACTCCAGTCGAAACGTGTCATATTTAAAATAGACGGAGTAGATTCAATAGAAGATGCAAATCGTTTTAGAAACAAGTACATTGAAGTCAGGAGGGAAGATGCAATCAAACTTGATGATGGCAGTTACTTTGTATCTGATATAATTGGATGCAGTATTATAGATGATTGCGGAAAAAATTATGGAAAGGTATCCGAGGTAATACATACTCCCAATAATGATGTTTATTGGATAAAGGAAGGTAAAGAACTTTTGGTACCGGCTCTTGATGAAATAGTTCTAAATATAGATATAGAAAAATCAGAAATAATTATAAGGCCGGTGAAAATATGGATGTCAGAATAGACATATTAACGCTTTTCCCAGAAATGTTTGATGTGTTTGATTATAGTATAATAGGCAGAGCAAGAAAAAAAGGTATTTTAAGTATAAATGCTGTCGACATAAGAAATTACACTAAAGACAAACATAGAAAGGTTGATGATTATCCATATGGAGGAGGGTCCGGTATGATAATGGCTGCTCAGCCAATAGTGGATTCAATAAAGCAAATAAAAAAGGTAAACAGTGGAAAAGTAATATTCCTAGGACCAAAAGGCAGAACTTTTAATCAGAAAATGGCAAAAGAGTTATCTAAGGAAAAAGAGCTTATATTTTTGTGTGGACATTACGAGGGCATAGATGAGAGAGCATATAAATACATAGACATGGAATTGTCCATTGGAGATTTTGTACTTACAGGAGGAGAATCTGCATGTATACCCGTAGTAGATGCTATTTGCAGAATGATACCTGGAGTACTCAAGAGCAGCGAAAGCTATACGCAGGAATCCTTTTACAATGGAGTCCTTGAATATCCTCAATATACAAGACCCGAGTGTTTTGAAGGAGATATGGTTCCAGAAGTTCTTGTGTCTGGACATCATGAGAATATACGAAAATGGAGAAGAATTGAGTCACTTGTGACAACCAGTGAAAAGAGGCCTGATCTTTTTGAAAAACTTAAACTTTCAAAAGAAGACATGGAATTACTTGAAAAATATCATAAAAAACGTTAAATGAAAAGAGCACTGTGAGTTTGAAGTGCTCTTTTGTAAAATATATAAAAATCAAGCAATTACTATAGAGATAATTCTTTCCATATGTTAATTGACTTTTTTATGGCTTTTGTTGCTTTATCTATATTTTTTTCACTTAAAGCTTCCAATATTTGAGTATGAATATTAAAAGCATTTATGCCATATTTTTGTTTTTGATGTGTTTTTTCTATAGATGGTTCAAAAAATTTAACAATGAATTCGTAGGTCTTTTCAACTAGCTTATTTTTTGTGGCACTTCCGAGTGCAGCATGAAACTTTAAATCAATTTTTGATAAAGCAATGGGATTGAATTCAGAGTCATCGATCATTTTACTCATTTCAAGATGAGCATTTTTAATTTTTTGTATATCAGTTTCATCTGCATTTTTAATTATTAATTTTACCACTTCAATTTCCATTATTTGACGAAATTCTGCAAGCTCTTCTAAATCAGGTCTAGCAAGAATAAAGCTGAACAAGAGAGGATCAAACAGGGAGTCCCCCATGGAAGTAGCAATATAAGTTCCATCACCCTGTTTGACATTAATGATTCCAAAGGCAGAAAATTTATTCATGGCTTCTCTTACTGATCCACGGCTTACTCCAAGATTCTTTGCAAGTTCCATCTCATTTGGAAGGCGATCTCCAGGCAATAATTGCTTTGTGAGAATCAATCTTTTAATATTTTCAATTACTACGTCAACGGCGGAACTTTTTTTTTGTGGAATAAATTGATTCATATGTAAATCCTCCATTAAAATCTGACAAATTTAATTCTTATTATAGCATACTATAGAAAAATGGAAAATTCAATTTATAAAGATATACTTACTGTAATATTTTGTAATAAATTCCCAATGAAATATTTATGTAAACGTTATTGACAGGATGAAATTGATGTGATACTATATACACATAAACATCAAACGTTTGATGTTTGATGTTTACTATTTCAAGGGAGTGATGTTGATGAATTCGGAAGAATTGAAAAAAATGGCCGATAAATTACGATTAGATGCAGTTAGAATGGTTTATGAAGCAAAAGATGGACATCCGGGTCCAGCATTATCTATTGCAGATATTGTTACTACTTTGTATTTTGATGAAATGAATATTAGACCTGATGATCCTAAGTGGGATGATAGAGATAGATTTATTCTTTCAAAAGGGCATTCATGTCCAATATATTATGCGGCATTGTCTGAAAAAGGATATTTTGGAGAAAAAGTCAGAGATTTTAAACTTAGGCAGCTTGGAAGTATATTTCAAGGACATCCGGTTATGAACAAGACCTTAGGTGTAGATATGACTAGTGGATCTCTTGGAAATGGTATTCCTATTGGATGCGGTATGGCTATAGCAGGAAAAAATATGAATAAAGACTACAATGTTTTTGTAATTACAGGTGATGGTGAACTTGAAGAAGGAATAGTATGGGAAGGAATCAACACGGCAGCTTCAAACAAGCTTGACAACTTAATTGTATTTGTAGATAAGAATGGATGGCAAAGTGGTGATTCTGTAGAAAATATAATTGGAAGTAATAATTTAAAAGAAAAGTTTCAGGCATTTAACTGGGATGTTCAGGAAATTGATGGACATGATATAGATCAAATAAAGAAGTCAATACAGGTTGCAAAGTCAAATAAAGGCAAGCCAAGTGCCATAATATGTTCGTGTATAAAGGGAAAGGGAGTATCATTTATGGAAAACGATAATTCTTGGCATAAACGTGTTCCAACAAAGGAGCAGTATGAAATAGCTTTAAAAGAATTGTCAGGAGGTGTTAAGTAATGTCAAATTACAGTGGAACTAGAGAAGCTTTTGCAGCTTCTATATCCGATTTAAGAAAAGATGATAAAAGAATTATGTTCGTATCCTCTGATTCATTAAAAGCCATGAGAGCTACGAAGTTTGCAGAAAGTTTTCCAGATTCTTATGTAGAAGTGGGTATTGCAGAGCAAAATGCAGTGGCAGTGGCATCAGGATTGGCAAGCTGTGGAAAGATACCTTTTGTAGGAACTTATGCAGGTTTCATGACCATGCGTGCATGCGAACAAATAAGAACATTTGTTGCATATCCGAATTTAAATGTAAAACTAGTAGGTATAAATGCTGGATTGTGCGGAGGAGAAAGAGAAGGTGTTACACATCAATTTTATGAAGATATTGGAATTTTATCCAGCATACCAAACATTAAGATATTTACACCAGCAGATGCAAATCAAACATATATGGCAGTAAAGGAAGCAGCCAAGATTGATGGACCTGTGTATATAAGAGCAGGGAGCGGCAGAGAAAAAGATGTATATGGAAAGGACATGCCGTTTAATATGGATGGAGTTACAGTCCTCAGGGAATATGGAAATGATACGTTGATTTTGGCAAGTGGTTTTGTGCTTAGCAATGTTATAAAGGCTTCGGAAATACTGCTTCAAAAGGGAATAAAAGTCGCAGTGGCGGATGTAAATATTTTATATGGGTCAAACAACGATAAATTAATATCAATTATGGAAAATGCAGACAAGATTGTGACAGTGGAAGACCATAATGTAAATGGAGGACTTGGAAGCTTCATATCAAGACTTGCTTGTGAGAACGAACCTACGTCTGTAAAAAGAATAGGACTTACTACATTTGGTGAATCAGGATCTGCAGATGAACTTTTGGAGCATTATGGATTTAGTCCAGAAAAGATAGCTGAGACAGTTAAAAAAAATTTAAAATAAAAAATTGGAGGGGTTAATTATGAGTAAGACTGTTGTAAGTGTAATAGGAGCCGGTGGAAAAATGGGGACAAGAACTAGTAATAATCTTGCCAAATCTGAAGAATTTGAAACTCTGTTTGTAGAGAGTTCAGATAAAGGGATTGCGAGTATCAAAGAAAGAGGTTTTGAAGTTACAAAAATGGAAGATGCTGTTCCGAAGTCTGAAGTTGTAGTACTTGCAGTTCCAGATACTTTGATTAAAGTTGTCAGCAAAGATGTTGTTAAAGCAATGAAGCCAGGGAGTGCACTTATTATTTTGGATCCTGCTGCAGCTGTAGCAAAGGAGCTTTCACTTAGAGATGATTGTACATTTGCAGTAGCTCATCCATGCCATCCTTCATATTTTATAGATCAAGATACTTATGAGGCAAGACATGATTATTTTGGAGGCATTGATGGAAAGCAGGGCATAGTCATGGCTAAAATTCAGGGAGAAGATGCAAAATTTGATATGTGCAGAAAAGTTAGTGAAACGATGTATTCCCCTGTTGTAAAGAGTTATGTAATGGGAATAAGGGATATAGCATTTTTAGAGCCTACGTTGGTAGAACTTCTTGGAGCTACTTGTCTGTATGCTATGGCTGAAACTGTTAATGAGGCTGAAAAAAGAGGAATACCAAAGGAAGCGGCAGTCTCGTTCCTTTCTGGACATATTTACAATTTATCAGCAAATTTTCTTGGCTTTTTAGGAAATACTCCTGTGTCAGATGCATGTAAAGTTGCCATAAATTTAGGAAACAAACTTGTACTTAGAGATGAATGGAAGAAAATTTGGGATGACACTGTGCTCGATAAAGTTATTGAAACAATGCTTCATCCAGAAAAACCTCAAATATAAATAAGATTAAAAATTAAATTAATAAAACTTATGCATAATAATATGTTTTTGATTTAGTTAATACTAGAAGATAAGATTGGAAATCAATGATAGCTACCAAAGAGATATAATCTTATCTTCTATTTTTAAGATAATATTGAAAACGATTGTATATGTCATAAATAATTATAAGTGGGAGATGAAAGATATATGAAGAGTGTATCCGTTGATAGCGAAAAGGTAATAAGAAAGTTAATGATAAAAATAGTACCTTTTCTTATGCTGTTGTTTGCAACTGCAATTGTTGACCGTGTAAATGTGGGCTTTGCTGCACTTGAAATGAATAAGTCATTAAATATTAGCGCAGGTATGTATGGATTTATTTCAGGTATATTTTTTATTTCTTATTTTATTTGTGAAGTTCCAAGTAATGTTATAATGTATAAAGTTGGAGCTAAACGCTGGATAGCACGAATACTTATAAGCTGGGGCATAATAACTGTAATTATAGGGTTTGCCAGAAATTCTACTCAACTTGGAGTTCTGAGATTTTTACTTGGAGCGGCGGAAGCTGGATTTTATCCTGCAATGATACTGTATATGACATACTGGTTTCCATCGCGTTTTATGGCAAAAGCTGTTGCTACGTTCATGGCTGCGCAGGCAGTTGCTAATATTGTAGTTGGACCTATTTCGGCATGGATACTGGATAATGTTAATTTCATGGGAATGGAAGGATGGCGTTGGCTGTTTATATTTGAGGGAATACCTGCTATTATATTTGGAATAATAACAATGTTTGTACTGATTGATAGGCCGGAGCAAGCTAAGTTTCTTACACAGGAAGAGAAAGATTGGGTTACAGGCGAATTAAAAGCTGAACTGGAGTCAAAGGAAGATGGAGTAAAAGAATCAAAATGGAAAGTACTAAAACAACCTAGAGTGTGGCATCTTGCAATTGCTTTTTTCTGCTATGTAAGTGCAAATTATGGAATTAGTTTATGGCTTCCACAGATCATCAAAAATTTATCTGGAATTTTGAGTGATACAGAAGTTGGATTGGTATCAATGCTGCCTTATATATGTGGAGCAATTGCGATGTATGCAAATGGAAAGCATTCTGATAAAGTTATGGAGAGAAGAAAGCACACTGGAATACCGATTTTAGCTGCATTTATAGGATTGGTGCTTTTGACAAAAATGTCAAATGTATGGCTTTCAATGGCATGTATCTGCTTAAGCATATCGGGTTTATATGCATTTATAGGTACATTTTGGACAATTCCTACTGCATTTTTAGGTGAAGCTTCAGCCGCCGTTGGAATAGCTGCAATCAATGCTTTTGCAAATTTGGGAGGTTTCAGTGGACCTTATCTTATAGGATGGCTTAAAGGCATTACAGGATCTACAAATGCAGGCATGTATGTCCTTGCAGGATTTGCTCTTTTAGCATCTATATTAATACTTATAATACCGAAGGATGTAGAAGAGGTTAAGCGCGTTTAGAATACTTGTTTTTACGCCGGATGTAGAATTTAGATTATATAAAATTCAAAAATTATTAGGAGGAACATTATATGAAGATAGTAGTTTTAGATGGATATACTTTAAATCCAGGAGATTTGACATGGGATGGATTAAAACAAATTGGAGATCTTGTTGTGTATGATAGAACAACATATGACAAAGATGACGATAAGATTATAATAGATAGAATTCAAGATGCGGATGTAGTATTTACAAATAAGACACCGCTATCTAAAAATGTTATAAATAAAGCAGTTAATCTGAAATTTATAGGAGTTCTTGCAACCGGTTACAATGTAGTTGATGTTGAAGCAGCCAGGGAAAGAAAGGTAGTTGTAACCAACATACCGACTTATGGAACGGATTCAGTAGCTCAAATGGCAATAGCACTGATGCTTGAGTTGTGTGAACATGTGGGTGATCATGATAAATCCGTAAAAAATGGTGAATGGAGCAACAATCAGGATTGGTGCTATTGGAAACATCCACTTGTAGAACTTTCAGGAAAGACTATGGGGATTATAGGTTATGGAAGAATAGGACAATCAACTGGTAAAATTGCCCAGGCAATGAATATGAATGTATTAGCTTACGATGTGTATAAAGACGAGAAGCTTGAAAATAGTATGATGAAATATACTGAAATAGATGATCTGATAGCCAGATCCGATGGTATAGTCCTTCATTGTCCTCTTTTTAAAGATACGAAAGATATTATAAGCAAGAAAAATATAGACAAAATGAAAAGAGGGGTTATGATAATCAACAATTCAAGAGGTGGTTTGATTGTTGAAAAGGATTTGGCTGAGGCATTAAATTCAGGTAAAGTGGCTGGTGCGGCAGTTGATGTTGTATCTACAGAACCAATAAAGAAAGACAATCCTTTATTGACGGCTAAAAATTGTATTATTACACCTCATATATCATGGGCACCGGTTGAATCGAGAAAACGTTTGATGGACATTGCAATATATAATCTTGAAAAGTTTATTGATGGATCGCCTGTAAATGTTGTAAGTTAAAAATTCAGTGATTGTGAAAGGAGAAGGATTATATGAAAATTGTAATTGCACCTGATTCTTTTAAAGGCAGCTTAACAGCTGGAGAAGTAGCTGACAGTATAGAAAAGGGTATAAAAAATGTGATTGATAATATTGAAATTATAAAAGTTCCCATGTCTGATGGCGGTGAGGGTACTGTAAGTGCATTGGTTGATGGAACCTGCGGAAAAATAGTAAAAGTTAGTGTAAAGGACCCTCTCATGAAGACAATAGATTCATTTTATGGAATACTTGGCGATGGAAAGACTGCAGTGATAGAAATGGCTGCAGCATCAGGACTCCCTTTAGTGTCTGAAAATGAAAAAAATCCACTTGTTACAACTACGTATGGTACGGGACAGCTTATAGAACATGCCCTTGACATGGGATGCAGAAATATAATCATTGGACTTGGAGGAAGTGCGACCAATGATGGAGGAATGGGACTTTTAAAAGCTTTGGGAGTTAAGTTTATGGATAAATTTGGAGAAGATATAGGGCAGGGTGGTGGCAGTCTTGATAGGTTATACAGTATAGATGTTTCAGATATCGACGTGAGACTAAATGAATGTAGTATAATTGCTGCCTGTGATGTAGATAATACTTTATGTGGGATTAATGGAGCATCCTATGTGTTCGGACCGCAAAAAGGTGCAGACTCAAATATGGTCAAACTTTTGGACGAAAATTTGGAAAACTATGCTGCAGTTATAAAAAAGGAATTTGGAACAGACATAATGAATATTCCAGGCTCAGGTGCTGCAGGCGGACTTGGAGGAGGAATAGTGGCTTTTCTGCACACAACTTTGAAAAAAGGTATCAATATTGTAATGGATGTTACCGAGTTGAAACAAAAAATACATGGCGCAGATATCGTTGTAACAGGTGAGGGAAATATAGATTTTCAGACGGCATTTGGAAAAACAGCTTTTGGAGTGGCTTCAGCAGCCAAAGAAAATCATATACCAGTTATAGCTATAGCAGGGGGTATAGGAAAGAAAAGTGACATCCTTTACGAAAAGGGCTTCGATGCCATAGTTTCAATAGTTGACAAACCTATGTCCCTTCAAGAATCGATGAAAAATGCCAAGATGCTTTTGGAGAAATCTTCTGAACGTGTTATGAGAATATTAAAGTTAAAAATGAGTTTGGAATAATGAAAAGCTTGAAGGATTGCTGGATTTCAACATTTAATATTTTTAAATATGTTGAAAAATAAATTTAAATATGATAAAATGTACTTTGTGCTGCACGAACGGTCCTCTGTCTGTACATATTATATAATGTACTGGATACGAACGTTTAGTAACTATGAGGAGGTAATGCACAATGTTAGATGTAATAAAAGCTATAGAAGAAGAACAGATAAAAAAGGATATCCCAAAGTTCAACGTGGGAGATACAGTAAAAGTTCATGTAAGAATAAGCGAAGGAAACAGAGAAAGAATACAGGTATTTGAAGGTGTTGTTTTAAAGAGACAAAATGGTGGCTTGAGAGAGACTTTCACAGTAAGAAGAGTTGCTTATGGCGTCGGAGTTGAAAGAACTTTCCCGCTCAATGCCCCTATAATAGATAAGATAGAGGTTACAAGAAGAGGTAAGATAAGAAGAGCTAAGCTTAACTATTTAAGAGACAGAGTCGGTAAGGCAGCAAAAGTAAAAGAAGCATTAAAATAAAAATGGGGCTTGTATAGTCCCTTTTTTTATACGTTATTAAGGTGGTGTAAAATTTGTTGAAAGAATTACTTGACATTGGGAAATCAATATTAATTGCTATAGTTGCAGCTTTTTTGATTATAACTTTTGTATTTGAAACGGTAAGTGTGGATGGACATTCTATGAATCCTACATTAAATGACGGGGATAGACTTATAGTTGAAAAAGTCAGCTATTATTTTAGATCTCCCGAGCCCGGGGATATAGTTGTAATAAAATATCCTGCAAATCCGAAGGAAAAATATATAAAGAGAGTTGTTGCAGTAGGTGGAGACAGGGTAAAAATCCAGGGCGGAAAACTGTATATAAATGATAAACCAAAGAATGAGCCGTACATACTAGAACCGATGATTGATGATTTTAATGAAGTTACAGTACCTCAGAATACCATCTTTGTAATGGGTGACAATAGAAACAACAGCCGTGACAGTAGATTTTCGGATGTAGGTTTTGTAAGTTACAAAATGGTAGTTGGAAGAGCTGTGTTTAGGTTATATCCGTTTAGTGATATTGGAGCTCTAAAATCATATAGATGACAACTTTGCTGGAATTGAATGGGAGGCTTGACAAATGAACATAAATTGGTTTCCAGGCCATATGGTAAAAACTAAAAAAGAAATAAGACAGAATTTAAAAATGGTTGATGCTGTAATAGAAATAAGAGATGCAAGGATAGTTGTTTCCAGCAAAAATCCGGAAATTGATAATTTGTGCAAAGGTAAACCACGAATAATACTTTTAAATAAATGTGATTTGGCGGAAGATAGAATTACGAGAGAATGGGTTAACTATCTTTCATCTGAAAACACAGGGGTGCTTGCAGTGAATTCAAATACAGGAGCAGGCTTAAGCTCGATAAGACCCGCATTGAATCGTGTACTTAAAGGGAAACATGACAGAATGATTTCAAAGGGAATAAACAAAATGGTTGACAGAGTCATGGTGGTTGGGATACCTAATGTTGGAAAGTCAACTTTTATAAATAAAATAGCAAAAAACAAGGCGGCAAAAACAGGAAACAAACCTGGTGTTACTAAATCAAAGCAGTGGATTAAGACCAAGTTTGGAATTGAACTTATGGATACGCCGGGAATACTCTGGCCAAAGCTTGAAAGCAGTGAAACTCAGCTTAATTTGGCTTTTACAGGGGCAATAAAAGATGAGATCGTAGATAACGAGGAGCTTGCATTAAACCTTGTAAAAGTGATTTTGAAAGATTATCCTAAAAAACTTGTAGAGAGATACAAAGTGGATCTGTTGGATGAAAATGCAGCTGAGACTATAGATAAAATAGCAAAAAAAAGGGGAACTTTAAGTAAGGGTGGAGAAATAGACTACAATAGAGTTTCAAATATAATTCTTGAAGAATTTAGATCGGGAAAAATAGGGCAGATTTCGCTTGAAAGGCCCGTGTAAAAGAAAGGCACAGTTGAAATGTTTGAATATATTGAAGAACTTGTTTCAAGTCACAGAAAAAGCATGACTTTTCATGAGATAAATAATAATGTAAAGAAGCTTAAATCGGCATATTTTGATGTGGAGGCTTCAATTTACCAAAAAGTGATACATGAATTGAGTCTTGACAGCAGAAAAAATGTAAAAAGTCTTTCAGAAAATTTGTCTAAATTTATTGAAAAAACTCGAAAAGAAATTTTAAGAGTAAGAAGTATGTATGAATTTGATGCGAAATTTGGAAATTGTATATATACTGCAGGTACTGATGAGGTAGGAAGAGGACCACTTGCAGGGCCTATAGCTGCGGCTGCAGTTGTGCTTGATATAAGACATCTAAAAGACAGTGAACTTATACTTGGTATAAAAGATTCAAAGAAGCTGGCACGAAAAAAAAGAGAAGAAATTGCCGAAATAATAAAGAAAAGGGCAGTTAGTTACAGTATTGCGGTTGTAAATAATGACAAAATAGATCAAAGAGGAATATCTTGGTGCAACAATGAAGTTCTGAGAAGATCTGTAGAAGGTATTAACGTACCTGTAAACATGGTTTTATCCGATGGCTATGCTGTAAACAATCTTGGTATTGACAATGAATTTATAATAAAGGGTGACTGTAAAAGTGCAAGTATAGCGGCGGCATCAATTATAGCAAAGGTGTACAGGGATAATCTTATGGATGAGTATAGTCTTGAGTTCCCTATGTACAATTTTTCCAGAAACTCAGGTTATGGAACTAAGGAACATATAGAAGCCATACGGAAATATGGAACATGTAGATTGCATAGAAGGAGTTTTTTGAAAAATATAATATAATTTTTATAAAAGTTGAAAAGCATTTTTGATTAATTTTATCCTATGGGTATTTTTATATGTGTTTAACAGGATTTCAACAACATCAAATCTAAAGTTTATATTATGGAGTTTGTTTTTTAATGCGTATACATTTGCGGTTTTGTAAATTTTTGATTGCTTTTTATAGTTTACAGATTCGCAGGGGAGTCCATATTTAGTTGATTTTCTTGTTTTAACTTCTATGAAACAAATAAATTTACCGTCTTTTCCTATTATATCAATTTCGCCTGTCCTGCACCTGAAATTTCTTTCAAGTATTTTATAACCTGCGGATGAAAGATATAATTCTGCAATGGATTCACCAGTATTTCCCGTTTCTTTGTTTTGATTTTTCATTTCCAGTGTCCTTCTTATAAATATTATATTTCTGGAAGATATATATTTATACATATCAATAGCAAAAAGAGAACTATTACTCCTCCAGAGGTTATCATATGTTGATTTTTTGTTTTTAGACCAAGCAAAAATGTCAATATGCCGGATATCATAAAAAATATCACTATTATAAAAAAATTCATTTTAAAAATCTCCTGTCTCTCTAAAATTTTATCATTGGTTTTATAAAGACTTTTCTGTATTATATTATAATACATTATTTGTATAAATGGAATATTATGTATAAATTATATGATTTTGTTATTTATAAATTTTCTGTAATTAAGTGCTTCAATTACATGTTCTCTGCCTATGAATTCTTTAGAGTCAAGATCAGCTATGGTTCTTGAAAGTTTCAATATTTTATTATAGGCACGTATGCTTATCTTATATCTGGAAAAAATATTTTCAAGGAACTTGTTTGTATTTCTGTCGAGAATACAAACTTTTTTTATAAGTCGGTTATCCATCTGAGAGTTGAAACTGATTTTTTCATCCTTGAATCGGAGGGACTGCAATTTCCTTGCATGTTCAACTCTCTTTTTCATGTCTTTTGAAGATTCATTTTTGCGAGCATTATTTAATTCGCTGAAGGATGGAGTATTCACGAACACAAACATGTCTAACCTGTCTATAATCGCATTTGAAAGTTTTGATATATATCTTCTGCGGTCGTATTCACTGCAGGTACAATGTCTTCCCGAAGCAAAATTTCCACATCTGCACGGGTTTGCAGCCATTACAGTCATAAAATTACAAGGATATTTTACCTTGCCCCTTGCTCTATTTATAGTTATAAAATGTTCTTCCAGTGGCTGTCTCAATGATTCGAGGGCATCTCTTTTGAATTCCAGAATTTCATCTAAAAATAAGACGCCGTTGTGGGCAAGTGATATTTCACCCGGCATTAGATTTGCTCCGCCAACAAGTGCAGTTGCTGTAGTTGTGTGATGTGGATTTCTAAAGGGTGGATCACCTATGAATGACTGATTTTTTTCGAGAAGACCTGCAGCACTGTATATTCTTGTTACTTCAAGAGATTCTTTGTAATTGAGTTTTGGAAGTATTGAAGGTATTCTCTTTGCTATCATTGTTTTACCGCATCCAGGAGGACCTATCATAAGAAAATTGTGTCTGCCGGCTGCAGCAACCTCTGCAGCACGTTTACAACTTTCCTGTCCGCGTATATCTGAAAAGTCAAGGAAGCATCTTGTTTGTGTCCTGTGTTTGAAAGGAGATTTGCTTTTCGATGATCTGTTCTCAATAAAGGTTACAACCTCATTTAAGTTTTGAAAGGAATAACAGGAAGCGTTTTTTACTACTTGACATTCTTCTGAATTACTGGAAGGAAATATAAACTTTTTTATTCCGTTTTTAAGTCCATCTACAATTATTGAAAGAACACCATTTATTTTGTTTAGGTTTCCAAACAGTGAAAGTTCGCCTACAATTATAAAATCATCTGAATCTGGAAAATGTAGCTGGCCTGTAGCATAGAGTATTCCGACAGCGATTGGAAGATCAAACAATGAACCAAATTTTTTTATATCTGCAGGAGCTAAGTTTACTGTTATTTTTTTAATTGGAAAATTGAAACCTGAATTTGTTATTGACGCTCTTACCCTGTCTCTTGATTCTCTCACAGAAGTGTCTGCCAGGCCTACTATATTGAAATAAGGAAGTCCATTTTCTATGTTGACTTCTACGGTTATTATTTTTGCTTCTATTCCAACTAAAAAAGCACTGTTTATCTTTACTGCCATAAAATCACCTCTGTTTAATTATTGACAAGATAAAAAATGTTTAAACTTCAAAAATAAATTTTGATAAATATTCAGAATAAAATTAAAATCATTGCTAATAATTAAGATAATAAATTTTAAAAAATGTATATTGGAGGAAAATAATATGAACTTATACGACTTGTGGTTTTCAAGCGTAAGATTATCAGACGGGTTAAAAATAAAAATAATAAAAAAATTTAAAGATACTCAGGATGCATGGATAAATTTGATATATTCCAATAGACATATAAATATAGATAATAAAATTTATAAAAAATTAAAAAAATCCTGGGATAGGGAAAAATTGGAGCGTTGTGCTGAAGAATGTTATAGGAAAAGAATAAGGAGTGTAAGCTTTAATGAAAATACATATCCATACAGACTTAAAAATTATGGAGATTCTCCTGCGGTATTGTTTTACAAAGGAGATATTAATAAACTGAATGATGGACTTTCTGTAGGGGTAGTAGGATCTAGAAAGTGTAGTGTATATGGAAAAAGTATCTCTGAAATACTTGGAAGAAGTGGAGCTGAAAATGGAGTCAATGTTATAAGTGGTATGGCGAGAGGAATAGATTCGCATGCACATAATGGGTGCTTGGCATCTGAAGGGTATACGTGCGCAGTGCTTGGCTCTGGGGTGGATGTTGTTTATCCACGTGAAAATTTTGAATTATACGGGAAAATTGCAGAAGAAGGGTGCATTGTATCGGAATTTTTACCCGGCACAGGACCGATGGCATATAATTTTCCAAAAAGAAACAGAATAATAAGCGGGTTGAGTGATGTAGTTGTTGTAGTTGAAGCTGCGGAAAGAAGTGGTGCGCTTATAACCGCTAATATGGCTGCGGAGCAGGGAAAGACTGTTATGGCAGTTCCAGGGTCTGTTTTTTCCCTCCAGAGCAAGGGCAGCAATAAACTTATAAAAGATGGAGCCTATCCTCTTACATGTGTTGGAGATCTTTTCGAACTACTTGACATTGAGTATAGTATAAAAACAGGAATTCGCGATAATAAAGAGGATACACTCACTTTATACGAGAAAAAAGTATACGATGTTATAGGGGACACACCACTCTATATTGACGATATTTCAAGAATAACTAATATTGACATAAAACAATTATATGAGTTATTATTTGAGTTGCAGTTAAAAAATTTAATAATGTGTCTTTCAGGTAACTATTATGTTAAAATTCGCGATGAGAAAAATATTATAAATAATATGTAGAAAAATGTTTTTAATCCAGGAGGATTAAAGAGAGTTTTGAATAGAATGAGGGGGTGAGATGCTCTGATGTAATTTTAAAATCAGAGCTCGTCATGGGACAAAAATTAGTTATAGTAGAATCACCGGCAAAAGCTAAAACTATAGGAAAATATTTAGGAAAAAATTATGTAGTAGAAGCTTCCATGGGGCATGTGAGAGATCTTCCCAAAAGCCAGCTTGGGGTTGATGTAGATAATAACTACAATCCAAAATATATAACTATAAGAGGAAAGGGAAAACTTCTAAGCAAACTTAGAAGAGAGGCAAATAAAAGCGATAAGGTATATCTTGCGACAGACCCTGATAGAGAGGGTGAAGCAATTTCGTGGCATCTTCTTTATGCATTAAAGCTTGATGAAAATGAAAAATGCAGAATAGAATTCAATGAGATAACTAAAAGTGCTGTAAAAGGTTCATTGAAAAAGGCGAGAAAGATAAACTTGAATCTTGTTGATGCCCAACAGGCAAGAAGGGTACTTGACAGACTTGTTGGATACAAGATAAGTCCAATACTTTGGAGAAAGGTAAAATGGGGACTCAGTGCAGGAAGAGTTCAGTCTGTGGCTTTAAAAATGATATGCGACAGGGAAAAACAGATAAAAAAGTTTGTTCCTGAAGAATATTGGACTGTTGAGTGTATTTTAAATAAAGAGGGGAAGTCTTCTAAAAATAGTTTTAAGGTAAGACTCACCAGTTTTGAAAAGAAAAAAATTGAAATAAAGAATAAGGAAGAGTCAGACAATATAATACATGAACTGGAGTCAGGAAAGTTTATTGTAAAGAACATAAAAAAGTCCACTAAAAATAAAAATCCATTGCCGCCTTTTACAACTAGTACGCTTCAGCAGGATGCTTATAGAAGATTGAATTTTTCAACCAAAAGGACAATGTCTGTGGCGCAGCAACTTTATGAAGGTGTGGATATAAAAAAATATGGAACTATAGGACTCATCACATATATGAGAACTGATTCCGTTAGAATTGCAAAGGAAGCTCAGGAAGACTGCAAGAATTTTTTAATAGATGCTTTTGGCACAGAGTATGTTCCAAACACTTTTAGAAATTTTAAGGGGAAGAAAAATATACAGGATGCTCATGAGGCTGTGAGACCTACAAATGTAAATATAAGACCAGATTCAATAAAGAAGGATCTGAAGCCTGAACAGTATAAGATTTACAATCTTATATGGAAAAGATTTGTTGCAAGCCAGATGGCTTCAAGTGTAATTGATGTAAGATCTGTTGATATAGAAAATGGATCATATGGTTTAAAGGCAAGTGGATCAAAGGTGAGTTTTGATGGATTTATGAAGGTATACGACTATTCTGTGGGCGAAGACAAGGATGAGTCAAAGCTTCCAGAACTTGCCAAAAATGAATTGCTTTCCAAAGAATCAATTGAGGGAAAACAACATTTTACACAACCGCCTGCAAGATATTCTGAAGCGTCTCTTGTAAAGACACTGGAGGAAAACGGCATAGGCAGACCTAGCACGTATGCTCCTATAATATCTACGCTTCTTGACAGGAAGTATGTTGAAAGGGAGAAAAAAACACTTCTTCCAACAGAACTTGGGGATATAGTCAACAATATAGTAAGTGAATACTTTAAGCAGATAGTCGATGTGGAATTTACAGCAGAAATGGAAGGCAGACTTGATAGCATTGAAGCTGGCAGTGAAGATTGGAGAAAAGTTGTTGAACAGTTCTTTGAACCTTTGAAAAAGGATATTGAAACTGCTGAACGTGAAGTAGCAAAAATAACAATAGAGGACAAAGTAACTGATATAAAATGTGATAAGTGTGGAAAATTTATGGTGATAAAACATGGTAGATTTGGTGATTTTCTAGCCTGTCCCGGATATCCTGAATGTAAAAATACCAAACCTATAGTTGAGGAACTTGATGTAAAATGTCCAAAATGTGAAGGAAAGGTTGTTGCAAAGAGAAGCAGAAAGGGAAGAAAATTCTTTGGGTGCAGCAATTACCCGGATTGTGATTTTGTAAGCTGGTTTGAACCGACAAATGAAGTTTGCAAGTCATGTGGCAGTTATATGGTCAAGAAATACAGTAAATCAAAAGGAAATTATCTTGAATGTTCAAACACAGAATGTAAACACAGAGAATATAAGACTGAAGAAAATGATGATGAATCTAAAGAAAGTTCGAAAGATACGAAAAAAGTCAAAGAATAGGGAGGCTGTAGTGCCTCCTTTGTGCTTTGATTAAGTGAAAATTCAGGTTGAATTATGAAGTCTAGTATGTTATCATAATTAAGGATACGAGATAATTCTAAATATTTTAAAAACTTTAAACTTAAATTTGACGATGAAGAACTCCTATATGCTTGGAATTGTGGAGTTTGTTATACATGAAAAGTTTTTGTGATGTAAACATAACCATCAGTAACTTTTCAGCTGAGCGTTGATTTTAAATTACTCTAAGGAGGAATATCAAATGACGTCTTTATTGAATAAGACAAGAATGCTAAACAAAATATTACAAAAATCAGGTACTGATCCAGTAGATTTTAATGATATATGCAATTTTTTGGGGGAAATTTTAAACTGCAGTGTTTATATTGTAGCAAAAAATGGTGATATACTGGGTTATAACTTTTCTGAAAATTTCGAAAGGAACGATTTGAGCAGTGAATTCATAAACAATATGAAGTTCTCAGACAAATACAACAATAAGCTTTTGACTATAAATGAAACAATTTCGAACATCACAAACAATGAGCTTTTCAGTTTTATAGGTGATGAAAAAATAAATGATGAAGAAAAGTTCGTTACTGTAGTTCCTATAGTTGGAAAGGGTGAAAGGTTTGCCACTCTGTTTCTTGCAAGAGTGGAAGACAAATTTATAGAGGAAGATTTGGTTCTTGGAGAATACAGTTCGACTATAATAGGCCTTGAAGTTTTAAGAGCTAAAACAGATGAGATAGAACATGAAACGAGGAAAAAGGCTGTAGTACAGCTTGCAATAGGCACTCTTTCATATTCTGAACTTGAGGCTGTAGAACACATATTCAACGAACTTGATGGGGACGAGGGTTTGCTTGTTGCATCAAAGATAGCTGATAAAGTTGGAATAACAAGATCGGTAATTGTAAATGCTCTTAGAAAGTTTGAGAGCGCAGGTGTAATAGAGTCGAGATCACTTGGAATGAAGGGAACCCACATAAAGATATTAAATGACAAACTTTTGGATGAACTTAAAAAAATAAGATAGAAATTTATTGAATAGATAAGACTGTTATGATATACTACATACAGAATAATTACACACACGGTCTAATTTATAGAAGGTGCCGAAAGGTAAGGCTATAAGAGAAAAGACTGTGGAGGAGAAAACCTAGGAGGTAAAATTATGTCAATTATTTCAATGAAACAATTATTGGAGGCCGGTGTTCATTTTGGACATCAAACAAGAAGATGGAACCCTAAAATGGCTCCGTATATATTTACTGAAAGAAATGGAATCTACATAATAGATTTACAGAAAACAGTAAAAAAAGTAGAAAAAGCATATGAATTTGTAAAGGAAGTTGCACTTAGCGGAAAAGATGTGTTGTTTGTTGGAACAAAGAAACAGGCACAGGAAGCTATTGCACAGGAAGCAACTAGAAGTGACATGTTTTATGTTAACAACAGATGGTTAGGTGGAATGCTTACAAATTTTCAAACTATAAAAACTAGAATTCACAAACTTGAATCCCTTGAAAAAATGGAGGAAGATGGAACATTTGAAGTTCTTCCTAAAAAAGAAGTTATAAAATTAAAAAATGAAAAAGAAAAGCTTGAGAAAAACTTGGGCGGAATAAAATCCATGGATGCAAACAACTTAGGAGCAATATTCGTAGTAGATCCTAGAAAAGAAAGAAATGCTATATCAGAAGCAAAAATTCTTGGAATACCAGTTGTAGCTATAGTTGATACAAACTGTGATCCGGATGAGGTAGATTATGTTATACCTGGAAATGATGATGCAATAAGAGCTGTAAAATTGATAACTTCAAAGATGGCAGATGCTGTTGTAGAAGGAAGACAGGGAGAACAACTCGCAGAGTAGTATGAGCTTTGGATTAAATACGGATATTGAAAGGAGTTGAAAACCGAAGATTGGCATGTCTTGAACTATGCCGAAATCGGGAAATACTTATGATAACTGCAAAAATGGTAAAAGATTTAAGAGAAGTAACTGGAGCAGGAATGATGGATTGCAAGAAAGCTTTAACTGAAGCAAACGGTGATTCTGAAAAAGCAATTGAGATACTTAGGGAAAAAGGTCTTGCAGCTGCTGCTAAAAAGGCAGGAAGA
The DNA here is from genome assembly GCF_058242705.1 of Clostridium pabulibutyricum. NCBI lineage: Bacteria > Bacillati > Bacillota > Clostridia > Eubacteriales > Clostridiaceae > Clostridium > Clostridium pabulibutyricum. The sequence goes on from NZ_JBZAYZ010000001.1 coordinate 548,246, forward strand.
ACAGCAGCAGAAGGACTTGTAAGTACTTATGTTTCTGAGAACTGTAAAAAAGCTTCAATGGTTGAAGTAAACTGTGAGACTGATTTTGTAGCTGTTAACAAAAATTTTATGGAATTTTCGAATACAATTGCAAAACAGGCAGCAGATACAGATGCATCTTCAGTTGAAGAATTTGTAAATCAAAAGTATGCTTTGGATACTGATAAAACTATATCACAGGCACTTACAGAACTTATTTCAAAGTTGGGCGAGAATATGGCTGTGAGAAGATTTAAGAAGATAGATGTTGAAAAAGGAGCAATTGCAAGTTATATTCATGGAGATGGAAGAATAGGTGTTCTTGTTAAAGTTGAATGTGACAAGGACAGTGATGAACTCAAGGATATAGCTAAAGAAGTTGCTATGCAGGTTGCAGCAACAAATCCTGGATTCTTGGATGAGAGTTCAGTTAATCAGGAAGTTTTGGAAAAAGAAAAAGAAATATACAGGGTTCAGGCATTGAATGAAGGAAAACCTGAGAAAATTGTTGAAAGAATGGTAGAAGGAAGAATTAAAAAATTCTACAAAGAAAATTGCCTAGTAGATCAAGTATGGATAAAAGATTCAGATCTTACTATAAGCAAATATCTTCAAAGCAAATCTAAAGAAGTTGGAGCACCTATAAAAGTTTCTGATTTCGTAAGATTTGAAAAAGGCGAAGGAATAGAAAAGAAAGAAGAAAATTTTGCAGAAGAAGTAAAAAAACAGATGGAAGGCAAATAGAAACTGAAAAGAGGACACTGTGTGTTCTCTTTTTTTAGAGTGGGCAGGTGTGGTCTTGCCTGTGCATTTATTTTAGATAATGATTTGGAGGGAATGGAATGAAAGAGTCTAAATACAAAAGAGTAATGTTAAAGCTTTCAGGAGAAGCACTTTCGGGTAAAAATGGATATGGTATAGATTTTGATGTTACTAAGGAAATAGCAAAGCAGATAAAAAAACTTATAGAGATGGACGTGAAGGTTGCGGCTGTTGTAGGCGGGGGCAATATATGGAGAGGAAGAAATGGAAAGGATATGGACAGGACTACGGCAGATTATATGGGAATGCTTGCCACTTGCATAAATGCGCTTGCTCTTCAAGATTCACTTGAAAATCTAGGAGTTAATACAAGAGTTCAGACGGCTATTGAAATGAGGGAAGTAGCGGAACCTTTCATACGAAGAAGGGCCATGAGACATCTTGAGAAGGGAAGGGTGGTAATATTTGCAGCAGGCACCGGCAATCCATATTTTTCAACAGATACTACAGCTTCCCTTCGTGCGGCAGAAATAGAAGCTGATGTAATACTTCTTGCAAAGAAAGTTGATGGAGTATATGATAAAGACCCACACAAGTGCAGTGATGCTAAAAAATTTAATAAATTATCATATATAGAAGTCCTTGAAAAGGGCCTTCAGGTTATGGATTCTACAGCAACATCACTTTGCATGGATAATAATATTCCAATACTTGTATTTGGACTGGATAAACCTGAAAATATAACAAAAGCTGTTCTAGGGGAAGAAATCGGAACGGTTGTTTGCAAATAACAAATTTTAGGAGGTATTTTTATGATTAAAGATATTTTTAAAGCCATGGAACAAAAAATGGAAAAAACTACAGAATCCTTGAAGAAAGAATTAGCTTCAATGAAAGCAGGGAGAGCAAGTGCAGCAATGCTTGATAAAATAGAAGCGGAATATTATGGGGCGAATACTCCGATAAACCAGCTCGGAAATATATCAATACCAGAACCAAGAGTTCTTTCAATACAACCTTGGGATAAAAGTGCATTGAAAGCTATAGAAAAAGCTATATTGAAATCTGATTTGGGAATTAATCCGTCAAATGACGGTGAAGTTATAAGACTTATTGTTCCGGAACTTACAGAAGAAACTAGAAAACAGATAGTTAAAAATGTTAAAAAGTCGGAGGAAGAGTCTAAGGTTGCTGTCAGAGGAATAAGAAGGAACTGTAATGATAAACTTAAGATCATGAAAAAAAATAATGAAATAACTGAAGACGAGTTTAAAAAAGCAGAAGAAGAAGTTCAGAAAAAGACGGATGGATTTATAAAGGATATAGAAAATATAGCTGCATCTAAGGAAAATGAAGTTATGTCAGTATAATTTATTATATTTTAAACCTGCGGATTCGCAGGTTTTATTAAAATTATTTCAAATACTAAAAATGGAAAGGGGTTATGTTTTAGATGCTGAATGACATTGATAAAAAAGATAATAATGCAGATACTATAATACATATAGATGAAGAGAATGTTCCAAAGCATATAGGAATTATAATGGACGGAAATGGAAGATGGGCTAAAAAACGCAAACTTCCAAGAGCTTTCGGACATAGGGCAGGAGTGGAAAATATAAGGGGTATTGTAAAGGAATGTGCTAGTCTTAATATAAAATATCTTACCCTGTATGCTTTTTCCACAGAAAACTGGAAGAGACCAAAAGAAGAGGTCTCAACACTCATGAAGCTGCTTGCCAAATATTTAAAACAGGAATTTAATGAACTCAATAAAAATAATGTTGTTATAAATCATATCGGGGATATATCAATGCTTCCAGAGATATGTCAGAGAGAACTTAAAATTGCATATGAAAATACTAAAACCAATACAGGGCTCGTTTTGAATTTGGCATTCAATTATGGTGGAAGAGCAGAGCTTATAAGAGCATTTAAACTTATGCAAGAAGACATAGAAAAGGGCATATTGACTAAAAGTCAAATAGGAGAGGACACTATTTCAAATTATCTTTACACTAAAGGAATGCCTGATCCGGACATTATAATAAGACCAAGCGGAGAACAAAGATTGAGCAATTTTTTTCTTTGGCAGTGTGCTTATTCGGAATTTTGGTACTCAAATATATGCTGGCCTGATTTTAGACGCGAAGATTTGAGAAAGGCCATATACGACTATCAACATAGGGATAGAAGATTTGGTGGAATAAAATAGATTTCATTTTATGGAGGTGTTACTTTGAACAGTAGATATGTGGGAGCATTAATAATTGCTCCTTATATTTTATTTTTGTTTTTAGGCGGTATATATCTTAAATATTCGGTAATGGTTCTTGCGGTAATGGGAATGTATGAGTTTTACAGGGCGGCGTCTAAAAAAGGCAGTAATCCTATTTCGAAAATAGGATATTTTATGTGTATTATTTATTACATATATATAGGAAATCCTGTTAATTATAAAATTGTATTTCTTATGATAATTATAAGTTTATTTGCGCTTATGTGTATAAGTGTACTTGATTTGAAATATAATTTTATGGATATATCAATTACTGTTATGGGATTTTTGTACCCGGCTGTATTTTTTAGCTCCATAGTATATGTAAACAACTTAAATTTTGGAAACTATTTTGTATGGCTGATATTTATATCATCATGGATATGCGATACAAGTGCCTATTATTCAGGGAAAGTTTTTGGAAAAAAGAAATTGTGTCCTAGGTTGAGTCCTAATAAAACTGTAGAGGGATCCATAGGAGGAATTGCAGGCAGCACAATAGCATGTACATTATTCGGGGCGTTTTCAATCTATATGGGTGTACCTGTCTTGATTTATCATTATATCGGTATAGGAATTTTATGTGGTGTATTTTCACAATTTGGAGATCTCTTTGCATCTTCTATAAAAAGATATGCTGGAATAAAAGACTACAGCAAGCTTATACCTGGTCATGGAGGAATACTTGATAGGTTTGATAGTGTGCTGTTTTCAGGAATAATAGTGTATTATTATATGATATTTTTAAAGTTATAGCATGAATATACAATAAAAATTATGATATAATTAAACATACAGTAGATAACAGGAGATGTTTTGATGAAAAAAGTTTCTATACTTGGAGCAACAGGTTCTATAGGTACTCAGACGCTTGATATAATCAGAAGGAGCAATGGAAATTTTAAAGTGTGTGGGGTTTCAGCAAATAAAAATTACCATGGTCTTATAAATATAATAAATGAATTTAAACCTGAATATGCAGTTTTAATGGATAAAAGAGCATGCAGCAGTCTGGAAGAATACTGCCGCCTAGAAAAATTGAAGACAAAAGTCATGTGTGGTGTTGATGGACTTAGTAAAATAGCGTCTCTCGATGACGTTGATATAGTTGTTACATCTGTTGTAGGAATGATTGGACTTATTCCTACCATAGAAGCCATAAGAGCAGATAAGACAATAGCACTTGCAAATAAAGAAACTTTAGTTGCAGGAGGCAGTATAGTAAAAGAAGAACTTCAAAAGCATAATTCAAAGATAATACCTGTAGACTCCGAACACGGGGCTATATTCCAGTGCTTGAGGGGAAATGAAGATCAGACAGTCAGTCGAATCATATTGACTGCCTCGGGAGGACCTTTTAGGGGTAGAAAAAGAGAGCAACTTTCAGGCGTCACTGTAGATCAGGCATTAAATCATCCAAATTGGAAGATGGGAAAAAAACTTACGGTGGATTCGGCCACTCTTATGAATAAAGGCCTTGAGGTTATAGAAGCACATTGGCTTTTCGAGATGCCCTATGAGAATATAGATGTTGTAGTCCACCCGGAAAGTATAATACACTCCATGGTCGAATACGTGGATGGGAGTGTTATGGCACAGCTGGGGAGTACAGACATGAGACTTCCAATACAATATGCTATGAATTATCCTGCACGTCGAGAGGCTGTGGTTGAAAAACTTGATTTTTATAATTTGAAAAAGCTCACTTTTGAAAAGCCTGATATGGATACTTTCAGACCGCTTAGACTTGCCTATGAGGCTGGAAGGAGCGGCGGAACGTCCCCTGCAATATTAAATTGTGCAAATGAAGCAGCTGTTTCACTTTTCCTACATAAGAAAATAGACTTTCTTTCAATAATGGATGTGCTGGAGGATTGTATGAACAAATTTGAAAAAAGTGATGACTATGAAGTGGAAGATATAATAAATCTGGGATATAAAATAAGAGAGTATGTTAATTTTAAGTATGCAGAATAAAAATGGTACGATATAGCTATCAAGCTATATGTTGATAGCTTAATATATTTTAGGAGGAATGATGCTTGTATATAATTGCAGCTATAATAGCCTTTGGTGTACTGATTTTAATCCATGAGTTGGGACATTTTACATTAGCAAAAATAAATGGAGTTGTTGTGGAAGAATTTGCGATAGGAATGGGACCTCAGCTGTTTTCAATAGATGGCAAGGAGACGAAGTATTCAATAAGACTTCTGCCTATAGGAGGTTATGTAAAGATGCTTGGGGATGAGGGGGAAAGTACGGATCCTAAAGCATTTAACAACAAATCTCCCCTTAGAAAACTCAGTATAGTAGTTGCAGGACCTGTAATGAATTTTGTACTTGGAGTTCTTTTGTTTTCAGTTATTGCCTCGCAAAGGGGATATACAATGCCTGTTATAAATGGAACAATGCCAGACAAGTCAGCTCAGCATGCCGGACTTAAGGTTGGAGACAAAATAGTAAAAGTAAACAAGTCAAAGATTCTTACATGGGAAGATTTTACAACGGAAATATATATGAATGCTGGAAATACTTTAGACATAACATATAAAAGAGGGGACTCGCTGAAGCAGGTTTCTGTAAAACCATATTTCGATAAGAAAGAAAAAAGATATATGATTGGAGCCTATGGAAAATTGATTGAACATCCAGGCATAGGAAAATCGATAGCTTATGGGTTTATGGAAACAAGATCCCTTATAAAACAGACTTTTGCCTTTTTTAAGACGCTTTTTATAGGAAAAGCTGATATGAACAATGTAGGAGGTCCTGTTACAATAATAAAACTTTCAGGTGCTGCGGCGAAGGCTGGTATTTTAACTTTACTCGCATTCTGTGCATATATAAGCATACAGCTCGCCATATTTAATGTGATACCATTTCCAGCTCTTGATGGAGGATATATATTTTTGTTTCTCTTCGAGACGATAACAGGAAAAAAAGTTGACCAGAACAAGCTTGGAATGGTAAATTATGTTGGATTTGCAATACTAATGATGCTTATGGTGCTTGTTACGGTAAAAGATATTCTTCATCCTATTCAATTTTGATTATGAAGGGGCAGAGGTTAGATGATTAGACGGAAAACAAGAAAGATCAGGCTAGGAAACATGTTCATAGGCGGCGATTCAGAAGTATCCGTACAGTCGATGACAAATACAGATACCAGAGATATCGATAAAACTGTAAGGCAGATAAAAAGACTTGAAAATGCAGGATGTGATATTGTAAGATGTGCGGTACCTGATATGGAAGCCTGTGATGCTTTGGAGACAATTGTGAAAAAGTCTCAAATACCAGTAGTTGCTGATGTGCATTTTGATTATAGACTGGCGCTTAAGTCGATAGACAATGGAGTGTCGGGCCTCAGGATAAATCCTGGAAATATAGGCGGCATGGATAGAGTATTGAAGGTTGCCAAAAGTGCCGGTGAGCATGACATACCCATAAGAGTTGGTGTGAATTCAGGTTCTCTGGGCAGGGATTTGCTTAAAAAATACGGAAAAGTTTGTTCCGATGCTCTCGTCGAGAGTGCAATGAATCATGTTTCGATGCTTGAGGAGGCGGGATTTTACAATATAGTAATATCGATAAAATCTTCCAATGTGGCTCAGATGATTGAAAGTTACAGGAAAATATCCAATATGACACAGTACCCCCTGCATCTTGGAGTAACTGAAGCGGGGACGCGGTTTACAGGAACAGTTAAATCAAGTATAGGAATTGGTACACTTCTTATGGATGGAATAGGAGATACAATACGTGTGTCTCTTACTGGAGATCCTGAAGAAGAAGTTCATGTTGGCTGTGAGATACTCAAAGATTGCGGGATTCGACGGGGTGGAATTGATATTGTGTCCTGCCCTACATGTGGCAGAACTGAAATTGATCTTATAGGAATAGCGCATGAAGTTGAAAAACAAATACACGGAATAAAAAAAGATATAAAAGTGGCCATTATGGGCTGTGTTGTAAATGGACCGGGTGAAGCAAGAGAGGCAGATATAGGAATAGCAGGAGGAAATGGCGAGGGGCTTATATTTAAAAAAGGGAAAATTATAAAAAAGGTACCTGAAAATGATCTTGTGAAATCACTGGTGGAAGAAATTAAAAGCATGTAGGTTTGTAAGGAGGGCGGATTATGAGCTCGAGTATTGTAAATCTTCTACAGCAAAATATGGATCGTGATAGCGAAATTATTCTCGAAGATGTAAAATTGCAAAAAATACAGTATTTGAAAAAAAGCAACAGGTTGAAGATAATAATTAAATCTGCCAATGATATCAATTCTAAAATCAAATCAAAAATAAAGAAAATAGTAGGGGAAAGACTTGGATGCTTTCCATATATCGATATAATATGTTACAAAGATATATCAAATGTATCTTTGGAGGGAGTTTGCAGCAGATACTGGATAGAAATTGTAAATATACTCTCTTCATATATTCCTGTATGTAAAAATTTTTTGATGAATGCCTCTAAAAAGATTGAAAATGAAACCATAAAAATATATAGTGGTAACAGTTTTTTATGCAGTTTTTTAAAAGACAAGAATTTTGAGAGAACAATGATAAAAGCAGTCAAGGAGATATTTGATATAAAATGTCAGGTATCACTTGTTTACGACTCATCTCTTGAAAATGATAAATTTCTAAATGAAAGCCAGGATAGGGAAAAAACATACATAAAAAATATAATGGAAAGTAGACAGTCAGTCTCAAATAACCCAAAACAGGGAAGTATAAAAAATTACGGTAAGCCTGCAGTAAGGGAAAAACCGAAATCAGGTGCAGTGATAGTTGGAAGGCCTATAACAGGATCACCTGTTGAAATAAAATCCATAGTTGAACTGCAAGGCAACGTAGTTGTACTTGGTACTATCTTCAAAAGAGAAATTATTGAAACAAAGACAGGCAGAAAGATAATTGCATTTTATATAACTGATTATACGAGTTCCATAACTGTGAAATTATTTCCAAAGGCGAAGGATACTGAAAGAATAATAGATGAAATAAAAGAGGGCGTTTACTGTATGGTAAGAGGCGAAACAGTAAATGATCCTTATGCAAAAGAAATGGTTATAATGGCAAGGGACATAGTTAAGTCCATTCAAATAAAGAAACAGGATAATTCAAAGGAAAAAAGAGTGGAACTTCATCTGCATACTCAGATGAGTGCAATGGATGCTGTTAATTCACCGTCAAGTCTTATAAAAAGAGCGGCGTCTTATGGGCACAAGGCCATAGCCATAACTGACCACGGGGTTGTTCAAGCATATCCTGAAGCCATGAATGCTGCAAAAGAAAATAATATAAAAGTGATATATGGTGTGGAGGCATATCTTGTTGACGACAGTATACCAGCAGCACAAGGTGCGGACAATGTCAGTATTGATGATACCTATGTAGTTTTTGATATAGAAACTACTGGACTTTCCAATAGAAATGACAGAATAATAGAGATAGGTGCAGTAAAGATAGAAAATGGCGAGAAGACAGGAAGGTTCAGTGAATTTGTAAATCCCGAAGTGCCAATACCGGCAAATATTGTTGATCTTACAAATATAACGGATGATATGGTTTCGGGAGCTGATACTATAGAGAAGGTTCTTCCGAAATTTATGGAATTTATAGGTGACTCCACAGTTGTGGCACATAATGCAGACTTTGATACAGGTTTTATAAAGAAGTATTGCAGACTTATGAATATAGAGTTCAAAAATCCTATTCTTGATACAGTTCCACTTTCAAGATTTTTATTCCCTGAGCTTAAAAGGTTTAAACTTGATACGATATGCAAGCATCTTGGAATATCGCTTGAAAGTCACCATAGAGCTGTGGATGATGCCGGTGCAACCGCAAACATACTGCTAAGATGTTTTAAAATGCTAAAGAATATGGGAATACATGATCTCTCTAAAATGAATGAGGAATATTTGAAGAATATAGACATAAAAAAGCAGCCTACATATCACTTGATAATACTGGTAAAGAATCAGACGGGACTTAAAAATTTATATAAACTTGTTTCGTTTTCCCATATAGACTATTTCTTCAAGAGGCCTAGGATGCCAAAGAGTCTTATTATGAAATACAGAGAAGGGCTAATAATAGGAGGGGCTTGTGAGGCAGGTCAAGTATATAGAGAGGTTTTAAAAGGCAAAAGTGATGAAGAAATGTCAAAAACACTCGAATTCTATGACTATCTTGAAGTGCAGCCAATTGGGAACAACAAGTTCATGCTCAAAAATGGTACTGCAAAAAATGAAGATGAACTGAAATATATAAACAAGAAGATATGTTGTCTTGGAGAAAAATATGGTCTGCCTGTGGTGGCAACGGGAGATGTCCATTTTATGGATCCGAAAGATGAAGTGTTTAGAAGGATAATAATGGCGGGACAGGGATTTTCAGATGCAGATGACCAGCCTCCTCTTTATTTCAGAACAACAGAAGAGATGATGAGGGAATTTTTGTATTTGGGGAAAGAAAAAGCACAGGAAATAGTGATTGATAACACAGTTAAAATTGCAGATATGATAGAAAATGTAAAACCTATACCTGATGAAACATTTCCTCCTAAGATAGAAGGAGCAGAGGAACAGATAAAAGAAATGACTTTAAAAAAGGCACATTCAATATATGGGGAAAAGCTTCCTGAAATAGTTCGAAACAGACTTGAAAAGGAGCTTAATTCCATAATAAACAATGGATATGCAGTGCTTTATCTGATTGCAGAAAAACTTGTTGCAAAGTCGTCTCAGGATGGATATCTTGTAGGATCAAGAGGATCTGTGGGGTCATCATTTGTAGCTACAATGTCAAATATTACAGAGGTAAACGGACTTCCTCCGCATTATGTGTGCCCAAAATGCAAACATAGTGAATTTATTACAGATGGTTCTGTGAGCTCAGGGGCTGATCTTCCAGAGAAAAACTGTCCTCAGTGCGGTGAAAAAATGAGGCGTGACGGACATGATATACCTTTTGAAACTTTTCTTGGTTTCAACGGTGACAAGGAACCGGATATAGACCTTAATTTCTCAGGCGAATATCAGTCAGTTGTACACAAATATACCGAAGTAATCTTTGGTAAAGGTCATGTTTTCAAGGCAGGTACAATAGGAACAGTTGCGGAAAAGACTGCATACGGATATGTAAAGAAGTATCTTACAGAAAGAAATATAATAGTTCCGAAAGCTGAGATTGAGAGACTTACGATGGGATGTACAGGAATAAAGAGAACAACGGGTCAGCATCCAGGAGGAGTAATGGTTGTACCAAGCGATAATGAAATATACAATTTTACTCCGGTACAGCATCCTGCAAATGATAATGATACAGATATAATAACCACTCACTTTGATTATCATTCAATAAGCGGAAGACTTCTTAAACTCGACATACTTGGACATGATGATCCTACAGTTTTAAGGATGCTTCAAGATTTTACAGGCCTGGATCCTAAGAAAATTCCACTTGGAGATCCCAAAGTTATAAGTTTGTTTACGTCACCAGATGCACTTGGAGTTACCGAGGAAGAACTTGGATGTCCTGTTGGAACCTATGGATTGCCTGAATTCGGTACGAAATTTGTACGTCAGATGCTTATAGATACCAAGCCGAAGAGTTTTGCAGATCTTGTCAGAATATCAGGACTTTCCCATGGTACGAATGTATGGCTCAATAATGCCCAGTATTATATAAAGGAAGGTTACACTACTTTAAGTGATTGTATCGCCTGCAGGGATGACATAATGATGTATCTTATATCAAAAGGTCTTCCAAAGAAAGATTCTTTTACAATAATGGAGAAAGTAAGAAAGGGCAAAGGGCTTACAGAAGAAAGGGAAGCTTGTATGAGGGAGCATGATGTTCCCGACTGGTATATAGAATCATGTAAAAAGATTAAATACATGTTTCCTAAGGGGCATGCCGTAGCCTATGTTATGATGGCCATGAGAATTGCATATTTTAAAGTGTATTATCCAGAGGCCTACTATGCTACCTACTTTACAGTAAGAGCTGATGAATTTGATGTTGATGTAGTTGTAAAAGGTGAAGATTCGATAAAGAAGAGAATGAATGAGATATATGCAATGGGAAACAATGCAACGCAAAAAGATAAGGGACTTCTCACAATACTTGAACTTTCATATGAAATGTATAAGAGAAACATAAAGTTTTTGCCTGTTGACATATACAAGTCAGATTCTGTTAAATTTATTATTGAAGATTCAGGAATAAGAATTCCAATAAATACGCTTCAGGGAGTGGGAGAAGGAGCTGCCCAAAATATAGTGAATGCACGTGACAAAGGTGAGTTTATTTCAAAGGAGGATATGAGATCAAGGGCGAAGGTTTCAAAGAGCGTAATGGAGACTTTGGAGAGTCATGGATGTTTGAGGGGACTTCCAGAAACAAACCAGCTTTGTTTATTTGCCTGAGAGGGTATGATTTTAAAACCTCCATTAATTTTTGACTTGAAATAAATATTTTAGTATGATAGAATGAATCTAGTAATTCTACAGAACTTTGTTTAATTGCAGAGTGGGTTTTAACCCACTCTTTCTATTTGTTAAAACGCAGCGTGAGTTGCGTTTTTAATTATAGTCGTTAACATTTTTTCTCGTGAATTGTTTAAACTATGTATAATAAGGAGGGAATCTAAATGTATAGTTTAGAAAACAAGCTACGCGAATTGATAATTCCTATAGTTGATAAATTAAATTATGAATTGTATCATTTAGAACTTGTTAAGGAACAAAATGAATATTATTTGAGAATATATATAGAGAAGGAAAGTTCGGGAATAACTTTGGATGATTGTGAAAAAGTAAGCAGGGCTGTAAGTGAAATGCTTGATGTTGAAGATCCTATAAGTTTCTCATATTATCTTGAAGTATCATCTCCAGGTGTTGAGAGAAAACTATATACTGACGAGCATTTTAAAAGATATACTGGAAGTCTTGTGAAAGTAAGCATAGATGGATTATTTGAAGGAAAGAAGAAATATGAAGGAAAGCTTTTGAAATTTGATGAAGATGAATTGAAACTTGAGACTGAGCTAAAAGATTTAGTTATTCCAAGAAGTAAAATTTCCAGTGTGAGTTTGAAGGTCAATTTTTAAGGGGAGGGATACGGAAAAATGAATCAAGAATTTGTAGAGGCCTTGAAAGAGATAGTTAAAGAAAAGGGGATAAGTAAGGAATTGCTTTTCTCAACAATAGAGGATGCTCTTGTTGCTGCATACAAGAAGAATTATGCATCACATGGTGGTAGTCAGAATGTAAAAGTTACAATGAATAGGGAAAATGGCGAAATACATGTATATGCCCAGAAAAAAGTTGTGGAAGACGTAGAAGACGATGTAAATGAAATATCATTAGAAGATGCAAGAGATATAGATTTAAAATATGAAATCGATGATTTTGTTTCTATAGAAGTAACACCTAGGAAATTTGGAAGAGTAGCGGCTCAAGCGGCAAAACAAGTTGTAATTCAAAGAATAAAAGAAGAAGAGAGAAGAATTATATACAACGAGTTTGCAGAAAAGGAAGATGATATAATAACTGGTGTAGTTATAAGAAAAGACAAGAACAATGTTCTTGTAGACCTGGGAAAAACAGAAGCTGTGCTTGGACCGAATGAACAGATGCCAGGTGAAAAGTATAACTACAATGACAGGATAAAGCTCTATATAGTTGAAGTGAAAAATACGACAAAGGGAGCACAGATTGTTATTTCAAGGACTCATCCGGGACTTATAAAAAGGCTGTTTGAACTTGAGGTGCCTGAAATATTTGACGGAGTTGTAGAGATAAAGTCAATTGCACGGGAAGCAGGCTCCAGAACAAAGATATCAGTTCATTCAAATGATGAGAATGTCGATCCTATGGGGGCTTGCGTTGGACCTAAAGGTATAAGAGTGCAAAGTATAGTAAATGAGCTTAAAAATGAAAAAATAGATATAATAAAATGGAGCAAACTTCCTGAGGAGTATATAGCAAATTCACTTAGTCCGGCAAGAGTGCTTGATGTTGACATGGATGAAGACAACAAATTTGCTCAGGCTGTGGTTGACGATGACCAGCTTTCTCTTGCGATAGGCAAGGAAGGACAGAATGTAAGACTGGCCGCCAAGCTTACTGGATGGAAAATTGATATAAAAAGTAAATCTCAGGTAGAGGATTTCCATATTGATGATGAAGAAGTTGATCCAGAACAGGAATCTAGTGAAGAAATTCAAGATGATCATATTATTAAATAAGGATGGTGTGATTTATGAAAAAGAAGAAGATACCACAGAGAATGTGCCTTGGATGTATGGAAATGAAACCTAAGAGGGAACTTATAAGAGTTGTGAAGAATAAAGACGGAGAAGTATTTGTAGATCTTACAGGTAAGAAGAATGGAAGAGGAGCTTACATTTGCAAGAATGCTACATGTCTCGAGAGTGCCTTTAAGAACAAAAGACTTCAAAAGAATCTTGAAACCGAGATTGATGTTGAACTTTATGATAAATTGAAAGAAGAAATACAAAATGAAGGATAGCTTTCTTCGATTTTTAGGTATTGCAAAAGGAGCAGGAAAAATTCTTGAAGGATATAATAAATGTGAAGATGGCATGAGAAATGGTAAGGTGAGTCTTATTATACTATCAGAGGATGTTTCATCCAATACACTAAATAAATTTTTAAATTATGGAAACAAATATAATATAAAAGTTTTGATAAAGTACCGTAAGGATGAACTTGGATGTGCAATAGGCAGAAGAGAAATAAAAGTTATAGGAATTACAGATGAAAATATGAGTAAAAAACTTTCAAGTCTGTAAAACCAGAAATTTAATTTCGGGGGTGAAGTATTTGTCAAAAATTAGAGTTTATCAATTAGCTAAAGAGCTGAAAATTTCAAGTAAGGAATTGATAAGAATACTTTTGGAAGAATTCAACGTAACAGTAAAGAATCATATGAGTGTTATAGAAGAGGAAGATGCAGAACTTATAAAGGAGTTTCTTTCGGAAAAGTCGGATGCTGAAAATGACGGTAAGGCTGAAAAAAATGAAAATGCAGAAAATGAGATTGCCGTAGGGCACAAGGATAATTCCACAGAAAAGTCCGACAAGAAAACCGGAAACAAGAAAGAGGAAGTAAAGAAAAACAAGAAAGAGCCTGTGAAGAAAAATAAGAATATAAAAAATAAAAAAAAGAGCGGAAATCAGGTTCTTGGAAACAAGGCAGGCAGCACTGATAATATTGAAGATGCAAAAAATGATGATGACAAAATAATAGAAATAGAAGATACTATAACTGTAAAGGAACTTTCCGAGAAAATAGGTCAGCCTACTACTGAAGTCATAAAACAGCTTATATTTATGGGTGTAATGGCTGCAATAAATCAAGACATAGATTTTGCAACAGCGGAAAAACTTGCAGATAAGTTTGATGTCATGGTTGTCAAGAAGGAAACGGATGTAGACAAAGAGGCGGTAGAACAGGAAGATGATGACGATGATGATGAAAATCTTGAAAAAAGACCTCCTGTAATAACTGTAATGGGACACGTTGATCACGGTAAAACATCATTATTGGATGCTATACGAAAATCAAAAGTTACTTCTCATGAAGCAGGAGGAATAACTCAACATATAGGAGCCTATACTGTAAACATAAACGGAGAAAAAATAACTTTCCTTGACACTCCGGGACATGAAGCGTTTACTGCAATGAGAGCAAGAGGTGCCCAGATAACAGATATAGTAATACTTGTAGTTGCAGCAGACGATGGTATAATGCCACAGACGGTGGAGGCTATAAATCACTGCAAGGCAGCTGATGTTCCTATAGTTGTTGCAATAAACAAGATAGATAGGCCTGGAGCAAATATTGACAGGGTAAAGCAGGAACTTACCGAATACGGTATTACACCAGAAGACTGGGGAGGGGATACCATATGTGTGCCGGTTTCAGCCCATACAAAGGAAGGAATTGATACACTTCTTGAAATGGTAATTCTCACTGCGGAAGTTCAGGAGCTCAAGGCAAATTCAAACAGGAATGCCAAGGGAGCTGTAATTGAAGCAAAACTTGACAAAGGAAGAGGACCTGTTGCAACACTTTTGGTTCAGAATGGAACCTTAAGAGTAGGGGATTCAATAATAGTTGGAACTACCTATGGAAGAATAAGAGCAATGTTTGATGACAAGGGAAAAAATATAAAAACTGCAGGACCATCTATTCCGGTTGAGATACTCGGACTTTCAGAGGTTCCTTCAGCAGGAGACAGATTCCATCAGGTTAAAGATGAAAAAACAGCAAGGGATATTGCTGATAGAAGAAAACAAAAAGAAAGAGAAGAAAATCTTCAGTCTACACATAAGGTTTCACTTGAGGATTTATACAACCAGATAAAAGAGGGAAAGGTAAAAGAGCTCAATATAATTGTAAAGGCAGATGTCCAGGGTTCCATAGAGGCACTTAGACAATCTCTGCAGAAGCTTTCAACTGATGAAGTCAAGGTAAGGGTAATACATGGAGCTGTAGGAGCAATAACAGAAACAGATGTGAGCCTTGCTACTGCATCAAATGCAATTATAATAGGGTTTAATGTAAGGCCTGACAGCAATGCTGAAAGAGCAGCTGAAAAAGAAGATGTTGATATAAAGACATATAGGGTAATATACAATGCAATAGATGATATAAAAGCAGCAATGGTCGGTATGCTTGAGCCGGATTACAAGGAAAGCGTAACGGGGAAAGTTGAAGTAAGACAGACATACAAGATCTCAAATATAGGTACTATTGCCGGATGTTATGTTCTAGACGGAAAAATAATAAGAAACAGCAAAGTCAGAATAATAAGGGATGGAATAATTATATTTGAATCTGAACTCGCTTCACTTAAAAGATTCAAGGACGATGTAAAAGAAGTTGCACAGGGCTTTGAGTGCGGAATTTCAATTGAAAAATTCAACGACATAAAAGTCGGTGATATAGTAGAGGCTTATATTATTGAAGAGGTTAAAAAGAAAGAGCTTTAATTAAATATTATATTTTCATCAATGCGGAGGTGACGGTTTGATGTCTAAGTATAGAAACGGCAGAATAAATGAGGAAATGAAGAGGGAAATAAGCAGCATAATAAGAAATGAAATAAAAGATCCAAGGATAACTGCAATGATAAGTGTAACTAAAGTTGATGTTACACGGGATCTTAGTTATGCAAAAGTATATGTCAGCCTTTATGGAAACAATAAGTCAAAGGATGAGACTTTTGAAGCTCTCAAAAATTCTGCAGGATTTATAAGAAGAGAGGTAGGACACAGAATAAGACTGAGAAATACTCCAGAAATAATTATAGAGATTGATGACAGCATAGAGCAGGGAATGCACATAGATGAAATCTTAAGAAAAATAAAGGAGCATGATTAGAATGTCTATAGGGAATGTTGCAGCTGTAATTGAAAAGTGCAGTAATATTGCCATTACGTTTCACAAATCTCCAGATGGAGATTCTATAGGAAGTGCACTTGCTCTTTTTCAGGGACTTTGCAGCATAGGTAAACGTGCTTGCATTCTTTCAGTTGAAGATATACCTGAAGATTTTAAATTTCTACCATGCTCTGACAAAGTGGATTCCAGCTGTTTCGAACCTGATGACAGTGTGGATTGTGTAGTAGTTTTGGATTGTGGTGACAAGAAAAGAATAAATGCCAGATTGAATTTTGATAATAGAAATTATAAAATCATAAATCTGGATCATCATCTTACAAATGAGAATTATGGAGATTTGAATTATGTAGATACAAAAGCAGCTGCAGTTTCTGAGCTTGTATATGAACTGCTTTCTGAACTTGGAGTAAAAATAGACAAAGACATGGCAGAGTGCATGTATACGTCACTTATAACAGATACAGGTTCATTTAAGTATTCTTCAACGACTCCGAGAACTCATAGTATTGCAGGAAAATTAATAGGTATCGGTTTTGATTTCAGCAAAGTTCATAGAACAGTGTTTGACAATAAAAGTATTGAAGATGTTAGACTGATTGGCATGGCAATTGACAATATGGAACTTATAAATGATAATATATGTATAGTGAAAATTAAAAGATCCATGCTTGAAAATCCGGATATCGATACACATGATATTGTAAATGTGGGCCTTAAAGTGAGCAATGTTGAGGTATCAATACTTTTGAAGGAATCTGAAGATGGCAAAATCAAGGTAAGTTTAAGATCAAAAAATTTTGTGGATGTCAGAAAAATTGCAGAGAAATTCAATGGAGGCGGACATATAAGAGCTGCCGGAGCCGAGCTGGATTCAAATGATATGGATTTTGCAGCGGATATTATATTAAGGGAAATTCAAAAAGAGATGGTGTAGATGGACGGAATATTGAATATAAATAAACCGGTTGGAATGACTTCTTTTGACGTGGTGAGAAAAGTAAAATACATGTTGAATATAAAAAAGGTGGGACATACAGGAACTCTTGATCCCGGCGCATCAGGAGTTCTTCCAATTTGCATAGGACGTGCTACAAAACTTGTAGATTACATAATGAATGGTTCGAAGACTTATGTAGCACTGTTGAAGCTGGGGGTTTCCACAGATACCTATGATAGATATGGAAAAATGGTATCCGAGCACGATGTGGATATAACAGAAAATGAAATATCAGATGCCGTAAGAAATTTTGAAGGCATTATAGATCAGGTACCTCCAATGTATTCGGCGCTCAAAGTAAATGGAAAAAGACTTTACGAGCTTGCGAGAAAAGGAATAGAAATCGAGAGAAAAAGCAGGAAGATAGAAATATATTCCATAAAAATATATGAAATTAAACTTCCTTATGTAAAACTTGAAGTTAATTGCTCCAAGGGCACATACATAAGGAGTCTGTGCAATGATATAGGGATGTGTCTTGGCTGTGGTGGAACGATGTGGGAACTTGTGAGAACACACACCGGAAGTTTTGATATATGCGATTCAGTGGAAATTTGCAGCTTGAATGAAGTGAATGCTGAAGAGTATATTATTCCAATGGATAAATGCCTTTCGGAGTATGAGAGTGTTTTTGTACCGCAGAATTTCAAAAAACATGTACTTAATGGAGTACCGGTTAGAAGTCCCAAATTTTTGAGCAAGTTGAAGCTAGATACATTTTACAGGGTATATGTAGACAAGGACAGGTTTATAGGGATAGGTTCGGTTGAAGAAAACATTGGATTTAAAATGACAAAATTATTGATTCGGAGTAGTTAACAATGATGATAATTGAAGATAATTTTAAAATACATTTAAAAGAGAGTACCTATATTGCACTTGGAAGTTTTGATGGACTTCATCTTGGACATATGAGTCTTGTGAATAAAGTTATAAACCTTGCACGTGAAAATGATGCCAAAAGTATGGTTTTTACATTTAAAGATCATCCTAGGTCAGTTATAAATAAAAATGCGGGACCTAGAATGCTTATGAGCAATGAAATGAAGCTTGATGTATTAAAAAAAGCGGGATTGGACATAATAAATATGGCAAGCTTTGATAATGACTTTATGAAGATAAAACCTGAAGATTTTGTGGAAAGCTTGCTTGAAAAGTATAATGCAAAAGGTTTTGTGGTAGGATTCAATTACAAATTCGGGTATAAGAATATGGGAAATATTGATCTTATGAAAAAACTTAGTGAAAAATACAATTTTTCACTAGATATAATTTCTCCTGTAAAATATGAAGGGAAAGTTGTATCCAGTACACTGATAAGACAAATTATATCTGAGACTGGAGATATGACAAGAGCTTCAAAAATGCTAACGCGTCCGTTTTCCATAACTGGAAGTGTGACTTATGGAAAACAACTTGGAAAACAACTTGGATTTCCAACTGCAAATTTAAAAATGGATCAGAGATTTATAATTCCAAGGACAGGAGTCTACTACACTGCTGTAAAGGTTGGAGGCAATTTCTATAAGGGAATAACAAATGTAGGATTCAATCCGACTACTCATGATGGCAAACTTAGCATAGAGACAAATATTCTTGATTTTGACAAAGATATATATGGTGATAAGATTGAAGTTTGTTTTATTAAGAGAATCAGGAGCGAGAAAAAATTTGATAGTCTTTGCGATTTGAAAGCTCAACTTGAAAAAGATAAAAAGTATGCTTATACGAGAAGATTGTAAATTAATTTATAAAACTAATTTACAATACTAGATTTATTTGCTATAATTACAAACGTGATCCCTATGCTAAGAAATTCGAATTGCCGACGTTTTTCTTGGAATAGAGGGGATTAACAATTGGAGGTGTTGCAAAATGGAAAAGGCAGTTAAACAGGAAATAATGAAAAAATATGCAAGACATGAAGGCGATACTGGTTCACCGGAAGTGCAGATTGCACTTCTTACCAACAGAATCAATCATTTGAATGATCATTTGAAGATTCACAAGAAAGATCATCACTCGAGAAGAGGGCTTTTGATGATGGTTGGTAGAAGAAGAGGCCTTCTTAATTATTTAATTAAAGAGGATATTGAAAGATATCGTGCTATAATAAAGGCATTAAATTTAAGAAAATAACTTTAGAGCGGCTTCTAGACCGCTCTATTATTTTAAAAAAATTATTGTGATTTTAATTGTAAAGGAGGTAATTTAATGAGTGAAATTATTGAAACTACTGTTGCAGGACGAACTTTGAAGGTTGATTATGGTAAGGTGGGAAGACTATCCAACTGTGCTTTTTTCATAAGTTATGGTGAAACGGTAGTTCTTATAAATGTCAATGCATCTGAAAAACCTAGAGAAGGAATCGATTTTTTCCCTTTGAATATAGAGTATGCAGAAAGATTATATTCCGTAGGAAAAATACCTGGTGGGTTTATAAAAAGGGAAGGAAAACCAACAGACAAGGCGATACTTCATGCAAGAGCTATAGACAGACCGCTTAGACCGCTGTTTCCTAAAGGATATAGAAATGATGTTCAGGTTGTATGTACTGTAATGTCTGTAGATCAAGATAATCTTCCAGATATACTTTCCATAAATGGTGCATCTCTTGCATTATGCATGTCAAGTATTCCTTTCGATACTCCTGTTGGAGCTGTTTCTGTTGGAATTGTAGACGGAAATTTTGTGATAAATCCTACACTTGAACAAAGAGCAAAAAGTAAACTTGAACTTACAGTTTGTGCTACCAAGGACAGGGTAATGATGGTGGAAGCCGGTGGAGACGAGGTACCGGAAGACATAATGTATGATGCAATAAGTTTTGGATTTGAAGAGTGCAAGAAAATTGCAGAGTTTCAGGAAAAAGTAATGAATAAGTACGGCAAGGCAAAAGATACACCGGAGCTTTACAAGGTAGACGAGGTACTTGAAAAGGAAATAGACGATTTTTCGTTTGACATGATAAAATCTGCAATGTATATATCAGATAAAGATGATAGAAACAGTGCATTGAGTGAAGTCAAGAAGAAAATTGATCAGGAGTTTAAAGAAGAAGACAAATTTAAAAATGAACATCCTGACTATGATGGCGACATATCGACTGACATAAATGATGTTACTTATAGATTACAGAAGAAAATAGTAAGAAATATGCTTTTAAATGAAAACAGAAGACCTGATGAGAGGAAATTTGATGAAATAAGACCTATAAGTTGTGAGGTGTCCCTACTTCCGCGAACTCATGGAACAGGACTGTTTACAAGGGGACTTACACAGGTGCTTACGGTTGCAACTTTAGGTTCACTTGGTGATGCACAGGTTCTTGATGGAATAGGAATTGAAGAATCAAAACGATATATCCATCACTATAATTTTCCACCATACAGTACAGGAGAAGCAAGGCCTGTAAGAGGACCGGGAAGAAGAGAGATAGGTCATGGTGCACTTGCAGAAAAGGCACTTGTGCCACTTATACCATCAGAGGATGAATTCCCATACACAATAAGACTTGTATCAGAGGTTTTAAGTTCCAATGGATCAACTTCCCAGGCAAGTATATGCGGAAGCACTTTGGCACTTTTGGATGCAGGGGTTCCAATCAAAAGACCGGCAGCAGGAATTGCAATGGGGCTTATAACAAGTGATGATCTTTCTGAAGAAAAGATATTGACTGACATACAGGGAATAGAAGATTTCTTTGGAGATATGGATTTTAAAGTTGGAGGAACTGAAGTTGGAATAACAGCTATACAGTTTGATACAAAAATACACGGCCTTTCGATGAAGTGCATAAAAGAAACCTTGAAAAGGGCAAAGGAAGCAAGGCTTTTTATACTTGACAAGATAAATACTTGTATAAGTGAGCCTAGGCGTGAACTTTCTAAATATGCTCCAAAGACATGCACCATGCATATAGATCCTGATAAAATAAGGGATGTTATAGGTGCAGGAGGAAAGGTTATAAATAAAATAATTGCTGAAACCGGAGTAAAAATAGATATAGAGGAAGATGGAAAGATATTTGTAATGTCAGATGACAGTGAGGCAAACAATAAGGCCTTAAAAATAATAGACGATCTTACTCATGATGTAAAAGTTGGAGAAATATATCTCGGAAAAGTTACAAAGACTACAAATTTTGGCGCCTTTGTAGAAATACTTCCTGGAAAAGAAGGATTGGTTCATATATCCAAACTTGATTTTAAGAGAGTAAATAAAGTCGAAGATGTGGTATCTGTTGGAGACGAAATACTTGTAAAAGTAGTTGAGATAGATAACCAGGGAAGAGTAAACCTTTCGAGGAAAGATGCAATAAAAGATTCACAGAAAAAAGAATCAAAGGAAGAAGAAAAATAGAAGGGCTTATGTGCCTTTTTATTTTTACCCTATATTAAAGATTAAGTATACATAGTTATAGCATAAAAAGTACATAATATAAAAATAATATTGTTTGGCAAGATTATTCAAGTGATTTTGAAAGGGTGAAATCCATGTATAATGTATTTAAACTGCATAATGGATTGAAGATAGTTTTGGAAAATATAGATTATGTAAATTCTGTAAGTGCAGGCTTGTGGGTAAAAAATGGTTCTAGAAATGAGAATGCTTCCCAAAACGGAATATCACATTTTATAGAGCATATGTTTTTCAAGGGAACAGAGAAGAGAAGTGCCTTTAATATAGCTGAATGTATAGAGGATGTTGGAGGACAGATAAATGCGTTTACAGGAAAAGAAGCTACGTGTTTTTATGTAAAAGTTCTCGATTCACATATTGATCTGGCACTTGACGTAATATCGGATATGAAGTTTCACAGCAAATTTGAGACTGAAGACATAGAGAAAGAGAAGGCTGTTGTAATTGAAGAAATAAATATGAGTGAAGATTCTCCGGAAGATGTACTGTCTGATCTTCATAGCAGAGCTATGTGGGGGGGAAATTCAATTTCATATCCAATACTCGGCAGCAAGGAGAATGTAAATTCTTTTACGAGGGAACAGATCACCGATTATATAAAATATCACTATACTCCTGAAAACTCCGTCATATCGATATGTGGAAAGTTTGATGTCGATGAAGTGAAGTATCTACTCGACAAGTATTTTGGGACCTGGGAAAATCCGTCGGCAGAGGACTTCGAATATTCGAAGCCCGAGTTTAAAAAAAACTGTCTATTTAGAGAGAAAAACATAGAACAGGTCCATCTAGCACTTGGTATGTGTGGCATAAAAAATGGAGACGATGATTTGTATACTTTGCTGCTTCTTAGCAATGTGCTCGGTGGAGGAGCGTCTTCTATACTTTTTCAGAAGATAAGGGAAGAAAAATCATTGTGTTATTCAATATATACATATATATCTTCTTTTGACAATATAGGAGCAGTTACAATATATACAGGTTTAAATTCAGATTATGTGTGTGATGCAATTACCATAATAAAACATGAGGTGGATAAATTCATAAAGGATGGTATTGATTCAGAAAAGCTTGCAAAATTGAAGGAACAGTTGAAAGCAAATTATATATTGGGAATGGAAAATACAACAAGTAGGATGTTCAACAATGGAAAATCAATGCTTTTCTTAAACAAAGTAAGCACAGCACAGGAAATAATGGATAAAATAGATGACATAGACAATAAAAGAATAAGACTGGTAATGGAGAAAACTTTGAAATTGGGAATTCAAAGTGCTGCATTTGTTGGAAAAAATGTAGATATTGATACTGCTGAAAATATTATTCAGAAAGACATATATCCTTTTGCTGAAGCTCCAAATTTAAATATATAGTAATAACTATGTATAAAAGTTCATAATAATTTATTAAGAAATATATTATGAACTTTTGGGGTGGTGTGATTTTGGAGCAACATATGAAATTGTACAGCGATATGGAAAGATATGAGATTATAAATGTAAATGATGGAGAAAGATTTGGTTTTCTCGGAAATAATGATATAATAATCGATGAAAATGGTAATTTCAAGATACTTCTTTTAACAACTTCGAAATCAAAATTTGGTATTTTTGGTAAAAATGAATTTATTGAAGTTCCGTGGGATTGCGTGAAAAAAATAGGCTCTAAAACTATAATAATAGATGCAGAAGAAAAAAAGTTGAAAAAGACCCATTAACAACTCTTCATTTTAGTAATAAAATGATATAGATAAACATTATTTTTAAACAATATTCCTAAAATGAGGAACAAAGTGGAGGACAGATATGAAGATATTAGTACAAAAATTTGGAGGCACTTCTGTTTCAACTCACGAAAGAAGGCAAAATGCTGTAGGCAAGATACTTGATGCAAAGAAAAACGGATATTCTCCAGTAGTTGTTGTATCTGCAATGGGGAGAAAAGGTCAGCCGTATGCTACAGATACTCTTCTTTCACTTTTGAGCAGCCAGTTCAAGTCAAAAAATAAGTTTGCTTCTGATTTGATAATGAGCTGTGGAGAAGTTATAAGTACCGTGGTTATGTCAGATGAAATCTCAAAGTGTGGATTTAAAGCCTTCCCATTTATGGGTGGACAGGCATCTGTAATTACAGATGACAACTACGGCGATGCTTCTGTCTTGAATGTTGATGGAAAAAACTTGATTGATGTTATGAAACAAGATGGAATTCCTGTAGTTGCAGGATTTCAGGGAATGACAAAGAAAGGTTTTATAACAACATTGGGAAGAGGAGGAAGTGATGTTACTGCAGTGCTTCTTGGAAATGCGCTTGCTGCAGAAAGAGTTGAAATATATACGGATGTAGATGGAATAATGACTGCTGATCCGAGGATAGTCAAGGATGCCTCTCTTATTAAAAATATAAGTTACAACGAAGTGTTTCAGCTTGCGGATCAAGGTGCAAAAGTAATACATCCGAGAGCTGTGAAACTTGCTATGGAGAGCTCTATTCCGCTTGTCATAAAAAATACAATGAATGACGTGAAGGGGACGGTTATAAGCAATTACATGGCGGAAGAAAGACAGAAGCCTGTAAGTGGAATAACATCCATGAAAAACAGAATCCAAATTACTTTAAAATATAATAAAAATGCCACAAATGAAAATTATGACAGTGTTTTTGATGAACTGGCAGATAAAATGATAAGTATAGATCTTATAAATGTATTTCCAAAAGAGAAAATTTTTACTATAGGTGAAGATGATGCTGAAAATTTCAAAATAGTTATGGAAAATCTTGGCCTTGAATATTCTGTGATTCATGATTGCACTAAAATCGCAGTTATAGGAAACGGAATGCGAGGCATACCTGGAGTAATGGCAAAGATATTGAAAATACTCTCAAAGGAAAATATACAGGTTCTTCAAACGGCAGATTCACATACTACAATATGGTGCCTTGTAGATGGAAAAATGCAGGAAAAAGCAATAAATGCACTTCATAGGGGATTCAATCTGAATTGTAAATGAATATTTATTTCCTTACTGCGCAATATATAGTATATATAATTTAGCAGGGAGGAAATATTATGGCGGATAAAATTCAACAAATGGGAATGAATGCTAATAAACTTGAAGATGAAAGAAAGAGAGAAAATATAAGGGAGCTCGGGAGAGAAAATCTGTCGGAGGCTGGAGATGAGATTCAAATACTGCCAATAATAGGTCAGATTGAAGGGCATGAGGTGCTTCCACCCCAGACAAAAACTACAAAGTATGAACATGTGATACCGGAGCTTGTTTCAATTGAGAGAAATCCAAATACTAAAGGGGTACTTGTTGTTTTGAATACCGTAGGCGGAGATGTTGAAGCCGGACTTGCCATAGCGGAAATGATAAGCAGTTTGAGCAAGGTTACAGTGTCTCTTGTAGTAGGAGGAGGCCATTCAATAGGGGTGCCTCTTGCCACCAGCTCGGATTATTCATTTATCTCTCCTTCTGCAACCATGATAGTTCATCCCGTTAGAATGAATGGAATGATAATAGGAGTGCATCAGACCTTTGAATATTTTAATAAAATACAGGATCGTGTAAATGATTTTATAGTAAGAACATCGAAAATTTCCAGTTCAAAGCTGAGCGGGCTTATGTCAAAAACTGATGAACTTTTGAATGATGTTGGCACCATGCTTATAGGAAAAGAAGCAGTGGATGTGGGAATAATAGATGAAGTCGGTGGAATAAGCCAGGCACTTCTAAAACTTCATGAGCTTATGAAAGAGCAAAGATAGAGCCATAGGGACAGCTACTCCTATGGTGTTTGTATTTAATACGCAAAAGGAAATGAACATGCTGTGTAGAATATATTAACTATGGGAGACAGCTGAAGAGGTGATTATATGGCGAGAAAAAAGAGAAGAGGACACAATGAAAACAATGATATGAAAGGGATAATACTTATTACCATAGGAATTTTAATGATAGTTAGTGTATTTTCGCCTTCAACATCAGGTGTAGTTGGCAGAGGTGTAAAAAAACTGCTTATTGGGATCATGGGACTTGGTGCTTTTGTATTTCCTGTACTTATAATATTTGTAGGAGGATGTTTTCTGGCGTCAAAAAACAGGATTAGTTTTGGAAGAAAATTTTATGGAATATTTTTATTTATTTTAACCACACTTCTTTTTATCCAAATGATAATTATGTCTGACTATTATCCAGCAGATAGTATATTTGAAAGTATAGGCAGGCTTTATAACAGAGAAGGGATAATACATGGTGGAGTAATAAGTCTCATTATTGACATACCGCTTTTTAACCTGTTTGGAGATACAGGATGTTATATTATATTTCTTGCAGCGTATTGTATATCCTTTATGCTTATTACAAAATTCAGTGTTTATAGTTTGTTGCAGGGAATAAGAACTTCGATTTTTTCTAAGGATAAAATGATTGATGATACTGTAGTGCAGCAGAATGACGAGAAAAAAGTAACTGACAGCAACGAAAGAGAAGGCTTTGTGAAAGGTCTAAACAACAGGATAAAAATATTAAATTTTATGAAGTCAAAGGAAAGTCAAATTGCAGATGACTGTAAAGAAGAGATAATGGGGACAAAAGAAGAGTCATTTAATCATCCAATTGACATAGAAATAGCATCAGACAAGATTCCGGACAAGTCTATAAATGATGAGTTGAACAAGAACATGGTTGAAAGTGAAGGATTAGATACTGTATACAACTATCCGGATACAGGTCTCTTAAATGTTAATAAACAACTTAACATGAATAAGGCAGACGACAAGAGGGGACTTATAAAGAGTGCAAATAAACTCGAGGAGACATTAAACAGTTTTGGCGTGGATGCCAAAGTGATGCAGGTAAGCAAGGGACCGTCAGTTACAAGATTTGAAGTGCAGCCGAGTCCCGGAGTGAAAGTAAGTAAAATAGTAAATCTATCAGATGATATTGCATTGGGACTTGCAGCTGCAGGAGTGAGAATAGAAGCACCTATACCTGGAAAATCGGTTATAGGTATAGAAGTTCCAAACAAAGTACTTACTCCCGTATATTTGAGAGAAGTTATAGAGTCAAAGGAATTTAAAAATTCCAAGTCAAATTTGTGTTTTTGTCTTGGAAAGGACATAGGGGGTAATTGCATAGTTTCCGATCTTACAAAAATGCCCCATCTTTTGATTGCAGGGGCTACAGGATCAGGAAAGAGCGTATGTATAAACACCATGATTATAAGCCTTTTGTATAAATATTCTCCGGATCAGGTAAAGCTGCTTATGATAGATCCTAAAGTAGTTGAACTAAGCGTGTACAATGGAATACCACATCTTCTGATACCAGTTGTTACTGCCCCTAAAAAGGCTGCAGGAGCACTTAACTGGGCTGTACAGGAGATGGACAGAAGATATAAACTTTTTGCAGATAATGGAGTTAGAAATATAGAGGGATACAACGAACTTGTAAAAAAAGGAAATAATGAATCAGAGCTCCCATTTGTCGTAATGATAATTGACGAACTTGCAGATCTTATGATGGTATGCCCAAATGAGATTGAAGATTATATAGGCCGCCTTGCACAGATGGCTAGAGCCGCAGGAATGCATCTTGTAATAGCAACGCAGAGACCATCTGTAGATGTAATTACTGGAGTTAT
This sequence comes from Clostridium pabulibutyricum, assembly GCF_058242705.1. Taxonomy (NCBI): domain Bacteria; kingdom Bacillati; phylum Bacillota; class Clostridia; order Eubacteriales; family Clostridiaceae; genus Clostridium; species Clostridium pabulibutyricum. Next base: position 575,829 of record NZ_JBZAYZ010000001.1, read on the forward strand.
AAAGGCAAACATACCTTCCAGAATATCATTTGCAGTGTCAAGTCAGATAGATTCGAGAACAATACTCGATTCAAGTGGCGCGGAAAAGCTTCTTGGAAAAGGAGACATGCTTTTTTATCCTGTAGGAGAGTCAAAGCCTGTTAGAATACAGGGAGCCTTTATAGCAGAAAAAGAAGTTGAAAATGTTGTGAAATTTATAAAAGATAATCAGGGTGAGCCACAGTACGAGGATAGAATAATGGAAGAAATAGATACAAATACAGAAGTTAAGGATGATGATTGTGACGAGCTTCTTCATGAAGCAATACGAATAGTAATAGATGCGGGACAGGCATCTGCCTCGCTTGTTCAGAGAAGACTGAGGGTCGGATATAATAGGGCGGCAAGAATAATAGAACAAATGGAGGAAAGAGGAATAATATCTGGAAGAGATGGCACAAAACCAAGGCAGATTCTTGTAGATAAAGATGAATATAAAGATAAGTCCTGAATTGTGTATTTTATCTTGTAAAAAATATAAAGTAGATTTAAAATAACATATGTGTTTATAATTTAAAATTAAGGCCTTATTTGGGAGGAAAAAATTGTATAGATTAAAAGTTGGACTTATAAGCCTCGGTTGTGACAAGAATAAAATAGATTCAGAAATCATTTTGAACAAATTAAAGGTTGAATATGATATTACGCTGGATATGCGGGAAGCTGAAATAATCATTGTAAATACTTGTGGATTTATAGAATCTGCCAAACAAGAATCTATAGATACGATACTTGAGATGTCAAAGTACAAGGAAAAGTTTAAATGTAGGATATTGATTGTGACCGGATGTTTAAGCCAGCGTTACGGGAAAAAACTTGTTGATCTCATGCCGGAGGTTGATATAATGCTTGGTGTAAATGACTATGACAAATTAAATTCCAGCATAGAGAATTATATTGAAGGCAGAGAGCGGATATACAAGTTTACAGGGTATAAAAATTCAGTGAATGACGGCGACAGAATGCCTGTGGGAGCCTGTAGCACAGCTTATGTTAGAATTGCGGAAGGATGTGATAACTTTTGCACCTATTGTATAATTCCTAAAATAAGAGGTAAATATAGAAGCAGGGATATGGAATCAATACTTGAAGAATGCAGAAATTTATCACGACTTGGCACAAGGGAAATAATACTTATAGCACAGGATGTAACCAGGTATGGAATTGATATTTATGGAAAAAAGGTACTTCATGAACTTATACGCAAGATATCTAAAATAGATGGTATAAAGTGGATAAGACTATTGTATTGTTATCCGGAAGAAATAACTGAAAATCTGATTGATGAGATAGCAAGAAATGATAAAGTCTGTAATTATATAGATATACCGCTGCAGCATATAAGCGATAAAATTTTGAAGGCCATGGGAAGAAAAGGAACAAAATCTCAAATAATAGACAATATTGAAAAGTTGAGGTCCAGGGTTCCGGGGATTACGATAAGAACGACGCTTATAGTTGGCTTTCCGGGAGAAGATGAAGAAAGTTTTCAGGAACTGAAAGACTTTGTAGCCGGTATGAAGTTTGAAAAGCTCGGGGTGTTCAAATATTCCAGAGAGGAAGGAACTCCGGCGTATAGTATGAAGTGGCAGGTAAGTGAAAGCTTAAAGCAAGAGCGCGAAGAAGATATAATGCTTCTTCAACAGAACATATCTAGAAAAATAAACAGAAGTAAAGTTGGAAAAACATATGATGTAATAATAGATGGAATAAAAGATGAATTTTACTTTGGAAGAAGCTGTGAAATGTCACCTGAGATAGATGGGTGTATATTTGTAAAAAGAGAAAGTGGAAGAGAAATCAAAGATGGTACTATATTAAAAGTAAAGATAACGGATAGTTTAGAATATGATTTGGTAGGAGTTGTATGTGATGAATTTAGCGAATAAACTTACAATTATTAGGATAATACTTGTCCCTGTTTTTTTGGTGTTTATGGCAGTAGAAGGGATACAGTATTTCAAGATTATTGCGATTGTGGTATTTATTATAGCTTCTATAACCGATAAACTTGACGGATACATAGCAAGGAGCAGAAATCAAATAACACGATTTGGAAAGCTCATGGATCCTCTTGCAGATAAACTTCTTGTAACAGCAGCACTTGTATCCCTTGTAGAATATCACATAATACCTGCATGGGTGTCAATGATTATAATAGCAAGGGAGTTTGCAGTTACGGGACTTAGAACAGTTGCAGCGGCAGAGGGAATAGTAATAGCTGCAAGCCCATGGGGAAAGGCAAAAACTTTTACACAGATAATTGCAATTGTAATTGCGCTTTTAAATCTCAACAGTAAAGATGTTTCAATCGATTTTTTAGGAAAAATTACATGGAATTTCAGCAGCTTTTTTAATGTACTCACACTTGTTACAATGGGAATTGCAATAGTTATAACCATAATATCCGGTGTAGATTATTTTGTTAAAAATAAAGAGGTTATGAGACCAGACAAATAAGAGTTTAAAGTAGAGTTTTAATTCATCTGCCAAAAGTCAAGGTTTGTGGATTAGAACTCTAAAATTATGTCCATAATTAAAATACAGCTTTGATAATTTAAATAAAAGTATAATAACTGTTGACTACAAGTTTGCTATGGTATATAATTAACAGGAACATACGTTCGAGTATGAAAGGATGTGAAATTTTTGGCAAGTTTAAATAGTGAAAAATTAAAAGCCATAGAGTCCGCAATGGGACAAATAGAAAAACAGTTTGGTAAAGGTTCTATAATGAAGCTTGGGGAGCACAGCACGCTTGACATTGATTCTGTGCCAACAGGATGCCTTGATCTTGATATAGCACTTGGCATAGGTGGTGTTCCAAGAGGAAGAGTAGTTGAGATATTCGGACCTGAATCTTCAGGAAAAACTACGGTTGCACTGCACATTGTAGCAGAAGCCCAAAAATGCGGAGGAGCAGCAGCATTTATAGATGCGGAACACGCACTTGATCCGGCTTATGCTAAAAATCTTGGAGTTGATATTGAAAATTTGATAGTTTCTCAGCCGGATACTGGAGAGCAGGCGCTTGAAATAGTTGAAGCACTTGTAAGGTCAAATGCTATAGATGTGATTGTAATTGATTCTGTTGCAGCTCTTGTTCCAAAGGCTGAAATAGAAGGTGATATGGGAGATTCCCATGTTGGACTTCAAGCAAGATTGATGTCTCAGGCACTTAGAAAGCTTACTGCATCGATAAACAAGTCAAGGTGCGTGACTGTATTTATAAATCAGCTTAGGGAAAAAGTAGGAATTATGTTTGGAAATCCTGAGACGACTCCGGGAGGAAGAGCTCTTAAGTTTTATTCGTCAGTGAGAATGGATGTAAGGAGAACTGATTCTATTAAACAAGGAGACAGTATAGTTGGAAACAGAACAAAGGTAAAGGTTATAAAAAACAAAGTTGCACCTCCTTTCAAACAGGCTGAATTTGATATAATGTACAATCAGGGTATATCACAGGAAGGAAATGTGCTTGATGTAGGAGTTCGTGAAGAATTCATACAAAAAAGCGGATCCTGGTTTTCATATGGAGAGGTAAGGCTTGGTCAGGGAAGAGAAAATGCAAAACAGTTTTTCAAAGAAAATCCTGATATAAGGTATGAAGTAGAGAATAAAATACGAAAAAAATATAATCTCCCTCTTGCAAAATTTGAAAAGAAGGACGTTGCCGAGAAGAGTGTAGGTGAAAATGGGACTGTGAAAGAGGAAAAGCAGAATAACAAATAGCTGCTCAATATTTTGCAGGCTGAAATTTACTGTATTATATTAACTTGACAATGATGAAAATATAATATAAAATTAAGACAAATTCTGGTTTATCATGTATTTAGAAATCGCCAATTGAATAATATGACACCTTTTCTATGCTTGTATACAATTAACCTATTATATAGATGCATAAAATGTAGAGCAAAGGAGGTGTTCATGTGAATTCTGTATTGATATATGAAATTATTGCTGGTTTAATAATAGCAGTTATAATATTAGTCGAGTTTTTTGTAACAAAGAAAAAAGCTTCTGATATAAAAGAAAAGGCTCTCGAGGAGTCTAATAATTTGAAAGATAAATCTAAAAAAGAAGCTGAATCCCTGAAAAAGGAATCTATACTTGAGGCAAAAGATGAAGTTCATAGATTAAGAAATGATTTTGAAAAAGAATCTAGAGATAGAAGGAATGAAGCTCAGAGACTTGAAAGAAGACTCATCCAAAGAGAAGAACTTCTGGACAGAAAAAACGATGCTCTTGAGAAGAGAGAAAGCAATTTGGATAAAAAACAGCAGAGTATTCAAAATATGCAGTCTAGTGTTGAAGAACTTTACAAGAAGCAGAATGAAGAACTTCAAAGATTATCTGGACTTAGTAGTGAAGAAGCGAAGGAAATGCTGCTTGAAAAAGTTCAAAAAGAAATAAAACACGAGTCTGCAATTATGATTAAGGAAGTTGAAACCAAGGCTAAGGAAGAAGCCGATAAAAAGGCAAGGGAAATTATAACCTGTGCAATTCAAAGATGTGCAGCGGACCATGTAGCTGAAACTACAGTTCATGTAGTAGCTCTTCCTAATGATGAGATGAAGGGAAGAATAATAGGAAGAGAAGGTAGGAACATAAGAACTCTTGAAACACTTACAGGCGTCGATTTGATTATTGATGATACACCGGAGGCTGTAATATTATCCGGTTTTGATCCTATAAGGCGTGAAGTAGCTAGAATAGCACTGGAGAAGCTTATAATTGATGGAAGAATACATCCTGCGAGAATTGAAGAAATGGTTGAAAAAGCTAAAAAAGAAGTGGAAAACGATATTAAAGAGGAAGGCGAGCAGGCTACCTTTGAGACAGGGGTGCATGGTCTGCATCTCGAAGTAATAAAGTTGCTTGGAAGATTGAAATACAGAACCAGCTATGGTCAGAACGTATTGAAACATTCTATAGAAGTTTCATATTTAGCTGGTTTAATGGCATCAGAAATAGGTATAGATCCTACTGTTGCAAAAAGGGCAGGATTGCTTCATGATATAGGAAAAGCTGTAGATCATGAGGTAGAAGGACCACATGCTGTTATAGGAGCAGAAGTTGCCAAAAAATATCATGAATCTGCTGTTATAGTAAATGCCATAGCAGCACATCATGGAGATGTAGAATTTCAATCTTTGGAGGCAGTACTTGTTCAGGCTGCAGATGCAATTTCGGCAGCAAGGCCTGGAGCTAGGAGAGAAACGCTTGAAGCTTACATCAAACGTTTGGAAAAGTTAGAAGAAATAGCAAATACATGTGAAGGCGTAGAAAAGTCATATGCCATTCAAGCGGGAAGAGAACTTAGAATTATGGTTAAACCAGAAGATGTTGACGATGCAGGAGCCGTTGATATGGCAAGGAATGTAGTTAAGAAGATAGAAAATGAGTTAGAATATCCTGGTCAAATCAAAGTAAATGTAATTAGAGAAACTCGTGCAATTGAATACGCAAAATAATAAAATTAATAATTGAAGGACAAATATTCCTTTTGGATTTACTTAAATTACAAGGCTTTGAGAAATCTAAAAGGAATTTTCAATTTTTTGTAGAATATTATAAAGTAACAGCAATAACAAATAAAGTTATTATATAGGAGGATTATTATGGAAGTATTAAAAGTTTCAGCAAAATCAAGTCCAAATTCTGTAGCAGGAGCGCTGGCAGGGGTATTGAGAGAGCGAGGAGCAGCTGAAATACAGGCTATAGGGGCAGGTGCCTTAAATCAAGCAATAAAAGCTGTAGCAATAGCAAGAGGGTTTGTTGCACCTAGTGGAATCGATTTAATATGCATTCCGGCTTTTACGGATGTTGAAATAGATGGTGAGGAAAGAACAGCAATAAAATTGATAATTCAACCAAGATAATATTTTTTTTTGTGGGGTCTGATAAGGTTATCAGGCCCTTATTATTTAAAAGTAAAATGCTATAATACATATATATTTTATATTGACTATATTGTACACTGTGTTAAAATTAAAAAGATGTACAACTTTATTGTATATAGGTAGGTTAGTAGGGACATATTTGTTTTGGGAGGAATTTTATGATTGATTTTTTTAAGCTTATGAGACCAAAACAGTGGATTAAGAATTTTTTTGTATTTGCTGCAATTATTTTTTCAGGAAATCTTTTGAATGTGGATCTTATTGTTAAAAATATATTGACATTTGTTACCTTTTGTATTACATCTTCAGTTATATATGTGTTGAATGATATAGTTGATGTTGAAAAAGACAGGTGTCATCCGGTAAAAAAGAATAGGCCTATTGCCAGTGGACGTATAAAAATGGTATGGGCTGAAATATTTGATGTGATTTTATTTGCAGTTGTTGTTTTTGTCAGCCTTAAATGGTTGAATGCAAAAGTATTTGCTGTAATGATTATTTATATTGTAATTAATGTATTATATTGCTTTAAACTGAAAAATGTAGTTATAATAGATGTTATGGTAATAACCTTTGGTTTTGTGCTGAGGGTGGAAAGTGGTAGTCTTTCTACTGGAGTGTCGGTTTCACCGTGGTTGTTTTTGTGTACAATACTTTTGTCGTTGTTTATAGCTCTCAACAAAAGGAAAAGCGAGATTGTAACTTTAAAGGACAGAAGTGGAAACCATAGAAAAATACTTGAGCAATATTCAATTCAAAACATTGATAAAATGCTTACTATAGTAAATCCGTCAATATTGATGGCATATTCACTATATACCTTTAGTTCTGTACAAAGCAGAACAATAATGTTTACAATACCCTTTGTACTTTATGGGATGTTCAGGTATGAATATCTTGTAGATAAAGAAAATATAGGAGGGAAACCAGAGGATGTTTTTGGGAAAGATAAACCTTTTTTAATAAATATGATTTTGTGGATTTTGAGTGTATTGATTATAATATATTTAAAACTCTAGAAAGGACGTCATTTTTACATGGAAATAACAAGCTTATTAAAAGGCGGAGCCTTTAAAAAGACAAGAGGACGTTTTTTACAAAAAAACGGATCGCATAAGAGTAGCAGTAGTCATTATTATGGTCTCATTATGACAATCGGAATGATATTATCGGTATTATGGGTTGTGTTTATAAATTCGATGCCTTTTTCTGATTTTAGTTATTATTACAATATGGCAGTTGATATAGCAAATGGAAAACCGTGGGGCGATACGTATACTTCGCTGGGATATTCCATAGTTCTTGGAGGAATATTCAAGTTGTTTGGAGCAGGTGTTCTTAAAGCAAAAATATTTAATATATTTTTGACTTTCATAAGCTATGTTCTTTTTAAAGCAATGTTATATAGGATTGATTTAAAAGAAAGAGACAGGAAAATAATATTTGCAATATTTGTTTTTATTCCAAATAACATATTTTATAATAGTATTCTTGGAACAGAACTTCTTTTTACAACTATTCTTATTGCAATCACGTGCATATATATGAGTGATGTTAAATTTAAATATGTCTTTATCGGAATACTTTCCGGACTTAATACTATGATAAAGCCGTTTTTTATAGTGTTTTTCTTTCTTATATTTCTTGTAGAGCTTATAAAATATAAAAAGTTAATCTCTTCTATAAAAAACGCAGTAGTAGTTCTCTTATTGACAGCTGTTGTAATCGCCCCGTGGATATATAGAAATTCGAAAATGATGGGCCAGATTACATATGTTTCAAATAATGGTGGCATAGTGCTTTATATAAACAACAATTCACAAAATACAAAAGGAAGATGGATGTCTGCTGCAGATGTAGAAGATTCAATTGTAAATACAGATGCATATAATAAGGCGAATATGACTGAGAAAAATCATATGCTGGCTTCTGAGGCAAAAAAGTGGATAAAATCGCACCCTGTCAAGTTTGTTAATCTGGGTTTTAAAAGACTCTTTAACACTTATTTTGTAGGAGACGATGTAATTTACAGTACATATGGAAGTGGAATAAGTCATAGTTTAAAAAATATATTTATATTGATTGCGAATTTAGCCAGAAGTGTAGTATTTTTAATAGCTATAGTATATATACTTTCTTACAGTGTATATATACTTGCCCAAATTATTGCTGGAAAGTCACAGAAATTGAATTTATTTGATTTATATGGTGTGGTATTGTTCTTTATGTTTACATGCGTTTATTTTATAACTGAAGGACAGGGCAGGTATTCTTATCCTTTGATATTTATATTTATATATTGGTTTTATAATGCTATTCGAAAAACAATCCTCAGAAATATCTAGCAGAGGATAGGAAATGGAAGGTTTTATATGTTTTTTTTAATACTTGTTTCGGTGTTTTTGGGCGCGGCAGGCCAGATACTTGTAAAGTATGGTGCCTCAGGTCTTGATATTGATTTTACTTTTAGACATATCATTCCAAGCATTTTGAATATACTTGGGAATTTGCCGGTTATGCTTGGCATAATATCTTATGGTATAAGTTTTTTAATATGGATAAAAGTTTTAAGCAAGGTTGAACTTAGTTATGCATATCCAATGGTGAGCATGGGATATATAATAACTATGATATTTTCATATTTTCTTTTCAAGGAAAATATATCACCTGCAAGAATTATAGGGGTAGTTCTTATAATAGCAGGAGTGGTGCTAATTTCAAGAAGTTAGCTTAATTTTTAAAATACTTTATTATAAAGTAATGGAGGAGTTAAAATGATTTTATCAAGAAAAGCTGAAAAAATTCAAGCTTCAATAACTCTGGAGATAACAGCCAAGGCAAAGCAGATGAAGTCCCAAGGTATTGATGTAATAGGTTTTGGCGCAGGAGAACCGGATTTTAACACACCGGAGTATATTCAGAATGCGGCAATTGAGGCTATGAAAAATGGATTTACAAAATATACACCGGCATCTGGAATTATAGAGCTCAAGAAGCAGATAGTAAGCAAGTTTAAAAATGAAAATAAATTAGAGTATGATACGAGCCAGGTTATAGTATCTACCGGTGCAAAACAATGTCTGGCCAATGCATTTATGTCAGTTTTAAATCCAGGAGATGAAGTTATTATACCGGTGCCTTACTGGGTAAGTTATCCTGAACTTGTCAAACTTGCAGATGGGATTCCTGTTTTCGTAACTACAGATGAGAAAAATGGATTTAAGTATAAGGTAAATGAGCTGCAAAAGTATGTAACTGAAAAAACAAAATTAATCTTGATAAATAGTCCAAACAATCCGACAGGTAGTATATATACACGAGATGAGCTTGTGGCAATAGCTGACTTTGCAAAGAAAAATGACATTTTAATATTGTCGGATGAAATATATGAGAAATTAATATATGGATCTCAGAAACATACGAGCATAGCAAGCATATCAGAAGATGCGTTAAAAAGAACCATAGTTATAAACGGTGTTTCAAAAACCTATGCCATGACTGGATGGAGGATAGGATATGCTGCATCTGGAAACAAAGATATAATAAAGCTTATGTCAAACATACAGAGTCATACAACATCAAATCCAAATTCCATTGCACAGTATGCATCTCTTGCTGCTTTAAAGCAGGATAGCCAGGAAGTTAGAAACATGATATCGGAGTTTGACAAAAGAAGGAGATATATGGTTTCTACGATAGACGGGATTGAAGGAGTGTCACAGTTTAAACCGGATGGTGCTTTTTATGTGATGCTTAATATATCGGAAACTTTTGGTAAAAAATATAATGGGAATATAATAAAAGATTCACTTTCATTTTCGAAGCTTCTTCTTGAGAATGAAAAAGTGGCAGTGGTTCCTGGAATTGGTTTTGGAATAGAGGGGTATGTAAGATTGTCATATGCAACTTCAATGGAAAATATAGTTGAGGGACTTGAGAGAATAAAGAAATTTATATACAATATTGACTGATTTTATACTAAATTTGTTGAATAAGATAGAAAAATGAAACAAAATCTAGTTGAAACATATAGAAAAAATGGTATAATTAATAGAGAACGTTTTAAATGCTAAATCTATAAATTAGGGGTGAATTGAATGGTATCTAAAGAAGTTGTAGTTAAAAGTGCTACTGGACTCCATGCGAGGCCTGCTACATTATTGGTAAAAAAGGCATCATCTTTTAAATCTGACATGTCAATTGAATTTGATGGAAAAAAAGCCAATATCAAAAGTCTTATAGGAGTGCTTTCACTAGGAGTTACAAAGAATTCAACTGTAAAAGTTGTGGCATCTGGAGACGACGAGTCATTGGCAGTTGAAGAAATAGCTAAGTTAATAAATTCATTGGAATAGTGAATTAAATAATTTACATAATAAAGGGCCGTATAGGCCCTTTATTTATATCATTTTTTCCTGCAGGTTTTGAATAAGAATATAATCATATCTATTGCTGCTGCTCCTATAATTATGTAAATTATTCTTCCAATCAGGTTAAGTGGTTCCCCGAGAAGTATTTGTAATAAATTATAGTTTAAAATCCCCGTTATTCCAGTATTTATTCCTGTAAGTACTATGAGAATAAGCGAAATCTTGTCTATTATATTGAATTTATACATTATAGTTTTAGCCTCCCTATACTTGTTCTTCATTAAATTATATTATGGGCTATGAAATATAGAACTATAAAATATTTTAATGTAAAATTATTATATGGTATAATATGAATAAAACTATAAAATCAATTACCTACGGAGGAATTTTCAATATGAGAGATACATATGACACACCTTTGAATTCAAGGTATGCATCAAAGGCAATGAGTTACATATTTTCTGAAAATAAAAAATTTACAACATGGAGAAAACTTTGGATAGCACTTGCAGAATGTGAAAAGGAGCTTGGACTTAACATTACAGACGAGCAGATAAAAGAGCTTAAGGACAATGCAGATAATATAAATTATGAAGATGCTAAAAAAAGAGAAAAGGAAGTAAGACATGATGTAATGAGCCATATTTATGCCTATGGACTTCAGTGTCCTAAGGCAAAGGGAATAATACATCTTGGGGCCACAAGCTGTTATGTAGGTGACAATACTGATCTTATAATCATGAAAGAGGCACTTGTTCTCATTAGGAAGAAGGTCATAAATGTTATAAATCTCCTTTCAAAATTTGCAGTTAAGTACAAAGATCTCCCAACCCTTGGTTTTACACATTTTCAGCCGGCACAGCTAACTACAGTTGGGAAAAGGGCATCGCTTTGGATACAGGATTTATATCTTGATCTTGAAAATCTTGAATTTGTAATAGAAAATATGAGATTTAGAGGTGTAAAAGGGACTACAGGTACACAGGCAAGTTTTATGGAACTTTTTGATGGCGATGAAGAAAAAGTAAAGAAGCTTGACAAGATGGTAACTTCCAAGATGGGATTTAAAAAAGAATTTATGGTTACAGGACAGACATATTCAAGGAAAGTCGATTCTATAATATTGAATACCTTGTCTGAGATAGCGCAGAGTGCATATAAATTCAGCAATGACATGAGACTTCTTCAGAACATGAAAGAGATGGAAGAGCCATTTGAGAAAAATCAGATAGGTTCATCAGCCATGGCATATAAGAGAAATCCTATGAGATGTGAAAGAATGGGATCACTTGCAAGGTATATAATAGTTGATGCGCTTAATCCTGCCATAACGGCATCTACTCAGTGGTTTGAAAGAACGTTGGATGATTCTGCCAACAAAAGAATAGCAATACCAGAGGCATTTCTTGCACTTGATGGGGTACTTAATTTATATATGAATGTATCCGAAAACATGGTTGTATATGAAAAAGTTATTAAGTCACATGTAATGAGAGAGCTGCCTTTTATGGCAACTGAAAATATAATAATGGAATCTGTCAAAAAAGGGGGAGACAGACAGGAACTCCATGAGAGGATAAGAGTTCATTCTATGGAGGCTGCCAGAAAAGTTAAAATGGAAGGTGCTGAAAATGACTTGATAGATAGAATAACCAAGGATTCTTTCTTCAAACTTACAAAAGACGAGATAGATAATCTTGTTGATCCTGGAAAATTTATAGGCAGAGCCAGTGGACAGGTTGATGAGTTTATAAAAAATGATATAAAACCAATACTTGACGGCAATAGAGATTTGCTTGGCGAAGAAGCACAAATAAATGTATAAAAAATAAAAAATTATAGGGTGCAATTTGCATGATGAGTTTCATATTATATAATATGTGCTTCTATGGAGGGGTAGTCTTTGAGCAGACATTATGGTGATGATGATTTTATGCAGCTTGCACTTTACATGTTTCCAAGGTACATGAAGAGGATAAGAAGATATTATAAAAAATATGACAGAAGGCATATAGAAAATAAAAAGCCTGTCGAAAATGAAGAAAATATATTAATAGATAAAAACATGTTGAGGGAACTTATAAAGAAGAGCCTTTTAAATCCTCCAGAACCGAATCCAAAGTTAAAAAGTGAGAATGGCAAAAGCCAGAATGATAAAAGTCAGGATAAAGGCAGCAACAGGAAGAATGGCAGTTCAAAAAAAGAAGTGGCCAGCGGCAAGACTTTGAAAAAGGAGAAAAGAAAACACATGTATAAAAGTACTACAAAAGTAAAGGTGAGATATGCAGAGACAGACAAGATGGGAATAGCTCATCATTCTAATTATTATGTATGGTTTGAAGAAGCAAGAGGGGACTTTATAGAAAAGACTGGTATTACTTATAAAAATATAGAGGAAAAAGGTATAATGATGCCTATCGTTGAAACTTACTGCAAGTATTTAAATGCGGCCAAGTATGACGATGTATTGAAAATTGAAACGTCAATCTTCAAATTGAGTCCAGTGAGAGTGTCACTTGAATACAAGGTGAAAAACAATGGAAAACTCATAGCAAAAGGAAAGACATCACAGACTTTTATAGACAAGAAGTTTAAGATAATAAATATAGAAAGGGAATATCCTGATCTATGGGAAAAATTTAAATCACTTGAATAGAAATAGTGCTGCAGTGAAAACTTGATTTAAGCTTTTATCGCAGCACTTTGTTTCAATGTATTTTATTTTGATGTGGATTTTAATTTTTCAAGACCTATGTTCAATCTTCTAAGAGATTCTTCTTTCCCTATTATATCTGCAATTTCGTATGCACCGCCGGCGGAGGACTTTTTACCTGAGAGAGCAGTTCTTACAGGCCAGAGTACAACACCGTTTTTAACTCCGAGTTCTTTTACAAGGTCCATGCAGGCTTTTTCTATATTCTCTATAGTCCATGGATTTATTGCTTCAAACATAGGAATTGTTTTTTCTAAAACCAAGGTGGAATTTTCAATGTTTGTTTTCATCCTCTTGTGTGTATAAATATCTGTTGTATATTCAGGAAGACTTCCAAAGAATTCAACCATGTCTGGAATTTCATCAAGAGTTTCAATTCTCTGCTGTACAAGTTCGCTTATTTTGTTAAAATCAAGTTCTTTTGAAATACTGCTCTTATAATAAGGCAGAGCCAGCTCGGTAAATTTTCCTGAATCCATCTTTTTTATATATTCGCCGTTCATCCATTTAAGCTTTTGACTGTCAAATATTGCAGGAGATTTGTTTATATTTTTGTAGTCAAATATATCTACAAGTTCTTCAAGACTGAAAATTTCATTTTCACCGCCGGGATTCCATCCAAGAAGGGCTATGTAGTTTAAAATTGCATCTTTTAAATAGCCTTTATTCATCAGGTCTTCGAAGGAAGCGTCACCGTTTCGTTTGCTTAGTTTGTTGTGTTCATCTTTCATTATTGGAGGACAGTGAACATATATTGGAACATTCCATCCAAAAGCTTCATACAATCTGTTGTATTTTGGTGATGATGAAAGATACTCACTTCCGCGTACAACATGAGTTATGCCCATAAGATGGTCATCTACAACATTTGCAAAATTATAAGTTGGAAAACCATCAGATTTTATAAGAATCATGTCGTCAAGTTCAGAGTTGTCTACTGATATGTCGCCGTATATTTCATCGTGAAAGACAGTTTTACCGGTTTCGGGATTATTTTGACGTATTATGTATGGAACTCCTGCTTTCAAATTTTTTTCTACTTCGTTCTTTGATAAATGTAAACAGTGTTTGTCGTATTTATAAGTGTCTTTTTTATCTTCAGCATCCTGTTTGAGTTTTTCCAGCCTTTCTTTTGGACAAAAACAGTAATATGCTTCACCTTTTTCTATTAGTTTTTTGGCATATTCAATATATATGTTTTTTCTTTTGCTCTGAACATATGGGCCTACAGAACCACCTATATCAGGACCTTCATCGTATTTGAGATTTGTAATTTTTAAAGTATTGTAAATTATATCTAAAGCACCTTCTACAAATCTACCTTGATCTGTATCCTCTATTCTGAGTATAAAGTCGCCATCTGCATGTTTTGCAATCAGATAGGCATACAGAGCTGTTCTTAGATTACCAACATGCATATAACCTGTTGGACTTGGTGCAAATCTTGTTCTGACATCAGACATTATTATATCCACTCCTATTATTTTTAAAGTAAAAACCTCTCATCAAAAGACGAAAGGCCAATTTAATTACTATTAAATCATATAATAGTTGGCTTTTTGTGTCAAGACGATTTTAAACATGACAATATAAATCCAGGCTTTAAAATTATTGGAATTATTGGTATAATTAAAAGAGTATACATACAAAATTTTATAACAGCAGGAGGTAAATCTATAAATGAAGAAGAAACTGATATTAATATGTACATGTTTCTCTATAATTCCAATTTTACTGATTAATCTAGTGTACTATTTTTCTGTAATCGCGAATGATTTTAGTACAAGTTATCCTGTAATAGGATCAGTAATTGTTGGAATCGTTTTTTTTATTGCAGCATGTACAGTAGGAAACAGCATAGGAACTGCAGAAAAAGATGATGCTACTCAGGAATATACAGATGAAATTGGCGAAAATAACGGATATGAGGGAAATAAGACCAATTTTGAGGAAGCTAATGTAGATGAAAACAAAGTTGAAGCTCTAAAATCTTCTACAGGTGATTTGAGAAACAAGTCGGAAATGACAGCATCCACTGCTGGTGAAGTTGCATCTTCGATACAGGAAATATCAAAAAATGCAGAAAGTCAATCTAGCAGAATAGTCGATGTTGTAACTCTTATACAAAATTTAAAGGATGAAATAGACACTGTAAAGAATAAGCTTGTCACCATAGCTGAAAGTACTAAAGATACAGAAGGAAAAGCTCAGGAAGGCGAAAATAAAATTTATAAACTTATAGATTTTATAGTCAATATAAAGGGATCATTTGATACAGTAATGACTAAAGTGGACAACTTGTCTAAAACAGTTTCAGAAATAGGTAAAATAACAGACGTAATATCTGGAATATCAGAACAGACAAATCTTCTGGCACTTAATGCATCCATAGAAGCTGCACGTGCAGGTGAACATGGAAAAGGATTTACAGTGGTAGCTGATGAAGTAAGAAAACTTGCAGAAGAGTCAAAAACTTCTTCCGAGAAAGTAATAAATCTTGTAAAATCCATAAGCACAGAAACAAATGATGTTATTGAAAATTCAAAAGAAATAAGCTCCATGCTTGAAAATCAAGCCGAAGCGGCAAATGATACTATAATGTCTTTTGAAGAAATTGTAGGATCTATAAAGTCAGTACCAGGACTTGTAGATGAAGCAGGAGAGTTTATGGACAGGACACTTGACGATAATAATAAGATTCTTGACACCGTAGAAGAAGTGTCGGAAGCATCACAGAATGTGTCTGCTGCATCTCAGGAAATAGCGGCATCGTCTGAGGAACTTCTAACTACGACGGAAGAACTTTCAAACTTGTGTTCAAAGATAGATGAACATATGGTTGGACTTATATCCAACGGAAATTAAAAAAAGGAGTAGCTTTCTAGCTGCTCCTTAAACATTTAAAAATGCTTTTACTTTCCGTCTTATAAAATACGCAACTATTGCTATTACAGCAAGTACAGCTATGTAGAAGGGGAGACTTTTCTCGAATATGACTTTTGATGAAATATCCGAATAAAGATAGTAGTCTTTTGAATAGTTTCTCTGCTTCACGTTTAATTTTCCAATAGGTGTATTGCCCTTAAGTTTACTCGTATCTACATTGTATATCGATGTAGTTTCCTTGATTTCACTATTGTTTATAGAGTTATTGTAGTATTTTACATCCTGTGATATGCGTATTGGAACTTTTAATTTTACAGATGGCCCGAATCCTAGCGGCTTATATTTTAATGTTTTATTGCTTACTATTGAACCTTTCTTTATTAATATTGAAGGTTTTTCTTTATAGCTCCAGTCTATTATTCTTTTCATGTCATTAAAAACGTAACTATCTAAAGGATCATACACCGAGTCCATCACAACCCCTAAAATTTTTCTGCCGGAACGTTCATACACTGTTACAAGGCATCGTCCAGCAGGAACAGTGTATCCGGTTTTACCGCCTATACATCCGTCTTTTCCGAGAAGCTTGTTTGTATTTTTAAGAGGAAGGGTTACTCCCTTTGAAGTTTTTATTGTTTTAGTCTTTGTATTTATTGTTTTTCTTATCCATGGTATTTTAAAAGCGTGTTTTGTAATTATGCTCATGTCATATGCGGTTGAGTAATGATTTGCGTTGTGAAGTCCATTTGGTGTAACAAAATGTGTATTTTGAAGCCCAAATTCCTTTGCCTTTGCATTCATCCTAGAAGCAAAATCGGGAACTGTTTTAGATACATTTTCAGCTATCATGTATGCTATATCATTTGCAGAATGCATTAACATGCCGTACATTGCAGATGAAGCCGTCATTGTATCTGAAACATCAATCTTGTGAATGTCACTGTTTAAGGAGGAAGGCGGCTGAAGCTTGGCTCCTTTTGTGTATTTTAAAATTGAAGTTTCTTTTTTGGTTTCGCTTAAAATTATTGCCGTCATAAGTTTTGTAGTACTTGCAGGGTATACTTTTGTATCTATGTTTTTTTCGTATATTATTTCTCCGGTTTGCATATCTACTGTAATTGCAGATTTCCCGTATATGCTTGGAGGAGGGGTGTTTTCTGCAGCTTGGACACCAATGTTGCAGCTAAAAAATATTGTAGCAAATACGGATAAATTTATAATGAATTTATTTTTAATCAATTTAATCAGCTCCGTTTATTCAAGTTAATATATATTTATTATGAAAGAATATTATAATATGAATATAACATTAAAAGTATATCATTAAGAATTATATTTTACAATTATATGAATAGGGTGATTTATATGAGGAACATAGGCGAAATATTCAAACATAGAAAGGCGGATATCATGGGAAGTTCAAACCAAGCCGCAGTTATGATACTTCTTGCAGATTTCGAAGATAACCCAAACATAATATTTGAGGTAAGGTCAGGAAAGCTTTTACACCAGCCTGGAGATATATGTCTGCCTGGAGGAAAGATAGAGAGTGGTGAAAGCAGAAGAGATGCAGCTATAAGGGAGACTATGGAGGAACTGAGCCTGAAAAGGGAGAACATTGAGTTTTTGGGAGATTTGGACTATATGATAACGCCATTTAATTTTGTAATGTTTCCATTTGTGTCGAAGCTTAAAGAAGGGTATGAAATAGCTCCCAGCAGGGATGAAGTGGACCATGTATTCAAAGTGCCACTCAGTTTTTTTATGGAAACTGAGCCTCTTGTGTATAAATGTCCGCTTGTTCGCAAGATAGATGACAAGTTTCCATATCATTTGATAAACAATGGAAAAAAGTATAGTTTCAGGGAAGGAAGCATAGTAGACTACTTTTATAAGTATGATGATTATGTTATATGGGGATTTACAGCAAAAGTGATGAAAAGTTTTGCTGATATAATAAAATCATACAGTTAAATGTTTAAAAGCTTTCTTGCTAGAATAAAATATTGTAACAAGAAAGCTTGATTTTAATTATTCTTCGTAGGTTTTTGAATATTTGTGAAGAAGATCTCTCTTTAAGTTCCAAAGTTTCTCTGAGAGGTCAACGTAATAGTTATGAGGATTTTCAAGTCTTAAAACCTCTGGCCACATTTTTTCTGTTTCAGATTTTACAACTTTTTTGATTTCAGCCACGGAAGGACTGTTATAGACAAGTTTTCCATTGTCAAATATTTTCACCATTAATTCTCTGGCATAGTAATTTTTTAACTTTTTCTTTTTCCACGTGAATACAGGGTCAAATATTTCAATTGGTTTATCGGTGTCTATTTTTTCGTCACGCAGGGTTATAAGATCTGCTATGGCTTTGTTTTCTTGGTTATCGTACAATCTGTATATTTTTTTGAATCCTGGATTTGTTATCTTTTCTTCATTTTCGCTTATTTTTATCTTAGGAACTATGTCTCCATTTAAGCCCTCAACTGCAGATAGCTTGTATACACCCCCAAATACGGGTTCAGACTTTGCAGTTATAAGCCTTTCCCCAACTCCAAAGGAATCTATATAGGCACCCTGACTTAGGACATCTCTTATTATGAACTCGTCAAGTGAATTTGAAATCACTATTTTCACATCCGGGAAGCCGGCATCATCAAGTATTTTTCTGCATTTTTTAGTGAGATATGTAATGTCTCCGCTGTCTATCCTTATTCCTTTTGGTTTTATTCCCTTTGGAAGAAGATATTCTTTGAATACTTTTATAGCATTCGGGAGACCTGATTTAAGAACGTTATATGTATCTATTAGAAGGACACAGTTTTCAGGATATATTTCAGCCCAGGCTTTAAAGGCTTCATATTCCGATGGAAAAAGTTGAATCCAGCTGTGAGCCATGGTTCCTACTGCAGGTATTCCAAACATCTGTTCAGATATGGTACAGGCAGTTGAACTACATCCGCCTATAACGGCAGCTCTTGCCCCATATACGGCACCATCATATCCTTGGGCACGTCTTGAACCAAATTCCATAACAGGCCTTCCTTTTGCAGCACGACATATTCTGTTTGCTTTTGTAGCAATGAGTGTCTGATGATTTATTGTGAGAAGTATCATGGTTTCAACAAATTGGGCTTGTATTGCAGGTCCTCGCACGGTTATCAGAGGTTCATTCGGAAATACAGGATTGCCTTCTGGAATTGCCCATACATCGCAGGCAAATTTGAAATTTTCTAATAACTCTAAAAATTTTTTCGAAAACTCACCTTTTGTTTCTAAATAATCTATGTCTTCTTTAGAGAATTTTAAGTTTGACAGATATTCTATTACCTGCTGTACTCCTGCCATAATACAGTAACCGCCGTCATCAGGGATTTTTCTGAAAAACATATCAAAATAAGCAATTCTATTGCCTAGATTACTTTCTAAATACCCGTTTCCCATGGTTAATTCATAAAAATCAACTAGCATAGTTAGATTTCTACTATTCCTTACGTCAAAATTTTTAATGTTCTCCATAAATAAAATCTCCTCTATTATGTTTTGATTATTTTCAATAAGACAATAATTATGTATATACACATTGTAATACTTTGGAGAATTTATTACAATAGTTAGATTTAAATGGATTACATTATTTAGGGAAGTGAAAATTGTGAGGCTGGATCAAAAACAAAAAGACGCAGTTTATACGAATTATGGAAAAGTGGTTGTATGTGCTCCGCCAGGTTCGGGAAAAACTACGGTTATAATAAATAGAATTTGGAACCTTGTTCAAAATATGGGAGCCGATCCTAAATCAATACTTGTAATAACTTTTACGAGGGCGGCGGCTTTAAATATGAGAGAAAGATATGCTAAAATTTCGGGAATTGTAGATAATACGCCTTGTTTCAGTACATTTCATTCATTTTTTTATAAAGTTTTATCCAGAGCAGAAAACAAAGATATAGATATAATAGAGCAAAATTGTTCAATCGGTATAATAAAATCCACGTTGGAACAATATATGGATTTTGTAGATGATGAATACGCAGTAAGGGTGATTGGAGAAATATCACGATTCAAGACAGGACATTCAAATCTTGAAAATTTTAAGAGTAAAATGGACAAAAGTGTTTTTATAAAGTGCTTTAAATGTTACGAAAGATATAAACGTGAAAACAATAAGGCCGATTTTGATGACTTGCAACTTCAAGTGGGAAAGCTTTTTCTAGAAAACAGGGCAGAACTTGATTATTGGAGGAATTTGTTTAAATATATACTTGTAGATGAGTTTCAGGATTCCGACAGGTTTCAAATAGATATATTGAAGCTTATATCAGATGGAAATTCAGTATTTGCAGTTGGAGATGAAGATCAATGTATTTATGGATTCAGAGGTTCCGATCCTGTATGCATGATAGATTTCGAAAAGTATTTTCCTGGAGGAAAAACCCTGTTTCTTGATGTAAACTACAGAAGTATGAAAAATATAGTGAACTTGTCAATAAGGCTTATAGGCTGTAATGAGAAAAGAAATGATAAAGTTATAAAATCGGATAAGTCAGACAGCGGAGAGATAAATATTGAAAATTTTAAGGATGAGTATGCAGAGATTTCACATTTATCGTCAAAGATAGAGAAACTAGTAAGTTTAAACAATTATAATTATCAAGATATAGCGGTTTTATACAGGAGTAATTATGAAGTACGGAATATAATTGATGATTTTTTAAAATCAAATGTTGATTTTAGATTTCTTGGGGAAGGGTATGATTTTTTCGAACATTTTATATGCAGAGATATTGTTTCATATCTTAAACTTTCACTTGAAGGATATGACAAAGATAGCTTTTCAAGAATAATAAACAGACCTTCAAGGTACATTAGCCGAATTAATATTAAAAAAGTTTGGGATTACCCTGTAAGGGAAAATTGCTTTGACACACTGAGGACTATAGGAGAAATTTCGATACCACAAATCAAAGTTGTATCAAAACTCAAGAAAGGTATAAAAAAGTTGAGTAAAGTTCCACCGCTTAGGGCAATAGACATGATATTATACAGGCTTGGGTATTACATATACATTGAAGAATACTGCAAAGGCAGCAATTTAAAAATGTCACAGCTTAAATATATAGTGGATGAATTAAAGGAGGAGGCTTCAAAGTTTTCAACTATCCTGGATTTTATAGAACATGTAGAAAAGTTCTCGGAAAAGGTGAAAGTGGCTCAAGAATCAGAAAAGGGGGTTCTTTTGAGTACCATTCATGGTGTAAAGGGAATGGAGTTTAAGAATGTTTTTATTATAAATTGCTGTGAAGGAATTATACCACATGAGAGCAGTATGGAAAGTATGATAGAGGAGGAGAGAAGACTTTTCTATGTAGGAATTACAAGGGCTATAGACAATTTGTATTTATATTCTACAGACAGTATCAGGGGAAGCAAAAAGAAAGTGTCAAGGTTTATAAAGGAGATTACAAGGAGTGTATGAGATATATATTTCCACTTTTTTACTGTAAAAACATATTAATATGTTATAAAATAACAATATAATTTGAAATTTTATGTAAAACTTTAAATAATTATATAAGAGATATAAATATAAGTGGTAAAAGAACCAAAAGACTTATGAAAAAATTAGGCATAAAGTCCACTGTTTGCAAGAAATTCAGGATATATAACTGGAGGAAAAATGAGAAATGAGAATAGTAATAACTTTTAAAGTGGAAGATTCTATAACAATAAATATACAATATAATCACATGCTACAAGCTATAATTTTAAAATGGTTAAATGACGAAAATTATCAAAAATTTATTCATGATACAGGTTATAAATTGGGAAATAGAAAGTATAAGTTATATACATTCTCAAGACTTCAAGGGAAATTTAAAATAGATTCAACAAAAGGGGTGATAACATATTATGATGAAGCTAGACTTGAAATTGCTTCTCAGGATGATAAATTTTTAAGCTATCTAATAAATGGGATTATTATCAAAGATGATATATATATCGGTAAGAATAAATTGACAATACAAAATATAGAATGTCAAAATGATCATTTAAAATCAGGAGTAAAAATATATACGAAATCTCCTATTACAGTTTATAGTACTTTTGAAATTTTGGATAAAAAGAAAACGTATTACTATACACCTTTTGAAAGGGAATTTTCAAAACTTATAAGGGAAAATTTGATTAAAAAGTATAGAGCGTTATACAATAAAGAACCATCAGATGATAGCTTTGAAATAAATTGCATTAAAAACTCAAAATTAAAGGAAAGGATAATAATTTATAAAGGGATAGTTATAAAAGGATGGGTTGGAGAGTTTGTTTTAACTGGATCAGAAGAGCTCATAAATATTGGGTATAATTCGGGCTTTGGATCTAAGAATTCTCAAGGATTTGGTTATGTCTCAAAATGCAAAAATAAAGAGGTGAAGGTAAAGTGCTTGAGGGAATAATTCAAATAGGTAATTCTATGCTTTTAAATAATGGAGACATGCTTTCAAATTTAATAAAAAATGTTCCATTGACTAATAAAAAAGGAAATCAGATGTATGTATTAAAATTATGTTTTGATACAGTAAAAGATGAATTTTATATAGATACAAATGAAGAGATTAATTCAAAAACGGCAGAAAACTATTTATTTATAGGATCAGCAGATGCATCAGCGTCGGCACAGTGGTTTGTATCAAGCAATTCATATGTATATCATTTAACCGAAACATTTAGTAATTTAATAAACATAGATTTTGGGTGTGAATTAAATGCAAAAATTAAAAAAGTATTTGAAAATTTTTATGTTGATTTAGGAGATAAATTTAAATCAAATAAAAATCGATATGTGTTAAATTATAAAAAATGTGGAGTTGGAGAAGACGTATTAGATACACTAGATAGAGTTACCGGTGCTGAAACAGAAGAGGATGAAAAACAAAAACTTAAAAATATAATAACGAAGCTTAGAAAAGAATATTTTAGACAATTTGAGAATTATATAAAAACTGAATTTAACATAAAAAAGGATGAAATAGGTCTATATACTATTTTTATAGATGGGATTTCGTTAAGTAATTTTAAAGAATATAAGGATGCCGTATTAAAAAGTAAAAAGAAAAACAAATCTAAACATAATATAAAGGGTTTCTGCAGCATGTGTGGAAGCAGTGAGAGACTTACATCAGATTTATCAAAAATGAAAATTAAATACTATACTACAAATCAAATAATATTTGCAAGTGGTTTGAAAGATTATGGAAAAAACATGCTGCTTTGTGAGAAGTGTTTGGATAAGTTGATTGTCGGTGAAAATTATATACAAAATAAATTGAACACACGGCTCTCTGGGTTTACAGTGTATTTAATTCCACATTTTGTATTTGGAGAGCCTATAAGTAAAAAAGATATGGATAGAGTATCAGATAGAATAAATAACTCCTTTAATACAGTTAAAAATTTAACTGGAATAGATGACTTTAAAACTGAAATTCAAAATATATCTGATATAGTTAATGAAAACAATTATTTTTTAATAAATATAATATTCTATAAAAGAGCTAATAAAGTTACTAGAGAAACCAAAATTCAAAAATTCATTAAAGATGTAAATCCATCTATATTTGAAAAGATAATGAATGAGTCATATACAATATCAAAATTGGGGAAGAAGATAGTGAACAAAAACTATAAAGTAACTGTGGATTTACAGACATTTTATTTTATGACACCAATTAGAGTTAAAAATTCTAAACCCATGAATTACAGAAAACTTCTTCAAATTTATGATGCAGTTTTAACACAGAGAAGATTGAAATTAGGAGAGTTTATACAGGGTGTACTTTCGTGTATTAGAATTCAGTTTTTTGATAAACAGGGATACAATGTAAATTCAAAGACAGGAATACATTCAACAATACTTAAATCTAATTTTTGTATAAAATTTTTGAAAGATATAGGATGTATTGAGGAGGAAGAAAAAATGGACACTTCTGATTTAAAAGTAAAGGATGATATTAAAGATTATATTTTGGAAATGGAATATGATGAGCAGCAAAGTGCAATGTTTTTGCTGGGATATCTTATAGGAGAAATAGGAAATGCTCAGTATAAAAGAATGGGAGAAGATAGAAAGCCAATTTTGAACAAGCTTAACTTTGGAGGAATTGATAAAAATAAAATTATAAGACTAACTAATGATATTTTTAATAAATTAGTTCAAGAAAAAATAAGAAAATATAATGAAGTTACTTTTTCAGAGTGTAAGAGGCTGCTAGATTTAAATAAGGATTCATGGAAACTCAATAAGCAGGAAAATTTATTTTATGTATTGTCAGGATATGGATATGATACTACAAGGGCAATGTTAAACAAGGGAGGAAAAGAGAATGAATAATAGTGAAATTTTATATTTATATGATGCTAAACTTACTAATCCAAATGGTGATCCAGACGAAGAAAATAGACCTCGAATGGATTATGAAAGAGAAATAAATCTTGTTTCTGATTTGAGAATGAAAAGATATATAAGAGACTATCTAATTGATATGGGATATGAATTGTTTGTTTCAAAAATTGATGGACAATCTGTAACTGCAGAAAGAAGAATAGAAAAATTGGGCAAAAGTGACAGTGATACAATTTTGGACAGTCTTATTGATGTAAGACTTTTTGGAGCGACAATTCCCATTAAAAAAAACAATAAAAACTTTATAGGACCAGTTCAATTTAATTGGGGATATTCCTTAAATAGAGTGGAACTTTTAGAAGCAAGTATAACATCACATTTTGCATCGGGAGAAGGAAATAAGCAAGGAGCAATAGGAAAGGATTATAGAGTCAAATATTCTTTTATTGCGTTCAGTGGAGTTATAAGCGGAAAAAGAGCAGAACATACAAGGCTTAAAGATGATGATGTAAAAATTTTGGATAAGGCCATGAGGTATGCAATACCTGAATTAGCAACAAGAAGTAAGATTGGTCAGTATCCAAGGCTATATATTAGAGTTGAATATAAAGATAGTGAGACTATACTTGGAGATCTAAGAGACTATCTTAAATTTTCATCTAATGATGAAAGTGTACGTGATATAAAAGAAGTAAAGCTTGATGTAACAGAGCTTAAGAAGTTTCTAATCAAACATAAAGATAGAATATTTAAGCTTAATTACTTTGCAGATGAAAAGCTAAATATTTTAATTGATGGGAATAAGGTTACATTTGAGGAGGCATTTTCTGAATTTGAATTAAATGAAGTAAAGTAAGGTGAAAAATATGGATTTATTGATATTAAAAGTAAAAGGCAGATTTGCACATTTTAAAAAGTTTTATACCAATTCATCTTCTCTGTCCTATTCAGTACCTCCAAGAACAACAATAGCAGGATTAATTGCAGCTACTCTAGGATATGAAAGAGACAGTTACTATGATTGTTTTTCTAAGAAGAATATGAATATAGCTGTAAAAAAACTTGGGGTTATAAGAAGGATAATGCAGAGTGTAAATTACATCAAAGCTACAAATCCTAAGGGGATACTGTGTCCAAAGGAACACACACAAATTCCTATAGAAATTTTAACTGGAGATGAGGGAGTTCAATATATTATTTATATTAACTGTACTGATAGAAATATAATGGACAAGTTAGAATATAGGGTTAAAAAAAAGAAATATGTTTATTCACCATATCTTGGAGCTGCAGCATTTAACTGTACATTAGAATTTTGTTCAAGAGTAAATGCACAAATATGCAAAGAAAAAGAAGTTATAGAGGTATCTACACTAGTAAATTCAGATTATATAGTTAAAGGAAGCATAGACATATTTTCAAATGAGAGAGCTAAACTTTTGAAAGAAAGAATGCCTGTTGAATTTTCAAAAGACAGGGAAATAGGTAAGATGGCTTCGTATATATATGACGACAATGGAGGAAAATTAAAGTTGAGTATTGCTTCAGAATTTGTAAAACTTGAAGATGAAAATATAGTGTTTATGTAGGAGTTGATATTTTGAAATTTTATTCACATCCAAACAAACTGCTATTAACCCATTTAAAAGAGGTTAATAATATATCTCAAGCATACTGCGATAAAGAATATAGTAAAGCTCAGGAAATATTGAGCTTTACACATGACTTTGGCAAATACACTACATTTTTTCAAAAGTATATACTTGGCAGTGATAAGATAAAAAACGACTTAAATGGACATGGATTTATTTCTGCACTATTTGGGGCATATATTGCCCTAAATTTATATGGAGATAATATTTTGCCTGTTATAATATATAACTCCATACTGCATCACCATGGCAGTATAAAAAATGTTGAATTAAATTTGCCTAAAAATTTTAGAAGAAATGTAATAGATAGACCGGATCTTCGAGAAAAAGTTGATACTGCGTATACTCAACTTGATGACATAGAGAAAAACAGGGAATTTATAAGAAATGACTATAAGAGAATTGGGTATGATATTTATTTTGATGATTTTCTAGCAGAAAAGCCAGTTGAAAAAATATTAATTAGGCTTAGAAAAATTCATTATAAATTTGATTATTATAATGAAAATGAAGAGGCATATTTTGTAAATCAGATGTTGTATAGTTCTCTTATAGCGGCTGATAAAATCAGTGCTGCCAATATATTAATTCCAGAAGTTAAATTTGCAGATTTTAACACCTTAAATTGCACTAAAAACAGTATATTTAGAGATAATGAAAAGAAAAATATCGATGTAATTAGAGAACAGATATTTAAAGAAGTACAAATAAAACTTAAAGAGGTATATA
This sequence comes from Clostridium pabulibutyricum, assembly GCF_058242705.1. NCBI lineage: Bacteria > Bacillati > Bacillota > Clostridia > Eubacteriales > Clostridiaceae > Clostridium > Clostridium pabulibutyricum. The sequence goes on from NZ_JBZAYZ010000001.1 coordinate 602,525, forward strand.
AAGATAGCAATCTATTTTCAATAACATCACCAACTGGCACAGGAAAAACCTATTGTGGATTCTTTGCGGCTTTAAAGCTTAGAGAACTTCTTACGGAAAATAGAAAAATAATATATTCACTTCCATTTACATCTATTATAAATCAAAACTATTCATCAATATATTCTCTTTTTGAGAAGATCCCTAATTTTAAAAAAGAAAGCAGTGAATATATAATAAAACATCATAGTTTGGCAGATGTGGAGTACAGCAGTGAGTATGAGAATTATACGAAGGTTAAAGCTGAAATGTTAATAGAAAATTGGAATAGTGGTATTGTAGTAACTACTTTTGTACAACTTCTTCAGACATTAATAGGAAATAAAAATAGGATGCTCAAAAAATTTAATGCACTTAAAAATTCAATAATTATTTTGGATGAAATACAAGCTATAGATATAAAATATCTGAAACTTATAGAATTTATTCTTATATCGTCTAGTAAATATCTAAATTGCAAGATAATAATGATGACCGCAACTAAGCCTATTATACTTTCAGAAGCAGTTGAACTTTTAAAAGACAATAAAAAGTATTTTGACATGTTTAATAGAACCTCAATTATTCCGGAGATTAAACCTTTGAAAGTAGAAGATTTTATTGAAGAGTTTTATGAAAAGGTTCAGGATAAATCTTATCTTATAATATGCAATACGATAGGGCAGTCTTTAAAAATTTATAGAGAAGTAAAAAACAGTGGAAGAAAAGTGATGTATTTATCAACGAATATTTTACCTTGTCATAGAAAGGAACGCATAGATGAAATTAAACAAAGGCTTGAAAAAAATCAAAAAATAATAGTAGTATCAACTCAGGTTGTTGAAGCTGGAGTTGATTTTGACTTTGATATTGTAATTAGAGATATAGCGCCGATTGATTCAATAATACAGGCAGCGGGAAGATGTAATAGAAATGGAGAGAAAGATTTAGGTAAGGTATATGTTTATTCAATGATAGATGACAGAGGAATGTATTATGGGAGTAGGGTTTATGGCAAAACCTTGATAAATATAAGCAAAAAGCTGCTGGAGTGTAGAAATACTATAAGCGAAAATGAGTATTTTTATTTTATATCAACTTATTTTGGTGAAGTTAATAAAAATAAAAATCAAGAAGCTTCTGAAGAATTTATAAAGTCCATTGTAAATATGTATTTTAGTGATAGGGATTACAGCATAGATAAGTTTTCACTCATAGAAGAAAAGAGTAATTATGCAGAGGTGTTTTTTAGAATAAATGATGAGGCTGAAGATATCTATTGTAGATTGTTAAAGGTTCTTAAGATAAAGGATATTCAGATTAAAAACGAAAAAATGCTTGAGATAAAAAATAAAGTTAGAGAATATACTTTGTCTATTCCTTTTAAGTATATAGATAGAGTAAATGACAAAGATGATATTATATTGAATCTTCCCAAAAGTGCTTGTGATGTCTATTATGATGATATGACCGGGTATAAGAGAGAAGATGATGATGACTTTTTTGTTATGTAGGGAGTGATATTATGTATGTAAATGGAACGATGGTTTGGTATTATAATGTGTGTAAAAGAGAAGTATGGCTTATGTCAAGAGCTATAGTTCCTGACCAGCATGATGAAAATATAGATATAGGACGTTTTATACATGAACGTACATACAGCAGAAATGATAAGGAAATCAGTTTTGGAAATGTAAAGTTTGATGTTATTTTTAAATCTAAGGATCAGATAACAATCGGTGAAACTAAGAAATCATCTAAATATGCTGAAGCTTCGAAATGGCAGCTTATGTATTATTTAAATGAATTAAAAAATGCGAATATAAAGGCTAAGGGTGTTTTATTGTATCCAGAGGAAAAAAAGAAAACTAATATAAAACTTACAAAAGATGACATTTGTAAATTAAATGAAATAAGTATTGATATAGAAAAAATTTGTAAGATGGATAGTCCGCCTACCGTCAAAAAAGTGGCGTTTTGCAAAAATTGTGCTTATAGAGAGTATTGTTATTCATAGGAGGATATTATGAAAAAGGATATTTATATTTTCAATGATGGTGATTTGAAAAGAAAAGATAATACAGTTTATTTTGAAACTCAAGGCAGAAAAAAATATTTACCTATTGAAGAATTGAACAATATATGGGTGTTTGGTGAGATAAATTTAAATAAAAAGTTTCTTGATTTTGTCTCGCAAAAGGAAATATGTATACATTTTTTTAACTATTATGGATATTACACTGGAACTTTTTATCCACGAGAACATTTAAATTCTGGATATGTAATATTAAAGCAGGCAGAGAATTATCTTGATTATGACAAAAGGCTTAGAATTGCGAAGATGATAATAGAAACTGCTGTTGAAAATATAATAGTCATTTTAAGGTATTATAATTCAAGGGGAGTAAAACTTGAACTAGAGCTTGATGACATTAGACAGAAAAAGGCATCTATGGATACATGCAGTACGATAGAAGAGCTTATGGCTGTTGAAGGAAATATTAGACAAGAGTATTATACATGTTTTTCTAGAATAATAAAAAATCCTGAATTTGAATTTAAGGTTAGGAGTAAAAGACCTCCAAGAGATAAGATAAATGCACTTATTAGTTTTGGAAATTCAATGATGTATACTACTGTTTTAGGAGAAATATACCAGACGCAACTAGATCCAAGAATAGGATACCTTCATTCTACAAATATGAGACGTTTTTCGCTAAATCTTGATATAGCTGAGATATTTAAACCTATAATAGTTGACAGAACTATTTTTACTATTTTAAATAGGAATGAATTAAATGAGAAGGACTTTGAATCTGAGCTTAATGGAATAATGTTAAATACCAGAGGAAGAAAAAAGTTTATAGAAGAATATAATAACAAATTATTAAAGACAATAAAACATCCTAAGATAGGCACTACTGTTAGCTATAAGCGTATAATAAGACTTGAACTTTATAAACTTCAAAAGTACATAACTGAGGATGAACCTTATAATGGATTTATTGCGAGGTGGTAGCTATGTTTGTTATACTAGTATATGACTTTGGGGAAAAACGTGTTGGAAGAGCCCTTAAAAAATGTAGAAAGTACCTAACTTGGGTTCAAAATTCTGTTTTTGAGGGAGATATAAGTGTTGCTAATTTAAAAAAGTTAAAATGTGAGCTTTCTGATATTATGGAGCGAAGTGAAGATTCCGTAATAATTTATACTTTCAGAAGCACAAAATATTCTAATAGAGAAGTTCTTGGAGTAACAAAGAATAAGCAGGATATATTTCTATAAATAATAATGAATTATTTTGTCGTCGACCTTTAGTAGTGCAAAAAACACTGAGGGTCGACGACTTTTTATATTGGCTTAATCACAAGGATTAAAAACTTTGAGGCGATTTTTGAAAAAATTTTCAATACAGTTGCTTTTTTAAAGAAGCTGATGTATCCTATATTCGATGGGGTTTTTAGAATACCTATGAGGAATTGAAACACGTTCTTCTATAAAAGCAAAAACGTTAAAAGGCTCCGTTTTTAGAATACCTATGAGGAATTGAAACTTGCAAATAAGATATAATTCTTTTCTGTCACCTTTTGTTTTTAGAATACCTATGAGGAATTGAAACTCCAACATATCATCTAAAACAAAATAATCTGTATTTGTTTTTAGAATACCTATGAGGAATTGAAACTTCACTAGGGGAAGAGCCAGAATCTGGTTGTGACTGCGTTTTTAGAATACCTATGAGGAATTGAAACCAGGAAAAAAATAAGACAGATAAAGTCGATTGGACAAGGTTTTTAGAATACCTATGAGGAATTGAAACCTGTGGTTCCTATATGCTAGTACAGCATGGGCATATGGTTTTTAGAATACCTATGAGGAATTGAAACCAAAACCAAGTCGAGGAGATGAAAGCGGATGGCACAAGTTTTTAGAATACCTATGAGGAATTGAAACATGACAATGACACTTTGGATTATAACGCTAAACTGCGTTTTTAGAATACCTATGAGGAATTGAAACGCCTATAGAGTTAACAAAGCTAATTCCATAGGCTCGTTTTTAGAATACCTATGAGGAATTGAAACTGACATTTACGCTTGGAGCGTTCTTTTGAATTGCTAAGTTTTTAGAATACCTATGAGGAATTGAAACCCAAGCATTCCTCTCGGATGCCCATGTTTCCATGTAGTTTTTAGAATACCTATGAGGAATTGAAACCAGCAGTAAGTTGTATACAGAGGCTAATGACTATAGGTTTTTAGAATACCTATGAGGAATTGAAACTGCTGATGTGTAAGTTCTGACAATTCTTCAGCCGAAAGTTTTTAGAATACCTATGAGGAATTGAAACAGGCTAGGAGCCAATTGTCCAACCAGTTTCATGGTTTGTTTTTAGAATACCTATGAGGAATTGAAACATAGTTGGACAAGCTAATTTATCTGCAAGATATTCAGGTTTTTAGAATACCTATGAGGAATTGAAACCGAGCTAAACCTGAGGCGTCCGCTGAATTAAGTTCGTTTTTAGAATACCTATGAGGAATTGAAACCATAAAGGTATTGTATGTGTAGTGCATTTGTAGTACTGTTTTTAGAATACCTATGAGGAATTGAAACTTTGTTACCTTGTTCTAATTTATAGTTGGTTACATAAAGTTTTTAGAATACCTATGAGGAATTGAAACATAGTCTCCAATCACGTAAGTTAAATATTTTTATATGTTTTTAGAATACCTATGAGGAATTGAAACCGGAACAAATTGCATAAAATAATAGATTCTAAAAATCGGTTTTTAGAATACCTATGAGGAATTGAAACCAAGTTTTCCTACATTATTTAACTTATAGGAAAGCAGGTTTTTAGAATACCTATGAGGAATTGAAACAAAGGAGATATCCCGGATATAAGTTTTGTAAATGGGTTTTTAGAATACCTATGAGGAATTGAAACATTGTTTCTAATGCTGTAGATAAATCGGGAAATGTTGAGTTTTTAGAATACCTATGAGGAATTGAAACTCTCCTGTATGATATAATTTTAATACTAAATTTTTAAGGTTTTTAGAATACCTATGAGGAATTGAAACTAAATAATAAGAATAGCAAAGAGAACGTTCAAGCCGCGTTTTTAGAATACCTATGAGGAATTGAAACTAGGCATTGACATGCATGCACAAATGCAGACTAGAGCGTTTTTAGAATACCTATGAGGAATTGAAACAAATATTCCTGTTCTTTCTTCCAGTCCTTCATTTTTTGTTTTTAGAATACCTATGAGGAATTGAAACTACTATAATAGCATATAAAGCAAATAAGAATGCTATTGTTTTTAGAATACCTATGAGGAATTGAAATTTATAATAACCCTCTCCGGTAATCTTTTTTCTTTGTGTTTTTAGAATACCTATGAGGAATTGAAATCTTAAACCATATTTGGCTTTAAGCACATGATCTGAGAGTTTTTAGAATACCTATGAGGAATTGAAATTTTGCCTTTGCAGTCCATTTAATTTTATTTCTAACATGTTTTTAGAATACCTATGAGGAATTGAAATATACACTCTGTAATGCACTTGTTTCTGTCTCTAATGGTTTTTAGAATACCTATGAGGAATTGAAATAATTCTCCATCAAGTTCAAATGATTACTTACGCTTCGTTTTTAGAATACCTATGAGGAATTGAAATACATACTTGGTTGAGTTACTATATATTTTTCTTCCGTTTTTAGAATACCTATGAGGAATTGAAATCTGTATAGCACAAAGTCCTCTTTCGCCTGCTCCTTGGTTTTTAGAATACCTATAAGGAATTGAAATGAACGTGACGCTGGCTTTTTATAAAGATATAAATTATCTTCTGCTGTACTTGGCAAAGATGGCTGTAGCTTTTTTTAATATATCAACTGATTCCTCTAGGCCAGCTATCTTTTTTGCTTTTCTATAAGCTGTCGTTCAAGTTTATCTATCCTTGACTTTTCTGGATCTTCTTTTCTTTTTCTATTATTTATCCAGTTTCTTAAAGTCTGATCGTTTATTCTCAAATCATTTGATACACTGATTATAGACCTACCTTCTTCTAATACAAGTCTTATAGCATCAGTTGTAAATTCTGCATTATACCTTCTACCATTACCTGATATTTCTTATCTCCTTCATATGATTATTATATCTAACTCATATGTGTTCATCAATTCGAGTATATGTCAATGCCTTTAAATTTGCAGTCAAAACTTTTAAGAGTTCTTCAGGAAAAAGAAATAATGAGGCTTGGAGGAACTAAGAGTGTTAAGATAGATGTAAGAGTAATTGCTGCTACAAATGAGAATTTAAAGAACTTAACAGAAAATGTTAAGTTTAGAGAAGATTTATTTTATAGACTAAATTTTGTGCCTATAAAAATACCTCTTCTTAGGGAAAGAAAAAAAGATATATCTATTCTTTGTAGAAAAAATTAATACAAATTATGGGAAAAACAAAATATTATAGAGTGACTAATGGTAATGGATGATCAAGGCTATATAACTTTTAGCAGTGTAAAGAAAGTACTTGGAATTAACAATTATGATGAAGTAAAAGTTGAAGCAGATAATTTGAACTTAAAGTCGGCAGTGAGTTTATTAGAAAAAGATTTAAAAAAGTATGGGAGTACATATAAAGCTGCAAAAGTTTTAGGTGTTACACAACATACAGTTTCTAGAAAAGCGAAAGCGTTGGGTATAAAATTTGGCAATAAGTAGTGCATTTATTATTATATTTATAATCATACGCAAAGAGTATGGACATAAAAGAAATAGTGTATAAAATATATACATGCATGAAAAATATACAATATTTTATAATTACCTAGTACTATGATAAAAATATAACCAATAGTATATTATGTATAGAAAATATACACATTTATAATGTATAAATTATAAAGAAATAAATTAGTAGTTGTTACCTAGAATAAATTAGAGGGGTATCAGTGCATATTTTTAATGTTTATTTTGTTGATCACAAATTATTGGCACGATTTTTGCTTAATATATTGTGCAAGGGGTGAGTATATGGAATATAAAAATATTAAATTTGGGACGCAGAATAATGTGGGTATATTAACCATTAATAGACCTAAAGCATTAAATGCACTTAATACAGAAGTATTGAATGAAATTAATCTATGTATAGATGAGATTAATAGTAATAAAAATGTTTACATACTTATAATTACAGGAGAGGGCAAGGCATTTGTGGCTGGAGCAGATATAGCTGAGATGAAAGATAAAACTCCAGATCAGGCAAGAAAATTTGCTGAATTAGGATTGTCTGTATTTAGAAAAATTGAGCTTATGGAAAAGCCTGTTATTGCAGCGGTTAATGGTTTTGCATTAGGCGGAGGCTGCGAACTATGCATGAGCTGCGATATAAGGATAGCATCAGAGAAAGCTAAATTTGGACAACCTGAAGTTGGTTTGGGCATTATACCAGGATTTGCAGGTACTCAAAGACTTTCAAGATTAGTTGGTACTGGAAAGTCAAAAGAATTAATATATACAACTGATATGATTAATGCTGAAGAAGCAGAAAAAATAGGATTAGTTAATAAAGTAACTCCACCTGATCAATTAATGATTGAAGCAAAAAAAATGGCAGAAAAAATTGCTCTGAAGGCTCAAGCAGCTGTAAGGTATGCTAAGATATCAATCAATAAAGGTATTGAGACTGATATAGAAACAGGCATGACAATTGAAAATCATCTATTTAGCTTATGTTTTTCAACTGATGATCAAAAAGAAGGAATGGAAGCCTTTTTGAAAAAAAGGAATCCAAATTTTAAACTGTAGATAGTTATGATCTTTATTATAAATAATAATTTTAGGAGGAAGCTACATGAAAGAAGTTGTTATAGTAAGTGCAGTTAGAACCGCAGTAGGAAAATTTGGAGGAACACTCAAGGATGTACCAGCAGTCGAATTAGGTGCAGTTGTAATTAAAGAGGCATTGAAAAGATCAGGCGTTAAACCAGAAATGGTAGATGAAGTTATAATGGGAAATGTTCTTCAAGCAGGACTTGGACAGAACCCAACAAGACAAGCTCTTATAAAAGCGGGCATTCCAGAATATGTACCTGGATTTACAATAAATAAAGTATGTGGATCAGGTCTTAGAACGGTAAGTCTGGCAGCCCAAATGATAAAAGCAGGAGATGCAGACATAATAGTTGCAGGTGGAATGGAGAACATGTCAGCGGCTCCATATGTGCTTCAAAAAGCAAGATGGGGACAGAGAATGGGAGACGGAAAGTTAGTAGATGAAATGATAACAGACGGATTATGGGATGCTTTTAATGGATACCATATGGGTATAACTGCTGAAAATGTAGCTGAGAAATGGAACATAACTAGAGAAGAACAGGACGCTTTTGCAGCAGCTTCACAGCAAAAAGCAGAGGCAGCAGTAAAAAGTGGAATATTTAAGGATGAAATTGTCCCAATAGTTGTAAAAGCTAGAAAAGGTGAAATAATATTTGATACAGATGAATTTCCTAGATTTGGAACAACTAAGGAATCACTTGCAAAATTAAAGCCTGCATTTAAAAAAGATGGTACAGTTACAGCAGGAAATGCTTCAGGAATTAATGATGCAGCAGGAGCAATAGTTGTTATGAGTGCGGATAAGGCAAAGGAATTGGGAATAAAACCAATGGCAAAGATACTTTCTTATGGATCAAAGGGCCTGGACCCATCAATAATGGGATATGGACCATTCCATGCAACAAAGAAAGCGCTGGAGAAGGCTAATTTAACAGTAGAAGACTTGGATTTAATAGAATCAAATGAAGCTTTTGCTGCACAAAGTTTAGCTGTAGCTAAGGACTTAAAGTTTGATATGGATAAGGTAAATGTAAATGGAGGAGCAATATCAATAGGCCATCCAATAGGAGCATCTGGAGCTAGAATTCTTATAACACTTTTATATGAGATGCAGAAGAGAGATTCCAAAAAAGGTTTAGCAACTCTGTGCATAGGCGGTGGAATGGGAACAGCCATTATAGTTGAAAAATGTTAGAAAAAATAAAATAAATATATTATAGGAGGACTTTTTATGGATTTCACATTGACAAAGGAACAAGAACTTGTAAAACAAATGGTAAGGGAATTTGCTGAAAATGAAGTTAAACCAATAGCTGCTGAAATAGATGAGACAGAAAGATTTCCGAAAGAAACTGTAGAAAAAATGGCTAAGTACGGAATGATGGGAATACCTTTTTCAGAAGAATATGGTGGAATGGGAGGAGATGTGCTTTCTTATATAATAGCTGTAGAAGAATTGGCAAGAGTATGCGGAACTACTTCAGTAATACTTTCTGCACATACATCTCTTTGTGCATCAGTAATAAAGGAACATGGTACAGAAGAGCAAAAGAAAAAATATTTAATTCCTCTTGCAAAAGGAGAAAAACTTGGTGCCTTTGGACTTACAGAGCCAAATGCTGGAACAGATTCATCAGCGCAACAAACCCAAGCAGTTCGTGAAGGAGATTATTATATCTTAAACGGACAAAAAATGTTCATAACAAATGGAGGAGTTGCAGATGTATTTATAGTATTTGCAATGACAGATAAGAGTAAAGGGAACAAGGGAATAACAGCGTTTGTATTAGAAAAAGGAATGCCTGGATTCTCAATAGGAAAAGTTGAAAATAAAATGGGAATAAGAGCATCATCAACAACTGAATTGATATTTGAGGATGTAAAGGTTCCTGCTGAAAATATGATAGGAAGAGAAGGAAAAGGTTTTAAAGTAGCTATGCAGACACTTGATGGTGGAAGAATAGGTATAGCTGCTCAAGCTTTGGGTCTTGCAGAAGGAGCTTTAGATGAAGCTGTAAAATATATGAAAGAAAGAAAACAATTTGGAAGACAACTTTCTAAATTCCAGGGCTTAGCATGGGCTGTTGCAGAAATGGATACTAAAATAGAAGCTGCAAGGCATCTTGTATATAAAGCAGCAATGAAGAAGGAAAAAGGACTTCCATATACAATAGATGCAGCAAGAGCAAAATTATTTGCAGCAGATACAGCTATGGAAGTAACAACAAAGGCAGTACAGTTATTTGGAGGATATGGATACACTAAGGATTATCCAGTAGAGAGAATGATGAGAGATGCAAAAATAACTGAAATATATGAGGGAACTTCACAAGTTCAAAAGATGGTTATATCAGGAAGCAAATTAAGATAGGAGGATTTTTAGATGAATATAGTTGTTTGTTTAAAACAAGTACCAGATACAACAGAGGTAAAAATAGATCCAAAGACAGGAACACTTATAAGAGAGGGAGTTCCATCAATAATAAATCCAGATGATAAAAATGCATTAGAAGAAGCATTAGCATTAAAAGATAATACTGGAGCAAAGGTTACAGTAGTAAGTATGGGACCTCCTCAGGCACAAGCTGCTTTAAGAGAGGCAATAGCAATGGGAGCTGATGAAGCTATATTGTTATCTGATAGAGCTTTTGGAGGAGCAGATACTTTAGCGACATCACATGCACTTGCAGCAGCAATAAAAAAATTGGATTACGATATAGTGTTTGCAGGAAGACAAGCAATAGATGGAGATACTGCTCAAGTAGGACCAGAAATAGCAGAACATCTTGGAATTCCTCAAATAACATATGTTGAAAAAGTTGATGTTTGTGCAGATGAATTAAAGGTTAGAAAGGCATGGGAAGATGGATATGAGGAGTTAACTGTAAAAACTCCAGTTCTTTTAACAGCAATAAAAGAGTTAAATGTACCACGATATATGCATATGAAAAATATATTTAAGGCATTTGACAAGGAAATAAAAGTTTGGACTGCAGCTGATATAGATGTAGATAAATCCCTTTTAGGATTGTCTGGATCACCAACAAAGGTAAAGAGATCATCAACAAAACAGGCAAAAGGTGCAGGAGAAATTGTGAACAAGCCATCCAAAGAAGCAGCAGGTTATGCAATTTCAAAATTGAAGGAAAAACATTATATTTAGGAGGTTTTTTAGCATGAATATAGCAGATTATAAAGGTGTATGGGTATTTGCTGAACAAAGAGATGGAAAGCTGCAGAAAGTAGCATTAGAACTTTTAGGAAAAGGTAAAGAATTAGCAGATAAATTAGAAACAGAGGTAACTGCAGTATTACTCGGAAGTGAAGCGGATGATATAGCAAAAGAATTAGCTTCACACGGAGCAGACAGGGTAATATATGTAGATAGCCCACTTTTGAAACATTATACTACAGATGGATATGCAAAAGTTATATGTGATCTAGTAAATGCAAGAAAACCTGAAGCATTACTTGTAGGAGCAACATACATGGGAAGAGATTTGGGCCCAAGAGTATCAGCTAGACTTTCAACAGGACTTACAGCAGATTGTACAGGGTTAGATGTGGATTCAGAAACAAAACATCTTCAAATGACAAGACCTGCATTTGGCGGAAATCTTATGGCTACAATAGAATGTTCGGCAAATAGACCTCAGATGTCTACAGTAAGACCTGGAGTATTTGAAAAGTTAGAAAAAGATGAATCAAGAAAATGCGATATAGAAAAAATAAGTGCTGATTTGAAAAAATCAGATATTAGAGTAAAGGTTAACAATTTAGTTAAGATAGCAAAAGATGTTATGGATATAGGAGAAGCTGAATTCATAGTATCAGGCGGAAGAGGAATAGGAAATAAAGAAGGATTTGAAGTATTAAATAAATTGGCTGATGTTCTTGGAGGAGCAGTAGCTGGTTCAAGAGCTGCAGTAGAAAATGGATGGGTAGATAAAGCTTGTCAGGTAGGACAAACAGGACAAACTGTAAAACCTATAGTATATATTGCATGTGGAATATCAGGTGCAATACAGCATTTAGCAGGAATGCAGGATAGTGATTACATTATAGCAGTAAATAAAGATGAAGGTGCTCCAATAATGCAGGCAGCAGATTTGGCTATAGTGGGTGATTACAACAAAGTAATTCCAGAGATGATATCTCAGCTTGAGAATATGAATAACTAGAAAATTATAAAACCTTGATCTTTATGAGATCAAGGTTTTATTTGTACAATTTTAAATATATTTTGCCAAATGTTACAATGTTTATCAAGATTTAATTTGGATTAATGGTTGCTATTATAGTATAATCGTTTTAAACTTAGCTGATATAATTGTCCAGCATTTTGGGAGTGATATTTTCAATGATTGAAGAAAAAACGTTTAGATTAATTGAGGAGAACATTTGTGAAGGTATAATAGTAATAGATAAAGATGGCAGGATTACTGATATTAATAAATCCGGAGAAGATCTTCTAGGGATAAATAAAAATGATTGTATAGGAAAGGGAATTAAGAGTGTTATTCCGCAGAGTAAACTTTTAGGCACTTTAAAGGAAGGCAAAATTGAGCTTAATATGAAATTTTTCTTAAACGGTAGAGAGTTTATTATTAGTCGTATGCCTATTATATCAAGTGAAGGTCAAAATGGGGCAATTGCTCTTTTTCAGGATATAAATATTTATAGAATGTTAAAGAATAGAATAAATTCTGATAGGATGAACTTTGATATTTTAAATACAATTATAAATACTATAAATGAATGTGTTGTTGTGATAAACAAAGAAGGAATAATAACAATGATGAGTAAAGCCTACAAAGAGTTTCTTAATCGTTTTAATCCTGAGGGAAAACATGTAACTGAGGTTATAGAGAATACGAGACTGCACAAGGTTTTGAAAAGCGGAATTATGGAGGTTGGCGATATACAAGAAGTAGATGGAAATAAAATGATATCCATGAGGGTACCCATCAAAGAAGAAGACAAAATCGTTGGAGTTATAGGAAAGATTATGTTCAAAAATGTCGGAGATTTGCGTTCTTTAAATAAAAAACTTAACAATCTTGAGAGAGAAGTTGAATTTTACAAAAGCGAGATGAATAAAGAGAATGTAGCTAAGTATTCTTTTGATGATATAATAGGAAAATCTGATTATGTAAAACAATCAAAGGCATTAGGAAGACGAGCTGGAAATACGAATTCAAATGTGTTAATAGTTGGCGAGAGCGGTACAGGAAAGGAGCTGTATGCTCATGCTATACATAATTCTGGTAAGAGGGTATTAGGACCTTTTGTAAAAGTGAATTGTGCAGCAATACCATCAGAATTACTTGAATCCGAATTATTTGGATATGAAGAAGGAGCTTTTACAGGTGCGAGAAAGGGTGGCAAAAAGGGCAAATTTCAGATGGCAAATGGCGGGACTATTTTTCTCGATGAAATAGGTGATATGCCAATGAATATGCAGGTTAAGATATTAAGGGCAATTCAAGAGAAGGAAATTGAAAAAGTTGGTGGAAATATCTTGATAGATGTGGATGTTAGAATAATTGCTGCAACTAATATAAATTTAGAAAAAGCAGTAGCTGAGGGAAAATTCAGAAAAGATCTTTATTATAGGCTAAATGTTATCAAAATTGTGCTTCCGACATTGCGTCAAAGAAAACAAGATATACCAGAACTGGCTAATATGCTAAGGATAAAAGTATCCAATAGGTTGGGAATATATGTTGAAGGAATATCAAACGAAACGATTGAATGCCTTACTAATTATGATTGGCCCGGAAATACAAGGGAATTAGAAAACATAATTGAAAGGGCGATAGATTTACTTGATTCAGATTTAATTATACAACCAAAACATTTACCAAGAAGGTTGTGTAAAAGTAAAATGAAATCATATGTAAAAGAGAACAGATATTTAAAGGACATAGTTAGTGATGTTGAAAAAAGAGTTATTTTGGAATATCTAGATAAAACTCGGTGGAATAAAAATAAAACTGCAAAATTGCTTGGAATGAGCAGAGCCAGTTTATATAAGAAAATAGAAAATTACAAATTAAGTAATAATCAAGATATATATTAAAGATTTTAGTATATATTTTTATATCGTTTATTTAAGGAGAGTGAATAGATATGAAAAATGGCAAGAACTATTCAAAATATTTTAAAGAATTGATTGAATATATAAATAATATTAATCAACTCAAAATTGACCATAAAAAACATATAATTGATAAGATAATTTCTATCCAAAAACGATTAAAAGAAGAAGAAAAATATGATTTTAAAGAAATTGTTGATAATTTATATGATGGTGTTTATATTGCTGATGGGAATGGTGATACATTATATGTGAATAAAGCATATACAAATATGACTGGATTGAAAGAAAATGAAATCATAGGCAAAAATGTAAAATATCTTGTAGAAAATGGAATTTATCATAATGCTGTTACACCAGAGGTTATAAAGCAGAAGAAGACTATTACTTCAATAGGAAAAGCACGAAATGGTATAGAAATGCTTATAACTGGAAATCCAGTTATGTCGTCAAGTGGAATTGTGCGTGGAGTTGTGGTTATTGATCGTGATATAAGTGAACTTGCTAAAACGCAGAAAGAATTGGAACTTTCTCAAAAAAAGATTAAAGTAGTTGAAAAGATGAGAGCTAAAAGAGAGCGAGAGATAGAACATTTAAGAAAACAGCAGCTTAATAATAATTTTATTGGAAACAGTGAAGAAATGAAGGAAGTTTCAAGATTAATAAATAAAGTAGCCAACTTTGATGTGACGGTTCTTATAACTGGAGAATCTGGTGTTGGGAAAGAGGTTGTTGCAAATCAGATTTTTATGAATAGTTCGCGAAGTGAAGAACCGTTTATTAAAGTAAATTGTGCAGCTATTCCTGCAAGTTTATTAGAATCCGAATTGTTTGGATATGAAAAAGGAGCATTCACTAATGCTACTTCGTCAAAAGCAGGATTCTTTGAACTTGCGGATAAAGGAACATTGATGCTTGATGAAATTGGTGATATGACACTTGATCTTCAGGGAAAGCTATTAAGAACTATTCAGCATAAACAAATAGTTAGAGTAGGGGGGAGAAAAACGATAAATTTAGATGTTAGAATAATTGCTGCAACTAATGTAAATTTAAAATGTATGGTTGAAAAAGGAAAGTTTAGAGAAGATCTGTATTATAGAATAAATGTTTTTCCTATTCATATTCCTCCTCTTCGATTAAGAAGAGGAGATATAGATGATTTATTAAAACATTTTTTTGGAATTTATAACAATAAATATGGAAAAGAAATTTCGATTACAAATGAGGCAATAAATGTGTTTAAAGA
The DNA here is from genome assembly GCF_058242705.1 of Clostridium pabulibutyricum. Lineage (NCBI taxonomy): Bacteria > Bacillati > Bacillota > Clostridia > Eubacteriales > Clostridiaceae > Clostridium > Clostridium pabulibutyricum. The sequence continues at coordinate 617,749 of NZ_JBZAYZ010000001.1, forward strand.
GTATAAATGGCCGGGAAATATAAGAGAACTTCAAAATATAATTGAAAGGATAGTTATTATCTCTGATTCACATGCTTTAGTTGGTTTAAATCAAATAATTGGATTGTTAAATATAAATAATAAAGTGAATATAATAGATCATGAAAAGATTGAGCTAGAGAAATTTGGCCTTAAAGAAACTGTTGAAAGTGTTGAGCGTGATTTGATAAAGAAAGCACTGCAAGAGGGCGGAAGTACTAGAAAAGCTGCCAAAATTTTAAAAATAAGTCAATCATCTGTTGTGAAAAAGGCAAAAAAGTTATCTATTGATTTAACAAATTAGTAGAGATAATTTGAATACTAATAGAATCGATGCGAGTATTAATGAAATCGTTTTTAAAAATACACGTATGATAAGTAATAACAAAGGATTAGGTGTAATATTATGTGCTTGTGAGAGAAAACATTGATGAATATATTCATCAATGTATTTTTTTTTGACAAAGAAAACGTTATCGAATGGCGACTGTGATTTGGCATGTGAATTGCTATATAAATATATGAAAACGTAAATATAAATAAGATAGTGAAAGGATGTTTTAAAATGGAAAAAACAATTATTACAGCTGCATTAACGGGAGCGTTTCCTCAAAAAGATAAAAACCCCAATATACCTACTACACCTCAAGAAATTGCAGAAGAAGCATATAAATGCTGGCAGGCTGGAGCAGCAATTGTGCATCTTCATATGGTAGATGAGGACATAAAAGGAACGATGGATAAAAATAGATTTGCTGAAACAGTAAAATTAATCAAGGAAAAATGTGATGTGGTTATAAATTTAACTACTTCAGGTGATTTGAATGCTACAGATGAAACAAGAATGGAACATCTTATTGAATTAAAACCTGAAATGGCATCTTATGATGCAGGTACAATGAATTGGATGAATAATTCAGTATTTTTCAATACACCAGCATTTTTGGAGAGATTAGGAAACTGCATGCTTGAAAATCATGTAAAACCTGAAATAGAAATATTTGATGCTGGTATGATATACAACACATTATATTATTTAAAGAAAGGTTCATTAAAAGCGCCAGTGCATTATCAATTAGTACTTGGAGCAGCAGGTGGAACAGCAGCTACTGTTGAAAATCTTGTATATTTAAAGAGCTTGCTTCCAGAAGGATCAACTTGGTCAGCTTTTGGTATAGGAAAACAACATTTACCAATACTTTATGCAACTATTGCACTTGGCGGACATATTCGTGTAGGATTAGAAGACAACATCTACTATTCACATGGCAAAATTGCTAAGTCAAATGTAGAATTTGTAGAAAGAGCAGTTAGACTTATTAAAGAAGCTAACAGAGAAGTTGCTACACCAGCAGATGCAAGAAAAATATTAGGTCTTTAAAATTTATATCAAAGGGGAGAATATCAAATGATTAAAAAAATTGCAGTAATAGGCGCAGGTACAATGGGCCACAGTATAGCAGAAAATTTTGCTCTTTATGGATATCCTGTAAATTTATTTGATACTAGTGAAAAAGCACTTGCTAGTGTAAAAGACACTATGAAGATAGAACTATCAGAATTAGTTGAAGAAGGTTTATTTACTAATGAAGATGTTGAAAAAGCTCTAGGCAACATTACACTTTTTAATGATTTAAAAGAAGCAGCAAGCGATAGAGATTATATAATTGAAGCAGCACCAGAAAAAATGGAATTAAAACAGGAACTATTCAGCAACTTAGATAAATATGCACCTGAACACGCTATACTTGTAAGTAATACTTCCAGCTTAAAATTAGATGAGATGATGAAAAAGGTTAGTGAAGGAAGAAAAAAGAGAATGATGGTAAATCATTGGTATAATCCAGCACTTTTAATGCCTATTGTAGAGTTGTCTTTTTTTGGAAATATGCCGGAAGATATATTTGAAGAAGTAAGGGATTTGTTTAAATCTATTAAAAAGCAGACTGTTAAAGTATTAAAGGATGTACCTGGCCTTGTTGCTAATCGTATTCAACAGGGAGTAGCTAGAGAAGTATTCTCTCTTATTGAACAGGGAGTAGCTGAACCAGCTGAAATAGATAAGGCATTAAAATTTGGACCAGCATTTCGTTATGCTACAACTGGACAATTAGAGGTTGCTGATTTTGGTGGATTGGATATATGGTGCACAGTAGGAGATAACTTATTAAAAGCAATGGATAATTCAACTCAATCAAATGCAATTTTGCGTCAGAAGGTTCAAGAAGGAAAGCTTGGAATTAAATCTGGTGCAGGCTTTTATGATTATAAACCAGAAGAAATTGAGAAACTTAAAAAAGAATTTAACAGAAGATTAATGCATCAATTAAAAACTTCAGAATTTTATGTAAAATAGAAGATTTGTAAAAAACTATAATGTTATAGGATTGCAAAAGAAGTTATATTGTAAGCTTTTGAATCCTATAACACTTTGGATAAATAAAAAAAGATAAACAAGAGAGGATTGGAAAAATTATGATAAAGAAAATGCTTTCATTTTTCTTAAAAATTATGCAGAAGTATTTACCTAGTCCATTTACTATAGCTTGGATAATCACTTTATTTGTTGCTATTATGGCGTTAATATTTACACCTACAACTCCAACAAAGATTGTTGAATATTGGGGTAATGGATTATGGGACTTATTATCGTTTGCAATGCAGATGTCACTTATGTTAGTTAGTGGATATGCACTGGCATCATCTAATGTAGTACAAAAAGGTTTGAAAAGATTAGTTAGAATTCCAAAGACTCCAAAACAGACAATTTTATTTGTTGGTTTCGCATCAATGCTATTATATTATTTAAACTGGGGACTTGGACTTATAGCTGGAGGATTACTTGCGAGAGAAGCAGCAAAATATCATAAAGATACAGATTTTCGTCTTCTTGTAACAGCAGCTTTTGCAGGTATAATTATCACACATGGAGGATTGTCAGCATCTGTACCTTTGTTAATAAATACACCAGGACACTTTGCTGAAAAACAAATAGGACTGGTTCCTCTTACACAGACTATTTTTGGACCACAAAGTTTATTTATAACAATTGCTTTAGTTATAATTGTGCCACTTTTCTGCTTGCTTATGATGCCTAAAAAGGGTGAAGAAGTTATAGCTGATCCGGCTTTGTTTGAAGATGATGATATAGAAGAGGAAACAGCAGTTGATTCAAAGAAGTTAACTTTAGCAGATAAACTAGACAGAAGTAAGATTTTAAATATAACACTTTGGATTCTAGGTTTATGTTTCATTGTAATGTATTTTTACAAGAATGGATTTAATTTAAATGTAAACACTGTTATATTGATATTTATAGTTCTTGGAGTGTTATGCCATGGTTCGTTAAATAAATACGTGGCTGCATTTAATAAAGGAACTAGTACAGCTGGCGGAATAATACTACAATTTCCTTTTTATGCAGGAATCATGGGAATTATGGAAGGCAGCGGACTTGTTACTATGATTTCTCATTGGCTTCTTAGTGTTGCAACTCCAAAAACATTTGAGTTATTTTGTTACTTCTCTTCACTTATTATTAGTATATTTGTACCTTCAGCAGGTGGACACTGGGCTGTACAGGCACCATTTATGCTTCCAGCAGCACATGCGTTAGGAGTAGAACCTTGGAAGGTTGCAATGGGAGTTGCTTGGGGAGAGAGTATATGGAATGTTGTTTGTCCGTTCTGGGCATTGCCATTACTTGCAATTGCGAAGTTAAATATACGTGATTTGATTGGATTCTCTACATTATTATTTATAATTGGAAATGTAGTTGCAATTGGTGGAATATTGATTTTCCAATAAAGATTAAAGTGGTATAGTATAGCCAACAGCAAATAATTATGTATTGGAAAGGATAATGAATAATGAATATTAAAAAAGTATCAGTTTTGGGTACAGGAACTATGGGACATGGTATAGCTTTGCTTTCTGCGAAAGCTGGACTGGATGTAGTTATGTACGGAAGATCAGATGCTAGTTTGGATAGAGGCTTTAATAATATAAAGTCTAGTTTAAAACGATTAGAGGATGAAGGAAAAATATCAAAAGAGAAAAGCTCTGAAATACTAGGAAAAATTAAGGGCGTTAAAACTATAAATGAAGCGGCTGAAGGTTCTGATTTTATAATTGAATCTTTAGCAGAAAATCTTGAATTGAAGCAGGATATATTCAAACAATTAGATAAAATTTGTCCAGGAAATATAGTACTTGCAAGTAATACGTCAGGCTTGAGTCCTACAGATATAGCAAAAAATACAAAACATCCTGAAAGAGTTGTAATAGCTCATTTTTGGAATCCGCCTCAGTTAATACCTTTGGTAGAGGTAGTTCCAGGAGAAAAAACATCTAATGATACAATGGGAATTGCAATGGAATGGGTTGAATTTATAGGGAAAAAGGCTGTTCGTATGGAGAAGGAATGTTTAGGCTTCATAGGCAATAGACTTCAGCTTGCTCTTTTGAGAGAAGCTCTTTATATAGTAGAAAAAGGCTGGGCAAAACCAGAGGAAGTTGATAAGGCAATGGAGTATGGTCATGGAAGAAGACTCCCTGTAACGGGTCCACTATGCAGTGCGGATTTAGGAGGTCTTGATATATTCCACAACATTTCAAGCTATTTGTTTGAGGATTTATGTAATTATACACAGCCGTCTAAGCTTATGCAGGATAAAGTTGAAGCTGGAAAATTAGGAAGTAAAAGCGGTGAAGGTTTTTACAATTGGACACCTGATTTTACTGATAAAAAACAAAAGGAACGTACGGAAGTATTATTGGAATTTTTAAAGAGAGATGGATTAGAAAAGTAAATTTATATATTAAATTAAAGTTATAATTGTGAGATTTATTTGATATGCGCATAGAAAATAAAATAGCATCCAGGATAATGATGATTAAAAATTAGGACAGGAGGGTATAAAAATGAAATCAAAAATTATGTCGAAAGAGCAGGCAATGAGCTTAATAAAAAGTGGCGACACTGTTGCAATAGGCGGATTTGTCGGATGCGGCCATCCTGAAGAACTTACTATAGAAATTGAAAAAAAGTATTTGGCTTCGCAGGAACCTAGGGATTTAACATTGGTTTATGCAGCAGGTCAGGGAGACAGCAAGGACAGAGGACTTAATCATTTAGCACATGAAGGCCTGTTAAAGAAGGTAATAGGAGGACATTGGGCACTAGTACCAAAACTTCAGCAATTGGCATTAGAAAATAAAATACAGGCATACAATTTACCTCAAGGAGTTATATCACACCTTTATAGGGATATTGCAGCGGGAAAGCCTGGCACACTTACTCATGTAGGATTGAAAACATTTGTAGATCCTAGAAATGATGGGGGAAAATTAAATGAGGTTACTAAGGATGACATAGTACAAGTTGTAAATATTGGTAACAAAGATTATTTGTTTTACAAAGCTCTTCCTATAGATGTTACAATTTTAAGAGCAACTTATGCAGATGAAGATGGAAATTCTACTCTTGAAAAAGAAGCGGCACTTCTTGATGGAATATCTATGGCTCAGGCTGCAAAGAATTCTGGAGGAAAGGTAATATTACAAGTTGAAGGAATAGTAAGTAAGGGTTGTCTTGATCCTAGAAAAGTTAAGATACCGGGAATATATGTAGATGCTATAGTTCTTGTGGGTGATAAGGATAACAATCATATGCAGACTTTTAGTGAAGTGTATAATCCGGCATATTCTGGTGAAGTTAAACTTCCAGTAGATTCTATAGGAGCTTTGAAGCTTGATGAAAGAAAGATCATAGCAAGAAGAGCAGCTATGGAGCTTAGTACAGGCGATGTTACTAATCTTGGAATAGGTATGCCAGAGGGAATAGCTATGGTAGCCAATGAAGAGGGAATTGGAGATAACATGACCTTAACTATAGAAGCAGGCGGTATAGGAGGAGTTCCAGCTGGAGGCTTGAGTTTTGGAGCTTCGATAAATCCTGAATGTATACTTGATGCTGGAAGTCAGTTCGATTTTTATGACGGGGGAGGACTTGATATAGCATTTTTAGGGCTTGCACAATGTGATAAATCGGGAAATATAAATGTTAGCAAGTTTGGACCTAAAATCGCAGGCTGCGGCGGTTTTATAAATATAACTCAAAATGCAAAAAAAGTGGTTTATTGTGGAACATTTATGGCTGGCGGATTAAAGATAAATGTTGATAACGGAAAGCTGGTTATATCCAATGAAGGAAGGTTCAATAAATTCATTAAGAATGTTGAACAGATAACATTTAGTGGAGAGTATGCAGTGAGTATTGATCAGCCAGTTCTTTATATAACAGAAAGAGCGGTGTTTAGATTGACTAAAAATGGTTTGGTATTGGAGGAAATTGCTCCAGGAGTGGATCTTGAAAAAGATATATTAGCTCATATGGAGTTTGAACCAATAGTATCTGAAAATTTAAGATTAATGGATGAAAGAATATTTAGAGACGAGCCTATGGGCATAAAAAATTCTATAGCTTAAAGATTAAATTTTAAAATTCAAGTGTGTTATATAAAATTGTAAGATAAATGATATATAATATGCTTGAATTTTCTGAACTGTTATATTAAATTGACGATTTTTGTTTAAAGGGAGTGAAAATATGATTCTAAAAAGTGCAGTAGAACATATAAAAAAGATGTGCGAAACGCAGGCAAATATGATATCTGGAGGTGTAATATATTTAATCAGTGATGGGGAGAAATTTATTTGGAAAAAGGCATCCGAAGAATTTGATTTGGATATATTTGACGTGGGAAAAAAATTGAATGCCGATAGTGTGAATATGAGAGCTATGAGGGAAGGCAAAACGTTAGTTGAAAATATAAAAAGATCAGTATATGGAGTTAGATTAAGAACTATTGCTGAACCAATAGCGGATGATGATGGGAATATTAAAGGGGTATTTTCGTCTGTGTTTCCCATAGTGCATCCGCTGTTAAAAGCTTTTAATGATTTTGCACCGGTTTTGTCAGAGATGTTCCCAGACGGTGCTGTGCTATATACTACTGACTCACATAAAATTACGGATATGCAGCACTCAAGCGATTTTCAGCTTCCTCAGCTTGTAGTTGGAGAAAATTTTAAAGAAAATACATTATCGGATATGGTAATTAAAGGTAAAAAACCTCTATCTAAAGAGTATGATGATTCAGTGTGGGGGGGAGTACCGGTTCTTTCCGTATGTCACCCTTTGTTTGATCAGGAGTCTGGGGAGATAGTTGGAACATTTGGTTTGATTATTCCCAAAATTGCTGCTATAAATCTTAGAAGAATGGTTGAAACTATGGAAAGTGGTCTTGAACAGATAACTTCTACAAGTTCTGAATTGGCAGTATCTGCTTCAAATATACATATAAATGAACAGAGTCTTAACCAAAATATAAGTGAGATATCTGAAATTTCAAAGAAAATAAATGAAATATCTTTGTTTATAAAGGATATATCAGATAGAACAAATATGCTTGGATTAAATGCTACAATAGAGGCTGCAAGAGTGGGCGAAATTGGAAAAGGTTTTGGAGTTGTAGCAGATGAAATTAGGAAATTGTCTATGCAGACTAAGGATACAGTTCCTAAAATTCAGAAGCTTACAGACGAAATTATAATCAAAGTAGATGAGTCTAGTGAAAAAAGTTTAAATTCTTTATCATCAAGTCAGGAACAAGCTGCAGCTACAGAAGAGATATCAGCAAGTATAGAAGAAATTACTTCTATGTCTGAAGAAATAAATAAGATTGCACTTAAATTGTAGTAATTTAACATGTTGTGCTAAGAAGATAAATTTTCATAAATAGGATAGATACTCCATTATAAAAAAATATAGTTATTAATCCCCACATGGATTTGGCAAGTACTCTTTGTATATTTAGATGACTGGATAATATGGGCTGCAAGAAAGAAATAGCAAAAGCTGTTGTTGATATCAAAGATGTTTCATAAAGCTATACTAGGTCAGTGGACAAAGGACATAGAGTGGCTTAGTACAAGAAAAGAATGGAAAAATTTAAAAAGTATAGGTTTAGCTGTGAGGAAAAGTGAAAATAAGGGAAAAATAATAATTCAAAAAAAGGTATTGAAAGTATGCATTGGGTGCTTGATGTAATTTTTAACGAAGATTCCAATAGAACAAGGAAAGAAAACAGTCCTGAAAATCTGGCATATATGTTTTCCCCATATCATTGGGATTTTTGGTGATTTTTTAATGATAAGGTAACATAATTGCCGGAGTTTTTCTATATGTTACTGATATGTTATGAATTATAAAAATAAGAACTTAGAAATTGAAAAGAGTATCTAATATTATAAATAACTGAAAATTAATATTATTTATAATATTAATATCAATTAAAATATTAAATTTAAAATATCACTATTTTATAAAAGTGTTGATGAATAGATCAATATATGGTACTTTAATATAGTGGTAAAAGGAGTTAAGATGATTTTTATCCGATAATATTTAAATTGGAAAGGGGATGGATAGAAAATGGGAAACGATAAAAAATTAACCTGGCAGAGTCTTGCACTAATGGCTTTTGTTAGTGTGTGGGGGTTCGGTAATGTTGTAAACGGCTATGCAACACAGGGAATGAAAGTAGTAGTATCATGGATACTAATGTTTTCACTTTATTTTGTACCTTATGCTTTAATGGTAGGTGAAATGGGATCTACTTTTAAAGAAAGTAAGGGAGGGGTAAGTTCGTGGATAAAAGTATCTATTGGACCTACTTTAGCTTATTTGGCAGGATGGACTTATTGGGTAGTACATGTTCCGTATTTAGCACAAAAACCACAGTCTGTTCTAATAGCTTTAGGTTGGGCTGTTAAGCAAAATGGAAATTTTGTTAAAGGCATTAGTCCAATGATATTGCAGCCAATATGCCTGATTGTATTTTTAATATTTCTATGGGTTTCTTCTAAAGGAGTGAATTCTTTAAAGAAAATTGGTACTGTAGCAGGTATATCTATGTTTGTTATGTCAATTTTATATGTAATATTAGCATGTGCAGCTCCAGCATTAACTACTGCACACACATATAAAATTAGTTTTACTTGGAATTCACTTATGCCTAATTTTAATTTCGATTATATGACAAGCTTAGCTATATTGGTGTTTGCTGTAGGTGGATGTGAAAAGATGGCACCTTATGTAAATAATATGAAAAATCCTTCACGTGATTTTCCAAAAGGTATGATAGTTCTTGCAATAATGGTTGCTGTAACAGCTTTATTAGGTTCTTTTGCTATGGGAATGATGTTTGATCCGAATAATATCCCAAAAGATTTGATGATGAATGGTGCATATTACTCATTCCAAAAATTAGGGCAATATTATGGACTTGGAAATTTCTTCCTAATAGTATATGCAATTGCTAATATGTTGGGACAAATATCAGCATTAGTATTTTCTATAGATGCTCCAATAAAAGTTTTGTTGTCTGATGTAGATCGTAGATACATACCAGAGTCATTAACTAAAGTTAATGAGAATGGCACACCGATAAATGGGTATAAATTGACTGCAATATTAGTTGGAATAATAATAATAGTACCTGCTTTAGGTATAGGAGACATGAATTCATTATTTAACTGGTTATTGAGATTAAATGCTGTAGTTATGCCTTTAAGGTATTTATGGGTATTCTTAGCATATATGGCATTAAAGAAAGCTGTAGAGGGTAAATTCAAATCAGCATATCATTTTACTAAGAATAGGACTTTAGGTTTTTTAGCAGGGTTATGGTGCTTTGCATTCACTGCTTTTGCATGCATTATGGGTATGTTTCCTAGTGGAGTTAAGACTTATTCAGGAGGATGGTATTTTCAGATAACGCTTAATATATTAACACCTTTCATATTAATAGGGTTGGGACTTATATTACCTACAATTGCTAAGAGGTCAAATAAAAGTAATAATATTAAAACAGAAAATTAATTTGTTTTTAAAATGCAAAAAATAAAGCCTGTTTATGATTTTTCATAAATTAGGCTTTGTTTTTAATATTAAGCTATTAAGGTAGAGCGAAAATAATGCATAAAAGTATTTAAGGTGCCTATATTAGAAATTGTCCATAACTTATATATCTGTCTATTTGACAGTTATTGGTTTAATTAAAGCCCGTTTTCTGTCATATTTGATCCAAAGATTTTTGCTTTGTTTCAACTCCCAAAATTGCAATTATGAGAGCTACTACTGCAAGTATTACGGCTAGAGATATAAATACAACCTTGGTGTTGTAATTTTTTAATATCCAGGCAACACCATAAGGAGTGAATATAGTTGCAAGTCTTCCTATAGCATTGCAGAAACCGGAACCTCTGAGCCTTATGTTTGTAGGAAAGAGTTCTGGAACATAAATTGCAAGGCCGAGAGTTAAAAGTATATATATTGTTATTGTAAGAAAGAAGCCTATTGTAAGGATTAACCACATTGTATTCTGTGCAGCATATGCATATCCAAGAAAACCAGCTACGAGCATAAAGAAGGTTATGCACCATTTGCGTCCAAATCTGTCTACAATGAAGCTACCCATAAGTGCACCAAGTGGGGCACCAATCATCATTATGGTTGTATATCCAAGAGAACTAGATACATTTATTCCTTTTCTTAAAAAGAAAGTAGGAGCCCAGCTTACAAATGTATATATAAGTGTGTTTATAGCGACTAAAATTACACAGCCTACCACTGTTCTTGAAATCATGTTCTTTTTAAAGAGATCTGAAAATTTTCCTGAATTTTTAGATTCTTTATTTTCTGTATTTAAAAGTACTGGCTGTGGTATTTTGCTGCCAGCTTCAATTTCAGCATTCTTGTAAAATATAGATACAACTTGTTCTGCTTCAGCTTTCATTCCCTTGGATTCATACCACCTTGGAGATTCGGGCATGTCCTTTCTTAAAATCCATACAATAATTGAGAATACACCTACAAATATAAACATCCATCTCCAGCCGAATCTAGGTATTATAAGATATCCGAGAAAGGCTGCTGCAGGAGTTGATACGTTGGTTATTAAAGAGAGCATGGAAACCCACTTTCCTCTTGTTTTTGACGGAACAAATTCTGCAAGAAGTGCATATCCTGTTACAATTTCGGCACCGAGACCTATTCCCATTATTCCGCGGCAGACTATTAAAAAAATCATATTTGGCGAAAATGCACCTACAAGTGATGCTCCTCCAAAGATTAAAAGGTTCAGCTGGTATGAAAATTTACGTCCGAGTTTATCACCGAGAAAGCCTGTAATAAGCGATCCTATTAAAAGGCCTATAAAAGTAACAGATATAAATGTTGCGTTCAGGCTCATGGTGGACCAATTGCTTTTCAAAAGCACTCCAAGTACACCTCCGGCAAGGTATACGTCAAATCCATCCAAAAATATTCCAAGACCTATAAGCCATAAAATTTTATAGTGCATCTTAGATATGGGTACATAATCCATTTTTTCACAAATACAATTAACTTCCGACATTAAAACTACCTCCACTCAAGATAAAATAATATTCTAATTATTGCAAAAATTTTTGAGCCTATTTTAAAGGCTGTTGAACTAATTTATAAAAAAGAGCATAAAAAATAGACCTCTCCATGGGGCGAAGGTCTGTCGCGGTACCACCCAAATTTTTTGCTTGTAGTTATAACGGTATTTATTATACCGGCTTGATCCTACTGATGTTTCAGAAAGCAATTCAAGAGTGAGTTTCAATATAATATAAATATGGTTTTTCACCGACACCATTCTCTTTGAAATATAATTATATTTACTGTTCTCTATCATGATTTTTGTGATTTTTATTAGATTATAAAAGTAAATAAAAAAGCGATATCAATTCTCTTGGAGCGAGAAAAAATACCGCGGTACCATCCAAATTTGTTCTTGTAAACTTAACGATTATTAAAACCGGCACGGCCTACTCTAAGTTCAGCTTGCAACTCAGGGAAGAGTATTCAACATATGAACAATGTGAATTTTCACCAATCAATCACTCTCTTTAAATATCATATATCTACTTTGTTCCCATCAAAGTTTTTATGAATTACGTTTTCCTAATTATAATATGAAAATTGATTGTTGTCAAATTATTTTCATAAAGCCGTTTTTTCCTTATCTACAATATACCATGTGTTATTAACTTTTTTAATAGTAAATTTTATCGGCACATCAATTGAAATTATTTTTCGGAGTTTGTTTATTGAAAGTAGAAAAAGTAAATATTAATAAAATACTTAGTATAGAAATTAATATGTTTTTTTCCCTTGAAGTCAACATCATCACATCATAAAGTATAGTTTAATAAGGCATATAACTATAACGATACAGTATTTGCATTAAAAAATAATAGACAGCCATTACCGATAGCCATCTATTATTTGAGAATTTTATCTATATAATTTTTTCAATCAATAAGGTTTATTTATTGTACCAATCACCAAATCCATTATGGAACCTATCTTGAATTTGACAGTCTGCACCTCTTCTAAAATGGTGGAAATGGCCGTGTTTCATAAAATGTGAAAACATCTGTCTGTGAAAGTCCGCAGTGTCTTCCCCGAATTGTGATTTAAGGTTTTCAATAATACGATTGAGATATTCATGTAAATTTGACAGTTCATCATCATTTAGGCAGTCAAACACTTTTTCCAATTCACATGATTTATCGTCTTCTATTTTATCAGTTGCAGCAACACCTTTTTCAGTTAATTTTACATTGAAACTGCGATGGTCTTCATTTGATATTTCACGTTGAATATACCCATTCTTTTCTAGTTTGTTTAGAAGTTCAGCTATAGCTTGTTTACTCATATCCAACAGGTAAGTTAAATCTTTTTGGCTGATTTCGGGTTTTATCTTTAAAATTGCAAGAATACGTCCCTGACCTCTGTGGGGATTGCTAAATGGTCCAAAGTTTCTGAGACTTTGCATTTGATGGCGGTGTAGCAGCATATGCAAGTGTGTGAGTTGCTCTAAAATTTCATTTCTTGTTTCACTCATAAAAAATACATTCCTTTCAATAATTTTTTGATCACCTAGGTATATTCGTCAAGTACTTGACTATAATATAATATTAAAAAAGAAATAAGTCAAGTACCTGACTATATTTTTTTAATAAAACACTTTATTTATATGCGATTAAGATATATAATAAGGTCAGAGGATAAAAGGTAGCGATCCTTTAATTTTATGCTTTGCATGTAAACGTTAAACATTGATAAGCATAAAACATAGGGGTTTTTAACCAAGTAAATTCAGACTGTTTAGGCATTTTGACCGCATGAAGTTAAAAAAAATTGATGCATTTTGTTAAAAGAATTATTAAACACTTGAAGCATCGGATAGATTGTGATAAAATTTTAACTAAAGTGGTAATACCATTAAACAAGAGTTTTGTAGAAATTAATCGAGACTAAAGTTATGGATTGGTACTTTGAAAAACTTGGAGGTATTTAGCTTGCAGCTATGTGGCTGCAAAAGTTTTGAATACACACTAGTTCTATTAAAATATTTTAACAATATAATATAAAGGAGAGGGAAAATATGCAGATTCTGTTATGTGTAAAACAGGTTCCAGACGATTCCGTTGAAATCCATTTGGATTCTAAAACGAAAAAACCTAACTTGAATGGGGTCAGTTTAGCAGCAAATGCATTTGACACATATGCATTGGAGATGGCAGTCCGTTTTGTGGAGGCAAATGGCGGAAGTGTCAGTGTATTGAATGTCGGAGCAGAAGATTCTCTGAATACATTGAAAAATTGTCTTGCTGTTGGAGCTAAAGAGGCCTTTTTTGTAAAGGATGATTCATATGCAAATCTCGATGCTATGGGAGCGGCTGAAGTATTAGCTGATGCTGTTTGCAAGATTGAAAAAGACAAGGGTCAAAAATTTGATTTGATTCTTTGTGGAAAAGAGTCGACGGATGAAATCACAGGTCAGGTAGGGCCTATGCTTGCTGAAAGACTTGCAAAAGGCTTCGTAAGCAGTGCAGTTGAAATCGATTTAAAAGATGGGGGATTGGAAATACATCAGGAAACTGAAGAGGGATACAATGTAGTTTCTTTGGCATCTCCAGCTGTGGTTACAGTAAGCAAACCAGATTATGATCCACGTTATCCGACTATCAAAAATAAGATGGCAAGCCGTAGGGCAGTTATTCCAACTTATTCGGCAGCGGATATAGGAGAGGCAAAACAAATTAAAGTACATTGTATTGAATATGTTGAACCTCCTAAGAGAAAAGCTGGTATCAAAATTCAAGAGAAAGATGCGTCACTTGCAGTAAGCGCTGCTATTGATCAAATGAAAAAAGATAAAGCAATCTAATTAAGGAGGAGAACAGAAATATGAAAGCATTATTGTTTATTGAAACAGATGGAAAAAAAGCATTAGGCGGAAGTATTGAATTAATTGGTGCGGCAAAATCTCTGGATGCGGAAGCAACAGCCCTTGTGGTGGGATGCAAAGATGCTGCAAATGAGGTTGCTGAGTTTGGAGTTCCTGTTATTTCTGTAGACGCTGCTTCAGATTGTGATACAGTAACTGAAGTATTGACGCAAACTGTTAAAGAGCAGAATCCAGATATTATTTTAATAGCTAATACAGCTTTGGCTGAAGATCTTGCACCTCGTGTGGCAGGACGTATGAGCTTTGGATGTGTGAGTGATGTAACAGGAGTCAATAAAGATCAGGATAAGGTTGTATATACAAGGCCTGCTTACGGCGGTACTGTTCTTGAACATATAGAAGTGGATGGAACAGCTGTAGTTACAGTTAGGGGCGGAAGTTTTCCAAAGCCTGAAGTTTCTTCAAATGCAGGCGTTGTTGATAAAAAAATTGACATTCCATCCGATGCTGTAAAAGCTAAAATTGTGGATACAGTAAAAGACATTTCAGAGTCAGTAAATCTGGAGGAAGCACAAGTTATTATTTCCGGTGGACGTGGAATGGGAAATGCAGAAAATTTCAAGCTTATAGAAGACTTAGCAGAGGTTCTTGGTGGTGTAGTAGGTGCAACTAGGCCAGCTATTGAGGATGGATGGATTTCGCGTGCACATCAAGTTGGACAGTCAGGAAAGATTGTAGCACCACAGCTATACATTGCATGCGGTGTTTCCGGAGCTACCCAGCATACATCGGGAATGTCAGGTTCTAAGTATATTGTTGCAATAAATAAGGATGAGGATGCTCCTATCTTTGAAATTGCCGATGTAGGTATTGTTGGAAATGTAATGGACATTCTTCCGGTTATGATTGAAGAAATGAAGAAAGCAAAGTCAAAATAATTCCCAGCAACTTTTGGTTTAGAAATTAGGGAACAATTATTTATGATTTTATTTTGTATATAAAATAATGCTCCACAAAAATGGGCATTATACTATAAAAAATAGAATAGAAAGGAATGATTATTAATGCCAGAGTATAATCAATTGACAGAAGAATTAATTTCGAAATTACAGGAGGCAGCTCCAGGACATATTTTGACGGGTGATGACATAAACGAGGATTATTGTCATGATGAGATGCCTATCTATGGAAAAGCAGCTCCAAATGTTGTGTTTATGGCACATTCTACAGAAGAAGTTGCTGAAGTTGTAAAGATATGCAACGAAAACAAAATACCTGTAACTCCAAGAGGAGCAGGTACAGGACTCACAGGAGGAGCAGTTCCTCTCCTAGGCGGTGTTTTGATAGATCTTACCAAGATGAACAAAATACTTTCATATGATATGGAAAATTTTGTTGTACATGTTCAGGCTGGTGTTTTATTGAATGACCTTGCAGAAGACTGTTCAAAACAGGGATTGCTTTATGCACCTGATCCTGGTGAAAAATTTGCCTGCCTTGGAGGAAATGTTTCTACAAATGCTGGTGGAATGAGGGCTGTTAAATATGGTGCAACTCGTGATTATGTACGTGCAATGACAGTTGTTCTCCCAACAGGAGAGATTACTAACTTTGGAGCTACAGTATCAAAAACAAGTTCAGGCTACAGTCTCTTGAATTTGATGATTGGTTCGGAAGGGACTCTTGGGATTATTACAGAGATCACTTTAAAAGTTATGCCGGCACCAAAGGTGGCTGCAAGTTTGATTATTCCTTTTGAAAATTTAGATGATTGTATTTCTGCTGTTCCTAAATTCAAAATGAACCATATGAATCCACAAGCATTGGAGTTTATGGAAAGAGAAATTGTTTTGTCAAGTGAAAGATATGTTGGTAAAAGTGTGTTCCCTCAAAAGGTAGATGGGGTAGTTGCAAATGCATATTTGCTTGTTACATTGGATGCAAATGATGAAGATGAATTGAATGATCTTATTGAGCAGGCAAGTGAAATAGTGCTTGAAGCAGGTGCAATTGATGTTCTTGTAGCTGATACTCCTGCAAAAATGAAAGATGCATGGGCTGCACGTTCAAGTTTTCTTGAGGCAATAATGGCAGAGACAAAATTGCTTGATGAGTGTGATGTTGTAGTTCCAGTTAATAAGATTCCATCATATCTTAATTTTGTAAACAAAGCAGGTGAAGACTGTGGTTTGACTATCAAAAGTTTTGGTCATGCAGGTGATGGAAATCTTCATATATATCAATGTAGTAATGATTTGGAAGAGTCAGAATTCAAGTCCAGAGTGGATAAATTCTTCAATATTATATATAAAGAAGCAACTAACTGCGGCGGACTTGTTTCAGGAGAGCATGGAATTGGAAGTGGAAAAATAAAATATCTGGCAGATAGTGTTGGAGAAATAAATATGGATTTGATGAAAGGAATTAAAAAAGTGTTTGATCCTAATTCCATTATGAATCCAGGAAAAGTATGCTGTGAGTTGGAAGGCAGCAATTAACAAAAATACAATTATATAAAAATAGAAGGGTAGGAATTAACATGGATTTTAAACAAGATGAGAATCATGAACAATTACAAGAAATGTACCGTGATTTTGCAGAAAAAGAGGTAAAGCCAATCGCAAAGGAAATTGATGAAACCATGCGTTTTCCGAAAGAAAATGTAAAAAAGATGGCAGACATGGGAATGCTGGGAATACCATTTCCAGAAGAATTTGGTGGAGCTGGAATGGATACATTGAGTTACGTACAGTGTATAGAAGAACTTTCAAAATGTTGTGCAACAACTGGTGTTATTGTTTCAGCACATACAAGTCTTTGTACAACACCAATATTTAGATTTGGTACAGAAGAACAGAAAAAGAAATATTTAAGTTCTCTTGCTTCAGGTGAAAAACTCGGTGCATTTGGTCTTACAGAACCTTCCGCTGGAACAGATGCTTCTATGCAGAAGACAACAGCTGTACTTGAAGGGGATCACTATGTATTAAATGGAAGTAAAATATTTATTACAAATGCAGGATATGCAGATGTTTATATTATATTTGCAATGACTGATAAGAGCAAAGGAACGAAAGGTATCTCGGCATTTATAGTTGAAAAAGATTTTCCGGGATTTTCCGTTGGAAGTCATGAAATGAAGATGGGAATTCGTGGATCTTCTACATGCGAATTGTTCTTTGACAATTGTATAGTACCAAAGGAAAATCTTCTTGGACAAGAAGGAAGAGGATTTAATATAGCAATGGCAACTCTTGATGGAGGACGTATAGGGATAGCTGCACAGGCTCTTGGAATTGCAGAAGGTGCAATAGATGAAACTGTAAAATACGTTAAAGAACGTATACAATTTGGACGCCCAATTGCTAAATTCCAGAACACACAGTTTGAACTTGCAAAAATGCGTGCCAATACAGAAGCTGCAAAGCTTTTGGTATACCAAGCTGCATATGCAGAGGATAATTATGACAGATTTACACAATATGCTGCAATGGCAAAATTGTTTGCAGCTAGAAATGCAACTGATGTAACAAGCAGATGCCTTCAGTTGTTTGGTGGATATGGATATACAAGCGATTACCCAATTGAAAGAATGATGCGTGATGCAAAGATAACGGAAATTTATGAAGGAACATCCGAAGTTCAGATGATGGTTCTTTCAGGATGGATGCTTAAGTAGTAATATAGGAACTCATTGAAGCATATACATGTTTGTAAAAATCAAACTTGTATATGCTTTTTTTATGATTTATACTGGGATTTTTTAATTTGAGCTGTGCTTGATAAAATCTTTTAATTGCTTTAAAGTGTCAATGTCAAGAATTTCAAGCAATTTTTTTAATTTCTTAAGTTCATGGGCGCTTAGTCCAGGGCAGCCAGGATCGCCTTTAGGACCTCTAGGTCCAGGGCAGCCAGGGTCGCCTTTATCACCTTTAGGTCCCATGCAGCCAGGATCGCCTCTATGTCCTCTTGGACCTATGCAGCCAGGATCACCTTTAGCACCTTTTGGCCCTGGACAGCCAGGATCGCCTTTAGGACCTCTAGGTCCGGTGCAGCCAGGGTCACCTTTGTCGCCTTTTTGGCCTTGACAGCCGGGATCACCCTTATCACCTTGAGGGCCCTGAGCACCAGTATCGCCTTTGGCACCTTGAGGACCAACAGCACCCTGAACACCCTGGGCACCGGGATCACCCTTATCACCTTGAGGGCCCTGAGCACCAGTATCGCCTTTGGCACCTTGAGGACCAACAGCACCTTGAACACCCTGGGCACCTGTTTCACCTTGAATACCTTGGGCACCAGTAGGACCAGTAGGACCTATGCTGCCAGTGTTACCGGGATCACCTTTATCACCTTGGGGACCTTGAGCGCCAGTATCGCCTTTGGCGCCTTGAGGACCAACGGCACCTTGAGGGCCCTGAGCACCGGGATCACCTTTTATGCCTTGAGGGCCGGCAGGGCCAACAGGACCTATGGAACCCGGGCAACCGGGACAGCCAGTATCGCCTTTGGGGCCTCTTGGACCCATGCATCCAGGATCACCTTTAGCACCTCTTGGACCGGTGCATCCGGTATCGCCTTTATCACCTTTAGGACCTTGTTTTCCACAAATTGTTACACATCTAGTACAATGTTTGTCTTTTGAGTTATCATGGCATTTTGAACTGTATGAATTTTGTCTCTCGATTTCTTCAAAATCAATTTCAGGTGAGTCGATGTTTTCAAAATTAGGATCGGACTCATGTTTACTTCTTGAGTGACTTGATTTTTTATGCCTTGCCATATTTCCCTCCCCCTTTTTAAATAAATGGTTAAAGTGTTTTAAATAGAAAAATAAGGCTTTCTTAAGTTAATAAATTACTGCTCAGTACATAATATGGTTATTTAACGATATTGCAACAAAATTATATTTATTTTTGCTGCTAAAATTCAATATAAAATAAGATGAATTATTGAATGATGTATTTTGATATGTGATATACTTTTAAATAAAATAGACAGGATAGTTTATTATATTTAATATATATGTTATACTATGTATATAATGTTATGGCATATATTTCTTTTGTGATATTGTTAAGGAGGAGTTTTAAATGGTTGCTTTTAAAAAAGTATGGGACGATGTATGTGGTATAATAACAAATAAAAAATTAGAAAACGTTGAAATAGTAGAAGGTTTTGACAGTGGATTTGTATTAAAGGTTGAAGAAAATATTCATTTTATAACAAAACAGGATTTTGTAGATTTTTGGTGTGGAATGGTATGTGAAAATAAAATAGACAAGGAAAGAGTAATGAATCATGGCAATTCGGATAAAAAAATTGTATATGATATTTTAAAACAGCTTCCGTATATAAATGAAAAAGAAGAAACTCTTAAAATGTCTCAAAACTTATGCTAGTATTTGTTTTTGTGTGACTTTGGAATTTTTATTTAAGCAAATTTTAAGAAACTAGTTATAAAATAATCTTAGATATAATTATTTTATAACTAGAGGAGATGTGCAAAATGAATATTTCATCCGTATCGAGTGTGTCGGCGAATTCTGCTTCTCAGTCAAGTTCAAGTGGAGTATCAGATCTTGAAAAGCAAGCACAGGAAATTCAACAGGAAATACAAAAGGAAAATTCAAGTAATGATGATTCACAGACAAAGCAGAGCAAGGTTCAGCAGCTTCAGGCAGAACTTCAGTCGATACAGTCTGAAATACAGCAAAAACAATCACGTCAGGGATCAAAAACATCTGAAAATATAGCTGCCAAAAGCGATGTAAAAAATTCAAATGTAAGTTCATCTGACAAAATCGATGCATTTGCTTGAATCATAAGCAATCTGCGGCAAGTTATCCATAATTCTATAAGTGGATGACTTGCCGCTTTTTTTATCTACACTGGTTTGGTTTACAAATATACCATAATTAATTATAATATTTGTAAGATGGAATATTATTTTCAAATACAAGTTTTAAACAGAAAAAGAGGTAAATATTATGGATACCGCCAAACTTAGTTCGCAAGATGTAATATTTGCATTGGATATAGGTACACGTACTGTAATAGGTACAGCTGGAATTGTAAAGGATAAGAAATTTAACATAATATCAGAGTATTGTCTTGAGCATACTGAAAGGGCTATGCTGGACGGACAGATTCACGATATTGGACTTGTAGCTGCAACTGTGTCTTTAATAAAGCAGAAAATAGAAAAAGACCTTAATATGAAAATGGAAAATGTGGTTATAGCTGCAGCTGGAAGGTTTTTAAGAACTGTTGTTTCAAAAGAGTCCCTGAAAACGGATTATGATAAGGAAATAGATAAATATACTATAAGAAGTCTTGAACTTACAGCAGTAAATTCGGCAGAAAAAAAGGTCAATAAAGACACCAAGGGAAGATTGTATTGTGTAGGATATAGTGTAAAAAATTATTATCTGAATGGATATTTAATAGGAAATTTATTATCACAAAAAGGTGAGGAAATTTCAGCAGAGGTTATAGCAACATTTCTTCCAAGGTCTGTAGTTGACAGTTTGTATTCAGTGATGGAGAAGGTTGGACTTGATGTTATAAGCCTTACTTTGGAGCCTATAGCTGCAATGGAGGCAGCTGTTCCTAAAAATTTGAGAATACTTAATCTCGCACTTGTAGATATAGGTGCAGGTACCTCGGATATTGCCATAAGCAGCAGTGATACAATAAGTGCCTATGGAATGGTACCTAAAGCAGGAGATGAAGTTACAGATGCAATAGCACAAAGTTATCTTGTTGATTTTAACACAGCTGAAAGTATAAAAAAGAAATGTACGATTCAGAAAGAAATAACATATACTGATGTCCTTGGTTTAGAAGGAAAAACTACAAGTGAAGATGTAATAAAATTGATAACTCCTGTTGTATATAAAATATCGGAAGAGATAGCATCGAGGATAATAGCGTTGAATGGAAACAAATCACCAAATGCTGTATTCCTTGTTGGTGGAGGAGCACATACACCAAAAATTCACGAGTTTTTAGCCGAGAAGCTGAATATACCGGAAAAGAGAATAGCTATAAAGGGCAGAGAGTCTATTAAAGATTGTGTATGCATTGATAATTCACTTGAAAGCACTGGTGTTACAGTTCTTGGAATTGCACTTGTATCAATAAGAAAACTTGGACATGATTTTATAGATATAATGTTGAATGGAACAATAGTAAGCCTTTTTAATTCACATAAACATACGGTTATGGATGTGCTGCTTCAAGCAGGAATAAGTCCTAAGGTGCTTATAGCCAAAAATGGTAAAAATATAAGATTTGTACTTAATGGAATAAAAAGGGTGGCTTTTGGTACTCTTGGAAAGAATGCTGTAATTACCATAAATGGATTTGAAAAAAGTGTTGATGAGGAGATAAAAGAAGGAGACAAGGTAAAACTTGATTATGCATCAGATGGAAACAATGCAGAACCGAGGATTATAGACTACATAACCCAGGCATATTGTGTTAGCTTTTTCATGAACAATATAATGGAGAGTATGGAACCAATAGCATATGTGGATGAAAATCAAGTAACAGTTGATTATAGGATAAAAGAAAACGACAATATAAATATAATAATTCCTAAGACCATAGGAGATTATAAAAAGTACATAGGAAATTATGGTGATGAAGCTATTTACTATCTTGGAGACGAAATTCTTGGTGATGAATATGTTATAAAAGAAGGCGACAGAATATCAAGAATATCTGAAAAGAAAGAAATTGAATCTCAAGATAAAACTGAAATTGCATTGGATGAGTTAAAGCAGGATAAAGTACAGGAACTTAACAAATCGTCGGAACTGGAATCTCAAAATGAAATTTTCAAAAAGGAAATTTCAAAACTTGCGCGTGAGGAAAATACAATTACTGTAATTGCAAATGGAAAGCCTGTAATATTGAAAGGAAAAGAAAAGTATATATTCGTGGATATATTCAACCATATTGAGTTTGATTTGTCGAGGCCAAGAGGAGAATTGTATATGCACATAAACGAAAAGAGTGCAGGATATTATGATGTGCTTTCAGATGGAGACGTAATAGACATAGGCTGGAAATAAAATTTTATTTAAATAGTTTGGAGGACATATATGGAATTTGATTTCTTAAAGATGGCAAAAGCCATGAAAAGTGAACTGATTGGTATAAGACGGGATTTTCATATGAATCCTGAGCTGGATTATGAGCTTTACAGAACTCAGGGAAAAATAAAGCAATTTTTGGATGCGGAAGGAATACAGTATGTTGAAGCTGCTGGAAGTGGTATATGTGCCACAATACATGGAAATGGAACTAAAACCATTGGACTCAGGGCAGATATGGATGCACTCCCTCTTCAGGATATGAAAAAATGTGATTATGCCTCAAAAGTAAAAGGAAAAATGCATGCATGTGGACATGATGCCCATACAACAATATTGCTTGGAGTTTCAAGAATATTAAATGGCATAAAAGATAGCCTTAAGGGTAATGTAAAGCTCTTTTTTGAACCTGCAGAGGAAACTACAGGTGGTTCAAAAGTAATGATAGAAGAAGGGGTGCTTGAAAATCCTCATGTTGACAGAATTATAGGATTACATGTTGAAGAAGGGATAGAAACAGGTAAAATAGGAGTAAGATATGGAGTTGTAAATGCAGCTTCGAATCCATTCACTATAAAAATAAACGGCAAAGGTTCCCATGGAGCAAGGCCGCATGCGGGAATCGATCCTGTAGTTATAAGCAGTTATGTTGTAATTGCGCTTCAGGAAATAATAAGCAGGGAAATATCACCTACAGAAGGGGCTTTAATTACAGTGGGCTCTATAAATGGAGGAACAGCCCAGAATATAATACCGTCAGAGGTTACTATATCTGGAATAATAAGAACCATGAAAACCGAGAACAGGGAGTATGTAAAAAAAAGATTGAGAGAGGTTGTAGAAGGTGTGGTTTCTTCAATGCGTGGAACATGCAGCATAGAAATAGAGGAAAGCTATCCATGCCTTTACAACGATAATAATGTTATAAGAGACGTGGTGTCTTCTGCATCCGGTATCATAGGCGAAAAAAATATAATAAATCTCGAAAACCCGAGCATGGGAGTGGAGAGTTTTGCATATTTTTCCATGGAAAGGCCGTCGGCATTTTACTATCTTGGAAGCGGAAACAAAAGCAAAAATACAGTTTATCCGGCTCATGGAAACTTATTTGATATAGATGAAGAATGTATTCCCATAGGAACTGCAATTCAATGCAAAGCGGTATATGATTTTCTTAGATAATATATAGTTGTATTTTATTCCCCGCAGGATAGCGGGGCTTTTTAATGTAAAGTTTTGATGACCATTTAAGTAAAAGGATTGATTTAGATTGAAGTATTATTATATAATAAATTGTTGGACAAAAAAATGAAACGTATTATAACTTTCGTAGGAGTGAGTGAATGAAAATAGATATAGGAAATAATGAATCTGGTCAAAGACTGGATAAATTTCTGAGAAAATGGCTTAAAGATGTACCCTTGAGTGCTATATATAAATCTATAAGAAAGGGTGACATAAAGGTAAACGGCAAGAAGAAGAAAGAAAAATACTTTCTTGAACTGGGGGATGTTGTAGAGGCACGTTATATAGTTTCAAATGTAAAAAAACGTGAATTTAAAGGCGTGGAAACTGGAGCACTCAAAGTTGTGTATGAAGATTCCAATATGCTTCTCCTTGAAAAGTGGCCTGGAATCCTTGTACATTCAGATAATAAAAAAAAGGAAAGCACTTTAACAGATTATGCACTTTCATATTTATATGACAAAGGTGAGTATTTACCGGGCGAGTCACTTACTTTTAAGCCTTCGCCATGCAACAGACTTGACAGGAATACTTCGGGAATTGTAGTATATGGTAAAAATTATGAGGCGCTTAAAGTGCTGAACCAGATGATAAGGGAACGTGACATAGATAAGTATTATATTGCAGTTGTAAGAGGAAGACTTAAGGATGGAAGATATACTGCATACATATGTAAAAACAGGGAAGAAAATGTATCAAATGTTGTGGATGAACCGGGAAAGAATACAAAGGAGATATGCATGGAAACAAAGACACTGAAAAGCTGTGGAACATATTCCATGATAGAAATAAATCTTCTTACTGGAAGAAGTCATCAGCTCAGAGCACATCTGGCGCATCTTGGAAATTCAATTATAGGGGATCCAAAGTATGGTGACGGGAATGTAAACAGTATTTTTTTCAATAAATACGGACTTGAATATCAATATTTGTATGCCTATAAATTTTATTTCAAAAATTGTACAAATAACTTTTCGTATATTGAAGGTAGAACGGTAACGGCATCACTGCCTCCTATGTTTAAAAAGATAAAGAGTGACTTATTTGAAAAGTTTTAAGCTGTAATAGGGGGGTTGAATATGAAAGAACAGTCAACAACTAAAGGTTTTGCCATATTGTCTGCAGCTGGAATGGTTACAAAGGTAATGTCACTTTTATATATACCGTTTTTGCTCAGAATAATAGGTGATGTTGGATATGGAATATACGGAGCTACTTATCAGATATATACGTTCGTGTTTGTAATAACAAATTCGGGCATACCCGTGGCAATATCAAAACTGATATCTGAGATGAATGCTGTTGGGGACTATAAAAATTCAGTAAAAAGTTTCAAAATAGCGAGGTTTATGTTAATTGTACTTGGAGTTATGATGATGCTTTTCTTGATTTTGCTTTCAATGCCTCTTGCAAAATTCATTAAATTTCCAAGAGCCTATCTCTCGCTCGTTTCACTGGCACCTGCAATACTTTTTACGTCAGTATCTTCTGCATACAGAGGATATTTCCAGGGAAATGGAAATATGACACCTACGGCCGTATCTCAGGTTATAGAACAGGGATTGAATATTGTATTTTCAATAGTATTTGCAGCAATTCTCATGAAATATGGAATTGAAGCAGGATGTGCAGGGGGTACTATAGGTACTTCTCTTGGGGCTTTATTTTCTGCATGTTTTCTCATGTTCTGCTACAACAATTACAGCTTAAATACAAGATATCAGAATGTGGAGCAGAAAACAGCGAGAATAAGCACAAAGCAGATAGTAAAAAAGATTATAAATTATGGAGTTCCTATAACTTTGTGTGTTGGGATGACTTATGCTGGAAATATAATTGATGTTTATAATACAAAAGCACGTCTTATGGTAGGTGGATTCAATGAAAATACTGCTACGGCACTTTATGGGATTCTTACAAAGTACCAGCAGCTTTTAAATGTTCCAATTACTATAATATCTTCTCTTGCCATGGCAATATTGCCTGCGATATCCGCAGCTTCAGTTGTCAATGACAAGGTGGAAGTTGAAAATCGTATAAACTATTCCTTCAGATTGTGTTTTTTAATAGCTGTTCCGGCTACTGTAGGTTTTGCAATCTTAAGCCAGCCAATTTTCTATTTGTTGAAATTTGGTGATGGTGCGCGCATAATGACTTTTGGATCGGTTGTACTTGTGCTTATGGCTGTCATGCAGATACAAACAACAATACTTCAGGGAATAGGAAAGCTTTATGTGGTTGCAGTTTATTCTGTGATAGGAATTGCATTTAAAATTGCAGTTAATTATGTGCTTATAGCAAATCCAAAAATAAACATACTTGGAGCTGTGGTTGGAACCATTTTCGGGTACAGTATACCGATACTATTAAACTATCGTAAGATAAACAAATCACTTAATGTAAGAATAGATGTTGTGATTCATGCGGTTAAACCTGTAATTTCATCTATAGCAATGGGAGCCTGTGTATTTCTTACATATTATCTTCTGAACATACTGACAAGCTTTATAAGTCCAGGTTATGTATCAAATGCAATATCAACTATAGGTGCAATTGTGGTTGGCATGTTTACATATGCTTTTGTCATGGCTTCCATAGGGGGAATTACAGCGGAGGATATGGGAAGTCTTCCAACGGCTTTGAGAAAAATCATGCCTAAGTTTATACTTTCACGTATAAAATAGTTAAAACAATCTGAAAGACAGCTTCTAGAAGGGATTATAGAAGTTGTCTTTTATTATTTCCTTCATATTTAGAATAAAACTTGTAGCTGAGGTTATTATAAGACTTATGCCGCATCCATATATATTTATGCTTGGGATTGCAGTTAAAATATATACAAGTATAAGATCTTCTATTGAGACTATTATTGAGTTTTTTAGAATTATATTTTGTTTTCCTATTCCATTCAATATACCAAAGGTGGCTATTGACAGGAAGCTTAACGGTGCACACATTGAAGCAAATCTTATATAGTTTCCAAGGTCGTTCCTTTTGTAGAAAATTTGTCCGAGCTGATGCGGAAACATGAAGCATACCGCCATGGTTGTGATACCTAAAAAGGCTGATATTTTCAGTACCTGTGAAATCCTGTTTTCAACTAAAAAGTAGTCTTTGGAGCTGAGTTTTTCAGATAGATCTGGAATTAGTACTATTGATATTGAATTTAGTATAGTTGATGGAAAAAAGACTATACTAAGTGACATTGCCTTGAATTTCCCGATCATTGAAAGGGCAATATTGTAGTCAATCCCGGAGGATACCAGTCTTCTCGGTATTATGAGTGCAGAAAGTGCAGAGAGTGCAGTTGACAGAAAGCCGTTTATACAAAGTGGAAATGAAACAACGAGTATGTCAAACAAAAGCTGGAACTTGTCTGGAACATAATTATTGGGAATTATGTATTTCCTCTTTTTTATTCTGTATACGGAATATAAAAGTACAAGGCTCGTAAATTCACCGAAAGTAAGAGTCAAATATGCAGCTGTTACAGTATTTTTTACACCTTTTAGAGAGAAAGCGGATATTATGCTTATTATTATGACTATTCTTAAAAATTTTTCAAATACATCTACAAATGCTGGAATTTTAACGTCTGATGTTCCATAAAAATATCCTTTCAATATACAGGAAAGTGAAATAAAAAACATTGCAGGACATATTACCTGTATTGAGTGAACAGCTCTTATATCGTCTATTATATTCATACCTATAAATTTTGCATTTATGAATACAAAGCATATTATTATGAGTGATAATATTGAATCAAATAGAAACGATACGGAGATTGATCCTTCTAAATTCGAGAAATCATCCTTTCCAAAGTATATGGCTGCCGTTTTTGAGATGGAAGTTACCATCCCGCCGCAAATAAGGCATATGAAAAGATCATAAATCGGCATTATAAGGTCGTAGAGACCCATGCCTTCTGCCCCTAGATATTTTGAAAGAATTATTGAAAATACAAAGGCAAATATGTTTGTTATTAGGTTCGAGAAAATCATAATAAGTGAACTCTTTAAAAATCTATCCTTTTTCATAAGATACTCCTGAGTTTTAAATTTGGGTTGAAATTCATGTATTTGTTAAATAATTATGATTTAACAGCAGGATATATTCTACAATTCGGATTATGTATATATAAATGAGCGTATATGAATAAATATCAGGAATATAAAATATATATATTTTGAAAGACATGAATTAGGAGATTTGAATATATGAAAAAGTTATTAAAGGTTACATTACTGGCAGGGTTGGTAATTTTAGCCGCATATGCAATAAAGATCTATTTTTATAAATGGCATCCTAGTATTGGTATTGATTTGATTAATAAAGATTTGAAAATAAGTCAAAAATACAAAGGATTGAAAGGTGCAGTTGATTTTACAACAGATGGGTTTGGAAATTATTATATAGCTTATAATACGGGGATTCAGTTTATAGACAGCAGTGGCAAAAGTCACAATTTAATTGAAAATAAAGATTTTGATATAAGCAGTATAGACTACAATGGGGGCAAAGTATATTATTCTTCTAAGGATAGTATATATTGCTATGATATGTTGAAAAATAAAAACGAAAAGTTTTTTTCTGGAATTCCAAACTATGGTGATTATAACAGGAGCATTGTGAGAGTCAGGGGAAATTTGATATATGTTTCAATAGGTGCTGCTACAAATTCAGGTGTGGTAGGCAATGATAATAAGTGGAAAGAAACGGAACCCTATTTTCATGACATGACACCTTATGATGTGACTTTGAAGGGTGAAAATTTTGGAGATAAAAATACTGGAGTTTTTCAAAGCTATAAGACAAAAAGTATAAGTGGACAGATAGTTTCTTCTCATTTTCCAGGGAATGCATCTATTATAACTATAAACCTTAACAATAGGAAAGCCAATACATTTGCCTGGGGTATAAGAAATGTGAAGGGCATGGATTTTAATGATGAAAACAAGCCTGTCTGTTCTGTAGGAGGTATGGAAGAAAGAGGCGCAAGAGCAGTATATGGTGACAATGACTACATATATGAAGTAAATGGGGGATATTGGTATGGATGGCCTGATTACAGCGGAGGGGATCCTATTACATCTCCAAAGTTCAAGAGCAGAAAGAATTTAAGCTTTGTATTTGAAAATCATCCTAATATGAATCCGCCGTCACCTGTGTATCAAGGGCAAAATGTTTCAAGTCTTGGAAGTCTTGCAGTTGACAGTTCAGGGAACATAGGAGAAAAAAACTGTATATTTTTTTATAACAGAATATACAACGCAGTGTATAGTTTTGAAAAATCACGAGTTGAAAAAACAGAATTGAAATTGAAAAAGGGATCAAATATAAGCAGTATGAAAATATATAATAAAAATCTGATGATGCTTGATAGCGGCAGTGGATATATGTATAGTATAAGTAGAAGAGATGCAGGTATAAAAGATATTAATTATGAACGTTTTAACAGTATATATGTATATCTTATTATATGCGGAATAGCTTCTATAGTGCTTGTATTAAGAATCAAACGAGATTGAAATTAATAATGAAAAGAGGTAAATCATTCTTAAGATGAAAGGAAAACTCGAGAGAACTTATGGTGGAGCGGTAAAAAAACTGTTTTTTGCAGTTAACCCTCTAAAGAAAAAAATAATGAAAACAAACTGCACAGTTCATAAGTTTATAATGATAAAATCTATTGAAATACTTAAAAATGACGGTTATTTAGAAGAGGCTGATTATTTTAGAAAAAATATACTTAGTTTAAACTCAGGTGTAAGTTGGGCTGATCAGGATTTTAAAAGTTCGAATCATTTCTATCATGTAAGTCGTGGAAAAGGATTATATGGTTTTTCAGATGCTCTTACAGAATGCACACGATATTATAAAAAATCAATTTTATTTTTGGAAAAAGATGATATTGATAAATCCATGTTTTATTTCGGAGCAGCCTGTCATCTTGTTCAGGATGTTACAGTTCCACAACATGTGAATAATAATCTTTTAAAAAGTCACAGAAGATTTGAAATGTGGATTATAAGTAAACTGATGTCCGATTATTCATTTACTGCAGTAGACAATCTTGTTAGATATGACACTATTGAAGATTATATAAAGAACAATGCAATAATGGCCAACAGTACCTATATAAAAAATTCCAGCATAAGATCCAGAGAGGAAAGGTATTGGAATATTGCATCAACCATAATCAAGGAGGCCGAGAGAACAACTGCAGGTTTCATGCTTGATTATTACGATAAAATTAAGCTGTTTTAAATTCTTCATTCATTTGAAGGATTTTTTTTTATTTTAGAGAATTTATCATATATGGGTCATTTACTTATTATGGAAAATACCGATTAGGGGGAGTTTGATGATTAAAAAGGAAATTTTTATAAACATGGAAAATGAAATATTTAGAGGAAATCTTCTTGACATAGGCCTGAAGAACAGCGGGATAGTCTACAATATATACAAGGAATT
The DNA here is from genome assembly GCF_058242705.1 of Clostridium pabulibutyricum. NCBI lineage: Bacteria > Bacillati > Bacillota > Clostridia > Eubacteriales > Clostridiaceae > Clostridium > Clostridium pabulibutyricum. Next base: position 647,945 of record NZ_JBZAYZ010000001.1, read on the forward strand.
TAATCATGACATAAATCTTGAGTACATAAATGGGGAGGAAGAGGAAAAAAATATAAAGGAATCAAGTTACGATGTATGTATACTTATGTTTTCTTTGAGCTCAATATGGTCAAAATCTAAGAGAAGGTCCGTGATAGAGTGTGTTCACAAGTATTTGAGACATGGGGGCATGCTTTATATATGGGATATAGATAAAAAGCCGGGCAAATTGTTTATAGGAAATATAAAAATACTTATGCCGGGTAAGAAACTCAGAATTATAAAGATAAGAAATATAAATGCTGTTCAGAATGTTTCAAAGGAAATTGTTTTTAATATGATTAAAAAGTATTTTGAGATAAAGGAGTACAACTTCACCGAAAATATGTATCATATAGAAGCGATGAATATAGCAAATAACAGTGAGTCACTTAAAGAAGTTTCAGTCAGCGAGGAAACATAGATTGTGTCATGATACTGTTTTTTAGCGCCAAGGTGAGGTAAAATAAATATGTATATTGGTTTAAAAATGACATAACGAGGAGAAAATATATGAAAGTTGTACTTGTAGGCATAAATGCAAAATTTATTCACAGTAATCTGGCTATAAGATATTTAAAGGCATTTACCGGTAATTTAGAATATGAATGTATTTTAAAGGAATTTTCAATAAATGACAGAAAGGAAAGAATACTTGAAGAAATAATGGAAGAAAATCCGGATTTTGTAGGGTTTTCCTGTTATATATGGAATGTGGATTTTTCAATTGAAGTTGCGAGACTTATAAAACTTGTAGCACCTCAAGTGAGAATATGCTATGGGGGACCGGAGGTTTCCTATGAGCCTATAAAATTTTTGAAGAAAAGTTGCGGAAATTATGTAATATATGGCGAAGGTGAAAAAACGTACAGTGAATTAATTCAGGAGGAAATTAAATTCAGAAAATGCAAGTTGAATGAACATATGTTAAAGCTTCAAAATATAAAGGGTCTTTGTTTTAGGGACAATGACGGCAGCATTGTTATGAATGAAGCAAGACCTGAGGTGGACATGAATGAACTCGTATTTCCCTATGAGAAATGTGATGATTTGAAAAACAAGATAATATACTATGAAACTAGCCGGGGATGCCCGTTTAAATGTAGCTATTGTCTATCTTCAACAACAGGCGGGGTTAGATTTTTAAATATGGAGAGGGTTAAAAGGGAACTGAATTTTTTAATTGAAAAAGGATTTAAACTTATAAAGTTTGTTGACAGGACGTTTAACTGCAATAGCAAATTTGCCGTTGAACTTTGGAAATTTATAATAGACAAGGATACAGATGCCACCTTTCATTTTGAAATTTCTGCGGATATTTTAACCAATGAGGAGATAAAAATATTGAATAGTGCACCTAAAGGAAGGATACAGCTTGAAGTTGGTGTACAAACCACCAATTCAGAGGTGCTTTCGAATATAAGTAGAAATGTTGAATTTTCTTGTATTAGAGAAAAGGTTCGCAAGGTCGCAGAGCCGAATAACATAAGTCAGCATTTGGATCTTATAGCTGGTCTTCCAGGAGAAAATTTTGAATCATTCAGAAAATCTTTTAATGATGTATACAGTATATCTCCATCTGTTATACAACTTGGATTTTTAAAGGTGCTTAAAGGTTCATCAATGAAAAAGAATGCAGACAGATGGGGTATAGTGTATTCGCCGTATCCACCTTATGAGGTGCTTAAGACCGACTCCATTATGTATGGAGAATTGAGAATTTTAAAAAGAGTGGATAAGATGGTTGACAAATATTATAATTCAGGAAAATTTTCACACATTATAAGTTACTTTGTAAATAAGTTTAATACGCCTTTTGATTTTTACAAAGAGCTTGGAGGATTTTTTTACGATAGTGGATATTTCAAAAAAAGTCTTTCAGCGTCAAAATACTATGAGGTATTTCTGGAATTCAATCAGAAATTCATGAGGCAGGATAGTTATTTGCTCCGGGAAATAATAAAATATGATTATTTGAAATTCAACAAAAAAAGGTGGCTTCCAGAATTTTTGTTTCAAAACAAAGTAAAGAGCGAGGAAAAATTTATAAGAGACAAGATAAAATCTGGTGAAATAGACATAAATGAAGATTATCATATTGAAAAGTTTTTTATTGACGTAGATAAATTAAGAGAAGAAAATACAGCAGTAAAAAAAGAGGAATATGTTATATTTTATGGTGAAAGTATTAAGACTGTAGTTTTGGATGGAAAGGGAGATGAACGTGTTTATAATTGAGGATAAGGCATTGGAATATGCACTTGAAAATAAAGGTGGATTTGTAGTAGATACAATTTCAGCATCGGGAGGATGCTGTTCAATGGATGTTAGAGAAATATGTGTGAGGTTTGTAGAAGATTTTCCAAAGAAATATAGAGGATACCAGTTGAGAACATACAAGGGTGTGGATGTTCTTATAGAAAATGGTCTTGAGGTAGAAGAGGATGTTATGATATATAAAAAAATACAGCTCCCTCTTATAGGAGTTGTATTTTCTGTGAAAGGAATTTCTGTAAAATATCTTTAGTTTGTAAGTTTGTAGAGTTTTTTTGCTCTTTCCATATAAAGTATTCCATCAAGATGGTCTATTTCGTGACAGAAAGCTTTTGCAAGCAGCCCGTCTGCTTCATAGGAGGTTTCTTTTCCATCAAGGTCTAATCCGGTTGCAGTTACTCTTTTAGGCCTTATTACAATGCCTTCATAGCCAGGATAACTTAAACAGCCTTCGATACTTTTTTCTTTTCCAACTTTTTTTATTATCTTTGGATTTATAAGAATTATGGGTTTGAAATTCTCTTCTTTCAAATCTATTAGTATAATTCTCTTTAGTATTCCTATTTGGGGAGCCGAAAGGCCTATACCACCTGGATCCTGATTCAAGGTGTCTTTAAGGTCCTTAGCCGTTTCGCGAATTGAATCGTCTATGTCAAATACCCTGCGGCTGACCCTTTTTAAAGTTTTATTTCCATATTTTAATACTTCTTTTACTGCCAAGCTGTGTACCTCCCTTCCTATATAAATTATAACATTCATCTGTATTTTCAATCAAATCATATGTGGCATTTTTTGAACCCTTGACATATGTGTCTGTTAAATATAAAATTTAGACTTGTATAAGTGTGAAAGGGAGGAGCGGGGTTATGACCATAAAAGATGAAGACATGGATAGGGAGAAAAAACATCTTGAAGATACGGAAAAATGGATAAAAGGTCAAATTACAGATATAACCCAGGAAGATTGCAGGCTCAAAGCGGAGATAGACAGTCTAAAGAAACAGTTTAAAGGAAAATATAATGATGAACTTGAAACTAAAAAGAAGCTATACAATATAACGCATCAGGGTCTTGAAAAATATATGGAAAGTCAGGCTAATCCTTATTTTGGGAGGATAGATTTCAGGGAATATAAAAGAGATGAGGAAACATTTTATATAGGAAAATTTGGACTTGGAGATATGGAAAATGGAGAAGAGGTTGTAATAGACTGGAGATCACCACTTGCGGATTTGTATTATAGTGGTACTTTTGGTGATGCATTTTATAGTGCGCCTTCAGGAATTATAAGTGGAAAGCTTAATCTTAAGAGAAAGTTTCTTGTAAGAGATGGAGAACTTAAAGATGCTTTTGATGATGGAATAAACAACATAATACTTAGGTCCTCAACACAAGATGGAAATGAACTTATGGATGAATTCTTGAAGCTGAACCTTGAGGGAAGTGTAAGTACTAAGCTTAAAGATGTAGTTGCCACAATACAGAAGGAACAAAATGATGTAATAAGAACTGAGAAAAATACTGCTCTTATAGTTCAGGGGTCTGCTGGATCGGGTAAGACTACAGTGGCGCTTCACAGGCTTGCTTATTTGCTTTACAAGTATAAAGACAAGATATCTGGAAGAGATATTTTAGTTATAGCACCAAACAGGCTTTTTTTGGATTATATATCCGAGGTACTGCCGGATCTCGGAGTAAACAATGTAAATCAGATAACATTTGAACAATTGTGCAGAGATATAATAAACATAAAATTTAAGATAATTACTAAAGACAAAAAGCTGTCTCTCATAGTTGGGGACTCAGATGAAAAATCGCTTATTGTTGAGAGCGCAGGACTTAGGGGAAGCATTGAATATAAGCGTTTTTTGGATGAGTATGTAGAGTATTTGGAAAACAAAGATTCAGATATAGATGATATAAAAGTTGAAAATTATATTTTGTTTGGAAAAGAGGAAATAAAAAGACTTTACTTGAAAGATATGACGAATTTTCCTATAAAGAGGAGAAAAGAAGAGATAGAAAGATATTTTAAACTTAAAATAGATGATAAAATAAAAAATATTCTTGGCAAAATTGATTTTACCTATGAGTATAATGCAGCAAGAGTTAAGAAAGTAATGGATGATTCAAAAGAAAGAAGAAAAAAGCTTTCAGACATATATGATGAGAGAGATGAAAAAAAGAAGAAGCTTGAGGTTTCTGCAAAGAAGTGTTTCGAGGAATATTTTAAAAACTGGAACAAAATTGACTCGAGAACTAAATACAGTGAATTTTTAAATGATGAAGAATTGTTTTTTAAAATAACACGAGGCGATATAAGTAAAAAGTTATGGCAATATATGAAATCTGAATATGAAAAAAACATTGAGGATGGTTTGATTGACAGTGATGATCTTGGGTGTCTTGTATATTTGAAGTTCAAGATCGAAGGGGTACCTGAAAAATTTAAATACAAACATGTTGTAGTAGATGAGGCTCAGGATTACAGTGAACTTCAGTATTGTGTAATGAAGGAAATTACGACGAATACTTCAATGACTATAGTCGGAGATATAGGACAGGGAATATACTGCTATAAAGGAATAAACAACTGGCAGGATTTGATTAAGGATGTGTTTGGTGATACTTTTAAATATGTAGAGCTTAGAAAAAGTTATAGATCTACTGTGGAAATAATGGAATTTGCAAACAAAGTATTAAAATTTCAAAAAAGCAATTTAAATCCCGCAGTTCCCATATTGAGACACGGAAAAGAACCTGAGATTATTAATTTCAATACAAACAGGGAATTTGGAGAAAAACTTGATAATGTTGTAGATTATGTATTAAAAAGCAATAAAAAGAGCATAGCTGTAATAGGAAAAGATTATAATCAATGTAGGAAAATAAGAGATTATCTTAGAAAATACAGCAGCCATAAATGGACGCTTGTAAAGGAAAATGATAAGGATATTAAACTTGATTTTATAATAATACCTTCATATATGACTAAGGGTCTTGAATTCGATTGCAGTGTGATTTACAATTGTAACGAAGAAAATTATAAGAAAACACGACTTGATCAAAGAATTTTGTATGTAATTCTCACAAGGGCGCTTCACTTTGAGTATGTGTTTTATTCAAGTAAGATTTGTGAAATGTTGAATTGACACAGTTTTGCCCGGGTTTTTATGAAGTTATTGGAAACTGCGTTTGACGGAGATTTAGAAAAGTCAAGAGCTAGTAGACATCTGTCTCCGGTGATATTGCAGAATAAGCTCGTCCAGTTTTTTACTGCATTTCACTACGCTTGTGTCCGTAAGGTTGTTTTCTCTGATAAGTTTATATAACATATCTTTTAATTTGAATATTTCAGTCTCTATGTTTTTCAAATTATTATCCATAACAATTACCTCGTAATTAAAATTTATTTAATATCTAATTATATTTTAACAGATAATATAAGATTAAACACAAATTTTGTAAGTCAATAATGTACACATTACTACAAGAATAAACATAATCTCTGTAGATAAGGTGTGGACTATTCTGTGGAAAAAATGTGGAAAACCATAAAATGTGTCTTTATATATTGATATAGAAGAGTATGTGAAAAGTCAAAAAAATAAAATATTGTCAAAAACTTTTTGTAATATTTTATAAAGTAAAACATATAACGTATTTTTTGAACTTTTGTGTTATAATATATGAAATCAAAAAAGTGTAGTGTAGCATATATAGACAGTGCATATCGGGAAAGATTAAATTAGGGGGATAATTATGGGAGTAACTGTAAAAAAGATGATAGAAGATCTAAATTTAGAGGTAATTAACAAGGGAGACAAAATAAATGATATAAATGTAAGTGATATAAATAGGCCGGGACTTCAATTCAGCGGATTTTACAATTACTTTGCGAATCAAAGAGTACAGGTTGTTGGAAAAGCGGAGTGGAGTTTTTTGGATGCAATGCAAACGGATTTGCGTGAAAAAAGGCTTAGAAAATATTTTGAGTTCTACAATCCATGTACGATAATAACAAGAAATCTTGAGCCTCATAAAGAGCTTTTATACAGTGCCAGGGAATATAAAAGATGGGTTTTGAGGACTGACATGATATCTACAAGATTTGTAAACAAACTTATGAATTACTTAGATTACAATTTGGCCCCGGAAACAAGACTTCACGGAGTACTTGTGGATGTGTACGGAGTTGGAATACTCATAACAGGTGAGAGCGGAATAGGGAAAAGTGAAACTGCACTTGAACTTATAAAGAGAGGACACAGACTTGTTGCAGATGATGCAGTTGATATAAAGGAAATAGATAGTGAACTTCATGGATCTTCTCCATATATAACCTCAGGTATGATAGAAGTGAGAGGCATGGGCATAATAGACATACCTGCACTTTACGGGTTGAGTTCTGTACTTAAGAGAAAGACCATTAATCTTGTTATATACATTGAACAGTGGAAAGAGGAGCAAAATTATGACAGACTCGGCATTGACAAAGAATATGTTGAAATATTGAATGTAAAGATAAGGAAACTTACTCTGCCTATAAGGCCTGGGAGGAATCTTGCAGTAATAATAGAAGCTGCAGCTGCTAATTTCAGATACAGCTTGATTTCAAAAGTGACTCCGGTAGATATAATAAGTGAAAGAATAAAACAGGTTGAGGATAAAAGGAATGATATAAAAGATGAACGAGAAGAGTGAGATGAGAAAAAGTTTTTTAGCTTTGAGGGATGGATATGATGTATTGTCTAGAAAAAGGCTTGACGATATTGTGTTTGAAAAGGTATTGGAAAGTCAAGAGTACAGAGGTGCCGGCTGTATATTCATATTTGTGAGCTATAAAAGTGAAGTTGACACACAGAATATAATAAAATTTTCACTTTCTTCAAAAAAGCGAGTATGTGTTCCAAAAGTAGTAGGACCGGGTATTATGAAAGCAGTTGAAATAAAAAAAATTGAAGATCTTGTTCATGGAAAATTCAATATACTTGAGCCTAAAAATACAGATAGTATAGTTGAACTTCAAGATATAGACCTTTGCTTTGTGCCTGGGGCGGTTTTTGATAAATTTGGAGGCAGAATAGGGTACGGAGGCGGTTATTACGACAGATTTTTAAAAAATCTTAGGCAAGACAGTATAACAGTTGGATTGTGTTACGATTTTCAAGTTGTTTGCAAAGTTCCAATGGAGAAGCATGATTTGCGTGTAGATAAAATAATTACAAATTGATGTATGCCACCGGATTAGGCTGGAAATGAGTAATAATTGTAATTTTTGAACAAAATAATTACAATTGTGTATTTTACTGATACAGCTGTACTGGTGGTGTTTTTTTTGAAAGTAATAGATATTAATAATTTTATAAATGTAGTTTGTGAAGACATAAGGGATGACAAATATTACTGGATTATTGCAGATGGAGATGAGATTGGAGAGATCGGAAAGTTTATAGATATTGATGATGAAAGCATAGATGACTGTAAAAACTTTTCTAAATCACCAAAGGTAAGTTTTTTTAATGATTATATATTCATACTTTTAAATGTACTTACCTATCCTCATGGGATAGTTGTTTCAAAAGAAGTATACATATTTTTAACAAAAAAGTATATAATAACAATTTGTAGGGGTAGTATAGATATTTTAAATCAACTGATTGATGATATAAAAAGTTCCAGAAATTGTTTTATACTTAAAGACAGACGCCAGCCGGATATACTTTTTTACTATATCTTTGACAGGATAATAATAAGAAATTATGAAATAATATCAAAGCTCGAGGCAAAGGTGGATGAAATAGAAATAAATATACTGAGAGATCCAAGAAAAGAACAGCTTAATAATCTTATAACACTGAGAAGGCAGGTGTATAAGGTTCGCAAGTACATAAATCCACTCAGGCACATAGGTGATAGTCTTGTTATGAATGATAATTTCATAATAAGCCGAGAAAATTTGAAATATTTTATAGGAATAAGCAAGAAGATAGAAAAACTTATGCTGTCTCTTGAAAGCCTTGTACAGGATCTTGCAATGGTGAGAGAAGCATTCGAATCGGAAGTGGCAAACAAGACAAATGAACTTATGAAGATATTTACTGTTGTAACCAGTATATTTATGCCTCTTAATCTAATAACAAGTATGTATGGCATGAATTTAAAGGGCATTCCATTTGTAGAAATGGAAAATGGATGCCATTATGTAATCATACTCATGGTTGTTACCGCATTTATTTTAATAGTTGTATTTAGGAAAAACAAGTGGATTTAGGACCTGTTGGAAAGTAATTTTAATGTTTGGTATAATATAACTGAAATATATGATTTATGTTTTTAATCCAATGGTTTATATAAATTATACGAGGAGAGATGAACATGTCAAAAAATTTGCAAAAAAAATATGATTATGCCTGGGATAAATATTCCAAAGATAATCTGAAAAAAGTATTTAAGCTTGCCGACGAGTATAAAAAATTTATGTCAAATTGTAAAACAGAAAGGGAATGCACAAGGGAATTCATAAAAAGAGCAGAGTCAAATGGATACAAAAATATCGAAGAACTTATAAAAAATGAATCGCGATTAAAGCCGGGAGATAAGGTTTATGCAAATAATAAGGATAAAACCCTAGCTCTTTTTGTAATAGGATCGGAAAACATAGAAGAAGGTATGAGAATACTCGGAGCACATGTAGATTCGCCAAGACTTGATCTTAAGCAAAATCCTCTTTATGAAGATACGGATCTTGCAATGTTTGATACTCATTATTATGGTGGAATAAAGAAGTACCAATGGGTTACACTCCCACTTGCAATTCATGGGGTTGTGGTCAAGAAAAATGGAACAAAAATAAATGTGGTAATAGGTGAAAATGATGATGACCCTGTAGTTGGGGTATCTGATCTTTTAATACATCTTGCAGGAGAACAGATGAACAAAAAAGCATCAAAAGTGGTTGAGGGTGAAGATATGAACATCCTTGTAGGCAGTATACCTGTAAAAGACAAAGATATGAAAAACAGAGTGAAAGAAAACATACTCGAGATATTAAATGAAAAGTATAACATGAAAGAAGAAGATTTTGTATCATCCGAATTTGAAGTGGTTCCAGCAGGAAAAGCCAGGGATTATGGAATAGATAGAAGTATGGTTATGGCTTATGGACATGATGATAAAATATGTGCATATACATCCTTTGATGCAATGATGAATGTTGAAAAACCTGACAAGACGTGTGTTACGCTTCTGGTTGATAAAGAGGAAATAGGAAGCGTGGGGGCTACGGGAATGCACTCCCGCTTTTTTGAAAATGCAGTTGCCGAGGTAATAGAACTTATTGGAGAGTACAGCGGACTCAAGTTAAGGAGAGCTCTCACAAATTCAAAGATGCTGTCTTCAGATGTAAGTGCCGCCTTTGATCCGAACTATCCTTCAACTATGGATAAGAACAATGCAGCCTATTTTGGAAAAGGCGTAGTGTTCAACAAGTATACTGGAGCAAGGGGCAAATCAGGATGTAATGATGCGAATCCTGAATTTATAGCCGAGATAAGAAAAATAATGGATGATTGCGATGTTTCATGGCAGACTTCGGAGCTTGGGAAGGTTGATCAGGGCGGTGGAGGAACCATAGCATATATACTTGCGGAATACAATATGCAAGTTATAGACTGCGGAATAGCACTTCACAATATGCATGCTCCATGGGAAGTGGCAAGCAAGGCCGATATATACGAGGCGGTAAAAGCGTATACTGCATTTTTGGAGAGAATTTAACAGAATGAAAAATATGTGGATGAATGTTCATCCACATATTTTTTTTAAATAGAATTTAGCTTGTTTAGAAATATTTCGATTTTATCTTCTTCAAGATATACTTGTCCTGGATATATACCATGCTTCGAGTCATTTTCATCAATTCCATGAAAATCGGAGCCGGCAGATACAATTTTGTGATATTCATTTGCAAAGTTTAATAACCTGAGTGTGTCATCCTGAGTATTTGCAGGATAAATTGCCTCTATTCCGTCAAAAGGCATACTTATGAGATCTTGTATGTTTGGTCCTTTTACAAGGACGGGATGTGCAAATACTGACATGGCCTTTGTTGATTTGAGAAGCTCAATTCCGCTTATTGTATCAAGCTTTTTGTTTGGCACATAAGCAGGACAGTCATCACCTATGAAACGTGAAAATATATCGTTGAATGTGTAATTGTAACCTTCATTTATTATGGATTTTGCAATATGAGGTCTTGCAATTATGCCTTTCGTGTCTCTGGCAACTTTTTCGAAGTCAAGGCGTATGCCGAAAAAGTTATATAAATTTTCTATTATTTTTTTTGCCCTTTCTCTTCGAAAAGCACTCATTTCCTTGAGAAAATTTTTAAATTTCAAGCTTATGCTTTCTAAATCTTTAAAATAGCCGAGTATATGAATACTTCTACCTTTGTATAAAGTTGACAGTTCTATTCCAGGTACAACTTTTATTCCTATTGTTGAACCTTGAAGGACGGCCTCCGAAAGTCCTGATACTGTATCATGATCTGTAAGTGACATGATGTCGAGTCCCTGAGCCTTTGCAAGATTTACCACTTCTGCCGGCGATAGTTTCCCATCAGAAGCATTTGAGTGACAGTGAAAATCACCTTTTTTATACAATAAAATCACCTGCCTGCTAAAGTATCTGATGTACTTATTATACTATTTTGCAGAAACGATGCAAATTTTATTTGAATTTTACAATTGCTCTATAAAGTAGGACAATTTCATGTAATTTCATAGAGTAATTAATAAAAAAAAGACCAAACTTATAATGCAAGGCAAAAAATAAGTCACTAAAAAAATTAGGAGGGATTATTTATGTCAAACAGCAGAGGAAACAAGGTACTTGTACCTCAGGCAAAAGAAGCTTTGAACAGGTTTAAAATGGAGTCTGCAAAAGAAGTTGGTGTAAATTTGAAAGAGGGATACAATGGCGATATTACAGCAAGAGAAGCAGGTTCTATTGGTGGAAATATGGTTAAGAAAATGATACAGTCTTATGAACAGGGATTGAAATAACTTTTGTAAATATATGGATTTAAACAGCTGATGGAAATAACCTCGATAAGTAAATGCATTTAAACTTTGGTTTTTGTATTTACTCATCGGGGTAATTTAAATTATAAAGTTTAATGAGGTGATAGTTATGTCATTGAAAAATGCAATGACGGCGGATTTTTTACGTTCTGCCTATTCGGGAGAAAGTATGGCACATATGAGATATTTAATTTGGGGTGAGGCTGCCAAAAAGGACGGCTTTCCGAATATATCCAGACTTTTTTATGCGATTTCAGATGCAGAGTGGGTTCATGCAAAAAATCATTTTAATGTTCTTGGTGACCAGATAGGAGATAGTACTGCAACTGCAGGAGGTGTATTTGGAATTACAAATACTGCTGAAAATCTTGAAGGTGCATTTAATGGAGAAATGCATGAAGTGGATCAGATGTATCCTGTATATCTTGAAACTGCAAGGTTTCAGAAGGAGAAGGAAGCAGAGAGATCTTTTTATTTTGCAATGAATGCGGAAAAAGAGCATGCAAAACTTTTTAAAAAGGCACAAAAGGCTGTAGAAAACGGAAAAGATACTGATTCTTCACGAATATATATATGTCCTGTCTGTGGATTCACAGTAAGCGGAGATGTACCGGAAAAGTGTCCAATATGTGGTGCATCAAAAAACATTTTTAAAGAATTCTAAAATTTATAAATAATTTTTTGGATTTAGGTAAAGCTAATGTATAGGTAATAGTTATTAAATCTAAAATCAATGTTTTAAGGAGTGATTACTGTGAATGATACAAACAGCAATAATAGTGAAAAGTCTTCTGTAGGGAGATATATTATAAGGCTAATAATTACAATGATCATACTGGCAATAACATCATTTTTAACGCCTGGCTTTAGTATAGTCGGTTTGTGGTCATATCTTGCAGCAGCAGTAGTAATAAGTGCAATAGACTTTTTTGTGGAGAAATTCATGGGAGTCGATGCATCACCTTTCGGAAAAGGACTGAAGGGATTCGTAATTGCAGCCATTATAATATATATAACTCAGTTCATAGTTCCAAATATGAGGGTATCTGTAATGGGAGCTATTTTATCGGCACTTGTTATAGGAGTACTTGATGCTATAATGCCTAGTGGTGTTATGTAGAACGTATTTGTCGAAAAAACAATAATATTACAGAAAAGCGGGTATTATATATTGAAAGCATGTAATACCCGCTTTTTAGTTTATTCATAAGTATGATATAATCTATTGTATAAATTATGAAATATAAACTGAATAGAGGTAATATTAAATGTTTGAATGGAAAGATAAATATAGTTGTGGAATAAAAAGAATAGATGACGAGCACAAAAGACTGTTTGAGATAGGCAGATCAATATATGATTCGATTAAAGGCGAGGACAATGTTATTTGTATTGACAATATACTTGATAATATTGATGCACTAAGAGATTATACTATTTATCATTTTGAAGATGAGGAAAGACTTATGCAGTTGTATTCTTATCCAGGATATAAACAGCAGAAGATGGTTCATGATAAGTTTATAGATACCATCGAAAATCTTGATGTGGATAAGATAGAGGAAAATCCTCAAGAAGAGGTACTGAAAATACTTGATTTTGTATACAACTGGATAAGCCAGCACATTTTAGGAATGGATCTTAAATTAAAGGATTATTTTGAAGAACTTAAGCCGTCTAAAATATTAAAGAACGGTTAAGCGGGTAGCTGATTATGTATAATGTTGAAAATATTTATAAAGTGAGGGAATCACATCTAAAATCACTTGCAGCAAGACAGAGTAGTTCGATAAAAAAAGTGAGTACTATGAGATTTTGCGTATTCATATTGTTTGCAGTGGCAGCAATTTTGTTTTATGAATATGATTATATTTACTTAAGCATGAGCTGTGTAGTCATGTTTGCAATTGTGTTTATATTTCTTGTAAAAGTTCACGGTAAATTCAAGTATAATCTTGAATTTACGAAAAAACTCATAAGCATAAATTATAAGTCCATTAAAAGGTGCAATGGAGAATGGATAAATTTTGAGAATGACGGTAAAGAATTTTTAGACAAAGAACATAGATATAGCTTTGATCTTGATGCGGTTGGCAGGGGTTCTGTGTTTCAGTGGATAAATACATGCAGTACACATTTTGCACAGGAAGAGTTAAATAATATACTGACAAGAGAAAAGTATCACAATAGCCGGGAGAACATAATGAACAGGCAGGAAGCTGTTGAAGAGCTTTCAAAGGAAATAAATTTCAGGCAGAGACTTGAATGTGAAGCTGATTTTGCAGGTGATGTACAGCATGATGAAATAGAAAAACTTCTAAAGCTGCTCAATGTACCACAAAAAAAAGTTTACACAAACAGATATATTATTACACTTTTTAAAGTTATACCTCCAGTCATATGGATTGTTATAGTTTTATCGTTTTTTTTAAAGATGCTTCCCAACTATGCAGGATATAGTGCTATTCTTATAGCTATACTCATTTTATCCTTTGATTTTGGGAACAGGGCTGAAAGCCTCGGTATACTTTTTATGCTGAAGGAAAATATAAGTTCTTATGAGAATATTATAAACATGATATACAGAAAAAAATTTTCATCCAAACTCTTAAACGAACTGTTGGAAATTTACAATACTAAAAGGTGTGCAAAACGTAAATTTATTCCAATGACTGAACTTGCAAAAATAGCAAGGAATATTGCGGAAAGAAAGAATATGATGTATATTCTTTTAAATATATTTTTCCTGTGGGATTACCAGTGTATGTTTTCACTTGAAAAATGGAAAACTGAGAATGGAGCAAGTGTTCAGGAATGGATTAGTACGGCTGCGAAAATTGAAGCTTTGTGCAGTCTTGCAGTTGTTAATTTTGATCACAGGGATTGGTGTCTGCCGAAAATCATGGAAAAACCATTGACTGTAGAGGCAGTATCAATGGCTCATCCACTTATAAGGGGAAAGGCTGTGCATAATGATCTTTACATAGGTAAAGGATCAAAGGTACTTATGATAACCGGTTCTAATATGTCTGGTAAAAGTACTTTTTTGAGGACAGCAGGCGTGAATTTAATGCTTGCTTATGCTGGTACGCGTGTGTTTGCAGAGCATTTTTCATGTTCAATAATGAAAATTTATACTTGCATGAGAATAAGTGACAATCTTGATGAGAATGTGTCTTCCTTTTATGGAGAAATTTTAAGAATAAAGTCAATTGTAGAGGCTGCAGGAAAAGGTGAAAGTATATTTTTCCTTTTGGACGAAATATTTAAAGGCACAAATTCTTTTGACAGGCACCTTGGAGCAAAGATACTGATAAACGAATTAAAGGACTTCAATTCATGCGGTATGGTGTCTACACATGATCTTGAATTATGTGATATGGAGGATAGCGGCGGTTCAGATATTAAAAATTATCATTTTAAGGAGTATTATGAAAATAATAAGCTTCATTTTGACTATAAAATAAGAAGAGGTGTTTCAAAAACTAGAAATGCACTTTACCTTATGAAAATGGCAGGAATAGATGTGCCTGATAATTTAAAGGATAAGCAGGGAGAATAATTCTCCCTGCTTGGTATTTTATTAGAAATTGTCTGAGAGAAGTTCAAAGTATGATTGTGGATGGGCACAGGCTGGACATAATTTAGGTGCGGAGGTTCCCTCATATATGTATCCACAGTTATTGCATTTCCATTTATACACTGTATCTTTGCTGAAAACTTTTCCTTCTTCAATATTTTTAAGTAATGTTCTGTATCTTTCTTCGTGATGTTTTTCAACTTCTGCAATTTTCCTAAAGACTGATGCTATAGCAGGGAAACCTTCTTCATCTGCCACCTTTGCAAATTCAGGATAGAGTTGACTCCATTCTTCATTTTCACCATTTGCAGCTGCTTTTAAGTTTGTTTTTGTATCACCAAGTGCTACTGGATATGAAGCTGTTATTTCGACTGCTTCCATGCACAGATCCTCATTTGCAAACTTAAAAAATCTTTTTGCATGTTCCTTTTCATTATTTGCAGTTTCTATAAATATATTTGAAATCTGAACATAACCTTCTTTTTTTGCGGCAGAAGCATAGAAGGTGTATCTGTTTCTGGCTTGTGATTCACCAGCAAAAGCTTTCATTAAATTTTCTGCAGTTTTAGTGCCTTTTAAAGATCCCATAAAATAACCTCCTAAATAATGTTTTTTATAGTATAGTACAACTATATATATAAATTCAATAAGTATTTTGTAAATCCTTCTTGTTTGATAATTTTTTTGTGTCAAGCATTTTTGAAAATGTCCCAAAAAGTTTTAATTATTAGCACCAGTTTTTTGCTGGTGCTTTATTGTTTTGATGCTATTAATTTAAGGTATGGCAAACAAACCTTAGAAACAATTAATTTTTAAAAAATAATTTCGTAAGTTTTTTATGCTATCTTTTCTTTTTGTCTATGAACTTGCTTATTACAGTAACGTTCAAATGAAGCCTGTTTCCATGGA